>NZ_KB898921.1 GCF_000377945.1 Thioalkalivibrio sulfidiphilus
CTTCTGGGCGACGGAAGCCGCCTTGGGCTTTGCGATGCTGGCCTACAACTTGATGAGCCTGTTTCGTCAGGCCGTGTTGCGTTCCCGAATCCAGCATACCCTCTCCACTCTGCATGGCCTGGTGTTGGCCATCGGCGGCTCTTGGCACCCGGATGTCAAACAGAACAAGCTGATGCTATCCGTACCCCGTCGAAAACGTGCTTGGTTCGCGGGTCTCTGGGCCAATGCATCCGCCCCGCCCGTCATTCATGGGCTGCATGCCGGCTAATGGACAATCTGGGTTCAATTCCCACTTCCCAATTCACCCTTCCCACTTCCTAAAAGTCCCTCCGCTCCCAGAGATCATCCTGCTTCTGCCGCCGGTCCTTGCCGGAGCGGCGCGGATCCTTCTCCGGCTCAAAGCGCACCATCTCACGCCGGTCCTTGCCGGAACGCCGGTCCTTGCCGGAGCGGCGCTCAGGACCCGCGTAGGTGTTGCCGTTGATGATGGGGCTGTCGTCGCTCATGTCAGGCTCCCTGGACGGGGATGCGCCGGCCGAGGGCGCGCAGGTTCTTGGGCAGGGTCACGGTGAGCACACCGTTGTGGTACTTGGCCCTGGCGCCCTGGGAATCCACGGGGATGGGCAGGGGGACCACCCGCTCGAAGCGCCCGTAGGCCCGCTCCATCACGTAGAAACGGCCCCGGGCCTGTTCCCGTTCAAGGTGCTTCTCGCCGCTGACCACCAGGTGATCATCCACCACCTGGATCTCGAAGTCCTTGGACTCCATGCCGGGGATCTCCAGGCCGATGATGAGTGCGTCATCGGTCTCGCGCACCTCCGAGGCCAGCAGGCCCCAGCGGGCCGCGTTGCGGGCCACGCCGGCCTCGACGCTCTCCACAGGACCTTCGGCGGAGCTGGGGTGGAAGCGGGTCAGCGCGCTGCCGGCGCGTTCGCGCAGCTGATGCCAGCCGCGGCTCAGGGTGTCGAGGGCATGGCCGAAGCCTTCTCTGATCTGGTCCAGTGTGCTCATGGGGACGCTCCTGTGTTGGCTCTACAGGGAGTGTAGCCCGGCGCGCCTGCGAATCGTAGGGGCATTACGACCGGGCACATGGCCTGGGCTGCCTATCCGGGCCTGCGCAGTTCTTCCCGCAGGGCCCGAATCTCCTCGCGCAGGGCGCGCAGGTCCTGGTGCAGCTGCTGGTTCTCGCTCTCCACCCGGGTCAGGTCCTGGTGCAGCTGTTCGCTCTCGGCGTGCACCACCGTGGTGATGGTCTTTTCCTCGAAACGCTGCTGCTCCTCGGCCAGGGTCTGCATGGTGTTGACGATGATGGCGATAAACAGGTTGAGGATGGTGAAGGTGGCCACCAGGATGAAGGGCACGAAGAACACCCAGGCGTAGGGATGGGTCTCCATCACCGGCCGGGCGATGCCCATGGACCAGCTTTCCAGGGTCATGACCTGGAAGAGGGTGTACATGGAACGGCCGATTGATCCGAACCAGTCCGGGTGCTGCTCGGCGAACAGGTTGGTGGCGATGACCGCGAACACGTAGAACAGGATGATCAGCAGGCCGAAGATGGAGGCGATGCCCGGGATCGCCCGCAGCAGGGCCTCCACCACGAAGCGCAGCTTGGGGACCATGGACACCAAGCGCAGCAGACGCAGGATACGCAGGACCGCGAAAGGACCCGAGGCCGGGAACAGGGCGATGCCCACCACGAAGAAGTCGAACACGTTCCAGGGATTGCGGAAGAAGCGCAGGCCCTGGGCGTAGAGCTTGATCAGGATCTCCACCACGAACACGCCCAGGATCACCCGGTCGGCGCCGATCAGCCAGTCGCCGATACGGGCCATGATGTCAGGGTCGGTCTCCAGGCCCAGGATGGCGGCGTTGATCAGGATCAGGGCGACGATGACCCGCTGCACCGGGCCGGATTCGATCCAGCGCCCGGCGCGTTCGCGCAGGCCCGGATTCACACCAGGGGTGTGGGACATGGTTGGGTGTCTCCAGAAGGGGGTCGGACTATAAGGCGGGCGGAAGGATAGGGGAAGGCAGTGGCTAGTCTCAAGTGGCTAGTGGCAAGGGGCCCCCACCCCAGCCCTCCCCCGCGTTGCGGGGGAGGGAGTACACCCTGTCTTCTCCCTCTCCCTCAGGGAGAGGGTCGGGGTGAGGGTGGTGTTCCTTGCCACTAGCCACTTGAGACTTGCCACTAGATCTCCATCCCCTCCAGGCTCTCCCGCAGTACGGCGGCCGAGGCATGCAGTCCATCCCGTTCCTCAACCGAGACCTCCGGCGGTACCCGGCATTCCACGCCCCGGGCGCCCACCACGCAGGGGATGCTCAGGCACAGCCCCGGCTCGATGCCGTAGGTTCCGGCCGGGTCCACGCTCACGGGCAGGACGCTCTTCTGGTCCTCCAGGATCACCCGAACCAGGTAGGCGATCACCAGGCCGATGGCGGTGTTGGTGTAGCCTTTGCGGGCGATGATGTCGTAGGCGGCGCCGCGTACCTGCTGGAAGATGCGTTCCATGGCCGCGGCGTCGAAGGGCTTGCAGCTGATCTCGTTGCCCATGATGGGCAGGCCGCCGATGCTGGCGCTGCTCCAGATGGCCACCTCGGAATCGCCGTGCTCGCCCAGGATATAGGCATGCACGGAGCGGGGATTCACGTCGTAGTGTTCCCCCAGCAGGGCGCGGAAGCGGGAGGTGTCCAGCATGGTGCCGGTGCCGATCACCGCCTCCGGCGGGCGCTTGCTCAGGCGCTGCATCACGGTGGTGAGGATGTCCACCGGGTTGGTGGCGATCACCAGCACCGCCTCCGGGGCGTGGCGATCCAGCTGTTCGGCGATCTCCCGGAACACCGCCGCGTTGCGATTGAGCAGGTCCAGGCGGGTCTCACCGGGCTTCTGGCCGACGCCCGCGCAGATCACGATCACCCGGCAGCCGGCCAGGTCCGCGTAGTCGCCGGCGCGCACCGTCACCCGGCCCACCAGGGCCTGGCCGTGCATCAGGTCCATGGCCTCGCCCTCAGCCCGGCGGGGGTCCTTGTCCACCAGCACCAGGCTGCTGGCGATCTGGCGCTGAAACAGGGCATAGGCCGCGGCAATGCCGACGTTGCCCGTGCCGATGATGCCAACCGCGTTCTTGGACATGAGGATTGCCTCCCTTGGGTTTGCGTGTAAAGATTCCGAGAGGTTTATCAGAAAGAACGTTGCAAACGCATGTTCTTGATCACTTGGCCGATTTTTTCTGCTTAAGTTCACAGAAAATGGCCTTTATCCGCGCGCATACTCTATCTCAGTGAGCAACTGAGGTAGGCCAAACGATGAAACACTTCATGCAGTCCTCCGACGACGGTTACAACGAGGCTTCACCGACCCAGCAGATCAGCGCAGAGCGCGTGCGGGCCATGTATGACCTCAGCGCGCGACTCTCCTTGAGCTATGAGGGTGTCGAGCACTGGTTCACGGCAAGCTCCCGGGTGTTCGTGGTGGGCCGCAACCTGGACTGCGATCTGGTGGTCGCGGTACCCGTGGCCTCCCGGCACCATGCCCGATTCATCTACCGCAAGGGCAAGTTCGTGGTCATTGACCAGAGTACCAATGGCACCTATGTGCAGCTCAAGGGCAATGACCAGGTCTGCCTGCTCAACGGTGAGGAGTTCCCCCTGGTGGGCGAGGGCGTGATCAGCCTGGGCCGTCCGGTGGAGGACGGTGACCCCCATCTGATCCATTTCCGCATCCCGGGCCGCTGAGGCGCAAACAGTATGGACACGCAAACGGGCCGCCCTTTGGGCGGCCCGTTTGCGTTGGAGGGGCGTAGGGTGGGGTTATTATTAACCCGGCCTTGAATAACGAGACCATCGCGCAAGCTCCGTAGGCCCGATAGAGCGCAAGCGGTATCGGGCAGCTTGTGCCGGACACCGCTGCGCTTTGTCCGGCCTACGATTCACCATAGGTGGCAAGGTGAGTGAATTAACCCGCATATTTCACCGGGACCGGTGAAATATGCGGGTTAAAGGGCCGCCTTAATAGGCCGAGGCCTTCCCGCCCAATACCGCCACGCCTTCCTCCCGCAGCATGCTTACCAGGGTGATCAGTGGCAGGCCGATCAGGGCGGTGGGATCATCGCCCTCCATGCGCTGGAACAGGGCGATGCCCAGGCCCTCGGACTTGAAGCTGCCGGCGCAGCCGTAGGGCTGCTCCCGGCGCAGGTAGTCCTCGATCATGGCCGAGTCCAGGGTGCGAAAGTGCACGGTGAACGGCACGGTGTGGATCTGGGCACGGCCGGTGTGTGCGTTGAACAGGCACAGGCCAGTGTGAAACACCACGGAGCGGCCCGAGGCGGCGCGCAGTTGCACCACGGCCCGCTCGTGGCTGCCGGGCTTGCCCAGGATACGACCGTCCAGCTCCGCCACCTGGTCGGAGCCGATGATCAGGGCCTCGGGGTGGTGCATGGCCACGGCCCGGGCCTTGTCCCGGGCAAGCCGGGCCACCAGGTCGGCGGGGGATTCGTCGGGCAGGGGGGTTTCGTCCACCTCGGGCGAGTGGCACTGAAACGGCAGTTGCAGGCGCTCCAGCAGTTCCCGTCGAAACGGCGAGGAGGAACCGAGGATCAGGGGGCTCACTCGATCTCCACCAGGGTCTCGTCCGGGTTGACGCTGTCGCCCTTGGCCACGTGCACCGCCTTGACGGTGCCGTCCACCGGGGCCTGTACCTCGGTCTCCATCTTCATGGCCTCGAGTACCAGCACCGCGTCGCCGGCCTTGACCGTCTCGCCTTCCTTGACCAACACGTCGGTGATGCTGCCGGGCATGGAGGTGCTCACGTGTCCGGGCTTGGTGGCCCGGGGGCGCTGGCTGCCCTTGCCGCGGGGGCGGGGCTGGGCGGTGTCGCCGCCCTCGGCGGACACCAGCAGTTCATCCAGGGTCTCCACCTGGATCTCTTCGGGCATGCCATCCACGGTGACGTAGAAGGGGCGCATGTCCTCGCGCTTGTGGCCGGTGCCGGTGACCTTGATGTGGTAGGTCTCGCCGTGCAGGGTGACGCGGAATTCCACCGGCGCGGCCTGTTCCTCCTTCTTGCCGCCGTTGGCAGGCAGTAGGGGTTCGGGCACCAGGTGGCCGTCGCGGCGCTGCTGCAGGAACTCCCGGCCCACCTCGGGGAACATGGCGTAGATCAGCACGTCCTCCTCGCTCTGGGCCAGCTCGCCGGCCTGCTCGCGCAGGTTATCCAGTTCGTCCTCCAGCAGGTCGGCAGGGCGGCAGTCGATCACCTCGGCGTTGCCGATGGCCTTCTGGCGCACCACCGCGTTCACCGTGCCCAGGGTGCGGCCGTAGCGGCCCTGGAGGTAGAGCTTCACCTCGTTGGTGATGGTCTTGTAGCGCTCGCCGGTGAGCACGTTCATCACCGCCTGGGTGCCCACGATCTGGGAGGTGGGGGTGACCAGGGGCGGGTAGCCCAGGTCCTCGCGCACCCGGGGGATCTCCTTCATCACCTGGTTCATCTTGTCCAGGGCGCCCTGTTCCCGCAGCTGGTTGGCCAGGTTGGAGATCATGCCGCCGGGTACCTGGGTGGTCTGTACACGGGTATCGATGCCGGTGAACTCGCTTTCGTACTGACGGTACTTCTTGCGCACCTCGTGGAAGTAGAAGCCGATCTCCTGCAGGGCCTCCAGGTCCAGGCCGGTGTCGTACGCCGTGCCCTTGAGGGCCGCCACCATGCTCTCGGTGGGCGCGTGGCTGGTGCCGCCGGCGAAGGCGGACATGGCGGTGTCGATCACGCTCACGCCGTGCTCGATGGCCTTGAGGTGGCACATCTCGGCGAGCCCCGAGGTGGCGTGGGTGTGCAGGTGCACGGGTACCTTGACCGCCGCCACCAGCTCGCTCACCAGTTCCGCGGTGGTGGACGGGGTCAGCAGGCCGGCCATGTCCTTGATGGCGATGCTGTCGCAGCCCATGTCCACCATCTCCCGGGCCATGGCAACGAACTGCGCGATGTTGTGCACCGGGCTGGTGGTGTAGCTGATGGTGCCCTGGGCGTGCTTGTTCTCCTGCTTCACCGCCTCGATGGACACGCGCAGATTGCGGGTGTCGTTCATGGCGTCGAAGATGCGGAATACGTCCATGCCGTTGGCGGCGGAGCGGGCCACGAAGCTGCGCACCACGTCGTCGGCGTAGTGGCGGTAGCCCAACAGGTTCTGCCCGCGCAGCAACATCTGCAGGCGGGTGTTGGGCAGGGCCTCGCGCAGCTTGCGCAGGCGTTCCCAGGGGTCTTCCTTGAGGAAGCGGACGCAGGCGTCGAAGGTGGCGCCGCCCCAGACCTCCATGGACCAGAAGCCGATCCGGTCCATGCGCTCGCATATCGGCAGCATGTCCTCGGTGCGCATGCGCGTGGCGATCAGGCTCTGGTGGCCGTCGCGCAGGGTGAGATCGGTGATCATGATCTTGGACATGGCGTTACCTTATGGCTTACAGGCCCTTGTGGGCGGCGATGGCGGCGGCGATCACGGCCGCCAGTTCACGGACCGGGCGGCGCACCGAGTAGTCGGTGAGTTCCGGGTGGGCCTCCACGAAGCCCGTGTCGAAGCGCCCCGACTGGAATTCCGCGTTGCCGAGGATCTCCAGGTGATAGGGGATGGTGGTCTTCACGCCGAACACACCGATGTCCTGCAGGGCCCGGCGGGCGCGGCGGATCAGGCTTTCCCAGTCCAGGGCCCAGACGATGAGCTTGGCGCACATGGAGTCGTAGTGGGGCGGAATGTGGTAACCGGTGTAGATGGCGCCATCGGTGCGCACGCCCGGGCCGCCCGGGGCGAAGTAGCGGGTGATGCGACCGAAGCTCGGCAGGAAGTCGTTCTTGGGATCTTCGGCGTTGATGCGGAACTCGATGGCAAAGCCGCGGCGCTGTACCTGCGCCTGGGCGTAGGTCATGGGCAGGCCCGAGGCGATGCGGATCTGTTCCTGGACGATGTCCACGCCGGTGATCATCTCGGTGACCGGGTGTTCCACCTGCAGGCGGGTGTTCATTTCCATGAAGTAGAAGTTGTCCTCGTGATCCATGAGGAACTCCACCGTGCCGGCGTTCTCGTAGCCCACCGCCCTGGCGGCGCGCACCGCCAGCTCGCCCACGTAGGCGCGTTGTGCATCGCTCAACTGGGGGGAGGGGGCGATCTCCACCAGCTTCTGGTGACGGCGCTGGATGGAACAGTCGCGCTCGAACAGGTGGATGGCGTTGCCGTGGCTGTCGGCCAGCACCTGCACCTCGATGTGGCGCGGGTTGATGATGGCCTTCTCCATGAAGATCTCGGTGTTGCCGAAGGCCTTGGTGGCCTCGGAGCGCACCCGCTCGTAGTTGCTGCGCAGCTGGGCCGGGTCGTCGCAGCGGCGGATGCCGCGCCCGCCGCCGCCGGTGGTGGCCTTGAGCATCACCGGGTAGCCGATCTGCTCGGCCAGGGCCAGGGCCTCGTCCACGTTGGCCAGGTTGCCCTCGCTGCCGGGCACCACCGGCACCCCGGCGGCGATCATGGAACGCCGCGCCTGGACCTTGTCGCCCATGGCGTGGATCACCTCCGCCGAGGGGCCGATGAAGCGCACCCCGCGCTGGGCGCAGGTGCGGGCGAACTGGGGGTTTTCCGACAGGAAGCCGTAGCCGGGGTGGATGGCATCGCAGCCCACGGCCCGGGCCACGTTGACCATGCGGTGCACGTTGAGATAGCCGGCCAGGGAATCGGGGCCGATGGAGTAGGCCTCGTTGGCCTTCTTCACATGCAGGCTGTGGCGGTCCGCGTCGGTGTACACGGCCACCGAGGTGATCCCCATTTCGGCGCAGGCACGGATGATGCGCACGGCGATCTCGCCGCGGTTGGCAATCAGGATCTTGCGTATCACGGGGTGCCGCCACCTTGGGAATACGGGGCCCGAAAACCGGGTGATCCCGGAGTATCCGTGATTTGCCGTCGGCATTTCAAGCCAAGCCCCGGATTCACAAGGCAAAATCAAGGCAAAATCGTCTTTGACAGCGGGCTGTCCCGGGGCGTAAAATTGCCGGCTTATGTTTGACGCCTTGCCCGACTGGATCGACTCGGCCCGGCTGTCTGCCAGGGCGGGCGAGGTGGCGGGTACGCTGCCCCTGTCACAGCTGACCCGGCTTGCCGGGGAACTGGTGGATACCGAGGGGGAGGCCAGTGTCCGTTTCCGCTTCGACAGGGCGCCCGGCGGCGGTGACCGGGTTCGAGGTCATGTCCGGGCCACCCTGCATCTGCGATGCCAGCGCTGTCTGGAGCGCATGGACCACCCGGTGGACCATGACTTCGAGGCCCGGCTGGTGGCCGATGAGAAGGCCCTGGAGGCACTGCCCGATGACCAGGACGCTGTCTGGGTGGAGGAACGGGGCCTGAGCCTGCACAGTCTCCTTGAAGAGGAGCTGCTGCTGGCACTACCGGTGGTGTCCCTGCATCCCCAGGGCAGCCCCTGCGCCGAGGGCGGATACCGGGAGTTCGCCGACGGGGACATCTCCCGCAGCCGGCGCGAAGTCGACAACCCATTCGCTGTCCTGAAGGGACTCAAGACAGACGAGAACAAACCCTAACCCGGTCACGTTGACCGGGGACTGGTTCAAGCAAACGCTTTACGGAGATCTTTATCATGGCAGTTCAACAGGCCCGTACCACCCCCTCGAAGCGCGGCATGCGTCGTTCCCACGATGCGCTCAAGAACGCTGCGCTCTCCATCGAGCCCACCACCGGTGAAGTGCACCGTCGGCACCACATCAGCCCCGATGGTTTCTACCGCGGGCGCCAGGTGATCAAGGCCAAGGAGCAGGACGAGGAGTAAAACCCTCGCCGCTTCGCTGAACGGGGGCACAGGCGCCCGTTCAGCGCCTCACGCAAGATGTAACCAGACATCGCGGGATGGACACATCCCGCGTCGTCATTTACGGGCAGGCGAAAATCGTCGACGACTGAATGAGCGGACTCTTCACCATCGCACTGGACGCCATGGGCGGTGATCACGGCCCGGGTGTCGTGGTCCCGGCCGCCGTCGGGGCACTGGGCAAATACCCCGATATCGAGCTGGTGCTGGTGGGTGATGAATCCATGCTCGGCGCCGAGATCGCCCGCCACCCCGGACAGTCTTCCGAGCGGCTTCGCATCCACCACGCCAGCCAGGTGGTGGGCATGGACGAGCCGCCCGCACAGGCCCTGCGCAACAAGAAAGACTCCTCCATGCGCGTGGCCATCAACCTGGTCAAGGACGGCAAGGCCCACGCCTGCGTGAGCGCCGGCAACACCGGCGCGCTCATGGCCACTGCCCGCTACGTGCTCAAGACCCTGCCCGGCATCGACCGCCCGGCCATCAGCACCGCCATCCCCTCCATCCACGGCCACACCCACATGCTGGACCTGGGCGCCAACGTAGACTGCACCGCGGAACACCTGTTCCAGTTCGCGGTGATGGGCTCGGTGCTGGTGAGTGCCGTGGACAACAATCCCAGCCCCAAGGTGGGACTGCTCAACATCGGCCAGGAAGAGATCAAGGGCAGCGACCAGATCAAGGAAGCAGGCCGTCTGCTGGAGGCCAGCAACCTCAACTACATCGGCTTCGTGGAAGGCGACGACATCTTCTGCGGCGACGTGGACGTGGTGGTCTGCGACGGCTTCGTGGGCAACGTCTCGCTGAAGACCAGCGAGGGTGTGGCGCGCATGGTGTCCCACTTCATCCGCGCCGAGTTCAAGCGCAACCTGTTCAGCCGCTTCGCCGCGTTGTTCGCCCTGCCAGTACTCGGCAACCTAAAGAAGCGCATCGATCCGCGCCTGTACAACGGTGCCAGCCTCCTGGGCCTGCAGGGCATCGTCATCAAGAGCCATGGCGGTGCCGACGCGTTTTCCTTTGAAAACGCCATCCGCATCGCCCGCCTCGAGGTGGAGAAGAACATCGCGCAACGCATCGACAAGCAGCTGGAACAGCTGCTGACGGAAAGGGAAGCATCGTGACCTACGCCCGGATCACCGGCACCGGGGGCTGTCTCCCGGAGAAAATCCTCACCAACCACGATCTGGAAAAGATGGTGGAGACCACGGATGAGTGGATCCAGGAGCGCACCGGCATCAAGAAGCGCCACGTGGCGGGCCCCGAGGAGACCACCTGCGACCTGGCCGAGCGGGCCGCGCGCCGCGCCATGGAGATGGCCGGGCGCGGCAGCGCCGACATCGACCTGATCATCGTCGCCACCACCACCCCGGATCGCGTGTTCCCCAGCACCGCCTGCCTGCTGCAGAAGCGCCTGGAGATCCACGGCTGCGCCGCCTTCGACGTGCAGGCGGTGTGCACCGGCTTCGTCTACGCCCTGGGCGTGGCCGATCGCTTCATCCGCACCGGCGGCGCGAAGTGTGCCCTGGTGGTGGGTGCCGAGACCCTGTCGCGCATCGTGGACTGGACCGACCGCACCACCTGCGTCCTGTTCGGCGACGGCGCCGGTGCCGTGGTCCTGGAGGCCAGCGAGGAGCAGGGCATCCTCTCCACCCACCTTCACGCCGACGGCCGCTTCGATAACCTGCTGCATGTACCCAAGGGGGTTTCCACCGCCTACAGCGAGGTGCTGGCGGGCGAGGCCTACATCGAGATGAAGGGCAACGAGGTCTTCAAGGTGGCGGTCAACACCCTGGGCCGAATCGTGGACGAGACCCTGGAATACAACGACATCGACCAGGCGGAGATCGACTGGCTGATCCCGCACCAGGCCAACATCCGCATCATCCAGGCCACCGCGCGCAAGCTGAAGATGCCCATGGACCGGGTGGTGGTCACCGTGGGTGAACACGGCAATACCTCCGCCGCCTCCATCCCCCTGGCCCTGGACGTGGCCGTGCGCGACGGGCGGGTGCGCCCCGGGGACCTGCTGATGATGGAGGCCTTCGGCGGCGGCTTCACCTGGGGTTCGGCCCTGCTGCGCTTCTGATCCTGGCGGCCAGCGGTTTCCCGCTGGCCGGATCAGGTAGAATGTCTGCCGTCCTGACCGGACCGCGACGGCCCGGCCAACACGAGACGATCCATGGGCCTGGAAATCGAACGCAAGTTTCTGGTGGTGGGTGAGAGCTGGAAGAAAAGCGTCTCTCGGCGCATCCACTTTCGTCAGGGTTACCTGTGCGGCAATCGCCACGCCTCCATCCGTGTGCGGGTGACCGACGAGGACGCCCGGCTCAACATCAAGAGCGCCACCCTGGGCGTTGAGCGTGAGGAGTTCGAGTATTCGATCCCGCCCGAAGAGGCCCGCCGCATGCTGGAGGCCCTGTGCGAAGGCCCGCTGATCGAAAAGACCCGGCACTTCGTGGAACATCAGGGGCATGTCTGGGAAGTGGACGTGTTCGAGGGCCGCAATGAGGGGCTGATCGTGGCCGAGATCGAGCTCACCGCCAGCGACGAGGTCTTCGAGCGACCGGACTGGGTCGGCGAGGAGGTCTCCCATGACCCGCGTTATTACAATACCAGCCTGGTCAAACATCCTTTCAGTGAATGGTGAACCGCCGACCGTGAATCGTCTCCCGGCAAACCGTCATCGAATCTCCAGCCGCCGCACCCCGGGTGCGCCGGGGGGCGGGGCATGATCGACGTCCTGCTGGTGGACGATCACGAACTGGTTCGCATGGGCATCCGCGGCCTGCTGGATGAGCGCGCCGCCGTGACCGGTATCCAGGTGGTGGGCGAGGCCTCCTCCGGCGAGGAGGCCCTGCTGGAGGCCAAGCGCCTCAAGCCGGACGTGGTGCTCATGGACATCAACATGCCGGGCATCGGCGGGCTCGTGGCCACCCGGCGCATCGTGGAGGCCCAGCCGTCGGTGAAGGTGCTGGTGCTCACGGCCATGGACGAAGGTCCCGTGCCCCGCTGGGTGCTGGAGGCCGGCGCCAGTGGCTATCTCACCAAGGGTTGCCGCATCGAGGAGATGATCGCCGCCATCCAGGGCGCCATGCAGGGTGAGCGCCACATCAGCCCGGCGGTGGCACAGCGCCTGGCCCTGGGCGGGATTGACAGGGACCAGGCCAACCCCTTTGACGAGCTCTCCGGACGGGAACGCCAGATCCTGTTGATGATCCTCCAGGGCCAGACACCCCAGGCCATCGCCACCGCCCTGAACATCAGTCCCAAGACGGTGAGCACCTACAAGTGCCGGGTGATGGGCAAGCTGGGTATCAGCAACGACCTGCAACTGGTGACCCTGGCCGCGCAGCACGGTCTGATCGCTTCCCGGGAAGTGGGCGACAACTAGCAGAAGTCCGTCCAAGGTCTTCTGCCCCGGCCGGCAGGTCCCACTGCCGTGGTAGCATGACGCCATGGAAACCCACTTCGATCCCCACTGCACCCGTTGCCCGCGCCTGAGCGATTTCCTGGCTGACCTGCGCCAGAAACACCCCGGGTATCACAATGCCCCCGTGGCGCCTTTCGGTGATCCCGAAGCCCGGCTGCTGATCGTCGGCCTGGCCCCGGGCATGCACGGCGCCAACGCCTCGGGACGGCCCTTCACCGGCGACTACGCCGGCATCCTGCTCTACGAGACCCTGCACCGCTTCGGCTTCGCCAGTCGCCCGGAATCGGTGTCCGCCGACGACGGGCTGGTGCTCAGTGATTGCCGCATCACCAATGCGGTGAAGTGCCTGCCACCGGCCAACAAGCCGGAGACCGGCGAGGTGGTGAGCTGCAACGATTACCTGGCCGTGGAACTCAAGGGCCTGCCCCGGGACGCGGTGGTGCTGGCCCTGGGCACCATCGCCCACAATGCCGTCCTGCGCGCCCTGGGGATCAAGGCCAGCGCGTACCGCTTCGGCCATGGCGCTGAACATGAACTCGACGGCCTGACCCTGATCGATTCCTACCACTGCAGCCGCTACAACACCCAGACCCGGCGCCTGACCCCCGAGATGTTCCAGGCGGTGTTCGCCCGTATCCGCGAGCGGCTGCCCGGGCCGCAGGTCCGGCAGCGGCGCGCCTGACAACCGACACCAGCGTCCATGAGCGAGCAGCACGAGGCCGCACCCTTCGATCCCGCCAGCTTCCTGCGCACCCTGACCCATCGTCCGGGGGTGTACCGGATGCTGGGCGGAGCGGGGGAGGTGCTCTACGTGGGCAAGGCCAAGGACCTGAAGAAACGGGTCGCCAGCTATTTCCGCAGCAACGTAAGCAGCGCGCGGATCCGCTCCATGGTGAGCCAGATCCACAACATCGAGGTCACCGTCACCCGCACCGAGGCCGAGGCCCTGCTGCTGGAGAGCAACCTCATCAAGGAGCACCGGCCCCGCTACAACGTGCTGCTGCGCGACGACAAGAGTTACCCCTACATCCTGGTCACCGACCACGCCTTCCCGCGCCTGACCTTCCACCGGGGCGCGCGCAAGCCCGGCGGCCGCTACTTCGGTCCCTATCCCTCGGCGGGGGCGGTGCGCGAGACCCTGAACCTGCTGCAGAAGCTGTTCCTGGTGCGCCAGTGCGAGGACAGCTTCTTCCAGAACCGCTCCCGGCCCTGCCTGCAGTACCAGATCCGGCGCTGCACCGCGCCCTGCGTGGGGCTTGTCAACGAGGCCACCTACCGGCAGGACGTGGAACACGCGGTGCAGTTCCTGGAGGGCAAGAGCGAGGCGGTGATCCGCGACCTGGTAGTGCGCATGGAGCAGGCCTCCGAGCGGCTCGCCTTCGAGGAGGCGGCCCGTTACCGGGACCAGATCACCCGGCTGCGCCAGATCTCCGAGCAGCAGTACATCAGCGGCGCGGGTGGCGACGTGGACATCATCGCCTGTCACCAGGCCTCCGGTCAGGCCTGCGTGCAGGTGTTCTTCGTGCGCGGCGGGCACCACCTGGGCAACAAGGCCCTGTTCCCCAGCGTGCCCGAGGACACCAGTGCCGAGGAACTGATCAGCGCCTTCCTGGCCCAGTATTACCTGAGCCGCGAGGTGCCCGCGGAGATCATCCTGAGCCATGCCCCGGAGGATGCCGAACTGCTCACGGAGGTGCTCGGCCAGCGCCGGGGCAGGGCGGTGGGCCTGAGCTGGAACGTGCGCGGCGAGCGCGCCCGCTGGCTGGAGATGGCCGAGCGCAACGCGGAACTGGCCCTGCGCACCCGGCTCGCCAGCCGCGCCGGCATGCGCGAGCGCCTGGAGGCCCTGGCCGAGGCCCTGGACCTGGACGAGTTGCCTTCGCGGATGGAGTGTTTCGACATCAGCCACACCCAGGGAGAGCTCACCGTGGCCTCCTGCGTGGTGTTCGATGCCGAGGGGCCGGTGAAGTCCGACTACCGGCGCTTCAACATCGAGGGCATCACCCCGGGGGATGACTATGCCGCCATGCGCCAGGCCCTGCAGCGGCGCTACACGCGCCTCAAGGAGGGCGAGGGGCGCCTGCCGGACGTGCTGTTCATCGACGGCGGCAAGGGCCAGGTGCGCCAGGCCCTGGAGGTGCTGGAGGAACTGCAGGTCCAGGGGGTGAGCGTGGTGGGCGTGGCCAAGGGGGCGGACCGCAAGCCGGGGCTCGAGACCCTCGTGTTGAGCGACTCCGAGCGCCCGACTATACTGCCGCCGGGCTCCAGTGCCCTGCATCTCATCCAACAGATCCGCGACGAGGCGCACCGATTCGCCATCACTGGCCACCGCCAGCGACGTGCCAAGGCGCGCACCACTTCTCCCCTGGAGCAGATCCCCGGCATGGGCCCGAAGCGTCGCCAGCAGTTACTCAAGCATTTCGGCGGGCTGCGCGGCGTGAGCCGGGCCGGCGTGGCCGAGCTGTCCAAGGTCCCGGGCATCAGCCGGAAGCTGGCACAGCAGATCTACGACAGCTTTCATGAAGGCTGAATCTCGATGACCTTGAACATACCCAACCTGCTCACCTGGCTGCGCATCGCCCTCATCCCCCTGATCGTGGTGGTGTTCTACCTGCCCGTGTCCTGGTCCGGGCCGGCCAGCGCCGCCATCTTCGCCCTGGCCGGCCTGACCGACTGGCTGGACGGGTACCTGGCGCGCAAGCTGGGCCAGACCTCCCGCTTCGGTGCCTTCCTCGATCCCGTGGCGGACAAGCTGATGGTGGCCGCGGCCCTGGTGCTGCTGGTGGATAAGATGGGCGGTGTGCTGCTGGCCGCCGCGGCCATCGTCATCATCGGCCGGGAGATCGCCATCTCCGCCCTGCGGGAATGGATGGCGGAGATCGGTCAGCGGGGCAAGGTAGCGGTCTCGAGCCTGGGCAAGGTGAAGACCACCGCGCAGATGGTGGCCATCTTCCTGCTGCTCTATCAGCAGCCGGTGCTGGGGTATGACCTACACACCCTGGGCCTGGTGCTGCTCTACGCGGCTGCTGCCCTGACCCTGTGGTCCATGATCCAGTACCTGCGCGCCGCACTGCACAGGGTAAATGCCGCCTGATGAGGTCAACCGTGCGTTTTTGCCTTCATCCTTCGTCCTTCATCCTTCATCCTTGTAAGAATCCCCCCTTGACACAAAACTGCAAGGATCCATAGAATACGCGCTCCCAAGCGGGAATAGCTCAGTTGGTAGAGCACAACCTTGCCAAGGTTGGGGTCGCGAGTTCGAGTCTCGTTTCCCGCTCCAGATTCTCAAACCTCGGTTCTGCCGAGGTTTTTTGTTTTCGGGACAGGGGTGCTATGATTTGCGCCTCTTCCCGCACCCGGCTGGGTGGCAGAGTGGTTATGCAGCGGCCTGCAAAGCCGTGTACGCCGGTTCGATTCCGACCCCAGCCTCCACTTTTCCCTGATGTCTTTCGCGCGGTCCGCTGCAAGCGGCTACAATGCCGTCTGCCTGCCTTTTCGATTCAGCCCGGATGGCGGAACTGGTAGACGCAGGGGACTTAAAATCCCCCGGCTTTTGCCGTGCCGGTTCGACTCCGGCTCCGGGCACCATTCCAACAAGCCATGACATGCGCCGTCTTTTCGGTCCCTGGTGGCATGATATAGTCGATGCACGGGCAGTTGCTGTACAGCGGCCCGCGATTGGCCCTATAGCTCCCTGCCCAAGGAATCGTCACAGCGTGGTATCTCGCGAGTACCGCCCAGAACCCTCGCCAAGGCGCCGACCCGCCCCCATGACCCTGTGTCAACCCGAGCCATGTCGTTGAAGGTCTCGCGCTGGTCCCTGTTGGCGGGTTGCCTTGCGGGCGGTCTGATGCTGCTGGTCCTATTCAGCCTGCTGCAGGTCTGGAAGCAGCGGGTCCAGGACGAGACCCGCACCGAGTTGGTGGGCCAACTGGGCAATCTCCGTGCCCGGCTCGAATCCGAACTCAATGCAGTGATCCACGTCACCGACGGTCTGGTCACCTACATCATGTTCAACCCGGACCTGGGCGAGACGGAGTTCGATGCCATCGCCTCCATGCTCATGGAACGCAGGCCGGGGCTGATCAGCCACTTCACCGCTGCGCCCGACAACGTCATCCGTTATCTGCATCCCCTGGAAGGCAACCGTGCGGCCCTGGGCCTGGATCTCATGAGCCACCCGGAGCAGTCCGCTTCGGTGCTGGACATGATCGAACGCCGCTCGACGGTGCTCGCCGGTCCCTGGGAACTGGTACAGGGCGGTCTGCGCCTGATCATCCGCACGCCTATCTTCGTGCCTGCCCACGTGGCCGGGACCGAGGACGACCGCTACTGGGGCCTGGTCTCCATCCCCGTGGACATGCAGCGCCTGTACGAGGCGGCCGGGCTGGGTTACTTCGAGCGCAGCATGGACATCGCCATCCGCGGGCGGGATGGTCTGGGTGCCCGGGGTGAGACCTTCTACGGTGATCCGGCGCTGTTTCGCCGCGACAGCCTGCGCCAGACGGTGACCATGCTGGGGGGCGAGTGGGAACTGGCCGCCGAACCCAGCGGCGGCTGGCAGGCGGTGACACCCGTCGGCGGCCTCTGGGGGCTGATTTGGTTGATCTCGCTGCTCACGGGCGCGCTGGCCTGGTATCTGAGCCTGCAGGGACAGCGCCTGCGCCACTCGGAGGTCAAGTACCGGGCGCTGATGGAGAACCTGAGCGACGGCGCGTGCATCGTCCAGGACGGCTGGCTGCGTTACGTGAATCCCCGCTTCCGGGACATCTTCGGCCATGACGAGGAACTCCTGCTGTCTCATCAGCTGAGTGACTTCCTGGTCGCCGAGGACCGCGATCTGCTCGCGAGGCTCATGTCCAGGGTGATCGCCGATCCCGCCCGCTCCGGGCCGCTGGAGACGGAGCTTCGCATCCGTACCGGTGATGCGGGACACAGCTATGTGCGCATCAATTTGAGCGCCATGGCGTGGGAGGACGGGCCGGCGATACTGGCGACGGTCTCCGACATCGATGACCGCAAGCGCCTGGCCAACCAGCTGCTCGACAGCCACGAGCGGCTCAACGCCATCATCCGGGCACTGCCGGACATCGGCTTCATCATCGACGACCAGGGGCAGTACCGGGATGTCTTCGGCGGCCTGGACAGCCAGCTGTATCACCGGGGTCAGGCGCTGATCGGCAAGCGCCTGCACGAGGTACTGCCGCTGGAGCTGGCGGACCGCTTCCTGTCCGTGGTGCACAAGGCCCTGGAGACCTCGAGCCTGCAGACCCTGGAATATGCCCTGAGCGCCGAGCAGATCAGCATCCCGCCCAAGGGTGGTCCCGAGGGCACACTGTGGTTCGAGGGACGCGTGATGGCCATGGGGGCCAGGGTCTTCGACCGCCCCGCGGTGATCTGGCTGGCCATGAATGTCACCGCGCGCAAGCGCCTGGAGGAATCCATGCGCCTCAACGCCCGGGTGTTCGAGGACAGCAACGAGGGGATCTTCATCACCGATGCGGGCAACCGCATCATCTCCGCCAACACGGCCTTCACGCGCATCACCGGCTACGAGGCCGCCGAGGTGATCGGCCGCAATCCGGGACTGCTCAGCTCCGGCATGCACGACGAGGCCTTCTATCAGTCCCTGTGGGAACAGGTGCTGTTGCACGGGCGCTGGGAAGGGGAGATCTGGAACCGGCGCAAGGACGGCCGCGTGTATCCCCAGAACCTGTCCATCAGCGTGGTGCGCGATGGCGAGGGACACATCAGCCACCACATCGCCATCTTCTCCGACATCACCCGGCGCAAGGAGGCCGAGGCCCAGGTCCGGCACATGGCGCTGCACGACAACCTCACCGGACTGGCCAACCGCACCCTGTTGCGGGATCGCCTGACACAGGCCATCGAACAGGCGCGCCGCGACAAGAACAGCCTGGCGCTGTTGTTCATCGATCTGGACGATTTCAAGCCGGTCAATGATACCCACGGCCACGAGGCGGGGGACCGGGTGCTCAAGGAAGTGGCTCAGCGTCTGCGGGCCGCGGTGCGCCGGGTGGACACCGTGGCGCGCATGGGCGGGGACGAGTTCGTGGTCCTGCTACAGGCCCTGGAGCAGGAGGACATGGCCATACAGGTGGCCGAGAAGATCATCGATTCGCTGTCCAGGCCCATACAGCTCAACGGCCAGACATGCCTGCTGGGGGCCAGCGTCGGCATCGCCCTGTATCCCCGCCATGGCGAGGACCACGACAGCCTGATGCGGGCCGCCGACCAGGCCCTTTACCAGGCCAAGTCGGCAGGCAAGAACCGCTACCAGGTCGCCGGGTACTGAGGTCTCAGTCCACGCCCTCCACGGACTGCACCCACACGCCCCGGTCGCAGCGCAGCAGCATGCCGCCGCTGTTGACGTAATCGCCGTGCTGGTAGGCGATGTCATTGAAGTAGCACGCGGGTTCCCCCGGCACCTCCTGCTTGAGCACATCGGACTCCTCGTCCATCTCCATGGCGATGGGGGAGTTGCGCAGTTCGGGATCCTGCGCGCCCACGTGGGGCGGGGTATGGCTGTTGCTCATCGGGTTCTCCGGTTCCTTATGCAATGTCTCTGGTCAAGCCTTCTGCGCAGTATGGGTGATGTCCGGCGACCTGGTTTGACCGTCGTCAGGTAAACAGGCCGCTTGGGCACCGGATGGCAGGCAGCGCTAACAACTTGTGTTATTAGTCTACAACGTCAACCGCCACCGTCACACAGGAACCGCAACATCATGGGCAAGCCCACCGACGAAGAACTCAAGGCCGCGCTGACCGAGGCCGCGCGCATGCGCGAGCATGGCGAGGATCCCCACTTTCTCGCCAAGTGTCTGCTCAACCTCAACTACCGGATCAAGCAGCTGGAACGGGTGCTCAGCGCCTCGGAGCGTTACCTGCATTCGGGCCTTGCCGAGCACAACCACGCGGAACTGGTGCGCACCATCGAGGCCTACAAGCGCGCCGAGGCCCGGGGCACCTACGAGGAAGAGAAAGAACCCTGGCTCGAATAAGCGAATTCAAGATTCAAAGTTCAAGATTCAAAGGGCAGATGCCTATCCCTTTGAATTTTGAATCTTGAATTTTGAATCCTCAAAAGAGTGCTTCTCACCGCGCTCTTTTGAGTTCCCTGACCCGGTCCCGCGCCGGATGCAGGGCCTCCACCAGGTCACGGGGCAGGGGCAGGGGATCGCCATGCATCAGCGAGGCCAGCAGTTCGGCGCTCAGGGGGGCGGTGGTCAGGCCCCGCGAGCCATGGGCCAGGCTGGTGTAGACGCCGGGCAGCAGGGGCGCCCCGGGATAACTGTCGGGGCGACGGCCGTGATGCAGTTCCCCGTAGCAGCGTTCGAAGGCCACCATGCCCGGCAGCGGCCCCGCAAGCGGCAGGCGGCCCGGGGCGTTGAAGCGCAGCGCCGCCCGTCCGGCCATGGGCGGGTCCAACTCCCCCAGTGCGTCCGGCCAGACCCGGCGCAGACCCGCCAGGTTGCTGGCATGTTCTTCGGGTCGCAGCCGGGTATCCCGGTCACCACGCACGAAGCTCGCGCCGCAGACATGGCCGCTTCGGGTTGCGGGTGTCAGGTAGCCCTCGTAACACAGCACCCTTTTCAACCCCCGCGTGATGCGGCTTGCTTCAATCACGCTCAGCTGGCCGCGCAGGGGCCTGGGTTCGATGCCCGGATGCAGCCCTGGCATGCCCGCGCCGTTGGCCAGCACCACCCGGGGTGCGCGTGTGATCGCCACGCCATGCTCATCTTCCAGCAGCCAGTCTTGTCCGTCACGGGTGAGGCGTGACACCGGTCGTCCCAGGCGCAGTTCCACGCCCGCCTTCGCCATCTGGGCTCGGCACAGGGCCGCCGGGTCCACCCAGCCTGCCCGGGGCAGGAACAGGCACGGAAGCTCAAGCGGCACGCCGGCCAGTTCGCTGGCCTCGGCGGCATCAACCGCCCGCATCAGTTCCGGGGGCAGGGGCAGGCGTTCACGGATGCGTTCCAGGCGCTGCGCCAGGCGCTTGCCGTCGGCCAGCCACAGCGCGCCGCACCAGTCCCGCGGCAGGTCCTCGACCGTCAGGCCTAGGGATTCGATCCAGTCGCGTGAAAACTCCGAAGCCATCAGCGTGAAGCGGCTCACCACCCCGTGATCGGCGCTCAGGTGCGGCATGAGGATGCCGGCCGGGTTACCGGAGGCACCGGCGGCGACCTGATCCGCGCCATCCACCACCGTGACCTGCCAGCCCCGGCGCGCCAGCGCCAAGGCCACGGCGCTGCCGGCAAGGCCTGCGCCGAGTACCGCCGCCTCGCGTTCGGCGGGTGCGGCGGGGGGCGGGTTCGAGAACCAGGGCGGGGTGGGGTCGGGGGTCGCTGCCTGTGCGTTTCTCAGGCCGCGGATGCGCTCCCGCTTGTGGCCAAAGCCCGGCAGGCGCTGGATGTCAAAGCCCGCGTTCTCCAGGCCGCGACGCACATGGCCGGCGGCGGTGAAACTGGCGAGTGACCCGCCCGCCGGTGTGAGTCGTGCCAGCTGCGCGTACAGCGCCTCCTGCCACAGGGCTTGGTTGCGCGCCGGGGCAAAGCCGTCCAGGTACCAGGCATCCACCTGCGCCTGGCACTGGCGCAGGCAGTCCACGGCATCGCCGAACATCAGGGTGAGGCTCAGACGTTCCCCGGGGAACACCAGCCGGTGAAAGCCGGGCACCGGCGCCGGGTACTGGGCCAACAGCGACTCTCCCAGATGACGCAATGCCTGCGGCAGCGCAGAGATCAGACGGGCCAGGTCCTCGCGGGTGAAGGGATGCAGTTCCACGCTCAGGTAGTGCAGCCAGCCGGCTCCCGGCCGGCTGCGCCACAGGTCCCAGGTCAGCAGGAAGTTGAGCCCGGTGCCAAAGCCGGTCTCGGCGATGGTGAACACATCGCGGTCGAGCCAGCGCTCGGGCAGGCCGTTGGCGTCAAGGAACACGGTGCGGGATTCCTCGGCGCCATGGCCGTGGCTGAAGTACACGTCACCGTAGCGGGACGACCAGGGCGTGCCGTCGCGAAATTCCAGCGCCGCCGGCTCCAGGGGCTGGAATCCGGCGCCTGTGTCAGTTGCGGATGCCATGCCCCTTGTTGAGCAGGTACAGGCTGAAGGAGAACAGCGCGGCGATGAAACCCAGGATGATGGCGTAGGAGAGCCACAGGTTGATGTCGCTCACCCCCAGCAGCCCGTAGCGGAAGGCATTGACCATGTACAGGATGGGATTGAGGTGTGAGACCCCCTGCCAGAACTCCGGCAGCATGGTGATGGAGTAGAACACGCCGCCCAGGTAGGTGAGCGGGGTGAGCACGAAGGTGGGGATGATGGAGATGTCGTCGAAGCTCTTGGCGTAGATGCCGTTGATCAGCCCCGCCAGGGAGAACAGCACGGAGGTGAGCAGCACCACCGAGAGCGTCACGCCCAGGTTGTGCATGCTGAAGGGACTGAACAGCAGCGACACCAGGGTGACCGCCACGCCAACGGTGAGCCCCCGGCACACGCCGCCGGCCACGAAGCCCAGGATGATGAGCGCGTTGGGGATAGGCGCCACCAGCATCTCCTCGATGTGATGCTGGAACTTGGAGCCGTAGAAGGATGACACCACGTTGGCGTAGGAGTTGGTGATGATGGTCATCATGATCAGGCCGGGGACGATGAAGTCCATGTAGCGCAGCCCGTCCATCTCGCCGATGCGCGAACCGATCAGGCCGCCGAAGATGATGAAGTAGAGCGCCGTGGTGATGGCCGGCGGCAGCACGGTCTGCACCCAGATGCGCATGAAGCGCAGCACTTCCTTGATGACGATGGTCTGGAAGGCGATCCAGTTGCGACGCAGGTTCATGAGGGACGGTTCTCCTTCACCAGGTTCATGAACAGCTGCTCCAGGCGGTTGGTCTTGTTGCGCAGGCTCAGCACCTGCACGTCAGCGGCGGCCAGATCCGTGAACAGCTGGTTGACGCTGTCCTCCTTGCGGATGTCCGCCTCCAGCGTGAGTTCATCCACCCAGCGCAGCGTGTGCCTGGGCAGTTGCGGCAGCTGGGCCAGGGGGCGGGCCAGGTCGAGCACGAAGGTCTCCACGTTGAGCTTGCCCAGCAGGCCCTTCATGGTGGTGTTCTCGACGATCTCGCCATGGTCGATGATGGCGATGTTACGGCACAGGTTCTCCGCCTCTTCCAGGTAGTGGGTGGTGAGGATGATGGTGCGACCCTCGGCGTTGATCTTGCGCAGGAAGGCCCACATGGAGCGGCGGATCTCGATGTCCACCCCGGCGGTGGGTTCGTCCAGGATCAGCAGTTGCGGTTCGTGCACCAGGGCCCGGGCGATCATGAGGCGGCGCTTCATACCCCCCGACAGGGTGCGTGCAGTCTCGTGGCGCTTTTCCCAAAGGCCCAGTTCCTTGAGATAGCGCTCGGCCCTCTCATAAGCCTGGCGACGGGGGATGCCGTAATAACCGGCCTGGTTGACCACGATCTCCACCACCGGCTCGAAGCTGTTGAAGTTGAATTCCTGGGGCACCAGGCCGAGGCAGGCCTTGGCGGCATCCTTCTCCCGGTCCAGGTCGTGGCCGAAGATAGAGACCTCACCCCCGGTCTTGTTCACCAGGGAGGCGATGATGCCGATGGTGGTGGACTTGCCTGCGCCGTTGGGGCCCAGCAGGGCGAAGAAATCCCCGGGCTCAACGTCCAGGTCGATGCCCTTGAGCGCCTGGAAGCCATTGCGGTAGGTCTTGGTCAGATTTCGGATCGAGAGGGCTTTGGGCATTGTTTTTAAGGGATTTTTGCGGGGCTGTCATAAGCCGTTAATGCTAACATGAGAGCCGACGTGAGGGGTGGGGCGAGAGACGGCAGGTGCACCACGCCTTGCCGAAACCTGTGTTCTGAATGTCTGAATAGGTGATCTGATGCGCGCGTGTTTCAGCCATGATGCCAAGGCCGAGACGATTCCTCTGGTTCCCCTGACCCCGGACACCCTGTCCGCCTGGCTCGAGGCCCATCCCCCACGGGTCAGGGCCTGGGTGGAGGCCAACGGTTTCAAGGGCAAGCCCAACACGCTCTGCACCCTGCCCGACGAGCATGGCCGTATCCAGTGCGTGCTAGTGGGCCTGGACACCGAGGCGCCCGTCTGGAGCGTGGCGGGCGCGGCACGCAAGCTTTGCCCGGGCGCCTACCGCCTGGAGACCGAACAGGACAGCGACTGGCTCACCCAGGCCTGCATCGGCTGGGGTCTGGGTGCCTACCGTTTCGACCGTTACAAGGCTTCCGACAAACCGGCGCCAGTGCTGGTGTTGCCGGAGGCCGTGGATGTGGACGAGGTGCTGCGGGTCGTGGACGCCACCGCCCTGGTGCGCGACCTGGTCAATACCCCGGCCCAGGACATGATGCCCGAGCACCTGGCGGAGGCGGCGCGCATGCTGGCCGATGCCCATGGCGCCAAGTTCACCACCGTGGAAGGGGAGGCCCTGCTGAGCGAAAACTTCCCCTGCATTCATGCCGTGGGCCGTGCCAGCAGCCACGCACCCCGCAAGGTGGAACTGAACTGGGGCGATGACAGCCATCCCCATGTGACCCTGGTCGGCAAGGGCGTGTGCTTCGACAGCGGCGGCCTGGACATCAAGCCTTCCAATGGCATGCGCCAGATGAAGAAGGACATGGGCGGCGCCGCCCACGTGCTGGGCCTGGCGCAGATGATCATGGCCGCGAAGCTGCCCGTGCGTCTGCGGGTGCTGATCGGCGCGGTGGAGAACGCCATCTCCGGCGATGCCTTCCGACCGGGGGACGTGCTCACTTCCCGCAAGGGCCTGAGCATCGAGATCGAGAACACCGACGCCGAGGGACGCCTGGTGCTCTGCGACCTGCTCACCGAGGCCTGCGAGGGTGAACGCAAGCCGGACCTGCTGGTGGATTTCGCGACGCTCACCGGTGCCGCCCGTGTGGCCGTGGGCACTGAGATCGCCGCCACCTTCACCGACGACACGGCGCTTTACCAGGAGGTGGAGGAAGCTGCTTCGAGGCTGGGCGATCCGGTCTGGCGTCTGCCCCTGCACAAACCTTACCGCAGCAGCCTGGACAGCTCGGTGGCGGACATCGCCAACTGCGGCTCCGGTCCCTACGGTGGAGCGATCACTGCTGCCCTGTTCCTGCAGGAGTTCGTGGACCCGAAGGTGCCGTGGGTCCACTTCGACGTCATGGCCTTCAACATCCGCGGTCGTCCCGGCCGCCCCAAGGGCGGCGAGGCCATGGGGCTGCGCGCCATGTTCGAGGTGATCCGCGCGCGCTTCGGTGGCCGCAGTAGAAGGGTGGTGAGATATGCGGGCTAGACCACACCCAGATCCAGGTTCGCCCGGGCGATCTTCTGGATGGCGATGCGGTAGGCGGCAGTGCGGTAGTCGAACTTGCTGTTCTGGCGGGCCTCCTGGATCTCCTGGAAGGCGGTGCGCATGGTGTCGTCCAGGCCCGAACGCACCAGGTCGGTCTCGTGGGCGCCGCGCACCAGGGCCTCGTGCATCCATTCCGGCACCTGTTCGCCGGTCATCAGCTCCAGGGCCGAGACCATGTGCTGGCCGCGCACCTCGTCGAAGCGTCGTTGCAGGCGGCCGAGACGGATGTGGGAGAGGTTCCTGATCCACTCGAAATAGGAGACCACCACGCCGCCGGCGTTCATGAACACATCGGGCAGGATCATGATGCCGCGCTTGCGCAGGATCTCGTCGGCCTCGTAGGTGACCGGACCATTGGCGCCCTCGGCGATGAGTTTTGCCTGGATACGCTCGGCGTTGCTGCTGGTGATCACGCCCTCCAGGGCCGCGGGTACCAGGATGTCGCATTCCTTCTCCAGAACCCGGGCCCCTGGCGGGACGAATTCCACGCCGGGGAAGCCTTCCACGCCGCCGGTCTTGGTGATGAACTGGCGTACCTCCTCGACGGGCAGCCCGGCATCGCTCACCAGGGCGCCATCCTGTTCAATGATACCGGTGATCAGTGCCCCGTCTTCCTCCTGCAGGGCCTTGGCCAGGTGGTAGCCCACGTTGCCGAGACCCTGAACGATTACCCGCTTGCCCTCCAGGGAACCGGACAGGCCCGCTTCATTGAGCGCGGCGGGATGGCGGAAGAATTCACGTAGGGCGTATTGGATGCCCCGTCCGGTGGCCTCCACGCGTCCGCGGATGCCGCCGAACTGGATGGGCTTGCCGGTGACACAGGCGGCGTGATTGAGGTCCTCCGGGTAGAGGTTCTTGTAGGTGTCCATGATCCAGGCCATCTCCCGCTGCCCGGTGCCCAGGTCCGGGGCGGGCACGTTGGTGGCGGGACTGAGGAAACCCTTGCGTGCCAGTTCGCGGGCGAAGCGGCGCGTGATCTGCTCCATCTCGTCCCGGTCGTACTGACTGGGGTCGATGCACAGACCGCCCTTGGAGCCGCCGAAGGGCACGTCCACCAGGGCGCACTTGTAGGTCATCAGCGCGGCCAGGGCCTCGGTGGTCTCCTGGTCCAGGGTGGGGGAGTAACGCAGGCCGCCCTTGGCGGGCAGCTTGTGGGTGCTGTGCACCGCCCGCCAGCCGGTGAACACCCGGATCTCGCCGCGAATGCGCAGGGGGAATGACACCTGCAGGATCGACTCGCAGGACTTGAGCGCGCGATCCGCGCCGGGGGGCAGATCGAGACCGTCCAGGGCGTGGTCGATCATCAGCGCCACGTTCTGCATGAAGTTGGGGGAGGGTGCGGTATCTCCGGGCATCTGGGGACCTCTTGCGTAGGCATTCAGTTACAATCTAGCAGACTTGAGCGCCTGGCCGCTCGCCCGGTTGCGCCCTGACACGTTCCCTACTTATGTCTGTTTCCCTGCCCGGCAGTTACGATGCTTCCCTCGCGCATGCCTTGTCGCGGCGCGTGAGCGTGGCGCCGATGATGGACTGGACCGACCGGCACTGCCGTTATTTCCTGCGCCTGATCAGCCGTCACACGCTGCTGTACACGGAGATGGTGACCACCGGCGCCTTGTTGCACGGCGACCGGGAACGCTTCCTGGCTTTCGATCCCGACGAGCATCCCCTGGCCCTGCAACTGGGCGGCAGTGAACCGGAGGAACTGGCGGCCTGCGCGCGCATGGCCGAGGACCATGGCTACGACGAGGTGAACCTCAACGTGGGCTGTCCCTCGGACCGGGTGCAGTCCGGCCGTTTCGGCGCCTGCCTGATGGCGGAGCCGGCACTGGTGGCGGAATGTGTCGCCGCCATGCGCTCAGCCTGCAGCCTGCCGGTCACCGTGAAGACCCGCATCGGCATCGACGACCGGGACAGCTACCCGGAGCTTACCGAATTCATCGATACCGTGCAGCGCAGTGGTTGCCGGACCTTCATCATTCATGCCCGCAAGGCCTGGCTGCAGGGCCTGAGCCCCAGGGAAAACCGCGAGGTGCCACCGCTTCGCCATGACTGGGTGTATCGGCTGAAGCAGGACTTCCCGGCGCTCGAGATCATTCTCAACGGCGGCGTGAAGGATCTGGACACGGTGAGTGATGCGCTGCGCCAGGTGGATGGCGTCATGCTGGGCCGGGAGGCGTATCACAACCCCTACGTGCTGGCGCAGGTGGACGCGCGTTTCTACGGAGATGATCATCCAGTGCCTACGCGTCACCAGGTGGTGGAACGCTTCCTGCCCTACGTGGAGGCGCGGCTTGCGCAAGGCGTACCCTTGCAGGCCATGACCCGCCACATCCTCGGGTTGTTCCAGGGCGTGCCCGGCGCCCGCGCCTGGCGCAGGACCATCAGCGAGAACGCCCACCGGCAGGGAGCCGGAATCGAGGTGCTCATGGAAGCGGCAGATCGGGTGCCTCAATAACGCTCGCTACTTGCCAGTGTCATTCAGTGACCGGCAGCAGAACGCCGGCCTCGCAAAGCTTCCTCAGCAATCCCTCTCCATCCTTGTAGCTTGTACAGAGCTGCATGAGCATGCGGGCCTCATAGGTCTGTTGACCGCAGAGATATCGAACCAATGCTTCGGCATCACTCGGTAGTAGATGCTCCTGGCCATTGACGAACAAACAGAATCCTTCATCTGCTCGGATCCACGCCATGCGTGCGGCGCCGTGGCGTTCCAGGATCCCGCTGCCTTCCAGCATTGCACTCACTGCGTCGTCGGTCAGCGGTTCGGGCAAGCACATGTGCTCTAGCAGTTCAGCCTTAGGTTCGGTGAGTACGCTCCCCAACCAGCGGGCGAGTTCGGCGTCATCGACCGCCATGGCCCGGCGCAGGCCGGCGATCAGGCGGGCGAGGGCGGGGGAGGAGATCTCCCCCGGGTTGTCCTGGGGTTCCAGGCCGGGATCGGTGTAGCGGTCCTGGGGCGCGAGGGTTTCGTAGCGCTGGTCCACCCAGGCGGCCAGGAGATCCCGCCAGGCCGGGGCCCGAAAGCCCACGGACCAGGTCATGCAGGGGCCCACGGCGACGCCATGATGGGGGATGCGCGGGGGCAGGTAGAGCATGTCGCCGGGCTCCAGGATCCACTCCTGGTCCGGCTGGAAATCCCGCAGGATGCGCAGTTCAATCCCGGGCAGGAAGTCATCGCCGCTCACCGTCTGACTGGCGATCTGCCAGCGGCGTCGGCCCTGGGCCTGGAGCAGGAACACGTCGTACTCGTCCACGTGGGGCCCCACGGAACCCTCCGGCGCGGCATAGCTCACCATCAGGTCGTCCATGCGCCAGTCGGGGATGAAGCGGAAGGGTTCCAGGGAGGCCCGCAGTTCCGGCAGGTGTTTCTCCATGTCCGAGACCAGCAGGGTCCAGTGGCTCTCGGGCAGGGAGGTGAAGTCGTCTTCGTCGAAGGGACCGGTGCGCAATGCCCAGGGCCCGGTCTCGCCCCGTTCGCGCACCAGGCGACTGATCACCCCTTCCTCGCAGGCCAGCCCCGCCAGTTCCTCGGGTGAGAGGGGCGACTCGAACCCAGGGATCGCCTGACGCACCAGCAGCGGTTTCTGCTGCCAGTACTCGCGCAGAAACGCCCGGGCGGTCAGCCCCCCCAGCAGCGTCAGCGGTTCATCGGGGTTCATGGTCATCGGGTGGCTCAGTCTGCGGAAAATCTTTCAACGCAAAGACGCAAAGAACGCAAAAAAGCTTTTGAAGTTACTTCAAAAAATCCTTTGCGCCCTTTGCGTCTTCGCGCCTTTGCGTTGAATTCTTTTGTGCGATGTCAGATATGCCGCGCCTGCTCGGCGGCGTTGCCGATGTAGGTGGCCGGGGTGAGTTCACGCAGGCGGGCCTTTTCGGACTCGGGGATGTCGAGACCATCCACGAACGCGCGCAGGGCGGTGGCGTCCACCCGCTGGCCTCGGGTCAGTTCCTTGAGCTTCTCGTAGGGTTTCTCGATGCCGTAGCGGCGCATCACGGTCTGGATGGGCTCGGCGAGCACCTCCCAGTTGGCGTCGAGATCCGCGTTGAGTTGCGCCGCATTCACCTCCAGCTTGCCAATGCCCTTGAGCGCCGCCTGGTAGGCGATGCTGGACCAGGCGAAGCCCATGCCGATGTTGCGCAGCACGGTGGAGTCGGTGAGGTCCCGCTGCCAGCGGGAGATGGGCAGCTTGCCGGCCAGGTGCTCGAACACGGCGTTGGCCAGACCCAGGTTGCCCTCGGCGTTCTCGAAGTCGATGGGGTTGACCTTGTGGGGCATGGTGGAGGAACCCACCTCGCCGGCCACCACCTTCTGCTTGAAGTAGCCGAGCGAGATGTAGCCCCACACGTCCCGGCAGAAATCGATCAGGATGGTGTTGAAGCGCGACACGCCGTGGAACAGTTCGGCCATGTAGTCGTGGGGCTCGATCTGGATGGTGTAGGGGTTCCATTCAAGCCCCAGGCCGGTGACGAAGGCCTCGGCGAAGGCCGGCCAGTCCACGTCGGGATAGGCGGACAGGTGGGCGTTGTAGTTGCCCACGGCGCCGTTGATCTTGCCCAGCAGGGCCACGCCGGCCACCTGGTCCCGCTGGCGCTTCAGGCGATGGGCCACGTTGGCCATCTCCTTGCCGAGCGTGGTCGGGGAGGCGGGCTGGCCATGGGTACGCGACAGCATGGGCTGGGCGGCGTGTTCGTGGGCCAGGCGCTTCACGGCATCGATCACCTCGTCCATCTGGGGCAGCAGCACCTCGCTGCGCCCGTCGCGCAGCATCAGGGCGTAGGAGAGGTTGTTGATGTCCTCGGAGGTGCAGGCGAAGTGGATGAACTCGGAGACCGCCTCCAGTTCGTGATTGCCGGCGATCTTCTCCTTGAGGAAGTACTCCACCGCCTTCACGTCGTGGTTGGTGGTGCGCTCGATGTTCTTGACCCGGTGCGCGTCCTCCTCGCTGAAGCCGGTCACGATCTCGTCCAGCAGGTTCAGGGCGTGGCCGCTCAGTGCCGGGACCTCGGCGATGCCTTCATGGGCGGCGAGCGCCTTGAGCCAGGCCACCTCCACCTGCACCCGGTAGCGGATCAGGCCGAATTCACTGAACACCGGGCGCAGGGCCTCGGTGCGGGCGCCGTAGCGGCCGTCCACGGGTGAGATGGCGGTGAGGGCTGACAGATCCATGCGGCGACTCCGGTTTCAAACGCGTGAAGGCGCTGGATTATACTACAGCCTACCTGTAGAGACGCCGTGACCCGGAGGCCCCCATGAGTGACCAGCAGACCCGAACCGAACGCGATAGCATGGGCACGGTGGAGGTCCCCGCGGATGCGCTCTACGGGGCCCAGACCCAGCGGGCGGTGGACAACTTCCCGGTCAGCGGTCTGCCCATGCCGCCCGGTTTCATTCATGCCCTGGGGCACATCAAGGGTGCCTGTGCCCGGGCCAACGCGGCCCTGGGCGGCCTGGACGCGGACGTGGCCAAGGCCATCGATGCCGCCGCCCGGGAGGTGGCCGAGGGCGGTCACGACCAACAGTTCCCGGTGGACGTGTTCCAGACCGGTTCCGGCACCAGTTCCAACATGAACGTCAACGAGGTGATCGCCCGGCTGGCCAGCCAGCGCCTGGGCAAGCCCGTGCATCCCAACGACCACGTCAACCGGGGCCAGAGCTCCAATGACGTGGTGCCCACCGCCATCCACGTCTCCGCCCGCCTGGCCCTGGTCAACCACCTGCTGCCGTCCCTGGACCACCTGGCCCTGACCCTGGAGCGTCGCGCCAGCGAACTGCGCGACGTGGTCAAGACCGGCCGCACCCACCTGATGGACGCCATGCCCGTGACCCTGGGCCAGGAACTGGGCGGATGGGCGCGGCAGGTGCGCAATGGTCTGGCGCGCCTGGAACGCAGCGGCGAGGGCCTGCTGGAGCTGGCCCTGGGCGGCACCGCCGTGGGCACCGGCGTCAACGCCGAGCCCGGTTTTGCCAAACTGGTGGCGGAGGAACTGCAGCAGACCACCGGCGAGATCTTCCGCAGCAAGCCGGATTTCTTCGAGGGCCTGAGCGCCCAGGACACGGCAGTGGAGATGAGCGGCCAGCTGCGCACCGTGGCCGTGAGCCTGATGAAGATCGCCAACGATCTGCGCTGGATGAACTCCGGCCCCCTGGCGGGGCTCGGCGAGATCAGCCTGCCGTCCCTGCAGCCCGGCAGCAGCATCATGCCCGGCAAGGTGAACCCGGTGATCCCGGAGTCGGTGGCCATGGTCTGCGCCCAGGTGATGGGCAATGACGTGACCGTGACCGTGGCCGGCCAGTCCGGCAGCTTTCAGTTGAACGTGATGCTGCCGGTGATCGCGCTGAACCTCTTGCAGAGCACCGAGCTGCTGGCCAATGCCGCCCGCCTGCTGGCGGACCGGGCCATCGCCGGTTTCACGGTCAACGAGGAACGCATCCGCGAGGCCCTGGACCGCAACCCCATCCTGGTCACGGCACTGAACCCCATCATCGGCTACGAGAAGGGCGCGGCCATCGCCAAAAAGGCCTACGCCCAGGGCCGCCCGGTGCTGGACGTGGCGCTGGAGGAGACGGATCTTTCGGAAGAGGAACTGCGCCGGCTGCTGGACCCGGGCAAGCTCGTATAGGAAGTCAGAAGTGTGAATTGGGAAATTGGAAGTAAAATGCTCAAACTTCGCACTTCTCAAATCGCACTTCTCACTTCACATCCCATTTCCCAATTCACACTTCTGACTTGCCTTTAAGGTATTCCCTGAACCCCTCGAACGGCAGCGGCCTGCTGAAGAAGTAGCCCTGCACGATCTCGCATCCCAGTCGTTTGAGGAAGCCGAGCTGTTCCCGGGTCTCCACGCCTTCGGCCACCACCTCCAGTTCCAGGCTCTTGGCCAGGGCCACGATGGCGGTGACGATGGCCTCATCGTCCCGGTCGCCGGGGATGTCGCGCACGAAGGACTTGTCGATCTTCAGGGTGTCGATGGGGAAGTGCTTGAGGTTGTTGAGCGACGAATAGCCGGTGCCGAAATCATCGATGGCCAGGCGCACGCCCAGGGCATTGAGCTGGCGCAGCATGCCCACGGCGATATCGATGTCCTTCATGATGGTGCTTTCGGTCAGTTCCAGCTCGATGTAGGCGGGGGCGATTCCGGCCGCCTTGAGGGTGTTGCGGCATTGTTCCACCAGGTCGGACTGACGGAACTGGCGCGCCGAGAGGTTGATGGAGATGCGCGGGATCCGGTATCCGTCCCGGGTGAGTTGCCGGATGTCCTGACAGACCTTCTGCAGCACCCAGGCGCCCAGGCCCTCGATGATGCCTGTCTCCTCGGCGATGGCGATGAAATTGGCCGGCGGCTGCAGACCCTTCTCCGGGTGCCGCCAGCGCACCAGGGCCTCGGCGCCCACCACCTGCCCAGAGATCACGTCCACCTGGGGCTGGTAGTGCACCTCGAATTCCTCCCGGGCCAGGGCCTTGACCAGCTGGTTTTCCAGGATCAGCTGGCGGTAGGTCTGGGAGTTGATGTCCTTGGTGTAGAACTGAAAGCTGTTGCGTCCGCGCTGCTTGGCGTCGTACATGGCCGCGTCGGCGTTCTTGATCAGGGTGTCGGCGTCGTCGCCGTCGTAGGGGAACACGCTGATGCCCACGCTGCAGGTGAGAAACACCTGGTGTCCGTCAATGTCGTGTTCCCGGCTGATCACCTCGATCAGGTGCTGCACGATGCGCACCACCAGGTCCAGTGAATCCACTTCGTCCAGGATGATGCCGAATTCGTCACCGCCGAGGCGGGAGAGGGTGATGCTGGAGGCCTCGATGCCGTAGCGTCGCGCCAGCTCGTTGCCCAGGAATACCTTGCGCAGGTCTTCGCCCAGCTGCTTGATCAGCAGGTCGCCGCTCTTGTGGCCTAGCGAATCGTTGACTCGCTTGAAGTTGTCCAGGTCAAGCAGGATCACCGCCAGGTGTGCATCGCGGCTGGCGCGCCGGCCGATGCTCTGCTCCAGTCGGTCCACGAACAGGATGCGGTTGGGCAGGTTGGTGAGCAGGTCGTGGCTGTACTGGTGCACCAGTTCCTTGGACTGGCGTTCGGTGATCTTCTTGAGCGTGCGTTGCTGCTGCTCCATGAGGGCGTACAGTGCCGCGCTCTCCAGGGCGTAGGCGGTATTGAACAGCACGATCGACAGCAGCTTGAGCGCCGACTCCGTGGTGCCCACCCGTTCCTCGCCCAGACGCCCGGCGAACATGCCGCGGATGCGGGTGCGGGTGGAGATCACGTGCAGGATGATGGTGGACTGGCGATCCCGGGAAGGCAGGCACACCGGGTGATTCTGGTTGATGGCCCAGGAGAACATGCCGTTGCGGATGAAGACCTCCACCTCGGCCTCGATGCTGGTCTTGTCCTCCTGGGACGGGGCATAGACCAGGTTGAAGCTGGATTCGTCGTCGACGATGTAATAACCGGTCTGCTGGAAATCCAGGATCCGGTCGATGCATTCGTGGGCGTTCTTGAGGATCGAGGCGGTGTCGCGGTTGCGCGCGCTGTCACCGAATATCGCGGTCATGGACGCAAGCACGTCCATGGCGTAGCTGTGCCACTGGGTGGTCTGTTCCAGGTATTCGACCCTGCGCTTGAGGAACTCCATTTCCGGCAGTGGGTGGTTGCCGTTCTCGGCCATGTTGTATGGCATGCGTTCCGTCTGTGGCGGTCCGAGGATGTGTCAACTGTCCTGTTGTGCTGCTCAACACGCCAGGAAGACTTCGACGGCCTGTTGATAATGCTGCTCAGTATACTCGATCACCTGCTCAAGAATGCCACCCGGCAGTGCAATTCGATTCCAGGCCACAGGGTCGACGGGTGGCACGAACCTTTCGCCGCTGGTGCCCATGCGCAGGGCATTGGCGATGCTGTCGGCCACATGGACCACGGCGGCCTCGACGGGGTAGTTGCTGGCCTCACCAGGATTGTGGTGAAACCGCACCGCCTCGCTGAACGCCGGCGGCAGGCGCCAGGCCTCCAGCAGGGCGCCACCCAGGGCGGCATGGTCGAATCCGAGGATCTGCTGTTCCACCTTGAACAGCAGTTCGCTCATCTCGTCGCGGCGTTTGAGCAGCAGGGTCAGCTTGCCTTCCAGGTGCATGAACATGACCAGCCGGCCCAGGTCGTGCAGCAGACCGCACACGTAGAAGCGCTCCACGTTGGGTTCGCGCCGGAAGGTGGCGATGGCGCGGCTCACCAACCCGCAGGCGATGCTGTGACGCCAGAAACTCTCCATGTTCACCTGGCCCAGGGGGAGCTCGTTGAAGAAGCGGATCACCGTGGCCGCCAGCACCACGTCGCGCAGCTGCTGGGTGCCGATGATGCTCACGGCGCGCGCCACGGACTGGATCTTGTAGGGGAAGCCGTACAGCGGACTGTTGGCGAGCTTGAGCACCTGGGCGGTGAGGGCGGGATCGTGTTCGATGAGCCGGGCCATGGCATCGAAAGAGCTGGTGGGGTCGTTGACCGCCTCCTCGATGCGGTGATAGACGTCCGGCAGGCTGCCGAGCTCGATGTGTTCCCTGATCAGCTCCTGGCAGATGGGATGGGTCATGGGCTGCCCTTGTTGCGTCCGGCCTCTGCGGCTATGCGCCGTAGGGACGCCTCGTAGAGGGTCTGGCTGACCGGAAGACTCATGTCGCAATGTCTGAACAGGTCATCGGCCACCGGGGCCAGGCGGCTGCGAAGGGCGGGATCGAGGACGGGTGTTGCCGGGTCGGCGTCGGAATGGCCGGGTTGCTCGTCGTTGTCGGGCTGGGTTTCGGTCCAGATGGTGACCTCGGTGACACCCCAGGTCATGAGCACGCGCAGATGGCGTTCCTTGAGGGGCAGGCCGGCGGGCATCAGCAGTCGACCGGTGCGGTCGTGGATGTCCTCGGCCAAAACCTGGCCCGGAACTAGGTAAATCGTACGCAGTTTCTGCTTATTGTTCATAAGCCCATGAATTCTAAGCCCCGCACGTAAACTACAGCCTGTGGTTTCTGGCTGCAAGTGTTTCCTTCACCGGGCATCGCTGCGCGACACCCGGTGAAGGATATGTGACTGCCGGAGGCTCAGGCCACCAGCTGGCGCAGCACGTAGGGCAGGATGCCGCCATGACGGTAGTAATCCACCTCCTGGGGGGTGTCCAGACGCACCCGCGCCTTGAAGCGGGTGACCTTGCCGTCCTCGGCGGTGGCGGTCACGGTGACCTCTTTGGCCGAGCCGTCACCCAGGCCGGAGATGTCGATGATCTCGCGGCCGGTGAGACCCAGGGACTGGGCGTTCTGACCGTCCATGAAGGTCAGCGGCAGCACGCCCATGCCCACCAGGTTGGAGCGGTGGATGCGCTCGAAGCTCTCCACGATCACCGCGCGCACCCCCAGCAGCCGGGAGCCCTTGGCGGCCCAGTCGCGGGAGGAGCCGGAGCCGTATTCCTTGCCGGCGATCACCACCAGGGGCGTGCCTTCGTCCTTGTACTTCATGGCGGCATCGTAGATGGACATCTGCCCGCCGTCGGGCAGGTGCAGGGTCACGCCGCCCTCGGTGCCCGGCGCCAGCCGGTTGCGCAGGCGCACGTTGGCGAAGGTGCCGCGCATCATCACCTCGTGGTTGCCACGGCGCGAGCCGTAGGAGTTGAAGTCCGCGGGCTTCACGCCGTGCTCGGTGAGGTATTTGCCGGCCGGGCTGTCGGTCTTGATGTTGCCGGCCGGGGAGATGTGGTCGGTGGTGACGCTGTCGCCCAGCAGGGCCAGCACCCGGGCCGCGCTGATGTCGGTGACCGGCTCGGGCGTCATGCCCATGCCCTCGAAGTAGGGCGGGTTGCGCACGTAGGTGGAGTCGTCCTGCCAGTCGAAGCGCTGGCCGGCGGGGGCCGGCAGGCTGCTCCAGCGGGTCTCGCCCTGGAACACGTTGTCGTAGGCGGCGCGGAACTTGGCGGCGTCCACGTTCTGGCTCACCACGGTGCGAATCTCTTCCTGGGTGGGCCAGATGTCGCGCAGGTACACCGGCTTGCCGTCCTTGTCCTCGCCCAGGGGCTGGTTGTAGATGTCGATGTTCATGCGTCCGGCGATCGCGTAGGCCACCACCAGGGGCGGGGAGGCCAGGAAGTTCATGCGGATCTCCGAGTGGATGCGGCCCTCGAAGTTGCGGTTGCCGGAGAGCACGGAGCTGACGATCAGGTCGTCCTTGAGGATGGCCTCGCTGACCGGCTCGGGCAGCGGGCCGGAGTTGCCGATGCAGGTGGTGCAGCCGTAGCCCACCACGTGAAAGCCCATGGCCTCCAGGTCATTGAGCAGGCCGGACTGGGTCAGGTACTCGGTCACCACCCGGGAACCGGGGGCGAGCGAGGTCTTCACCCAGGGCTTGACGGTCAGGCCGCGTTCCCGTGCCTTGCGGGCCACCAGGCCTGCGCCCAGCATCACGGACGGGTTGGAGGTGTTGGTGCAGGAGGTGATGGCGGCGATCACCACCGCGCCGTGGTCCAGGCTGAACTCGTGGCCGTTCATCTTCACCAGGTGTTTGGGCGGTGTGGCATCGGCCTGATGCTCCACGCCCACGGCGGTGTGGCCACCCTCCGCCTCGAAACGCTCCGCCTCGGCGGGGGCCGCCGCGGCCGGCTTGCGCTCGTCCAGCAGGGTCTTGATGGCCTTCTCCACCACCTGACCCGCCTCGCCCAGGCGGATGCGGTCCTGGGGACGCTTGGGGCCGGCCAGCGACGGCTCCACGGTGGAGAGATCCAGTTCCAGGACGCTGGTGTAGCGGGCCTCGGCATCGCCGGCCTGGCGGAACATGCCCTGCTCGCGGGCGTAGGCCTCCACCAGGGCGATGGAATGGGCGTCGCGGCCGGAGAGACGCAGGTATGCCAGGGTCTCCTCGTCGATGGGGAAGATGCCGCAGGTGGCACCGTACTCGGGCGCCATGTTGGCGATGGTGGCGCGGTCGGCGAGCGGCAGGTGGGCCAGGCCGTCGCCGAAGAATTCCACGAACTTGCCGACCACGCCGTGCTTGCGCAGCATCTGCACGATCATCAGCACCAGGTCGGTGGCGGTGGCGCCCTCGGCCAGGTCGCCCACCAGGCGGAAGCCCACTACCTGCGGGATCAGCATGGAGATGGGCTGGCCCAGCATGGCCGCCTCGGCCTCGATGCCGCCCACGCCCCAGCCCAGCACGCCCAGGCCGTTGATCATGGTGGTGTGGGAATCGGTGCCCACCAGGGTATCCGGGTAGGCCACCAGGGAGACGTCCGCCTGTGTCTGGGCGAACACGGTGCGCGCCAGGTATTCCAGGTTCACCTGGTGCACGATGCCGGTGTCCGGCGGCACCACGGCGAAGTTGGAGAAGGCCTGCTGGCCCCACTTGAGGAAGCTGTAGCGCTCCCGGTTGCGGGAGTATTCCAGCTCAGCGTTCAGATTGAAGGCGTTGGGATTGCCGAAGCTGTCCACCTGCACCGAGTGGTCGATGACCAGTTCCGCCGGCTGCAGGGGATTGATCTTGGCCGGGTCGCCGCCCAGGGCCACCACGGCGTCACGCATGGCGGCCAGATCCACCACCGCGGGTACACCGGTGAAGTCCTGCAGCAACACGCGCGCCGGGCGGAAGGCGATCTCCTTGCTGGGCTCGGCCTTGGGATCCCAGTCGAGCAGGGCCTGGATGTCCTCGGGGTTGACCGTCTTGCCATCCTCGCAGCGCAGCAGGTTCTCCAGCAGGATCTTCAGGGAGAAGGGCAGGGTGGCGGCGCCGGGCAGGTCGCGCAGGCGGTAGACGGTGTAGGTCTTGTCCTCGACGCCCAGGGTGGTGCGGGTCTTGAAGCTGTCGGTCATGGAGGGATCCCCGTGGTGATGTGTATTGGAATGGTTCAGTGGGCCAGCAGGGCGCGCGCCTCGCGCAGCAGTCCGGCCCGCGAGAACAGCAGCCGCCAGCGGGAACCGCCTGCCTGGCGCCAGAGCACCGCGGCGCGGATGCCCGAGAGCAGCAGGGTGCGGATGCGCGCGGCGTTGTCGCTGTTGGACAGGTGGGCCTGTTCGCCCTGCACGATGATGCGCGGACCCAGCTGGCTGATGGTGTCCTGGTAGGTCTGGGCCAGGGCGGCGATGACGCTCTCGTGGGTCGGGTCGTCGAAATAGTCGCGCTGGCGCTCGGCGCCCTGGATGCCCTCGCGCACCGCCTGGATCATGTGGGGCTGTTTCATGAGCTTGCGCTCCAGGAACAGCAGTCCGATCACGTAGCGGGTCAGCTCCATGTCGTTGCCCGAGCCCCGGTTCTCCAGCTGGCTGGCCAGGGCCTGCAGGCCGCGGCGCAGGCGGTGCACGTTGCCGTAGATGCCCTCGATGTCCGAGGCCTCGAAGCTGAACAGGCTGCCCACCATGGTGCGGAACTCGTCCGGGTCGCAGCGCCCGTGCCAGGCCACGTCCTTGACCAGTGAGGCCGCCTGGAACAGGGCGGCGAGGGCGATCACACGGTTGCGTTGGCTGGCTTCCACGAGCGGTCAGGCCTTGTCTTGGGGTCGGGTATCGGGTGGGGGCAGCACCCCCGGGTCATCTATATCACTATACCGTGAAACGGCACGTCGGATGAACGTCAGCCCGTGATTTTGACGCAGGTTTTCAGGGATGGAATCGGCGCACGATGATGCCCCCGCCCAGGCAGCGATCCTCCTGGTAGAAGACCACCGACTGCCCCGGTGCGATGGCCCGCTGGGCCTCGTCGAACAGCACCCGCACCCGGCCGTCGGCGAGCGGCTCCACCCGGCAGGCCTGCAGCGGCTGGCGATGGCGGATGCGCGCCCGGCAGGAGAAGGCCTCCCGGGGGGCTTCGCCCGACACCCAGTGCAGGTCCTGGGCCTCCAGGCCCCGGTGGTGCATCAGGGGGTGGTCATGGCCCTGGGCGACGATCAGGCGGTTGTGCGCCATGTCCTTGTCCACCACGTACCAGGGGGCCTCGTCTGCGTCGTGCACGCCGCCGATGCCCAGGCCCTGGCGCTGGCCCAGGGTGTAGTACATGAGCCCCTGGTGTTCCCCCAGCCGGATGCCCTCCGGGTCGACGATCTCCCCGGGTCGGGCGGGCAGGTAGGTCTGCAGGAAATCCCTGAAACGGCGCTCGCCGATGAAACAGATGCCGGTGCTGTCCTTCTTGGCGAACACCGGCAGGCCGTGCGCCCGGGCCAGTTCCCGGACCCGGGGCTTCTCCAGCTCGCCGATGGGGAACAGGGACCTAGAGAGCTGTTCCTGGCCCAGGGTGTAGAGGAAGTAGGTCTGGTCCTTGTTGGCATCCCGGCCGGCCAGCAGGGTATATGAGGCATCGTCGCGGCCGATGCGGGCGTAGTGGCCGGTGGCGATGCCGTCGGCGCCCAGTTGCCGGGCGTAGTCCAGGAAGGCCCGGAACTTGATCTCCTTGTTGCACAGGATGTCCGGGTTGGGGGTGCGGCCGGCCTGGTATTCGTCCAGAAAGTGACTGAACACCCGGTGCCAGTAGTCGGCGGAGAAGTTCACCTTGTGCAGGGGGATCTCGAGCACTTCGCAGACGGCCTTGGCATCGGCCAGGTCCTCGGCGGCGGCGCAGTAGCCGGGCTCGTCGTCCTCCTCCCAGTTCTTCATGAACAGGCCTTCCACCCGGTAGCCGGCCTGGATCAGCAGCAGGGCGGCCACGGAGGAGTCCACGCCCCCGGACATGCCCACGATGATGCGTCGCGACCCGCTCATGGGCTCGGCAGGTCCTGCAGGAGTGCCAGGGGGTAGCGCCGTCCGGCCAGGTAGTCGTCCACGCAGCGCAGCACCAGGGGGCTTCGCAGGCGCGCGCGCTCCGTGACCAGGGTGTCCCGGTCCAGCCACAGGGTGCGAAGGATGTCCGGGTCCAGGGTGCGCGTGCCGTCCTGGTCATGGACCGCGCCGGCGAAGGCGAAGCGCAGGAAGGTCTCGCCGCCCGGGTGGCGCCAGCGGTAGATGCCCACCAGGGCCTCGGGGCGGAAATGCCAGGCGGTCTCCTCCAGGGTCTCCCGGATCACCGCCTGGAGCAGGGATTCGCCGTCCTCCAGGTGCCCCGCAGGCTGGTTCAGGCGCAGGCCGCCATCCACCTGTTCCTCCACCATCAGGAATCGCCCGTCCCGTTCCACCACGGCGGCCACGGTGGCCCGGGGTGTCCAGGGGCGGGCGGTGGTTTGATGGTCGGCTGACGGCATGGCGGGGCGGGTGAGTGACGCAGGCGGGCAGATTATCACAGGAACCTCTGGCCGGGGCGCCGGGGCCCACCACCCCAGGGATGCGGCCGGGTGTATAATGATAATAAGTACTTTACCGCGATCCACACTCAGGGAGACCCCATGGCCTACGAACACATCAAGATCCCCGACAATGGCGAGAAGATCACCGCCAATGACGACAATTCCCTGAATATCCCCGATCATCCCATCATCCCCTACATCGAGGGCGACGGCATCGGCGTGGACATCACCCCGGTGATGAAGAAGGTGGTGGATACCGCGGTGGACAAGGCCTACGGCGGCAAGCGCGCCATCGCCTGGATGGAGATCTATGCCGGCGAGAAGGCCACCAAGGTCTATGACAAGGACACCTGGCTGCCGGCGGAGACCCTGGATGCGGTGCGCGAGTACGTGGTGTCCATCAAGGGCCCGCTGACCACCCCCGTGGGCGGCGGCATCCGTTCCCTGAACGTGGCCCTGCGCCAGGAACTGGACCTGTACGTCTGCCTGCGCCCGGTGCGCTACTTCAACGGTACCCCCAGCCCGGTGAAGGAACCGGAGAAGACCGACATGGTGATCTTCCGGGAGAACTCCGAGGACATCTACGCCGGCATCGAGTGGGAATCCGGTTCTGCCGAGGCCCAGCGGGTGATCGACTTCCTGATCAACGAGATGGGCGTGCACAAGATCCGCTTCCCGGACACCAGCGGCATCGGTATCAAGCCCGTCTCCAGCCAGGGCACCCAGCGCCTGGTGCGCAAGGCCATCCAGTACGCCATCGACAACGACCGCGACTCGGTGACCCTGGTGCACAAGGGCAACATCATGAAATTCACCGAGGGGGCCTTCAAGAGCTGGGGCTATGCACTGGCCAAGGAGGAGTTCGGCGCCAAGGAGATCGACGGCGGCCCCTGGTGCAGCTTCAAGAACCCCAGGACCGGCAAGGAGATCGTCATCAAGGATGTGATCGCCGACGCCTTCCTGCAGCAGATCCTGCTGCGCCCGGCGGAGTACAGCGTGATCGCCACCCTGAACCTCAACGGCGACTACATCTCCGATGCCCTGGCCGCCCAGGTGGGTGGTATCGGCATCGCCCCAGGCGCCAACCTGTCCGACAAGGTGGCCATGTTCGAGGCCACCCACGGCACCGCGCCCAAGTACGCGGGCCAGGACAAGGTCAACCCCGGCTCCCTGATCCTGTCCGCGGAGATGATGCTGCGCCACATGGGCTGGACCGAGGCGGCGGACCTGATCATCAAGGGGCTGGAGGGCGCCATCGAGTCCAAACAGGTGACCTACGACTTTGCCCGCCTGATGGACGGCGCCACGGAACTGTCCTGCTCCGCCTTCGGCGACAACATGATCAAGCACATGGGCTGACACCGGCCGGCAAACCCTCTCCCGCTGTGTGGGAGAGGGCTTGCCTGTGCCCCGCTGGGCTATACTCGAGGCATCCGGAATCGGCGATTTCCCGGCTCCGGGACTCCCTCAATCCTCCGGGCAATCTGCCCCATTGAACCGTTCAGAGAAAACAGCGCTCAAAGCATTATGGGAGACGAAAGGAAAGACACACCCGACCGGGGTCTGGCCGTCGAGGAGGCTCGACCGAAACTCAAGCCACCACCGCAGTATCAGGTCGTACTGCTCAACGATGACTACACTCCTATGGAGTTTGTGGTTGAGGTCCTGGAGAGTTTTTTCGGCATGGACCGGGAGAAGGCCACGCGCATCATGCTGCACGTGCATACCCGGGGTAAGGGTGTGTGTGGCATCTACCCCCGCGACATCGCCGAGACCAAGGTGGCCCAGGTAAACGATTACGCCCGTCAGCACCAGCATCCGCTGCTGTGCGCGATGGAGCAGGCCTGACAACGGCACATAACGGGGTTTACGCCATGCTCAACAAGGAACTCGAATTCTCACTCAACCTGGCCTTCAAGGCCGCTCGCGAGAAACGTCACGAGTTCATGACCGTCGAGCACCTGCTGCTCGCCCTCACGGAAAACCCCACCGCCGCCTCGGTGCTGCGCGCCTGCGGCGTGAACCTGGACAAGCTGCGCGGCGAACTGGCGGAGTTCGTGGACGCCAACACCCCGCGCCTGCCCCCCAACGACCCCCGCGACACCCAGCCCACCCTGGGCTTCCAGCGTGTGCTGCAGCGGGCGGTGTTCCACGTGCAGTCCTCCGGCCGCAAGGAGGTCACCGGCGCCAACGTGCTGGTGGCCATCTTCGGTGAGCAGGAATCCCATGCCGTGTACCTGCTGTCCCAGCACGACGTGGCCCGACTGGACGTGGTGAACTACATCTCCCACGGCATCTCCAAGGTGCCCGAGGAGCATCCTGACGAGGAGGCCTCGAGCCAGCAGGAGGCCCCCGCCGAAGGCGAGGAGAGCCGCCAGAACCCGCTGGAGGCCTACGCCACCAACCTCAACGAACAGGCCCGCAAGGGCAAGATCGACCCGCTCATCGGCCGTGCCCACGAGCTGGAGCGCACGGTGCAGATCCTGTGCCGCCGGCGCAAGAACAACCCGCTGTACGTGGGCGAGGCGGGCGTGGGCAAGACCGCCATTGCCGAGGGTCTGGCCAAGAAGATCGTCGACGGGGAGGTGCCCGAGATCCTCAAGGACGCGGTGATCTACTCCCTGGACCTGGGTGCCCTGGTGGCGGGCACCAAGTACCGGGGTGATTTCGAGAAGCGCCTCAAGGGCGTGCTGGCCCAGCTCAAGCGCCGCAAGGGCTCGGTGCTGTTCATCGACGAGATCCACACCATCATCGGCGCCGGCGCCGCCTCCGGCGGCGTCATGGACGCCTCCAACCTGATCAAGCCCATGCTGGCCTCCGGCGAGTTGAAGTGCATCGGCTCCACCACCTACCAGGAATACCGGGGCATCTTCGAGAAGGACCGGGCGCTGGCACGTCGCTTCCAGAAGATCGACGTGAACGAGCCCACGGTGGACGAGACCTACGAGATCCTCAAGGGGCTCAAGTCGCGTTTCGAGTCACACCACGACGTGCGCTACACCAACAAGGCACTCCGGGCGGCCGCGGAGCTGGCCAGCCGCTACATCACCGACCGCCACCTGCCGGACAAGGCCATCGACGTGATCGACGAGGCCGGCGCCAACCGCCGCCTGCAGCCGGCCAGCACGCGCAAGAAGACCATCTCCGTGCACGACGTGGAGGCCATCGTCGCCAAGATTGCGCGCATCCCGCCCAAGAGCGTCTCCGCCTCCGACATGGAGACCCTCAAGAACCTGGAGCGCAACCTGAACATGGTGGTGTTCGGCCAGGACGAGGCCATCTCCACCCTGGCCGCCGCCATCAAGATGGCCCGCTCGGGCCTCGGCGACGGGCAGAAGCCCATCGGCTCCTTCCTGTTCGCCGGTCCCACCGGCGTGGGCAAGACCGAGGTGACCCGCCAGCTGGCCGACCTGCTCGGCATCGAGCTGGTGCGCTTCGACATGTCCGAGTACATGGAGCGGCACACGGTATCGCGCCTGATCGGCGCGCCGCCCGGCTACGTGGGCTATGACGAGGGCGGCCTGCTCACCGACGCGATCCTCAAGCACCCCCACGCGGTGCTGCTGCTGGACGAGGTGGAAAAGGCCCACCCGGATGTGTTCAACCTGCTGCTGCAGGTGATGGACCACGGCACGCTTACTGACACCAACGGCCGCAAGGTGGATTTCCGCAACGTCATCCTGGTGATGACCAGCAACGTGGGCGCGGATGTCTCCAGCCGCGCCACCATGGGGTTCACCCGCCAGGATCATTCCAGCGATGCCATGGAAGTGCTCAAGCGCACCTTCACGCCCGAGTTCCGCAACCGCCTGGACGCTATCATCCAGTTCCGCCCCCTGGCGCCGGAGACCATCGCCAGCGTGGTGGACAAGTTCCTCACCCAGCTCCAGGCGCAGCTGGACGAGAAGAAGGTGGTGCTGGACGTGGACGAGGAGGCACGCACCTGGCTGGCCGAACATGGCTACGACCCGAAGATGGGCGCCCGGCCCATGGCACGCGTGATCCAGGAGCACATCAAGAAGCCGCTCGCCGAGGAGATCCTGTTCGGCCGCCTGGCCGGCGGCGGCGAGGTGAGCGTCACCGTGCGCGACGGTGCCCTGGCGCTGGAGTACGAAGAAGAGCCGGTGGCATCATAAATCTGCCGAAATGACAAAGCCGCCGCAGAGACGCGAAGGCGCAGAGATTGAATCAGAAGGGCAACGTGACACCGTGAGGGGGCTGGTTATCCAGTCCTCAAGCTGGTGGTTTCTGACTCGGGATTTACTCTGCGCCTCCGCGTCTCTGCGGCGGCTTTTCAATGGTGCGAGGCTGAATTCGACAGGGACTTACTTGTTGCGGTAGGTGATGCGGCCCTTGGTGAGGTCGTAAGGGGTCATCTGCACCGTGACACGGTCGCCGGTGAGGATGCGGATGTAATTCTTGCGCATGCGTCCGGAGATGTGGGCCGTGACGATGTGGCCGTTGTCCAGCTGTACACGAAACATGGTGTTGGGCAGGGTGTCCAGCACCGTGCCTTCCATTTCAATGTGGTCTTCTTTGGCCATATACCTGCAGTCGGTCGGGTCGAGTCAAGCGGCCCATTATCAACAACCGGGCCGATAAAACAAGGGTCTGGTGAACCTTGTTCACAACGCCGTGCGACCGATTTGCCCGCATGCGGATGGATTGCCTAAACTACGCGGCCTGATTTCCCTCCCTAAACAGAGGCCATTCCCCCATGACCTTCGCCTGCGTGTTCCCCGGCCAGGGCTCCCAGTCCCTTGGCATGCTGAGCGCCCTGTCCGATGCCCATCCCCAGGTTCGCGAGACCTTCCAGGAGGCCTCCGACGTGCTGGGCTTCGACCTGTGGAGCCTGGTGCAGAACGGGCCCGAGGAGGACCTGAACCGCACCGAGAACACCCAGCCGGCCATGCTGGCGGCCGGCGTGGCCGTGTGGCGGGTCTGGCAGGCGGCGGGCGGACCGGCGCCTGCGGTGATGGCGGGCCACAGCCTGGGCGAGTACACCGCGCTGGTGTGTGCGGGTGCCCTGGGCTTCAGTGATGCCGCGGGCCTGGTGGCCGAACGCGGCCGGCTGATGCAGGGCGCCGTGGCGCCGGGGCAGGGGGCCATGGCCGCGATCCTGGGCCTGGATGACGCCCAGGTGATCGAGGTCTGCGCCCGGGCCGCCGAGGGCGGCGTGGTCGAGGCGGTGAACTTCAATTCCCCGGGCCAGGTGGTGATCGCCGGCGAGAGCGCCGCGGTGGACCGGGCCGTGGCCCTGGCCGCCGAGGCCGGCGCCAAGCGCAGCGTGAAACTGCCGGTGAGCGTGCCGTCCCACTGCCGGCTCATGGCGGGCGCGGCCGAGCAGCTCGCCGAACGCCTGGCCTCGGTCGCGATCGTCTCCCCGCCCATTCCCGTGATCCACAATGTGGATGTGGCCAGTCACACGGACCCGGCGCAGATCCGCGCCGTGCTCGCGGCGCAGCTGCACCGTCCGGTGCGCTGGGTGGAGTCGGTGCAGAAGATGGCCGCCGATGGCAACACCACTGTGCTGGAGCTGGGCCCGGGCAAGGTGCTCACGGGCCTCAACAAGCGCATCGACAAGACCCTCGCGCTCGCCTGCGTGCAGGATCCCGAGAGCCTCGCCCAGGCCCTAGGAGCCTGTCGGACTTAGGCTGCGCCTACTGCGCTGGTGGGAGAGCGGTCCATTTTTCCGATCCCTTTCGTCGAATAGCGACGGCTATTCTCCTCAAACGATCGAAAAAATGGCCTCACTCTCCCATTCAGCTCGCTACGGGCACCTAAGTCCGACAGGCTCCTAGGGCAGGTGCAGGGCTGAGTCTGTCGAACATTTAATATATCGGACTGCCCAAAGCGGCCCGCATCATCGTCAGGAGAAGTCTTCATGAATCTGGAAAACGAGATCGCATTGGTCACCGGCGCGAGCCGCGGCATCGGCAAGGCCATCGCCATGGCGCTGGCGGAGCAGGGCGCCACCGTGGTGGGTACCGCCACCAGCGAATCCGGCGCCGAGGCCATCACCGCCTATCTGCGCGAGGCGGGCCTGAAGGGTCGGGGCATGGCCCTGAACGTGACCGATGCCGAGGCGGTCGAGGCGGCCATCAAGCAGATCAGCGACGATCTCGGTGGCATCTCCATCCTGGTCAACAACGCGGGCATCACCCGGGACAACCTGATGATGCGCATGAAGGACGAGGAGTGGGATGACATCATCCAGACCAACCTGACCGCCGTGTGGCGCGTCACCCGGGGCGTGCTGCGGGGCATGATGAAGGCCCGCAAGGGTCGCATCATCAACGTTGGCTCCGTGGTGGGTTCCAGCGGCAATGCCGGGCAGACCAACTACGCCGCCGCCAAGGCGGGTCTGCTGGGCCTGGGCAAGTCGCTCGCCCGGGAAGTGGGCTCCCGGGGCATCACCGTGAATACTGTGGCCCCCGGCTTCATCGACACCGACATGACCCGTGGCCTGCCCCAGGCCCAGCGTGATGCCCTGCTGGGACAGATCCCCCTGGGCCGCCTGGGCCGCCCGGAAGAGATCGCCTCCGTGGTGGCCTTCCTGGCCTCGCCGGCCGCCGCCTACATCACGGGCGAGACCCTGCACATCAATGGCGGCATGTACATGGCCTGATCGCCCTGCACATGAGAAAGCTGCTGTAACGAACTAAACAGAAAGGTCTTTTGGTCTTCATTACGCTGCCGGACCCGGCGCAGGAAAGTGACTTGCGGTGGTTTACAGCGGACATGGGGCCGGGCGATACTCGCGCCCCTCGAAGACTTGCAATGCCGGACCGGCGGTTCGCGCCAGCCACTTCAGGTGGAACGGTCTGGGGGATTTATCTAGAATAGCTGCCCAGCTTCGGCTGCTTATCCAACAAGGGGATTGTCAAACCATGAGCAACATTGAAGAACGCGTCAAGAAAATCGTTGTGGAACAGCTGGGCGTGAAGGAAGAAGAGGTCACCAACAGCGCTTCCTTCGTCGAAGATCTGGGCGCGGATTCTCTGGACACCGTGGAACTCGTCATGGCCCTCGAAGAAGAATTCGAGACCGAGATTCCTGACGAGGAAGCGGAAAAGATCACCACCGTGCAGCAGGCGATTGATTACATCAACGCCCACGCTCAGGGTTGATTGAAACCGGAACGCCGCTTCCGGTTCATTACCTCGACACCGTGGCCGCGACCAGTGCAGACTGCTCGCGGCCACGGGTGTTTTTGAACCGCCTGGAAACTTAAATCTCCGAGGGCAAGAGCTTGTCTAAACGGCGCGTCGTCATCACTGGACTGGGGATCGTCTCCCCGGTCGGCTCCACCATCCAGTCCGCCTGGGACAACATCACCGCAGGCCGCAGCGGGATTACACCCATTGACGTCTTTGACGCCTCAGAGATGCCGGTGCGCATCTCCGGCGCGGTGCGGGACTTCAATGCCGACGATTACATCACCCCCAAGGACCAGCGCAAGATGGACACCTTCGTCCATTACGGTATTGCCGCTGGCCTGCAGGCCATCAAGGATTCCGGCCTGGAGGTGACCGAGCAGAACGCCGAACGCATCGGCGTGGCCATCGGTTCCGGCATCGGCGGTCTGCCCTACATCGAGAAGAGCCACACGGCCTACCTCAATGGTGGTGCCCGCAAGATCTCGCCCTTCTTCGTGCCCAGCGCGATCATCAACATGGTGGCCGGCAACCTGTCCATCATGTGTGGCCTCAAGGGCCCGAACATCTCCATCGTCTCCGCCTGCGCCACCGGCACCCACAACATCGGTGACGCCGCGCGCATGATCATGTACGGCGACGTGGACGTGATGGTCGCCGGTGGCGCCGAGATGGCCACCACGCCGCTGGGCATCGGCGGCTTCGCTGCCGCGCGCGCCCTGTCCACCCGCAACGACGATCCCGCCCGTGCCAGTCGTCCCTGGGACAAGGACCGGGACGGCTTCGTGCTGGGCGATGGCGCCGGCGCGCTGGTGCTGGAAGAGTACGAACACGCCAAGGCCCGTGGTGCGCAGATCTACTGCGAGCTGGCCGGTTTCGGCTGGAACAGTGACGCCTACCACATGACCCAGCCGTCCGCGGGCGGCGAGGGTGCGGCCAAGTGCATGCTCATGGCCCTGAAGGATGCCGGTCTCAACCCCACGGACGTGGACTACATCAACGCCCACGGCACCTCCACCCCGGCCGGTGACGTGGCCGAGACGGCCGCGGCCAAGCGCGCCCTGGGTGACCATGCCTACAAGGTGGCCATCAGCTCCACCAAGTCCATGACCGGCCACCTGCTGGGTGCCGCCGGCGGCGTGGAGGCGGTGTTCCTGGCCCTGGCCATGAAGCACGGCGTGATCCCCCCCACCATCAACCTGGACAACCCGGACCCCGAGTGCGATCTGGACTACGTGCCCAATACCGCCCGCGAGATGAAGATCAACGTGGGCCTGTCCAATTCCTTCGGATTTGGTGGCACCAACGGCACCCTCGTCTTCCGGATGCTCTGATCCGATCCAGGCAGGGGGCGCGGCCCCCTGCCTGGATGCGGTGACGGACCTGCTGGCGCTGCACCGGCGCTGGCCCGGCAGATATCCCCATCTCCTGGAAAGCGCGCTCAAGGGCACGCCCCAGGCCCGTTACAGCATCCTGTTCGCCTTCCCGGGCCAGACCCTAAGACTGGACGCCGACGGCGGTTCCGGGGATTTCCTGCGTGCCCTGGATGCCTGGTGGCAGCGCGAGCGTGTCGCGCCCCTGAACGATGCCGCCGACCCCTTGCCGTTTCGCGGCGGCTGGTTCCTGTTCCTGGCTTACGAGCTGGCCGCGCAGGTGGAGCCGGTGCTGGATCTGCCCCCGGATCCCTGCGCACTGCCCGTGGCCTTCGCCCAGCGCTTCCCCTGTGCCCTGGTGGTGGACCACGAACAGGGCCTGACCCACCTGGTGGCCGAACCGGGTCATGAGTCGGCACTGGAACAGATGCGCGCCGATCTGGCCGCACTGGATGGAAGCGATGCCGCTGCCACGCCCCTGGTGCTCGAATCCCTGGAGGAGGACGAGCCCCGACGCTACCTGGGTGGTGTGGAGCGCATCATCGACTACATCCGCGAGGGTGACGTGTTCCAGGTGAACCTGTCCCGTGCCTGGCAGGCCCGCTTGCGCGAGTCGGTGGCGGCGGCGGAGCTCTATGACCGCCTGCGCACCCGCAACCCGGCCCCCTTCGCGGCGCTGGCCAGCCTGCCCGGCGGGCACATCGTCAGTTCCTCGCCGGAACGCCTGGTGCGGGTGCGCGGCGAACGGGTGGACACCCGGCCCATCGCCGGCACCCGTCCCCGGGGCGAGGCCCTGGAATCGGACCGGGCCCTGGCCACCCAGCTGCTGGCCCATCCCAAGGAGCGCGCCGAGCACATCATGCTGCTGGACCTGGAGCGCAACGACCTGGGCCGGCTGTGCGTGCCGGGCAGCATCCGCGTGGATGAACTGATGACGCTCGAGACCTATCCCCACGTGCACCACATCGTCTCCAACGTCACCGGCCGGCTTCGCCCCGGCATCAGCCCCGGCGAGGTGATCCGGGCGGTGTTTCCCGGCGGCACCATCACCGGCTGCCCCAAGGTGCGCTGCATGGAGATCATCGCCGAGCTCGAAGGGGAAGGGCGGGGCGCCTACACCGGCTCCCTGGGCTACCTCAACCGGGACGGCGACATGGACCTCAACATCCTCATCCGCACCCTGGTGCAGCGGGGCAACCAGGTGCACTTTCGCACCGGCGCCGGCATCGTTGCCGACTCCGATCCTCTGCGGGAGCTGGAAGAGACCCGCCACAAGGCGGAAGGCCTGCTACGGGCCCTGCGCGCATGATCCTGGTCAACGGACAAGCGGTAGACACCCTGCCGGTCCAGGACCGGGGGCTGGCCTACGGGGACGGCCTGTTCGAGACCCTGGCGGTGCGCGACGGCAAGCCCCTGCACTGGGACCGGCACATGGCGCGGATGGCCGAGGGCTGTGCGCGCCTTGGCCTGCCCGCGCCGGATGCCGGTCTGTGGCTGGCCGAGGCGCACCGGGTGTTGGCCGGCGGCGGGTTCGGGACCCTGAAGCTGATCCTGACCCGGGGCGTCGGCCCCCGGGGCTATCGCCCGCCTTTGAAGCCCGAGCCGACCCGGGTGGTGATGGGTGTCGAGACCTCAGGATTTCCCGCGGCCTGGTCGGAAGAGGGCGTGGAGGTCTGGCTGTGCCGGACCCGTCTCGGCCGCAATCCGCTGCTTGCGGGCATCAAGCATCTCAACCGCCTGGAGCAGGTGTTGGGACGCAGTGAATGGCAGGATGAATGCCAGGAAGGCATCATGCTGGATACCGAGGACCATGTGGTGGAAGGCACCATGAGCAACCTGTTCCTGATCCGGGACGACCAGACCCTCATCACGCCGGTGCTGGATCAGTGCGGCGTGGCGGGGATCACCCGTGCCCGGGTGCTGGATGCGGCCCGGGCGCTGGGCGTCTCCTGTCACGAGGCGCGGCTCACGGTCGCGGACCTGTTCAAGGCCCGGGGCCTGTTCCTCACCAACACCCTGATCGGGCTCTGGCCCGTGCGCCGGCTCGACGGGCGCGAGATCCCGCGCCATGAGCTGGTGGCGCGCCTGCGCCGGGTGCTCACGGAGGGCATGGCGTGAGGCGTCTGCTGCTGGGTGTCCTGTTCCTGCTGGTGCTGGCCCTGGTGGCCGCCGCCGGGCTCGGCTACGACTACCTGCGTTTCATGGATGAGCCCCTGGCGCTCAGCGAGACCCAGGTCTACGAGGTGCCCCCCGGGGCCTCGGTGCGCCGGGTCGCCCGCGATCTGCACGAAGCGGGCTGGCTGGAGCGGCCGGCCTACTGGGAATTCCACGCCCGGGTGGAGGCGGAGTCCGCCACCATCCGCGCCGGCGAGTACCGCCTGGAGCCGGGGCTCACGCCGCGCAGCCTGCTGGCCCTGTTCACCGCCGGACGCACGGTGCAGTACAGCCTCACCATCCCCGAGGGCTGGACCTTCGCCCAGATGATGGCGGCGGTGCGCGCCCACCCGCAGATCCGCCAGACCCTGGATCCGGCCGGGGACATGGAGATCATGGACCGGCTGGGTCGGCCTGGCGAGCATCCCGAGGGCTGGTTCTTCCCAGACACCTACCTGTTTCCCCGGGACACCACCGACATCGCCTTCCTGGAGCGCGCCCACCGGCGCATGGTGGAGTTCCTGGACGCCGCCTGGGCGGAGCGCCAGGAGGGTCTGCCCATCGAGAGTCCCTACCAGGCCCTGATCCTGGCCTCCATCGTGGAGAAGGAGACCGGCCATCCCGACGAACGGGACCTGGTGGCGGCGGTGTTCAACACCCGTCTCAAGCGCGGCATGCGGCTGCAGACCGACCCTGCGGTCATGTACGGCGCCGGCATCACCAACGGACGCCTGCGCACGCGGGATCTGCGCACCGACACCCCCTACAACACCTACACCCGCGCCGGCCTGCCGCCTACGCCCATCGCCCTGCCAGGCGGCGCCTCCATCCGCGCGACCCTGAACCCGGCGGATACAGAGGTGCTGTTCTTCGTCTCCCGGGGCGACGGCAGCCACCACTTCTCCACCACCTACCGGGAGCACCGGGAGGCGGTGATCCGTTACCAGCTGGGCGGCGACGCCAGTCGTTACCCGGGGAGTCGACGATGAACCAGCCAACCACGGCACGGGGCCGTTTCATCACCCTGGAGGGTGCCGAGGGGGTGGGCAAGTCCACCCAGATCCAGGCGCTGCAGGCGTTCCTGGAAAGCCGGGGCGTGCCCCTGCTGGTGACCCGCGAGCCCGGCGGCACGCCGTTGGCGGAACGGATCCGGGAACTGCTGCTGTCCCGGGACCACCCGCCCATGCACCCGGACACCGAACTGCTGCTCATGTTCGCCGCCCGGGCCGAACATCTGCGAACCCGCATCCTCCCGGCGCTGGAGGCCGGCACCTGGGTGCTCTGCGACCGTTTCACCGACGCCACCTACGCCTACCAGGGCGGCGGCCGGGGACTGGACCCGGCGCGCATCGCCGTGCTGGAGGACTGGGTGCAGGGACCGGTGCGCCCGGACCTGACCCTGCTGCTGGACGTGGACGTGCGCACGGGGCTGGCCCGGGCCCGGGGGCGGGGGGAGGCGGACCGCTTCGAGCAGGAGGCGGTGGACTTCTTTGAACGGGTACGCCAGTGCTACCTTGAGCGGGCCCGGGCCGAGCCGGCCCGCTACCGGGTCATCAATGCCGGCCAGTCCCTGGAGGCGGTGACCCGGGATCTGCAGGCGGCCCTGGTGCCCCTGCTGCAGGCCAACGGGGTGAAGCCGTGAGCGCCCCCTATCCCTGGCTGGAGGATGCCTACCGGCAGCAACTGGCGCGCCTGGCCTCCGGGCGCATGCCCCACGCGCTGCTGCTCACCGGCCCCGTGGGGATCGGCAAGCGGGCGCTGGCCGAATCCCTGGCCCTGGCCGCTCTGTGCAATGCGCCCGGTGTCGAGGGCGCGCCCTGCGGACACTGCGACAGCTGCCGCCTGTACCGCGCCGACACCCACCCGGACCTGACCCGGGTCACCATCCCCGAGGACAAGACCCAGATCGTCGTTGACCAGATCCGGGAGTTGTCCGAGACCATGGGGCTCAGTCGCTCCATGGGCGCCCATCGGGTGGCGCTGCTCTGGCCGGCGGAGGCCATGAATCCCAATGCCGCCAACAGCCTGCTCAAGACCCTGGAGGAGCCGCCGGAGCGCACGCTGATGATCCTGGTGAGCGCCGAGCCCTCGCGCCTGCCGGCCACCATCCGCAGCCGTTGCCAGACCCTGGCCGTGCCCCTGCCGCCGGACGAGATCACCCGCGCGTGGCTGGCGGGGCAGGGGATACAGGCCGGGCAGGTGGACGCGCTGCTGTGTCTCGCCCGGGGCGCGCCCCTGGTGGCGCGGGATCTGGCCGAGGAGGGCGCGCTGGAGCAGTGGCACGCCCTGCTGGGTGATCTGTCGCAACTGACCCGGGGCAAGACGGGCACGGTCGCCCTGGCGGAGCGCTGGAAGGCCCAGGACACCGAGCGCCTGATCCGCTGGGTCCAGATCGCCCTGTGGGAGTCCGCGCGGATCGCCTTCACCGGACGGGCCGCTGCGGGACGGGAGGATTTGCAGCCCCTGGCAAAGACGTTAGACTTGGGTCGCATCTTTCAATTACATGACCGCCTGACCGAATGGCGTCGCCTGGCCCGCACCACCGTCAATCCGCAGATGCTGCTGGAAGAGGTGTTCGCCGGCCTCGCGCCCGGCAGGGCATAGGAGAGTCACCGCATGTCGGCAGGACAGGGCATTCTCTCGCTGGCCATCAAGGACAAGAACTCCTTGTATGCCGCCTACATGCCGTTCGTGAAAAACGGCGGTCTGTTCATCCCCACCCAGAAGCCCTACAAGCTGGGCGACGAGGTGTTCATGCTGCTGACCCTCATGGAAGAGCGCGAGCGCATGCCGGTGGCGGGCAAGATCATCTGGGTCACCCCGCCCCGCGCCCAGGGCAACCGCACCCCGGGCATCGGCGTGCAGTTCAACCCCCAGGACAACGGCGCCACCCGCAACAAGATCGAAGGCCTGCTGGCCGGCGCCCTTCAGGCGGACCGCCCGACGCACACCATGTAAACCGAAATTCAACGTTCAAAATTCAAGATTCAAAGTCGCTGCACCTTTGAATTTTGAACGTTGAATGTTGAATTGCCCCATATGCTCATCGACTCCCACTGCCATCTGGATCGCATCGATCTGGAGCCCTTCGACGGTTCCCTGGACAAGGTCATGGACAGCGCCCGCGCCGCCGGGGTGGACCACATGCTGTGCGTGAGCATCTCCCTGGAGGAATACCCCACGGTGCGGGGCATCGCTGAGCGCTACGCGGATGTGTCCTGCTCCGTGGGCGTGCATCCGGGCGAGACCGAGGGAGCCGATCCCACGGTCGAGGACCTGGTGAGCCGGGGTCGCGATTCCCTTGTCGTGGCCATCGGCGAGACGGGGCTGGACTATCACTACCACCCCGAGGACAACGAGTGGCAGCGGGAGCGCTTTCGCACCCACATCCGCGCAGCCCGGGAGGTGGGCAAGCCGCTCATCATCCACACCCGTGACGCCCGGGAGGACACCATCAGGATCCTCAAGGAGGAGGGCGCCGATCAGGTGCGCGGTGTGATGCACTGCTTCACCGAGACCTGGGAGATGGCGCAAGCCGCCCTGGATCTGGGCTTCTATATCTCTTTCTCCGGCATCGTTACCTTCCGCAACGCCGAGGAACTGCGCGAGGTGGCCCGCCAGGTCCCCGACGACCGCCTGCTGGTGGAGACCGACTCTCCGTATCTTGCGCCGGTGCCTCACCGCGGCAAGGGCAACCACCCCGCCTGGGTGCGTGACGTGGCCGCGAAGGTGGCCGAGGTGCGCGGCAGCGACCTTGAAAGCATCGCGGCGCTCACGACGCGCAACTATCAGCAGCTGTTTGGCGCGTTATAGGGATTAAGGCGGGTTTGCCACGGAAGGCACAGAGGGAAAAAATCGAAACCTCAAGGACATGGCAGCGGCCGTCGTTTGCCTCTCTCGCCCGCCACCGTTAAAGTCGGGGCAAAGAAGACAGACAGGGAGTCTGGTCATCCATGAAGCCGCCCAATGCATCCCCTTCAGCCTGCATCCAGCGGGCTGCGCACGGCCAGACCGCCGCGGTTCAGCACATGGGTGTAGATCTGAGTCGTGGACACGTCCGCGTGTCCCAGCAGTTCCTGCACCGTGCGGATGTCGTAGCCGCTCTCCAGCAGATGGGTGGCGAAGCTATGGCGCAGCGTGTGGCAACTGGCCCGCTTCGCGATACCCGCCCGCCGGGCCGCCGAAACGACAGCCTTCTGCACCGCCGTCTCGTGCAGATGATGTCGTCGCGTCGCATCACTGCGCGGATCCCTGGACAGCCGGCCACTGGGAAACACGAACTGCCAGCGCCACTCCCGGGGCGCGCTGGGATACTTGCGTGCCAGGGCATCCGGCAGCATGGCCTCGCCGTAGCCCGCGTCCAGGTCCCGCTGATGCAGCGCCCGCACCTCTCTCAAGTGACGGGCAAGCGGGCCGGCCAGGGATTCAGGCAGTGGCACGATGCGATCCTTGTCCCCCTTGCCGCGCCGCACCACGATCAAGCCCCGGTCGAACTCCAGATCCTGCACCCTCAGACGCAGTGCCTCCATGAGCCGCATGCCCGTGCCGTAGAGCAGGGAAGCGATCAGCCACTGCATGCCATCCAGTTCCGAAAGCAGTCGATTCACCTCATTGCGGGACAGCACCACCGGCAGGCGCCTCGGGCGCCGGGATCGTCTGAATGCCCCCAGATCACCCAGAGGTTGTTCGAGCACCTTGTCATAGAGGAACACCAGCTCATCCGGTGCCCGGGCGTCGAAGTGCAGGAGAAATCGGCAGACCCAGCCGAGATAAGTCTTTTCCGTGCGGATCGACATGCCCCGGGTGCGTATGCCCGAGGCCAGGCGCACGAAGGCGTCCAGGTGCTTGTGTATGAGTGGGGCAAAGCGAGTATCGCCGATACGGCCCGCATAATCCTCGGGCGTCACCGGGGCGAATTCACGTGCAGTGGTGGCGTGTTGCGCTTCGAGGGTGCGGGCCGAATCCCGCCAGAAATCCCAATCCGGCGGCACGGGCCATTCTGTGCGCACGATGCTATACAGAGTCTGTATAGCATCGACCGACTGGCGGAACTGCCAGGCCTGCAAATTGGGTTTTTGCCCCAGCCGGGCCAGGTAGTCGGAGACGTCGTTCGCCTCCAGTTCCGCCAGACGCCGGCCCGGAAAGGCACGGATTAACTGCTCCGCCCGCATCACATACCAGCGTACCGATGCGGGCTTAACGCCCTGAGAGATCAGAATATTCCGGTAAAGATCCCAAAACCGGCGTTCCTGCTCGGCGCGACTCCCTGTCGCCATAAGGCACCTCCCTGTGTGCACGAAGCTCCTGAACAGGATTCATGCTGCCGCAACGCACACCGGAGAGGCAAGAGTTCCGCGTACTATACGGAATCCGCATATCATCGATATGGCAGAATCCGTCTAATCAACTGTTAGCACTGGAAGAAATTAGGTATGAAGCTATTTTGCTTTGCATCAAAGAACGTCGAGAACATCCAAATTGGCATTGACCGTCAGTTGTGGGCAGTGGGCACGCTTCTGAATCAACAGTCGATGGCCGGGCGTATCACAAAGGCAGAAAAATACCTTCGCCCTGGTGATCTCGGGGTTCTTTACTGCAATCCCACGCATTCATTTACCACCCCATTCATTGTCCGTTCACACGCAGATCCCAATGAGGTAGTTCTGGATGTTTGGCCTGAACCATGGTGTTTGCCTTTCAAGATCGAAACCCTCGGCGATTTGTCGAGGCAAATATCGGGAGATCTCGCTGCCAAGCATTGGCCAGTTTTGAAACGAAGGCTTGAGGCGAATCACGGGCGCGGTGGAGTAAGCGCAGCCATGAACATTACCGGTACAACCGTTTTCGTTCCTGTGGAAATTACTGGCGAAGACTGGGAGGCCATCCTTGAAGATTTGGCAAAACCAAAATAGTGCTAACAAGGGGCTCCAGGCGACCCCAAAAACGCTGGCGCGTTTTCGGGTCGCCTGAGCCCAATGCGTTGGGCAACCAAGGAGAAGCAATGACGTCTGCTGAAAATGAAAAAAGGAAGACTTTGGCATTAACTGCCATCAAAAACGCCTTCGGAACCGAGGAAGGTGAAGGCAACGTTAATTTGTTTGTTGAGCATCATCTTGGGGAGTTGCCACAAAGTTATTGGCAGCAGCATCTTGGTGCTAGCTCGCCAGAACCGAAGTCTGTAGTGGGGCTTCTCCAACTTCGTTCATCCTGGGGAGACAAAGGCATTGAATATTTTGACTTCAAGCTTCCTGGCGAGGTAACGGACTACGTTGTTTCGGTGCGTTTTGATGATTCAGGTAATATCGATGGCATCTCAATGGAAAGTTGAACCGGGCATGCCCAACAAGGCGCTTGTGTGGGACGCTGCACTGCGTTGCGGCTTGCGCCCCACAGCTTGTCGTTAGCCACTACACGAGGGAGGATAGGAATTGGCCGTCTGGATAGTCTCAGCAGGTTCGTCCGGGCGCGACTACGCCGACGCGTTCTACAAGTTCGGCATGGCGTTCGTGGGTGGGGGCAATCAGTGCTCTGCTATGGGCCGCGTGCAAGAGGGCGATATCATTCTATTGAAGCGCGGCGTCTCTGAGTTCTTGTCCGCGGGCATCGTCGTCAACCGGAACGGCGTCGTTTCTGGCAATGGAGATAAGGACTGGCTCCGAGATTTCGATGGCTGGGACTTGCCAGCGTATTGCCACGTTGAATGGCATGTCTCGCCTCAGCCGGTACCAGCCCAAGGATTGCGGCAGGGAACTATCTACAAAAGTTCGCAACCGCAGCATCTGGCGGCGGCTCAGGCGCTGCTAGCCGGTCCCGCCGCGCCTCCTGCCTCAGAACCCGGGGCAACGGAAGCAATCGACGACGAGAAGCTCCTGTCGTACCTAATCCAAATTGGGCTTCCCGTTTCCAGCGCAGATGAGCTAACTGAGGCGCTCCGACGCATCCGCTTGCTTGCTCACTACTACTACACCAACTGGGACTGGGCTGAGATTCGAGAGCACGAGACGCGGACTTTCCTAGTCACGCCACTGCTTCTTGCGCTGGGCTGGTCAGAACAACAGCTCAAGATCGAACTCCCCGCGCCCGGCGGCCGGGTAGACGTCGCTTGCTTTGCTGGTCCGTACTCCGGCAAGGCTGAGGACGTCGTCGCCCTGCTCGAGACCAAGGGGTTTTCGCAGGGCCTTTTCTACGCGGCCGATCAGGCGAGAGGGTACGCTACTCATTTCCCGCGATGTAAGGCGGTAATCATCACAAACGGATTCTGCTACAAGACGTTCGTCAGAGGAGACGACGGAGCCTTTCCCGCGTCACCCTCGGCGTACTTGAACTTGTTGAGACCTCGTAGCCGCTATCCATTGGATCCTGAACATGTCGGGGGAGCACTCGATGCGCTCGATTGCTTACTTCCTGCAAAGCTGTTGCGTGGTGGCTAACAATGGCTTCCGGCGGACGGCGCTTCGCGCCGCCGCTGAAGCCGAGCGTTATACGATCAAGGATGATGAGGTGACTACGTAATATGCCAACGATGCTCAATATTGGGCCCTATCGGTTCTTTTTCTATAGTAATGAAAGAGGGGAACCGCCCCATATTCATGTGCAGAGAGAACGGTTTCTTGCTAAGTTTTGGTTAAGTCCTGTTGCGTTGGCTGGCTCGAAACGGTTTGCTTCGCACGAGCTGCGAGCAATATAGAAGCATGTTGATGAAAACAGGGAAATATTCCTGGAGGCGTGGAATGAGCACATTGGCAGTTGAAACACATCCCCTGGCTCAGAATGTCGAGTTTACAGATGATGATCTAGTTGTGTCATTGGTGGATGGGCGAAAGGTTACAGTCCCATTGGTTTGGTTTCCGCGTTTGGCTGGAGCCAAGAAAGCGCAATTAGAGAACTACGAGCTTCTGGGTGATGGCGAAGGTATCCATTGGCCGGAAATGGATGAAGATCTGAGCGTAGCCGGATTGCTACGCGGAGATCATTAGTATTCATCGCATAACAAACCCATCGAGCCGACGCTAAAAATCAGCGCGGCTCATGGTGCCGTCCGGCGAGAACCATTGCGGGGAATATTCGCATGAAGGAGGACAATAAAGATGTCCACAAAGATCAGTAAAGACGAAGCCCACAGGCTGGTGGATCAATTGCCTGCCGATGCGACGTGGGATGACCTGATGCGTGAAATATACGTACGCGAGGCAATTGAAAAGGGGCTAAGCGACAGTATTGCAGGAAGAACAAAGGCTGTAGAAGAGGTCAGGAAAAAGTACGGATTACCTGAATGAGAGTGCATTGGACCGAAACGGCCGAGGCCCATTTGGACGCGATATATGGGTATATTGCACAGGATTCGGAAACCTATGCTCTTCGGACGGTTGATCAGATCACAAGAAAATCCCAGCAGATCGGCGCGTTCCCCTTGTCGGGGCGTCGGGTATCAGAATACGGCATGGATCAGATAAGGGAAGTGTTCTCAGGTCCATTCAGGATTATCTACTACATTAAGGCTGATCAGATCGACGTTCTTGCTGTAATTCACGGTGCGATGAATGTATTGCGGGATGAGCAAGAATAGGGAAGGCCGAACAATCTGCTCCAGACGTCGCTTGACAGCTTTCTCCATTCGCTATCGCTCCGGTCGGTCGCCGTCATGCGCGTCTGAGCACAAGCGTTAGGCGGCACATGGTGGCCCTGTGAGACCACTTGATCGAACGTACCCAGCTGGCAATTAGCCGTTTTCTCTGTGTCCTCTGCAGCTCAATCATCCGCCCTTCACGCCGCTGGCATCGGCAAGACCCCCTCCACCAGAAACCTTTCCACCGGCAGCACGTGCACCTGGGTCTCCGTCTCACCCAGGAAGCGCACGTGCGCGCCGTCCGTTTCGCACAGCCAGTGTTCCTGTGACCTGGGCCGGGCATCGGCCAGGGCCCTGGGGGTGAACAGGGCGACATTGATGCCCTCATCCCGCGCCGAGCGGTACTCGAAGGCCTGCACCCCCGCCTCGCGCAGGGCCGTGCCCAGTTGCTGGGTGGCGCGGTAGTCGGCGGGGTGGGTGAGTGCCACCCGGAAGGCGTCGAAGGGCGGGTCCTGGAGTCTCAGTCCCCGGCGGCTGCGGTAGGCGGCCTCGAACACCGTGTGCCGGGTCACCAGGGCGCTGGCGGGCGGGATTGTCATGCCGTACCAGAAATAGAAGCGGTAGAAGGCGGCTTCCGCGAGCAGGGTGGGCAGGCTCAGCGAGCCGTAGAACAGGCTCGGCTCGAAGCGGCGGCCGAACCGGGAGCCGTGGCGCAGGGGCGGGTAGCGGAACGGGGTGACGAGCAGGTAGTGGCGCGGCCCTTCGGCGGGCAGGGGCGGCTTGGTGGCCTCCAGCAGGGCCTCGAGAGTGGCCTGCTCCTCCAGGGAGTCCACCAGCCGGTTGGTGGCCACCTGTTCCTGGCTTTCCACCAGGCGCAGCAGGGTGCCCTTGAGCGGGCCCGGCGCGGCGGTCTCCCGACAGGCGGACCAGATATCAGGATACACTCAGACTTTGCCTCGCATGGCGTCGAGGTATTCTGTCACTCTGACCAGACCCTGGGCCGTGAGCACCTGCTCGGCCGGGACGCCGCCGGTGTGGTGGTTGGCCGTGTGCATCCAGTGGCGCAGCTGTTCGGGGTCGCCGCCCACCAGCACGAACAGGGCCCGGTAGCAGCGCACCAGCAGCAGCGCCAGTTCCCCGGCCTTGCTGTCGGGATCGATCTGGCCCCGGGTGAGGGTGCTGCGGTCCTTCCCGATCACCTGGCCCAGGGCGGCGCGGTTGAGTCCCAGTTCCTTGCCGGCATTGAGAAACGCCTTGGTGAGCACTTGGGCGGGATCTGTGCGGGTCGCGGTGGCAAGCTGGCTCATGGCAGCCTCCAAACATGATGCATATGCACATTATTAGACTATAAAAATGCGAATGCAACGAATCATCTTTTACGGAGATCCCCACGGGGACTTCTCTGGCCTGATCCGGGCCGCCGAGGCCCGGCGACCGGAGGCGGTGGTGATCCTGGGGGATTTGGGCCTGGCGGAGGCCTCCCTGGACCGGGTGCTGGCGCCGCTGGTGGAGGCGGGCATCCAGGTGGCCTGGGTGCACGGCAACCATGAATCCGACTCGGTCCGGGAACATGACCACGCCTTCCTGTGCCGGCTGGGGAATCTCAATCTCCATGGCCGGGTGATGGAGGTGGGCGGCCTGCGCATGGCGGGCCTGGGCGGGGTGTTCCGGGGCAAGGTCTGGTATCCGGGCACCGAGCCGGTGTTCCGCACCCGCAGTGCCCACCTGGCCAGCTTCCCGAAACGGGACCACTGGCGGGCGGGTTTGCCGCTTCGCCACCGCACCACCATCTACCCCGAGGACCTGGACCTTCTCGCCAGCCTGGAGGCTGACGTGCTGGTGTGTCACGAGGCGCCCGGCTGCCATCCCCACGGATTCGGCGTGATCGACGAACTGGCCCGCGCCATGGGTGCGGGGCTGATCGTGCACGGCCACCAGCATGTGGACTACGAGGACAGCATCGGCGGGGTGCGGGTGCGTGGTGTGGCCGAGGCCACCGCGGTGATCATGGATGAGGCGATGCGTTTCGAGGCCTGTTGAATGGCAAGTGCTTTGGAATGGACAGGATGTACAGGATGAAAACATGATTTACAGGATTTAATTGAATGCGTTTTATCCTGTTCATCCTGTCCAAAGATTTTGATCGTGACCTTCTCTCCTGACTCCAAAAAATCCTGTTCATCCTGTCCCTTCGAGTTATCCGGCCTCGCCGAGGAACTCGGCTTCTACAGGAGCTCCAGGGCCGCGTCGATATCCGCTTGCGGGGTGTAGAAATGCGGGCTGAAACGCACCCCGCCGCCCCGGTGGGCACACAGCACCCCGGCGGCCATGAGGCGCTGATGCAGGGCCGCCATGTCCTGACCCGGGTGACGGAAGGTGAGGATGCCGGCGCGATGCGCCGGGGTCTTCGGAGTGATGATCTCGAAGCCTTTTGATTCAATAGAATCAATAAGATAAGAAATCTTTCCAGAAATACTCTCAGCTATATTCTCAAGCCCGGTCGCAAGCAGCAGGTCCAGGCTCGCCGCCAGGGCGTGGATGGCCAGCATGTTGGGGCTGCCGCATTCGAACCGGCGTGCCGATTCGGCCGGCGCCCAGTCCTCCCGGTCGTAATCCCCGAGGGCCTCCACCATGTGCCAGCCGTACTGGTTGAGCTTCAGCCAGTCGCGGATCTCCGCGCGCACGTAGAACACCGCCAGGCCTTCCGGGCCCAGCATCCACTTGTGACCGTCGGCGGCCACGAAGTCCGCGTGGCAGGCCTGGGCATCGAAGGGCAGGGCGCCCAGTTGCTGGATGGCGTCCACGCAGAACAGCACGTCCCGCTTGCGGCAGGCCTCGCCCAGACGTTCCAGGTCCAGGCGCAGGCCGCTGGCGTACTGCACGGCACTCACCGACAGCAGCCGGGTATTGGCATCCATGGCCTCGATCAGGGCGGCCTCCGGGTCCGCCGCGCCGGCGAGATCCACCCGCCGGGCCTCGATCCCGAAACGGGGCTCCAGAGACTCCCAGACCATGCGGTTGGACGGAAACTCCTCCCGGGGGAACACCACGTTGTCGCCCCGCACCCAGTCCAGGCCGTAGGCCACCACCGACAGGGCCTCGGAGGTGTTCTTGAGCAAGGCGATGTCGTCAGGGGAGGAGGCGTTGATCAGCCGTGCCAGCAGTCCCCGCAGGCGGGTTTCCTCCCGGGTCCAGGCGGGGTAGTCCCGGGAGCCGTGGGTCATGTTGGCCTCGGCAAAGCGGTGCACCGCCTCCGCCGTGCGCCGGGGCCAGGGGCCCACGGCGGCGTGGTTCAGGTGGATCAGGCCGGGTTCGAGGGGGAATTCGGGGTGCATAAGGGCCAGGTCGGGTGAGGTGTGAGGGGGGCAGGTGATAGGAGTGTAAACCCTGGGAGCCTGCCGGACTTAGCGTGAAAGTCACGGTGCCTCCCTAGCCCGCATATCTCACCACCCTTCTACTGCGGCCGCCGATCTACTCGCTGTGACGGGGCGTGCTCACTTCAGCCGGCTTGACGTAGTGTCGGCTACGCCGGCGCCGTCTTCCGTTCCGCGCGCCCCGTCACAGCGGCATCTCGACGCCCTCGCTACGAACGCTGGTGAGATATGCGGGCCAAGCCCGATAGAGCGAAGCGGTATCGGGCAGGTAGTGCCGGACACCGCTGCGCTTTGTCCGGCCTACGATTCACTTAACGGGAATGTCGGCCAGCCGGTTTGCATTATGCAACGCCCCTTTGTTACTTTGGGCGGCTAACCGGGTCGACGGCACAGGATCTCAGTAGCGATCTGCGTTATCTCGTCGGCCTTCCCATGTCCGGTCTTGCACGCCTGCGGGGGCCGGACAGCACACTGGGTCCGAAGGGGGCTTAACCCGAATGTTTCATGAATTGCGCACGCCCTCGCTTGTCTCTTGTCCGCACAGGAGATTTTCCTCAGTCGGCCGTATAGCCCGATACGGCGCTCCCTCGGAAAATCCCCTGTGCGGCCAATATCCTGCGCGATCATCGCACGAATTCATGAAACATTCGGGTTAAGTTCCCCGGGCCCCGGCAGCATCGGAGGCGCACTGCATGAGTTCCGTTCTCAAGTTCTACAGCGATACCGACCTGGGTGCGATCGAGGCCCGCCCCTTCAAGGTCTTCAACGAGCGCAGCCTGGAGAAGATCCCCCAGCTGGCGAAGCTCACCGAGGCCCAGCGCTTCGAGATGAAGGTGGTGGCCAGCGTGCTGCCGTTCCGGGTCAACGAGTACGTCATCAACGAGCTGATCGACTGGAGCGACATCCCCGCCGATCCCATCTTCCAGCTCACCTTCCCCCAGAAGGGCATGCTGGCCCCCGAGAGCTACGAGCGCATGGCCGAGCTGCACCGCCGCGGCGCCGACAAGGCGCAGATCTCGGCCCTGGCCAAGGAACTGCGCGACGGCCTCAACCCCCATCCCGCCGGGCAGCTGGAGATGAACCTGCCCCGGGTCAACGGGGAGGTGGTGGAAGGACTGCAGCACAAGTACCGGGAGACGGTGCTGTTCTTCCCCAGCCAGGGCCAGACCTGCCATTCCTACTGCACCTTCTGCTTCCGCTGGGCCCAGTTCGTGGGCGACAAGGACCTGCGCATCGCCTCCAACCAGAAGGACCAGGTGCTCGGCTACCTGCGCGAACACCCCCAGGTCACGGACCTGCTGGTCACCGGCGGCGATCCCATGGTCATGAAGACCAAGAACCTGGCCCAGTACCTGGAGCCGCTCATGGAGGATGACAGCCTGGCCCACGTGCAGACCGTGCGCATCGGCACCAAGGCGCTCACCTTCTGGCCCTACCGCTTCGTCACCGACAACGACGCTGACGAGCTGCTGGGCCTGCTCACCCGCCTGGTGAAGTCCGGCCGCCACGTGGCCATCATGGCCCACTACAACCACTGGCGGGAGCTGGAGACGCCCATCGCCCGTGAGGCCATCCGCCGCCTGCGCGAGACCGGCGTGGAGATCCGCAGCCAGGGTCCGCTGCTGGCCCACATCAACGACGACCCCGCCGTGTGGGCACGCCTGTGGAAGACCCAGGTGCAACTGGGGATCATCCCCTACTACATGTTCGTGGAGCGCGACACCGGCGCCCGGCACTACTTCGAGGTGCCGCTGGCGAAAGCAGCGAACATCTACCGGGAGGCCATGAAGCAGGTCTCCGGCCTGGGCCGCACCGCCCGTGGCCCGTCCATGAGCGCCGGCCCCGGCAAGGTGGAGATCCAGGGCGTGGCCGAGATCCAGGGCGAGAAGGTGTTCGTGCTGCGCTTCATCCAGGCCCGCAACCCCGACTGGGTGCAGCGCCCGTTCTTCGCCAAATATGATGAACAGGCCACCTGGCTGAACCACCTCAAGCCCGCCTTCGGGGAAGAGAAGTTCTTCTTCGAAGACGAGTACGAGGCCATGCAGGCGGGTAGCGGCTGAAAAAAGATTGCCGCAGAGACGCGGAGGCGCAGAGAAACGAGAGGGAGTAAATGAGAAATCCCCCATTCGTTCCTTACCTCTGCGCCTCCGCGTCTCTGCGGCAAATCCGTTCTTTGATAGGCCACACCCGACGCCCAGGCCCCTGATAGAATCCGGGCCATGACGCGCAACGACGAACTTACCCGCCGCGACCTGTCCGTGGTCTGGCATCCCTGCACCCAGATGAAGGATCACGAGCGCCTGCCCATGATCCCGATCCGCCGGGGGGAGGGGGTCTGGCTGGAGGACTTCGACGGCAAGCGCTACATCGATGCCGTCAGCTCCTGGTGGGTCAACCTGTTCGGCCACGCCAACCCCCATATCAACCAGGTTATCCGCGACCAGCTGGATGAGCTGGAGCACGTGATCCTCGCCGGCTTCACCCACGAGCCGGTGATCCGCCTCTCCGAGAAGCTGGTCAACATCACCCCGCCGGGACTCACCCGCTGCTTCTACGCCGACAACGGCTCCTCCGCCGTGGAGGTGGCGCTCAAGATGAGCTTCCACTACTGGCTCAACCGGGGGCAGCGGGACAAGACCCGCTTCATGTGCCTGTCCAACAGCTACCACGGTGAGACCCTGGGTGCCCTGGCGGTGGGAGATGTTGCTTTATATAAAGAGACTTACAAGCCTCTTTTAATGCAACCTATCACCGTCGAGGCCCCCGACTGCTACCACCGGGAGCCGGGCGAGACCTGTGAACAGGTGGCCGAACGGCAGTTCCGGCACATGGAGCAGGCCCTGGCCGAGCACGCCCACGAGACCTGCGCGGTGATCGTCGAGCCCCTGGTGCAATGCGCCGGTTCCATGCGCATGTACCACCCCCGCTACCTCACCCTGCTTCGGGAGGCCTGCGACCGTCATGGGGTGCACCTGATCGCCGACGAGATCGCCGTGGGCTTCGGCCGCACCGGCACGATGTTCGCCTGCGAACAGGCGGGCATCAGCCCCGACTTCATGTGCCTCTCCAAGGGCCTGACCGGCGGCTACCTGCCGCTCTCCGCCGTGCTCACCACCGAGGACGTCTACCAGGCCTTCTACGACGAGTACGAAAAGCTCAGCGCCTTCCTGCATTCCCATTCCTACACCGGCAATGCCCTGGCCTGCGCCGCCGCCCTGGGCACCCTGGACCTGTTCGAGCGCGAGGACGTGATCGGCAACAACCGGCGCCTTGCCGCCGTCATGGCCGAGGCCCTGGCGCCGCTCAAGGACCACCCCCACGTGGCCGACGTGCGCCAGACCGGCATGATCGCCGCCGTGGAGATGGTCAGGGACAAGGGCCGTCGGGAGCCCTATCCCTGGCAGGAGCGGCGAGGCCTGAAGATCTACCAGCATGCCCTCAAGCGCGGTGCCCTGCTGCGGCCCCTAGGGAACGTCAGTTACCTGATGCCGCCCTACGTGATCACCGAAGAGCAGATCCGGTTTCTGGCCCAGGTGATGGGGGAGGGGATTGATCTGGCGACTGCTGAATAGGGGAATGGACAGGATTCACAGGATTAAGAGCGGATGATCAGGATTGCCCCTTTGTTGGGAAAAGGCGCTCGGGCCACGGTGACGCATATTGGGCGTATCTGGCGCGGGCTACATGGCGTTCGTATTGACGTACGTACTTAAAAGCGTACCATGATGGTCAGTTGAGCACTCTGGAGGTGTGTCATGGCCGGCATTACGGCTACCGAGGCGCGTAGCAATCTTTATCGGCTGATTGATGAAACTGCCGAGTCCCACCAGCCCATCGTCATCATGGGCAAGCGGAACAGGGCCGTGTTGGTTTCCGAAGAGGACTGGGCAGCGATCCAGGAGACCTTGTACCTGTTGTCCGTGCCCGGCATGCGGGAGTCCATTCGCGAGGGCATGGAGTGCCCTGTCGATGAATGCGCAGAGGACCTGGACTGGTGACCTGGAGGCTGGTCTACACCAGACAGGCACAGAAGGACGCTAAAAAGCTCGCTTCAAGTGGCCTCAAACCGAAGGCCCAGGAATTGCTGGCGCTGATTTCAGAAGACCCCTATCGTAAACCGCCCCCGTTCGAAAAGCTGGTCGGCGATCTTGTGGGGGCGTACTCACGCAGGATCAATATCCAACATCGTCTGGTCTACCAGGTGCTCGAAGATGAGCGGGTGGTGAAAGTTCTCCGGCTCTGGAGTCACTACGAATAGTCTATTTGGCGTCGACCCCTTTTCGTTTGTTGATGAGCCACGCTTCCTGGTCATTGGTCGGATCAAGGGGAAGCACTGGTCGGCAGTCATCACGCACAGGCGCAGCCGTATCCGAATCATCTCTGTTCGTCGGGCCCGGGCCGAAGAGGTAGCCCTTTATGAAAGCGAAGACATTTGATAGCAAATTTGACAACGGCGAGGACGTCACAGACCACCTGGACGTTGCAAAGGCCCGCCGCCCACTCCAGAAGCAGCGAAGAGTCAATGTGGACTTCCCGGACTGGATGATCGAATCCCTGGACCGGGAGGCCAGTCGCCTTGGCGTCACGCGTCAATCGATCATCAAGGTCTGGTTGGCCGAACGCCTTGAGCAGACTGCCGCCAAGCGGACGTGACTCATGAAAGCGGCGTAGCAGCACAGACCGCTTTTCATTTCATCCCAAAGTATCCAATCGCTCTCTTGTCCCTTCAGGGCGTCTCGACCGATTGCCTCTGAAGCGCATCGATCAGCGGACAGTTCACGTTGCCCTTCTTGCTACGACATCGGGTCACCAGGCGCGAGAGGGCCTGCTCGATGCGCGTGAGATCCTCCAGTCTTTCCCGGATGTCGGTCAGTTTGCCTTCGGCGAGCGCTCGGGCCTCGCTGCACTGGGCACCATCTTCGAGACGCAACAGTTCGGCCACCTCGTCCAGGGAGAAACCCAGGCGCTGGGCGCTCTTGATGAATCTCACCCGCGCCACGTCCTTGGCGCCGTAACGGCGAATGCCGCCCAGCGGTCGCGTGGGCTCCGGGAGCAGGCCCCTGCGCTGGTAGAAACGGATGGTCTCCACGTTCACACCGGCTGCCTTGGCAAAGGCGCCAATGGTCAGATCTTCCTGTTGCCCCATGGCCTTGACTCCGTACTTGGCTACGGAAGTAAGTTTACGGCGTCATGGGTCAAGGGCACAGGAGTCTGTCCATGTTTCGCAAGTCACATCTCGACGACCAGTTGACCGACGAACTGGAACTGGCCGCGGCCACCGATGCCGTGGGTTTCCCGTCGCGAGTGAAAGACTAGGGCGCGACCATGGCCATGCATGAGATCAAACTGACGGGCATGACCTGCCCGTCCTGCGCATCCCATGTGCAGGCAGCCCTGGCCCAGGTGCCGGGTGTCAGTAACGCGGATGTGAACTATCCGAAGGCGCTTGCCCGGGTGGAGGTCCAGGCGGATGTGTCTGGGACAGCGCTGCTGAGTGCCGTGACCGCCTTGGGCTATGGGGCGGAGCTTGCCGATGCGGCCGTGAGGAGGGTGCAATCCGGCGCCGCCGAAGACGGTCTGCACGTGGCCATCCTCGGCAGTGGCGGTGCGGCCATGGCGGCGGCCCTCAGGGCGGTGGAGCGGGGCGCCCGGGTGACCCTGATCGAGCGCAGCACCCTGGGTGGGACGTGTGTGAACGTGGGCTGCGTGCCCTCCAAGATCTTCATCCGTGCCGCCCAGGTGGCGCGGATGCGCCAGTCCAGCCCCTTCGACGAGGGGATCGCGCCCTGCCATCCTGCCATCGACCGGGGTGCACTGTTCGCCCAGCAACAGGGACGGGTGGAGGAACTGCGTCAGGCGAAGTACGCGTCCATCCTGGCGGGCACCCCCGGAATCACCCTCATACGGGGCAGCGCCCGTTTCGAGTCCCAGCATAGACTCAGGATCATGAATTCAGACGGGCAGGACCAGACCATCGATTTCGATCGTTGTCTGATCGCCACCGGCGCCGGTGCGGCCGTCCCCCCCATCCCCGGTCTTGCGCAAACCCCGTACTGGACCTCCACGGAGGCATTGGAAAGCGAACAGATCCCCGAGCGTCTGGCGGTAATCGGGTCTTCGGTGGTGGCCATGGAACTGGCCCAGGCCTTCGCCCGTCTGGGCAGCCGGGTCACGGTGCTGGCCCGTCGCACCCTGTTCTACCGGGAAGATCCGGCCATCGGCGAACACATGACGGCGGTCCTGAGGGAAGAGGGCATCGAGATACTGGAAAACACCCAGGCACATCGTGTGACCCACGAGAACGGGGAGTTCCTGTTGCAGACCGGCAACGGTGAAGTGCGGGCCGACCGGTTGCTGGTGGCTGCGGGGCGGCGCCCCAATACCGGGGAGCTGGGTCTGGATCGTGCTGGCGTGGAGACCTCTGCGGGCGGTGCCATCCTGGTGGACGATCAACTGCGCACCAGCGCCGCGCACATCTACGCGGCGGGGGATTGCACCGATCAACCCCAATACGTGTATGTGGTGGCGGCTGCCGGTACCCGCGCCGCCATCAATATGACCGGTGGTACCGCACGCCTGGACCTGCGCGTCGTACCCGCCGTGGTGTTTACCGATCCGCAGGTGGCCACCGTGGGCCTGAGCGAGGCTGAGGCACGAGCCCAAGGCCTCAAGCCGGAGAGCCGTACCCTGGGACTTGAGAACGTCCCCCGGGCACTGGCCAATTTCGATGCCAGAGGTTTCATCAAGCTGGTGGCGGAGGCGGACAGCGGACGCCTGCTGGGTGCGCAGGTGGTCGCCCCCGAGGCGGGCGAGATCATCCAGAGCGCCGCCATCGCCCTGCGGGCAGGGATGACGGTCACGGAACTTGCCGATCAGCTGTTCCCGTATCTGACCATGGTCGAGGGCATCAAGCTGGCCGCCCAAACCTTCAGTCAGGATGTCGCGAAACTCTCCTGCTGCGCGGGATAAGGAACGGTCGGCGACAAAGGAATCCTCGCCGGCAGCAGGCTGCCTGCGAGCGGGGACGCGGGTGATCCCGCGGGTGCGTACCTTACAGAGCGACCGAGGCTGGAGTACCGGATTCCACAACGGTCATCTCCCCGTCAGGGCCTCCCTATCAATCGTACTGCGTCCCTTTTCGTATCCCCCCGGGGGGGATATGATGCGCGCCATGGCCAAACATCGACACACCACCCATCCCGCCATCGTCAAACGCCTGCGCCGCGCCGAGGGACACCTGCGCCATGTCATCGCAATGATCGAGTCCGAGGAGCCCTGCCTCGACATCGCCCGACAGTTGCAGGCCGTGGAATCGGCGTTGACCGCGGCCAAGCGCACCCTGATCCACGACCATATCGACCATTGCCTGTCCGAAGGTGATGCACTCGACGAACTGAAGGCGCTGGCCAAACTCCTGTGAGGACTTCCTATGCTGCGCATCGTGGCCAATCGCACCTTCCGTCACCTGTTCGCCGCGCAAGTCATCGCGCTGTTGGGCACCGGGCTTCTGACCATCGCGCTGGCCCTGCTGGCCTGGGATCTGGCTGGCCCCGATGCGGGGCAGGTGCTGGGTACGGCACTGGCCATCAAGATGGTGGCTTACGTGGGACTTGCCCCCGTGGCAGCCGCCTTCGCCCAACGCGCGCCCCGGAAGGCCATGCTGGTCACGCTTGACCTGATCCGTGCCGGGGTAGCGCTCATGCTGCCCTTCGTCACCGAGGTCTGGCAGATCTATGTTCTGATCTTCCTGTTGCAGGCGGCTTCCGCGGGCTTCACGCCCACCTTCCAGGCCACCATCCCCGACGTGCTGCCCGACGAACGGGACTACACACGCGCACTGTCCCTGTCGCGGCTGGCCTACGATCTGGAGAACCTGGTGTCACCCATGCTGGCGGCTGCATTGCTGATGTTCGTGACCTATTCGGTGCTGTTCACCGGTACGGTGTTCGGCTTTCTGGCCTCGGCGGTGTTGGTCCTGTCGGTCGTCCTGCCCAGCCCGCATCCCGGCAGGCCGCGCGGCATCTGGGATCGAACCACTCGCGGCCTTCGCCTCTATGTGGCCTCGCCACGTTTGCGCGGGCTGCTGGCGCTTAACCTGTCCGTCGCCGCAGCGGGATCGATGGTGATCGTCAACACGGTCGTGATCGTGCAGGCAGGTTTCGGGTTGGCGTCTTCCCACGTGGCGTTGGCCATGGCGGCCTTCGGGGGCGGTTCGATGATCGCCGCGCTCACTCTACCGCGGCTGCTGGACCGCGTTGCCGACCGCCCCGTGATGCTGGCCGGGGCCGCGCTGCTGGTCGTCGGCCTGGGTGCCGGGTCGTTTCTTGCGGAGGCAGGCTTCGCAACGCTTCTAGCCCTCTGTGCGGTACTGGGCGTTGGATATGCCGTGGTGCAGACACCCAGCGGGCGGCTGCTGCGCCGTTCGTCGATGCCCGAGGATCGCGCGGCGGTCTTTGCCGCGCAGTTCGCCCTCTCCCATCTGTGCTGGTTGATCACCTATCCGCTGGCCGGTGTGTTGGGCACGCAGATCGGCATGGCTGCAACGTTTGGCACACTTGCTCTACTTGCCGGCGTTTCCGTCACACTGGCGGTTACACTATGGCCGAGCGTTGAAGAAGTACCGGTCGCGCACGGGCATCCCGAATTGCCAGCCGACCACCCGCATCTGCGCGAGCATGGGCGATACCTTGGACATCGACATCCACCCATGCCGGGTGAAGCCCATTCGGGACGGGCAAGCGCTTGAGACCCAATGTCCCGCAAGCACCATGACGCAACTGCCGCTTGGCGGGGCCACTGACACGAAGTGGCACTGCCAGGCCAACGCATTGCTCACGACAGGGTGTTCTTGAAGAGACTCCCGCCCTTCATGATCAACCGCAGCTTGCCCGCCGGATCCTCAAGCCAGCCAAGATCGGTTACCGGATCGCCATCCACCACCAACAGATCGGCCAGCGCCCCTTCGGTGATGACGCCGAGGCGGCCGTCGTAGGGGGCACGATCACCGGACAGCGCCAGCAGTCGGCCGGCCGCGCCGGTGGCCATGTGCAGGGCCTCGAGCGGTTTCATGAAGCGCGCGAGCTTGGCGAGCTGGCGACCCTGGCTGGCGCCGCCCGCGGCGCTGAACAGGATGTCGGTGCCGAAGGCCATGGGCACGCCGTGTTTGCGGCCCAGTTCAAAGGCCCGCACGGTGCCCTCCGACACCTGGAGCTGCTTGGCCCGGGAGACGGGATCGCTTTTGGGGTTGGCGTCCTCGTCGTCCAGAAAGGGCTGGATGCTCCACCACACGCCTTCATCCGCCATCATGCGCACGGTGTCCTCGTCCGCCAGCTGACCGTGCTCGATGGATTTGACCCCGGCGCGGATGGCGCGCTGGATGCCCGTGGGGGTGTAGACGTGGGCACACACGTAGGTGCCCCAGTCCTCGGCGGCGCGCACGGCGGCACGCATTTCCTCTTCCAGGAACTGGGCCGTATCCAGGGGATCGTACAGGCTGGAGACGCCCCCGCCGGCCATGATCTTGATCTGGCTGGCGCCCTTCATGAGCTGTTCCCGGGTGCGGCGCAGGACTTCATCAACACCGTCTGCAATGGCCGCCACGCCGCTAGTCTCGATATGGCTCGCCGGCGTGCCGGGCATGCGCGGCAGCTCGTGCAGGTGCCGGAAATCGCCGTGTCCGGAGGTCTGGGAGATCATCGCGCCGGAGGGAAAGATGCGCGGGCCGCTGACCATGCCCCGGTCGATGGCCATCTTCAGGCCGAAGGCCGGTCCGCCCACGTCGCGTACGGTGGTGAAGCCGCGCATCAGGGTCGCGCCCGCCTCGCGGCCCGCCATCAGGTGCAGGAAGCCCACGTCGGCGGTCATGGCCACCATCTGGCTCACGCCCGCCAGGGTGGCGTGCCAGTGTGCGTCGATCAGGCCGGGGATCACCGCCCGTCCGCCACAGTCGATCACCTGGGTGTCGACGGGGCGCTGTCCGCGGCGGGGCAGGGCGGCGATGCGGCCGCCTTCGATCAGGATGTCAACGTCGTCCCGCAGGGAGAGCGTCTCGCCGTCGAACAGGCGCAGATGGGTGAGCAGCAGTGGCTGGCCCGGCGCCTGGGCCCGGACCTCACGGGGCGCGAGACCGAAGCCCGCGAACATGCCCAGTACGGCGGCGGCACCGCCCAGAAACTGACGACGTGTCAGATCGGCCTCGATGCGCCTGAAGGCGTTCTGAGTATGGGGCGCGCCACAGTGGCAGGGATTGATGCCGCTCGCGGCGGCATGTGGCGAACAACACGAGATACCCATGGCTGAATGCTCTGTCTCGTCGATGGCTTCCGGATGTGCACGGAAGTATTGCATGGGAGCCGACTGTGCGCACCGAATGACCCCTGAGGCGGATGGGTGCTTGAGTTTTGCCTGGTGTCTTAGGTAGTGCAGACAGAGCTCACAAGGCTTGTCGCTGTCTTGCCGGTTTTCCTCTGTATGGAGTGCCGCGATCTTCTTCGTGGCAGCTGGACATAGGCTACCCTGACCCCCTGAGTCTAGTTCGCATAATGTATATGATCTTCCGCTTCCAAGTGCCTGTGATATAAAGCAAAAGTGCTGGCTGGAAGGCGGCCTCAGCCGTGCCGCCGCTGCCCGGCTGTGCGGGGTGTCCGAGCGCAGCTGGCGGGCCTACGAGGCCGGAGAGCGGCCGATCCCGCTATCCGTCTGGGCGCTGCTGTGCCTGCACGTGGACGGCGTGCCCCTTGGCCGGGAGTGGGCCGGGTGGCGCATTCAGGGGGATGCGCTGGTCTCGCCGGACGGGATCGAGTTCAGCGCCAAGCAGGTTCAGGAGCTGCCGTGGGTGCGCCAGGTGCTGCGCGGTCAGCAGAACTCCCAGCCCTACGAGCGTGCCGCACGGATCGCGCTTGATCCCGAAAACCCCCGCCCGGTGGAACTGATCGCGCAGCTCGAGCTGGTGGGGATGCTCACGGCGATGATCTACACCAGCCTGCTGACCGATGAATCCCCGGCGGCCAGGCAGCTGGCCGATGGGGTGCAGGCCCTGATGGTGGGGATCGCCCATAGCCAACGCGAAACAGCCAGCTTCGCTGGGGTTTGGCGTGGCGCGGGCAGCCGGGTAGGGCGCCCGCAGTCTGGTGGCCGCGCCAATGCCCTGCCTCAAGCCCCTGGCACCTCAAAGAGCGCCGTCCATGGGTCAGCGTCCGTCCGTAGACAGGGCCGCCGTCCTGGCGGCCCGAGCGCGCGTCCTGCGCGCTCTCAAAAGGCACAGGGGGTGAAGCCATGAACCTCGATGACCTGATGCACAAGGAACGCGTCGCGTTCCTGCGTGAGCACCTGTACTTCCTGGGCAGCTGGGCCGATGAGTTGCCGGACGGCTGGATGGGCCTTGGCTACGCCTTCCAGAAGCTGATCGTGGAGATCGGCATGGCCGACACGCCCAGCCAGGCCGAAGAGACGCTGATGGCCATCGATGCCCAGCAGGTAGAACACCGCCTGGCGATGCGCCAGGCAGAGATCGAGGCCCGTCGGGCCCGGTTCCGTGTGATCCACAACGATGAGGAGAAACGCTCATGACATCCGAACCCACGCTTGACCAAGCAGAGCTGCGCCGCCTGTGGGATGCACTTCACGACCCGTGCCACAAATTCTGGGGCCTCGTGGAGGTCCTCGAGTCGGTTCAAAAATCCTGTGACCACAAGGACTGGAGGGAGCACGTCAACGACGTCATGCAAGCAATGGAACTGCTCGATAGTGACAGCTTCCCTGATGCTTGGTACGACGAAACAGACCGAGAGGAGTCCACTCATGAGACTTGAGAGCCGCATTCCCGCTTGGGGTGTGAAACCGGCCAGCATGGCCGCTTACAGCGGCCACCTTGGCCGGTTTCCGGTCCCTGGACGGAGATTCACCCAACCCGCAGGGCGCATTGTGCCGTCCCGGACTGGCCAAAATGGCCAGATCCGGCGATGCTTTGCCGTGATGAGTGGCCATTCTGACAATCCGGCAGACGTCGTGAGACCCCAAAACAGGGGGGTGACTCCCACCCATGGGAGTAAGTGGCGGTGTTACAAGGACCGCCACCCCAAATCCAGCCCGCTGGCGGGCGCAGGCGCTGTCGCTGCCTGTGCGCCCGCCAGCCCCCGAGCGGTCCGCAAGGGACCCGAAGCACGGAGGGCCGCCCGGTGAAGTCCGCCCTGTCTAGTTCGCATAATGTATATTATGTTAAATAAAAGATAAGTGCGGATGGCTTCCATGTGGCAGCAGTCCCTTCCCTGAGTCCCTTCGGCTGGTTTACTGGCAGGCTGCACGACTAATATTCTGCATAAAGTATGCTGCGTATCTTTATGTTTATAGATAACTAATTTCATTTATTCATCCGCTCTTCGCGTTCTTCTCTGAGATGACTCACTTGTCACGACTCAATCGCAAGCTTCGCACTCGCCATTTGTGTGCAAATCCCCGCCATCACACATAATCAGGGTACGCGGTGCGCGGCATGCAGGTGCCGTCCACTTCATTCACGCCAGATACCCGACAAGGCGGCCCCATGGACAAGACCACCCTCGACCAGGCGGCGCTCGACTACCACGCGCTGCCGACCCCGGGAAAACTCGCCGTTGTACCCACCAAGGGGCTGACCAACCAGCGGGACCTGGCCCTCGCCTACTCGCCGGGTGTGGCGGCCGCCTCCCGAGCCATTGCAGGGGATCCCGCCGAGGCGGCGCGGCTGACGGCCCGAAGCAACCTGGTGGGCGTGGTCACCAACGGCACGGCGGTGCTGGGACTTGGACAGATCGGCCCCCTGGCCGCCAAGCCGGTGATGGAGGGCAAGGCGGTCCTGTTCAAGAAGTTCGCCAACATCGACGTGTTCGACCTGGAACTGAACGAGCGCGACCCTGACAAGCTGGTGGAGATGATCGCGGCCTTGGAGCCCACCTTCGGTGGGATCAACCTGGAGGACATCAAGGCCCCGGAGTGCTTCCAGATCGAGAGCCGGCTGCGGGAGCGCATGAATATCCCGGTATTCCACGACGACCAGCACGGCACGGCCATCGTGGTGGCGGCGGCGGTGCTCAATGCCATGACCCTGGCCAGCAAGGATCTGAAGCGGGTCAAGCTGGTCACCTCCGGTGCCGGTGCGGCCGCCCTGGCCTGCCTGGACCTGCTGGTGACCCTGGGGCTGCCCGAGGAGAACATCTGGGTCACCGACATCGAGGGGTTGGTCTACGAGGGGCGGACCGCGGAGATGGACCCCTACAAGGCCCGCTTTGCCAAGCGCACCGAGGCCCGCGGGCTGGGGGAGGTGATCCAGGACGCCGACGTGTTCCTCGGGCTCTCGGCCGGCGGGGTGCTCAAGCCCGAGATGGTGGCGCGCATGGCCCCCTTCCCGCTCATCATGGCCCTGGCCAATCCCGATCCGGAGATCCTGCCGGAAGAGGTGGTCAAGGTGCGCCAGGACGCCCTGATCGCCACCGGGCGCTCGGACTATCCGAACCAGGTGAACAACGTGCTGTGTTTTCCGTTCATCTTCCGCGGCGCCCTGGACGTGGGGGCGCGCACCATCAGCGACGAGATGAAGGTGGCCGCCGTGCACGCGCTGGCGGAACTGGCCCGCGCCCAGCCTTCCGACGTGGTGGCCCAGGCCTATGGAGAGACCAACCTGCGTTTCGGTCCCACCTACCTGATCCCCAAGCCCTTCGATCCACGCCTGATCGTGAAGATCGCGCCCATGGTGGCCAGGGCGGCCATGGACTCGGGCGTGGCCACCACGCCCATCGAGGACCTGGAGGCCTACCGGGATCACCTGAGCAACTTCGTCTACCAGTCCGGCTTCGTCATGAAGCCGGTGTTCGCGGCGGCCAAGCTCGCGCCCCGGCGCGTGGTGTTCGCCGAGGGCGAGGACGAGCGGGTGCTGCACGCGGTGCAGACGGTGCTGGAGGAAGGGCTTGCGCACCCCATCCTCATCGGACGGCCCGAGGTGGTGCAGATGCGTATCGAGCGCATCGGTCTGCAACTGGAGCCAGGCAAGGACTTCGAGCTGGTCAACCCGGATTCCGACCCGCGCTACCGGCCGCTCTGGACCGACTACCACGCGCTGCTGGGACGCAGGGGCGTCACGCCGGACATCGCCAAGAAACTCATGCGCAGCGACACCACCCTGATCGGCTGCATGCTGCTGCGCCACGGCTATGCGGATGCCCTGATCTGCGGCGTCACCGGGCGGCTTTCCCATCACCTGCGGCATGTCTCCGATGTCATCGGCCGTGCCCCGGGGCGGCATCACTTCGCCGCCATGAGCGTGCTGCTCCTGCCGGGTCGCACCCTGTTCATCAGCGACACCTACGTCAACGAGAACCCCGACGCCGCCACCATTGCCGAGATCACGCTCATGGCGGCCGACGCGGTGCGCCGTTTCGGTGTCACCCCCAAGGTGGCCCTGCTCTCCTACTCCAGCTTCGGCAGCGAGCACTACCCCGGAGCGCGCAAGCTGGCGGAGGCCCGCGCCATGATCGAACGCCTGGACCCGGACCTGGAGGTGGACGGCGAGATGCAGGCCGATGCCGCCCTGCGCGAGGAGGTGCGCGAGCGCCTCTACCAGGGATGCCGTCTCACGGGCGAGGCGAATCTGCTCATCATGCCCAACGTGGATGCCGCCAACATCGCCTTCAACCTGCTCAAGGCCGCCAGTGGCGAGGGTGTCAGTGTCGGCCCGATCCTGCTCGGCGCCGCCCGCCCGGTGCACATCCTCACGGAGACGGCCTCGGTGCGTCGCCTGGTCAACATGACCGCCCTGGCGGTGGTCGAGGCCCAGCAGGAGCACCCGGGCGCCCTGCCCTGATCCCCGTCGCCCACGCCCTCGTCGCGTGGGGCAGTGTTTCCTGCCCCACGCCTGGGTGTGCTCTGGCACAATCAGTGAACATCCGCGCAGCCGGTCTGTCGCATTCCTCGTGTGATCTTGTGCCGGGGTCAACCAGACCCGTGGCTGATGCGTTAGACGTCTAATACGCAGTTACGACACCGTCCAACAAACGAAACGAATAACATGAAAAAACTGATCCTCCCCGCCCTGCTTCTCGTCGCCTTTGCCGCTGTCCTGTGGTGGCTCAATGCCCCCGAGGCCCCCGACGCCACGGCCCCGGGCGCCGCGCCCGGCGCCGTGCAGGGTTCCTCGCGGGCGGTGGCGGTGACGGTGGCGGAGGTGCAGACCCGGGAGATGCGTGAGGTGCTGCGCTTTACCGGCTCCCTGGTCGCCGCCAGCCGGGTGGAGATCACACCCCGGGTGGCGGGACGGCTTGACCGTGTGTTCGTGGACATCGGCGACACCGTGCGCCGGGGTGATCTGCTGGCGCGACTGGACACCGATGCCTTCGAGCAGGAATTGCAGCAGTCCCGGGCTGAACTGGCGGTGGCCCGTGCCGGGCTGGCCGAGGCGGAGGCCTCCCTGGAGGCGGCGCGGCGCGCCCTGGTGCGCACCCGGGAACTGCGTGCCCAGCGGGTCGCTTCACAGTCGGAACTGGAGGCTGCCGAGACCGAGGTTCAGGCCCAGGCGGCACGTCTGGAGCTGGCCCGTTCCCAGATCCAGCAGCGGGAGGCGGCCCTGGCCGGGGCGCAAATCCGCTTGTCCTACACGGAGTTGCGTGCCCAGTGGCACGGCGATGACACCGAGCGCCTGGTGGCCGAACGTTACGCCGACGAGGGCGTCATTCTCCAGGCCAACAGCCCGGTGCTGGCCCTGGTGGAGCCCAATCCCCTGCGCGCGGTGGTGTTCGTCACCGAGCGTGACTACACCCGCCTTGCCCCGGGGCAGGAGGTAATCCTGCGTGCGGAGGCCTTTCCCGGAGAACGATTCACCGGCACGCTCTCCCGGCTTGCGCCGGAGTTCCGTGAGACCTCGCGACAGGCGCGGGTCGAGATCAGCGTGCCCAATGAAGATTTGCGCCTGCGCCCCGGCATGTTCGTGGAGGCCAGCATCCAGGTGAGCCGCGTTGAGCATGCCACGGTGGTGCCCCTGGACGCCCTGGTGGAACGGGAAGGTGCGCCAGGTGTATTCCTGCTGGATGAGTCCGGCGAGGCGCCCCTGGCGCGCTTCGTGCCGGTGGGCACGGGGGTGCGTGAGGGCGACTGGGTGGAGATCCGCAGTCCAGAGTTGCATGGCCGAGTGGTGACCCTGGGCCACCACCTGCTCAGTGACGGCGGCCGGGTGCGCGTGGTGGACGCCGAGCAGGTGGACGGCCGGGGCGCCCGTCGATGAACGTCGCCCGCTTCACCGTCCCCCGTCCGGTGTTCACCGTGATGGTGACCCTCATCGTGGTCACCCTCGGTCTCATGGCACTGCTGCGTCTGCCCATCGATCTGCTGCCGGACATCACCTACCCCACCATCACCGTCACCACCAGCTATGCCAACGCCGGCCCCGAAGAGGTGGAACAACTGGTGACCCGCCCCATCGAGGAAGTGGTCGCCGCGGTCCCCGGGGTGCTGGAGATCACCTCCACCTCCTCCGAGGGTAGAAGTAGCGTGCGCATCGCCTTCGACTGGGGTGCCAACCTGGACGAGGCCACCAACGACGTGCGCGACCGGCTGGAGCGCATCATCAATCGCCTGCCCGAGAACGCCGAGCGTCCCAGGGTCCGTAGGTTCGACACCGCCATGTCGCCGGTGATGCTGGTGGGTGTCGCCGGACGCCTGGATCCGCTGGAGATGCGCCAGATCATCGATGACCGTATCCGGCCGCGTCTCGAGCGGGTGCCCGGCGTGGCGGCCCTGGACGTGTGGGGCGGGCTTGAGCGCGAGGTGCGCGTGGAGGTCTTCCCCGAACGCCTGCAGGCCCTGGGCCTGAGCCTGGAGGACATCCGCAACGCCATCCGGGATGCCAATGTGAACGTGCCCGCCGGCGAGATCGCCATGGGGCGCCTGGATCTGCGCGTGCGCACACCGGGTGAATTCGAGAGCCTGGAGGAACTGCGCGCCACCGTGGTGGCTGTGCGTGACGGCGCGCCCATCACCCTGCACCAGGTGGCCCAGGTGCGCGATACCCACCAGCGCATTACCCGCATCATCCGCATCAACGGTGAACCGGGCGTGCGCCTGGCGGTGCGCAAGCAGTCGGACGCCAATACCGTGGAAGTGGCCCGTGCCGTGCAGCAGGAGATCCGCCGACTCAACGCGGACTTCCCGCAGCTGAGCATCACGGTGCCCATCAACAATGCCCGTTATATCGAGCGCTCCATCGAGAACGTCAGTCGTTCCATTCTCTATGGTGGCAGTCTCGCCCTGCTGGTGTTGCTGTTCTTCCTCAGAAACCTGCGCTTCACCCTGGTGGCCGCCACCGCCATCCCGGTCTCGGTGATCGCCACCTTCGGGCTGATCTATTTCGGCGGCTTCACCCTGAACCTCATGACCCTGGGCGGCCTGGCCCTGGGCGTCGGTCTGATGGTGGACAACGCCATCGTGGTGATCGAGAACATCGCCCGCCGGCGCACGGAAGACGGCCTGGCCCCGCTCGATGCCGCAGTCCATGGCACCGGCGATGTCTCTGCCGCCATCATCGCCAGTACCCTGACCACGCTCGCCATCTTCATGCCCATGTTCTTCGCCCAGGACCTGGCGGGCATCCTGTTCAAGCAGCTGGCCTTCGTGGTGGCCTTCTCCCTATTCTGTTCCCTATTGGTGGCCCTGACCCTGGTACCCATGCTCATGGGCCGACGCCTGACCATCGCCACGCGCCAGAGCATCGCGCCGGTGGCCGCGCTGGGCCGCACCGCGCGCCGGCTGGTGAAGGCCATCGAGTCCGGATACCTGTTCCTGCTCGAGCGCAGTCAGCAGCAGCGCTGGTTCATCATCATGCTGAGCATTGGCCTGTTTGCCGTGGCGCTCTCGCTGATCCCCCGTCTGGGCACCGAATTCATGCCGCCCACCGATGAGGGTGAGATTCGGGTCAACATCGAGATGGAGGCCGGGACCCGGCTCGAGGTGCTGGACGCCCAGGTGGTGCGCATCGAGCAGATCCTGCTGGAGCGGGTGCCGGAGCTGCGCAGCACCATCGTCAGCGTGGGCCCCAACAATTTTGCACGCATCCAGGTGGGCCTCACGGAGCTTGCCGAGCGCAGCCGTTCCAGCGAGGAGATCGCCGCCGAGCTGCGTCGCCACCTCACCGGCATAGCCGGCACCACGGTGCGCGTGCGTGCCAGCCAGGGCATGGTGATCCGAGGCCTGGGTGGCGAGGACGGCGAACGGCTGACCGTGGAGGTGCGCGGATTTGATCTTGCGCAGCTGGACATGATCGCCCGGGAGGTCTCAACGCGGCTGCGTACGGTTGAAGGCATCACCGATGTGCGCCTGGGCCGGGACGATGGCCTGCCCCAGCAGATGGTGCGCATCGATCGGGCCCGGGCCGCGGATCTGGGCGTGAGCGTGGCACAGGTGGCGCGCACGCTCGAGACCGCGCTTGGCGGGGCAAGCGCCGGTGAATTCCGCTACGCAGGCACGGAGTCCCGCATCCTGGTGCAGCTCAACAACGCCGAGCGCCTCACCCTGGAGGACATCCTTCAGCTGACCCTGCCCGGACGCGGTGGAGAGCCCGTGTCCCTGCGCAACCTGGTGAGCTTCGAGATGGGCCTCGGGCCCACCAGCATCCAGCGCAAGGAACAGCAGCGCATCAACACCGTCTCGGCCAACATCGCCGGGCGGGATCTTGGTTCCGTGGTGGCGGATGCGCGGGCCAGCATCGCGGACCTTCCCCTGCCCCGCAACGTGGACGTGATCTTTGCCGGTGATTTCGAGGAACAGCAGCGCGCCTTCACGGAACTGTCCATCGCCCTGATCATGGCCATAGCACTCGTGTACATGGTGATGGCGAGCCTGTACGAATCCCTGCGCGATCCGCTCATCGTGATGATGTCCGTGCCCTTGGCGCTCATCGGCGTGGTGGGCCTGCTGTTGGCCACCGACTCCACCATCAACGTACAGTCCATGATCGGCGTGATCATGCTGGTGGGCATTGCGGTGAACAACGCCATCCTCCTGGTGGATCAGAGCGCGCGCCTGCACCGGGACGAGGGATGGGCGGTCATGGACGCGGTGCGCGAGGCCGGACGCCGGCGCCTGCGTCCCATCCTGATGACCTCGCTGACCACCATCCTGGCCCTGATTCCCCTGGCCCTGGGTGTGGGTGAAGGTGGCGAGGCCCAGGCGCCCATGGCCCGTGCTGTGATCGGCGGGCTGCTCAGCTCCACCCTGATCACCCTGCTACTGATCCCGGCGCTCTACACCCTGTTCCATCGCGACCGGCCACGCACAGAACAAGGACAAGCCCCATGCACCAACGCCTGATTCCCCTGCTCTGTGCGCTGTGCCTCCCTGCCCTGTCCATGGCGCAGGACACCGGCAATGCGTCGCGTCCCGGCGATGCCGGGCGCAGCCAGATCGAGACCCGCGCCGTGGACATCAACGCACCGCGGGTGGACGATCAGGAACTGCGCCTGGACAAGGGCAGTCCAGTGGCCTCCGATGGCGTGCGTGGACAGGGGCTGAGGCTAGCCCGCATATCTCACCACCCTTCTACTGCGGCCGCCGATCTGCTCGCTGTGACGGGGCGTGCTCACTTCAGCCGGCTTGACGTAGTGTCGGCTACGCCGGCGCCGTCTTGCGCTCCGCGCGCCCCGTCACAGCGGCATCTCGACGCCCTCGCTACGAACGGTGGTGAGATATGCGGGCTAGATATCCCCGAGGGCTGGTCGCCTGTGACCGGCGATAGCGAGACCCTGTCGCTGTCCGTGGAGAACGCGGTGTTCCTGGCCCTGCGTCAAAACCGGGCGCTGTCCATCCAGCAGCTTCGGCCGCTGATCACCGGCACCTTCGAGGCCACCGAGCGCGCGGTGTTCGACCCGGTGCTGTTTGCCGAGGCCAGCCATTCGGGTGATCGGGTGGTCAGGCAGCTGGTGGAGGTCGAGGAAGTCGATCTCGTGACCTCGGATCGGGATCTTCTCGAGGCCGGCGTGCGTCAGCAGTTTCCCACCGGTACCCAGGTGGAGCTCAGTCTGAGAAGCGTGCGCAGCGGCTCCAGCCGACTCGATGACGACCAGTTCAGCGCCCGTGCCGGCATCACCCTGACCCAGGCCCTGCTGCGCGGTGCACGGATGGAATCCAACCTGGCCCGTCTGCGCCAGGCAGAGCTGGATACCCTGGCCTCGGAGTACGAGTTGCGCGGATTCGCCGAGGCCCTGGTGGCGGACGTGGAGCGCGCCTACTGGGACTTCGTACTGGCGAGTCGCCGCACGGAGATCTTCGCCGAGGCCCTGGCCGTGGCCGAGCAGCAGCTCTCCGATACCCGCAGCCGCATCCGCGTCGGTCAGCGTGCCGAGACCGAGGAGACCGCGGCACTTGCCGAGGTGGCCCTGCGACGCCAGGGACTCATCAATGCCCGGGCCCAGCAGGCCACCACGCGCATGCGCCTGTTGCAGCTGGTCAACCCCGCCGGTGCCAGTTGGGATACGCGCATCGAACTGGAGCAGCGTCCGGAGATCTCCACCAGCGTGATGGATCCGGTGGACCTGCATGTGCGGCTGGCCCGGCAGTTGCGACCGGATCTCAACGAATCCCGCATCCGCGCCCGGCGGGGTGAGCTGGAGGTCATCCGCACACGACAGGGTCTGTTGCCGCGTCTGGATCTGTTCATCACCCTGGGCGAGTCAGGCTACGCCGATGCCTTCGGCCGTGCCTGGCGGGATCTGGACGGCCCCGGTTACGACTACAGCCTGGGCCTGCGTTTCGAGATGCCCTTCGGCAACAGGGCCGCCCAGGCGGAGACGCGCAGGGCCCGGCTGAGTCGGCAGCAGGCCCTGGAGGCCGTGGCCAACCTGGCGCAGCTTGCGGCACTGGACGTGCAGACGGCCTGGCTCGAGGCGGAACGCACCCGTGAACAGATCAATGCCACGAAGGTGACCCGCGAGTTGCAGGAAGAGGTATTGCGCGCGGAGCAGGCGCGTTTCGCCGTGGGCACCGGCACCGCCTTGGCCCTTGCCCAGGCGCAGCGGGATCTGCTGGAAAGCCAGCTGGAGGAAGTGGAGGCGCTGATCCGCCACCGCCAGGCCCTCACCGACCTGTATCGTCAGAGCGGAACCCTGCTGATCCGCAGGGGCATCAACGCGGCGGGTGATGAGGAAGTGGTGTTGTGAGTGTGAGGTGTGAGGCGTCAGGTGTGAGGCGTCAGGTGTGAGGCGTCAGGTGTGAGGCGTCAGGTGTGAGGCGGCGGCCTGCTGGCCGCCACCTCTGTCTTGAACACGCCTATCCCCTCACGCCTATCCCCTCACGCTCAGAGCGAATAGGCCACCATGCGACGGATGCCGTCGATGCGGTTGTCCTCCTGGTAGAGCACGAAGACCGCATCCCTGGCCTCGTCGGAGAGCTTCAGATAGAGCAGATGGGTGCCCAGGAATCGCTCGCTCAGTTCCTGTTCGAACGCGTTCCTGTCCAGACCCGGCGTCAGGGCGCTGCGGCCGGAGGGCGCAGTGACATCCGAGTGGATCGCCTGGGTCGAGTTGTCCAGAGCGGCAAGTTGCTGGAACTGTTCCGCCTCGCCCTGGCTGGCATGGACGAAACCGATGATGAAGAAGGCGGCGGTGGTAACAACAGTCCGTGTGATCTTCCGTGTAAACATTTTCTTATCTCCCGGGCGGTGCCCAATCATCAGGTCAACTTCACTGTCACTCTGGCAGTGATCCGGACCCCTGTGCCGAGATTCTCGTCACAACTGTGAATCCGGTTGCTGCGGTGTCTTCAGTCAGTCGATCGTCAGACACTGAGTGGGAGGCTAGCGGGAAGAAATGCATTTGAGGGGGCACTGAGGATGAGGTGGTGCTTTTCGCGGACGGGCTGTGAGCCGGCTTTCCAATGTGTGACCGGGCTCGCAGGCAAAGTGTGATGGCTATCGTCTGACTTTTTTGCTGGCCGATGAACGTTCCGGGTCAATGGCATACGAACCATCGCTCAGGGCGATCACTAGTATCTTTCCGGGCGATGAATGTGCGCTCGCCGGCCGGATCCCGCGTCAAGCCATGCGGCTCAGCAAGCCAGCCCCTGGACTGCATGTGCCAGGTTGTCCATTCAGGTAAGATAACCCATCCGAAGGACTTAACCTTTCACCTGATGTGGATGAATCAGGCCTGGATCTTGCCGATGAGGGCCGATTGATCATGAACGAGTCGATCAGCACGCCGGATCTCCACCACGGCCCCCTGTACAAACGGGTCAAGCGCCTGCTGACCCAGGGACTCGCGGCGGGCGAGTGGAAACCCAACGAGGCCATCCCCAGCGAGTCGAAACTGGCGCAACGCTTCAACGTCAGCATCGGCACGGTGCGCAAGGCCATCGACGAGCTGGCTGCCGAGAACATCCTGGTGCGCCAGCAGGGCCGTGGCACCTTCGTGGCCACCCACTCCGTGAACCGCTACCTGTATCACTTCTACCATGTGATCAACGAAGACGGGACAAAGCACCTGCCCGTCCCGGAGCTGCTGCAATACCGGCGCATCAAGGCCGATGCCCGCCTCGCCACCCGCCTGAACCTGGAGCGGGGTGATCGAGTCATCCACGTGCGCAACCTGTTGCGCATGGAAGGCAAGCCGGTGGAGGTCTACGACATCTACCTCGATGCCGCGCGGTTCGATGCCCTGGACAGGGAGAGCTTCGAGCGGCGCACGGGACCCGTCTACCAGCTCTACCAGGAGCGACTGGGCCTGAACGTGATCCGGACCTCGGAGCAGTTGCGCGCGGTGGGCGTGGGGCCGGAAGAAGCGCAGTTGCTCGGCGTGGCGGTCAACACGCCGGTGCTGCAGGTCGAACGCATTGCCTACACATACCACGACACCCCCGTGGAATACCGCTGCTCCCTGGTGAACACCACCGCGCACGTGTACCAGAGCGTTCAGGAAGCCAGGCCTTGATCGCCGCTCCAGGTCGCGGCGCATGCCCGGCCCTGTCATCGTAGAGCGGCCATCAATCCATGAATGTCATCGGTCTGCTCCTGCCGACCATTGCCCTGGTCCTGATCGGTTACCTGTTGCGCCGTTACGGGGTGTTCGGCCAGTCCTTCTGGCCGGACCTGGAACGGCTCACCTACTATATCCTCTTCCCTGCCCTGCTGTTCGGCACCCTGGCCAGCCGGCCGCTGCAACTGGATCAGGCCAGTCCCATGATCTACACCGGCGTGCTGTTCATGGGCGCGGGCATGATCCTGGGTTACGCCGCCCGCTGGCTGTTCAGGATGCCCACGGTGTCGTTCGGCTCGGCGTTCCAGTGCAGCTTCCGCTTCAACAGCTACATCGGCTTCGCAATCCTGGGCGCCCTGTATGCCCAGGATGGCATCGCCAGCTTCGGCCTGCTCGCGGGTTTCATGATCCCCCTGGTGAACGTGGCCTCGGTGTGGGTCCTGGCCCATCACGGCGGCGGCGGGGTGTTCAGGGAAATCCTGGGCAATCCGCTGATCCTCTCCACCTTCGCGGGCCTGGCCTGGGCGGCATTGGGCATCCCGGTGCCGGAGGTGCTCGACGTCACCCTGGGTTTCCTGGGGGGTGCGGCCCTGCCCCTGGGCCTGATCGCGGTGGGCGCGGGTTTGCGCCTGGTGATTCCAGGGCGGCAGGTGGGCGTGGTGGTCTATCTCAGCGCGGTGAAGCTGCTCGCCGTGCCGGCGATGGCCTGGTGGGTGGGAGGCATGTTCGGTCTGCAGGGGGAATACCTGGCCGCGGCGGTGGTGATGGCCGCGCTGCCCACCGCTTCGTCGGCCTACATCCTCGCCGTGCGCATGGGCGGCGACGGCCCGTTGGTGGCGTCCATCACCGCGGTGAACATGCTGGCGGCGATTGCCACGCTGCCGATCTGGCTGGCACTGCTGAAATGAAGTAGGAAGTGTGAATTGGGAAGTCGGAACTCAAGGCCATTGACTTCGCACTTCCCAATTCACACTTCCTACTTCTCAAAGCGCTTCTATCGTGGTCTCCAGCACATGCCGCACGTTGGACATGGCGGCGGCGATGTTCTCCTGCACCTCGTCCATGGTGATCTCCCCTTCCCCGCGTCCGGCGGCCCAGTTGGCGATCACGGCGCAGGTGGCGTAGGGCAGTTCCAGTTCCCGGGCGAGCACCGCCTCGGGCATGCCGGTCATGCCCACCATGTCGCAGCCGTCGCGCTCCAGGCGGTTGATCTCGGCGGCGGTCTCCAGGCGCGGACCCTGGGTGGCGGCGTAGGTGCCCCGTTCCACGGCGTCGACACCGATACTGCGCGCGGCGGCGATGAGGCGCTGGCGCAGGGACGGGTCATAGGGCTCGGTGAAATCCACGTGGGTCACGTGGGTGAGGTCCTGGTCGAAAAAGGTGTGAGCCCGTGACCAGGTGTAGTCAATGATCTGGTCCGGGAAGGCGATGCGCCGCGGCGCCATCTCGGCGGTGATGCCGCCCACCGCGGCCACAGCCACCACACCGTGCACGCCCGCATGCTTGAGCGCCCAGATGTTGGCCCGGTAATTCACCTGGTGGGGCGGAATGGTGTGGCTGTAGCCATGACGGGCCAGGAACACCACCTCGCGACCGGCGAGCAGTCCATGGGTCAGGGGGCCGGAGGGCTCACCATAGGGGGTGTGCATCACCTCGCGGCGGGTGATCTCCAGTCCCTTGAGCGTGGTCAGTCCGGTGCCACCGATGATGGCCAGTGTGGTTTGGGTCATGGCGTGGTATCCAGGGCAGATTGCGAGCGACTATCGCGATGCGGAAAGGGTCATTCTGTGATCAATCCTGCGGCATCCTGCCTTGCCTGTCCATGTCGGGAGCGTTACATGCCCTTCACGGCGTAGATGCCCGGGGCATTGCGCAGGTACTCCTTGTAGTCCATGCCGTAACCGAACACGTAGCGGTCCTCCACTTCCACGCCCACGAAGTCGGCCTTCATGTTCGGGTCGCGGCGGTCGTGGTTCTTGAGCACCAGCATGGCGGTGTGCACAGAACTGGCCCCGTGCTGGCGGCAGTAGTCGATGATGCCGGCCAGGGTGTGGCCTTCGTCGAGGATGTCGTCGACCACCAGTACGGCGCGGCCTTCGAGGGGGGTCTGGGGACGCACCAGCCAGTGCAACTCGGCGGCGCCTTTCACGTCACCGCGGTAGCGGGTGGCGTGCAGGTAATCCACTTGCAGGGGGAAATTCAGGCGGGTCAGGAGATGACCGGCGGCGACAACGCCGCCGGTCATGACACACAGTACGAGCGGATCACGTCCGCCAAGGCTTGCGGTGATCTCCCGGGCCATGCGGTCCAGGGCCTTCTCTACCGAGGCCTGGTCGTGGAGGCAGTCCGCCTCACGCCAGACCTGCTCAGCCTGTTCGGCGCTTACCGCCATGGTGCCACCGCGCCGCGGTCGGTCTGGTTGGCACCATGCTTCACCATCATCAGTAGGTGAAGGTGACGGTGTCGTCGTCCATGGCCTCGCTGATCACGTAGGCGCCACCGACGGTCTCTTCGATCTCGGGGATCAGGTCGTCGCCCCACAGGTCCAGGGTCGGGGTGCAGACCTTGAACTTCACGCCGGCTTCGGCGGCGTCCTTGATGAACTCGTACACGGACTTGGGGCTGCCTTCCTGCACGAACAGCTTTTCGGCAACACCCTTCTTGGCCAGTTCGCCGGCACGGCCGGTCATGACCACTTCCACGTCATATTCCATGGCGGCTGCCACGGTGGCCTGGAAGAACGGGGCACCCAGTTCGGAGGGGTTGGTGGGATCGGTGTTGACCATGACGATCAGCAGCTTGTCAGCCATTTGAGTAATCTCCAGCAGTGAGTCGTGCTTGAAAGAAAGTGCGGCATTATAGGGACGTGTTCCCCGCAAAGCCAGTCACCTTACAAGGTCCGTGGGAGCGCAAAATCACCTGATGCGGGCATAAATTATAGCTCTGCTCCGGCGCTTTGCCGGCCGGTTCAGACATCCAGTTCCATCAGGGGTGAATCGTCCAGGGCGCCGATCACCGCCTTGGCCTTCTGCCACTCATCGGAGTCCGTCAGCTCCCCCCAGCTTATGCCCTTGCGTCCGTGCATGCGGGCCAGCCGGGCGATGGAGACCGGGTCCGGTTCGTCGTCCAGGGCGTCCAGCACCCGGGCAGCCTGTTCCGGATGGTTGCAGACCAGCACCATGTCGCAGCCGGCCTTGAGTGCCGCGCGGGCCCGGTCCGGGTAATCCCCCATGCACTCGGCACCGGCCATGCTCAGGTCGTCGCTGAAGATCACGCCCTCGAAGCCCAGCCGGTCACGCAGTTCGCCGCGCAGCCAGTAGCTGGAAAAGCCTGCCGGCAGGAGGTTGCAGCGTTCGTAGACCACGTGGGCGGGCATGATCCCCGCCAGGCCGAAACGCACCATGCGTTCGAAGGGCAGGATGTCCGTGTAGAGATCCGCCGGGGTGCGTCGATCCACCGGCAGGGCGAGATGGGAGTCCTCGCGCACCCCGCCATGCCCCGGAAAGTGCTTGCCCACGGCGGCCATGCCCGCGTGCTGCATGCCGCTCATGTAGTGATGCGCCAGGTCCGCCACCACCTCGGGGTCCCTGTGGAAGGCACGGTCGCCGATCACGCCGCTGACCCCGTGGGCCAGGTCCAGCACCGGGGCAAAGCTGAAATCCACACCCACGGCGCGCAGCTCGGCGGCCATCAGCCAGCCGGCCATCTGCGCCAGTTCCCTGCCACGGGCATGGTTGCGGTCGTACTGCTCGCCGAAGCGGGCTGCGGCCGGCAGGCGCGTGAAGCCCTCGCGAAAGCGCTGCACCCGCCCACCCTCGTGGTCCACGGCCACCAGCAGTCGGGGCGTGCGCAGGGCATGGATCTCGCGCACCAGTTCCGTGAGTTGTCCCAGGGACTCGAAGTTGCGGGTGAACAGGATCACCCCGCCGGCCCGGGGATGGGTCAGCAGGCGGCGTTCCGTCTCGGTGAGCGCGGTGCCCTCCAGGTCCAGCATGACGGGGCCCAGTGACATGGATGGTTCCTTTCAGTTGGGTGGGGTCGTGACTAGCTCGCATATCTCACCGGTCGGACACCGGCTGGCGCGCAACAGGTTGACACATTAGTCAAACACATCGAAATGGTTGCCGACCTCAGCATGACAGTCTGTTCCCGCCGGAGTCCTATCGCGGTTCAGGCTCGTCTTCGCGCCCGTAGGCTTGCTCTTCACTCAACCCATAGCGATTGCTATGGGTTTCGCTCCAGAGCGGCGCCTACAGACACGAATCCTTCGCCTGCTCCCGCGATCCCGGTGAGATATGCGAGCTAGCCGGTCAGGATCGTGGGCCGATTGTAGCGGAAGCAGCGGCGCCGGCGGCGCTTGCTCAAATGCACGATTCCGTGCAGGCGCGCACCACTATGGTGCGTGGACTTGGCCGGGCAAGCCATTCAGGGCTGTAGAGCGCGGTGTTCGGACTGGCCCGAAGGGTGCATGGCGCCCTGTGAATGCCCAGATCCTGCACGGGAGCACCCGCAAGCATGTCCGAAAACCTCGAACGCGCCGTCTCTGTCCACGACCTCGGCCCGCGCACCCAGCGCCCCCGCGTTGCGCTGGTCAATGCCGGCGGGCACAACATCAATGCCCGCTTTGTGCTGGCCCGGCTGGCCGCCTACCTGCGCGGCCTGGAACAGGGAGATCCGTCGGTCCCGGGCAGACTGCGCCAACGGGTTCTGGTGGTGCCTTCCGGGCAGCCGGAGGTGCTCCCGGACGAGGTGCTGGTCCAGGCGGGTCAGGCCTGGCACCGGGTGGTGCTGGACACCGGCTGCCGGGGCATGGACGCCCTGCCCCAGGTTCGCCTGGGCGCACGTCCCTCCGATGACGAGCGCGCCTCGGCCTGCCTGTTCGGCCTGCCCTCGGTGTGCGAGGCCGATGACACCCATACGGATGGCCATGGCGTGCCTTGGCTGGAGCACCTGGACGGCGCCTCCGGGGAGCGCTACATGGTCATTGCCGGCCATGGCGAGGATCTGCAGCCGGCCCTGTGTGAACGTCTGTTCCGGGCACTGATCGCCTTCCTGCTGCGGGTGGAGGCCATCCAGGGCATCGAACTGGCGGACGAGGAGGACGACCTGCACTACTTCGGCAGCGACCAGGTGTTTCGCTTCACCAGCCAGCAGCCGGGCCTGTTCGTGTTTCGCCAGGTGCCCGGCCAATGGCTGCAGGCTGGAGACCTGCTGGGCTACCTCTACGACGAGCACGACGGAACCCTGCTGGAGGAATTGCGCGCGCCGGTCGCGGGCCTGCTGGCAAGCCTTCGGCGCAGTCCCCTGGTGAGTGAGGGTGCCGTGCTGGCGCTGATACACCGGCGTTGATGAAGGGGGGTGTTTCAGTCAATGACGCCCAGGTGGCCGCAGCAATTGTTCAGGTCCACTGGGGTATAGGAAGGATCCGTAGGTCGGGCTTCAGCCCGACTGCCGGTGCCCACCGAAGCCGTGTTTGTCGGGCTGAAGCCCGACCTACGACACGAGCAGTGATTATGCAAAAGCGCCCTAGAGCGCACTCCTGAGGCGCTGATACTCCGGATCCGCGTTCGAGCCGAACAGGGGGTCCGTGGCCTGTTCCTCGGCCAAATCCATGTCATCCCAGTCCTTGGTGCTGATGTGGGTCCGGGCCATGGGAAAGATGGTGGTTTCCTCGAAATCCAGGTGCCGGCGCTGGTGCAGCAGGTAGTCCTGCGCCACCTCCAGGAAGCTGCGTCGTTCCATGGCGGCTTCGCTCTCCACGTCCCGCACCGCGTCGCGGAAGGCCTTGCCCTTGGCATAGAGGGCCTCGTGCTCCTCCCGAAGCCGGTTGACCGCCTCGCGGGTGGAAGGATTGACTTCCTCCAGTCGGGCGAAGACCCGGTCCTCTAGGGGATGATGACAGCGATCCCCGTGCTGGGTCAGGTAATGCAGACCGTCATAGATGAGCGACAGGTCCGCCGGCAGGTTGCCGTTGAAGCGCTTGAGTTCGCGCTCGATCAGGTCGAGCACGCGGGCCATGTGGACATGGTCCTGGTGAAGGTGTTCGAGTATCTGGCTCACGACCTGACTCCCGGAGTATCCGCATTCCAGCCCGAGCGGGATGAAACACGCAATGTGGCACCTGTCTGGAGTATCAGACCCGCCCCTGGGGGCGTCAAGGTGGCTCATTGGGATCTGTGCTGCTCCCCCTCTTTGCCGGGCCATCCCCTGCGGTGACTCAGCAGAATGGATTCGGCGCGCGCACCCAGATAGACGTAGATGCCCAGACCGATCAACAGGCCCACGGCGGCAAACATCATCCACACTGCTTCGAGCATCAGGTCTGTGTCCGACAGGGCCGACTTGAACATCAGCAGCAGGGCCTCGATGGACACCGCGATCAGGATGGCGGCGATGAAGCGTGTGATGGTGCGCCGGGTGGAGCTGTGCCGGAAGATGTCCTTGTGCAGCAGCACCTCTTCCTCCAGCACGGTCTTGCCCAGGTCGAAAACTGCCAGCGCCAGGGTCAGGAAGATGATCACCCCAAAGGGCAGCAGATGACGCTCGGTCGTTCTGCCATCGCTGCCCAGCAGGCTTGAGAGTTCCGCGAAGGCGGTGAACAACAGCACGCCGACCACCAGCAAGAGACCGATGACAATCAGGCTGTAGACGCCGCGAAACAGCGGCTGAAACCGCCGCCGCACGCGGTCGCCCATGATGAACTCGATCAGTGTGCTCAGGCCGGCGTCGAGGACCACGTAGCCGATGATGCGGCCTTCCCGGTCGCGGCAGGCCATGGTTGCGCTCAGGCACAGGTCGCGGCTGGCGCTGGAGAGATAGGGATCGGTGACGATGGCCGCCCCGCCCGAGTTCACCGCCAGGCGGTAGTAGGGTCGCTGGCTGCGGTCCACGCCCTGTCCCTCGCCCAGCAAGTTGGCACATCGGCCACGCCCCAGGTTCTCGCCCACCTGGATGCCGTCCGGGTCCAGGGCGTAGAGCAATTCAACGAAGGGATAGCGTTCACCGAGGCAGCGGATGACCTTGTGTCGCGCCTCGGCATCGGTTACCAGCGCGGCACTGGCCACACCCTGGATGATGGAGGCGAGCAGGTCGCGGATGGCCTCGCGGTGCTCGTGGTAACGCTCCAGGGTACTGAGAAAGCTTGCCGTCCCCATGGATGCACTCTCCAAAAAAATGGGGTGCGTGATGCACCCCAAAGCAGGAGGAGTTGAGACATGGCCAACAAGAGCGGAAGGTCCGTCAAGTTAGTCACGACTGGAGTAATGCATTCGGCGTGCCAACTATGAATTTATCGATAAAACATGGGCTTGAGAAATATGCTCCAGATCGGGGTGCGCCAGGGATGCACAAGGAGCGATAAAACTGCGCCGGCTTGGTGCATTGCGCAAAAGAGCAATGTGCTTTCGTGCCGAATGCAAACTGGGACGCGGGTCGTGTAAGCCTGCCAGAAGCCTGCTAAGATCACCGCAAGTCAGGGATTTACCGCATTTTATCGGCGGCCAGGTGGCCGCGTCTTCAACCCACCCATTGTTCATCAGTCCAGGGAGAGTTCGATGTCCACTAAGCTGATCCGTTTGAGTGTTCTGTCCGGCCTGGTCCTGTCCGCCGCCCTGCTGGGTGGTTGTGCCACCACCTCGGATCTGGCCGAGGTTCGCGCCACGGCCGACGAGGCCAAGGCCGCAGCCGCCCGTGCCCAGAGCGATGCCGCCCAGGCACGCACCGCTGCCGACGCCGCCACCCGCACCGCCAACGAGGCCCGCAACCTGGCCGTCGAGGCCAACCGTAAGGCGGACGCGGCCCTGGAAGAGTATGCCCGTCTCAAGGAAAGCATGGAGCGCATGTACCAGCGCAGCCCTGCCAAGTAACTCGGATTGAAGTCATCGGACCGGCGAGCCACGGCGAGCCGGTCCGGTTTCTCATCGGCCTGCGTATGATCGCCCGGAGGGCTTCATGCTTAGGCGACCCTGATTGCGCCCGATTTCGGGCGTTTTTTGTGGGTGGGCATATAGCTTGAAAGGCTTAAACGGCCTGATCTCTCGCTAAGACGCGAAGGCGCGAAGAAATCTCTTTGGAGAGTTCTCCCCGTGGCTCCGTGTCTCCGTGAGAGAACATGGTCTTGGTGTAAGTCCGCAAAAACCAATGTTCTCGCGGAGACGCTGAGTCGCAGAGAAAATCTTTTCAATATGATGAGTTGCTTTTCTTGGCGCCTTCGCGTCTTGGCGAGAGGTCTAGGTCTTTTGGGTTTTGTCCGCGCCACAGCTCAAAACCGGCCCTCTCACGGAGACACGGGGCCACGGGGATCAAGCGATTGAAGAATTTGTTTCCCCCGCGCCTCCGCGCCTCCGCGAGAGAATGATCTTTCGCTATTCAGTAGACCGAGATTACTCGCCGGCCCCCCGCAGATTCAGCAGGTGTCCCTTGAGGCCCACGGCCTCCTCCAGCAGGGTGACCAGTGCCTTGGCGTCGTTGGCATTCTGCTCCGGTCCGACCAGCACACGGGTCATGGCCCGCTCGCCGGGGGTGTGGTCCTGCAGGTGAGCACTGAAGCCCGCCTCTTCCAGGCGCAGGGCCAGGCGTCGGGCATTGCCCGCATCGCCGAAACTGCCCAGCTGCACATACCAGCCCCCTTCGATCCCCACACCTTCAGTCACCCGGGCGCTCGGCGCCGGCGCGGGCGCCATGGCGGTTTGGATCTCCACCGGGACCGGGGCGCGTTCCTCGTCCGCCAAGGCCCTGGCGATGCCCACCGCCTCCGGTATGCCGGTGCGCGCGTTGGCGATGCGGGTCACGGCGGCCCAGTCCACCTCGGCCGGGCGAGCGCCGGTGGCCCGAACCACGGCACGCACCGCGGGGGTGAGGTTGTTGGGCTCCTGGAGCTCTTCCAGCACCGGGTGTGCCTCCAGGTAGAGGGTGTCGCCGTCCCAGCCCGCCTTCACCGGTTCGTTGACGATGTGCACCGGTGTGCCCACCGGGATGCGCGAGAACAGGTGCTCGATGTCCGAGGGGGCCAGGCGGATGCAGCCGTGGGTGGCGCGCATGCCGATGCCCTCGGGCCAGTTGGTGCCGTGGATCAGGTAGCTGGGGTTGCTCAGGCGCATGGCGAATTCGCCCAGCGGGTTGTCCGGCCCCGGCGGCACCACCGCCGGCAGGGACTCGCCCCGGGCGGCATAGGCCTGCCGGATGGAGGCCGGCGGGGTCCAGGTGGGCTGCTCGGTCTTCTGGATGACCCTGAGCGTGCCGAGCGGCGTGGACCAGTCCATGCGCCCGATGCTGATGGCATAGGTCATGATGTGGTCCTGGCCGGCGGTGTAGTCGTAGAGACGCATCTCCGGCAGGTTGATGACGATGCCCGAGCGGTGCTGCCGGGGCAGGATGTGCCGGCGGGGCAGGATCACCTCGGTGCCCTCCCCCGGGATCCAGGCGTCCACCCCGGGGTTGGCGTTGCGGATCGCGTGGTAGCCCAGGCCGTGGGCGCGGGCGATGTCGATCAGGGTGTCCTCGTAGCGGGAACGCACCGTCTCCACGCTGCCCACCAGCTCAGAATCCGGGTTCAGGGCGCGCAGGGCCTGTTCGGCCGGGTCCGCAGCCAGGGTGCCGCCCCAGGTGACGGCCAGCAGTGCCGCCGTGATCAGCAGGGTTCTCATGATCCTCATCCGTTTGCGGTCTCCGGCATGCCCAGGGAGCCCTTGCGCAGGTGCTCGATGCGGTCGCGCAGGCGCGCGGCCTCCTCGAACTCCAGGTTGCGGGCATGCTCATACATCTGGCTTTCCAGCCGGGCGATCTCCTTGACCGCCTTCTCCGGCGGCAGGCCGTAGGCGATCTCCTCCTCGGCCACCTTGGCGAAACGCCTGGGCGAGGCCATGGACCCGCCTGCGTAGGCGCCTTCCATGATGTCGGCGATGCGCTTCTCCACGCTCCTGGGCGTGATGCCGTGCTCCAGGTTGTGGGCGAGCTGTTTCTCCCGGCGTCGCTCGGTCTCCTCCATGGCCCGCGCCATGGAGCCGGTGATCCGGTCGGCGTACAGGATGGCCTTGCCATGGAGGTTGCGGGCGGCACGGCCGATGGTCTGGATCAGGGAGCGGTCGGAACGCAGGAAGCCCTCCTTGTCCGCGTCCAGGATGGCCACCAGGGAGACCTCGGGCATGTCCAGGCCCTCGCGCAGCAGGTTGATGCCCACCAGCACGTCGAATTCGCCCAGGCGCAGGTCGCGGATGATCTCGACCCGCTCCACGGTCTCGATGTCCGAGTGCAGGTAACGCACCCGCACGTCGTGCTCGTGCAGGTATTCGGTCAGGTCCTCGGCCATGCGCTTGGTCAGGGTGGTGATCAGCACCCGCTGGTTGACCGCCACCCGTGCGCGGATCTCCGAGAGCACGTCGTCCACCTGGTGGGTGGCCGGGCGCACCTCCACCTCCGGGTCCACCAGACCGGTGGGGCGCACCACCTGCTCCACCACCTGGCCCGCGTGCTCCAGTTCGTAGGGGCCCGGGGTGGCGGAGACGTAGATGGCCTGGGGCGAGAGGGCCTCGAATTCCTCGAAGCGCAGGGGGCGGTTGTCCAGGGCCGAGGGCAGGCGGAAGCCGTATTCCACCAGAGTCTCCTTGCGGGAGCGGTCGCCCCGGTACATGCCGCCCAGCTGGGGGATGGTCACGTGGCTCTCGTCCACCACCAGCAGGGCGTCCTTGGGCAGGTAATCGAAGAAGCACGGCGGCGGCTCGCCGGGCTTGCGGCCGGAGAGGTAGCGGGAGTAGTTCTCGATGCCCGAGCAGTAGCCCACCTCCAGCATCATCTCGATGTCGAAGAGGGTGCGCTGCTCTAGGCGTTGGGCCTCCACCAGCTTCTCCACCGAGCGCAGCTGTTCCAGGCGCTCGCGAAGCTCCACCTTGATCTGCTCCACGGCATTCAGGATGGTCTCGCGGGGGGTGACGTAGTGGGTCTTGGGGTAGACCGTGAGCCGGGCGACGCGTTTGAGGATCTCGCCGGTGAGCGGGTCGAAATAGGACAGCTGTTCGATCTCGTCGTCGAACAGCTCGATGCGCACCGCCTCGCGCTCGGATTCCGCCGGGTGGATGTCGATCACCTCGCCGCGCACCCGGTAGGTGCCCCGGCGCAGCTCCATGTCGTTGCGGGTGTACTGCAATTCCGCCAGGCGGCGCAGGATGTCCCGCTGGTCCACCCGGTCGCCGCGCTTCAGGTGCAGCACCATCTGCATGTAGGCGTTCACGTCCCCCAGGCCGTAGATGGCCGAGACGCTGGCCACGATGATGGCGTCGCGCCGCTCCAGCAGGGCCCGGGTGGCGGACAGGCGCATCTGCTCGATGTGGTCGTTGATGGAGGCGTCCTTCTCGATGAAGGTGTCCGAGGCCGGCACGTAGGCCTCCGGCTGGTAGTAGTCGTAGTAGGAGACGAAGTACTCCACCGCGTTGTCCGGGAAGAACTCCTTCATCTCCCCGTACAGCTGCGCGGCCAGGGTCTTGTTGGGCGCCAGGATGATGGTGGGCCGCTGGGTGCGCTGGATGACGTTGGCGATGGTGAAGGTCTTGCCGGAGCCGGTTACGCCGAGCAGGACCTGGTGGGCGAGGCCGTCTTCCAGGCCTTCCACCAGCTTTTCGATGGCGGCGGGCTGGTCGCCGGCCGGGGTGTAGCCGGTCTTGAGGGTAAATTGCTGGGTCATTGGGCTTATTTTAACCGACGTGATTGCGTATCATGTAAGGTGTTTTGCGCAGTCGCCCGGCGCCGGTCCCTGCGGCCCCGCCTGCGCCCGTTTTCAACCAACCAGACTCACCGGACACGACCTTGGACATCAAGCTTTCCGCCCGCGTTCAGCGCATCAAGCCCTCCCCCACCCTGGCGGTGACCGCCCTGGCCGCCCAGCTCAAGGCCCAGGGACGCGATATCATCGGCCTCGGCGCCGGCGAGCCGGACTTCGATACCCCGGAGCACATCAAGGAGGCGGCCATCGCCGCCCTGCATGCGGGCAAGACCAAGTACACCGCCGTGGACGGTACCCCGGGCCTGAAGCTGGCCATCATCGACAAGTTCGTGCGCGACAACGGCCACAGCTACGAGCCGGACCAGATCCTGGTCTCCTGCGGTGGCAAGCACAGCATCTTCAACCTGTTCGAGGCCCTGCTGGACGAGGGTGACGAGGTCATCATCCCCGCCCCCTACTGGGTCTCCTACCCGGACATGACCCTGCTGGCCGACGGCAAGCCGGTGATCGTGCAGACCGACCAGGCCCAGGGTTTCAAGATGAGCCCCGAGCAGCTGGAGGCCGCCATCACGCCGCGCACCCGGCTGCTGATGCTCAACAGTCCCTCCAACCCCACCGGCGTGGCCTACACCCGTGACGAACTGCGCGCCCTGGCCGAGGTGCTGCTGCGCCACCCCCACGTGCTGGTGGCCACCGACGACATGTACGAGCACATCATGTTCCGGGGCCAGGCCTTCTGTAACATCCTGATGGCCTGCCCGGACCTCTACGAGCGCACCATCGTGCTCAACGGTGTCTCCAAGGCCTACTCCATGACCGGCTGGCGCATCGGCTATGCCGGCGGCCCGAAGAAGCTCATCGGCGCCATGAAGAAGATCCAGTCCCAGAGCACCTCCAACCCCACCTCCATCGCCCAGGCGGCGGCCGAGGCGGCGCTCAAGGGCGACCAGAGCTGCGTGGTATCCATGCGCAACGCCTTCGAGCAGCGCCACGAGTACCTGGTGGAGGCCCTGAACGCCATCCCCGGCGTCAACTGCCTGCCCTCCGATGGCACCTTCTACTGCCTGCCCAGCGTCAAGGGCGCCATGGAAAAGCTGGGTCTGGACACCGACGCCGCCTTCTCCGAGCGCCTGCTGGATCACGGCGTCGCCCTGGTGCCCGGCTCCGCCTTCGGCGCCGACGGCCACGTGCGCATCTCGTTTGCCACCAGCATGGACAACCTCAAGCAGGCCGTCGCCCGCATCCGCCAGGCGGTGGAAGGCTGAGACCCCCGGGCCGGTCCGGTCCGGGCTCTGCCTTGACCCTGCCCGGCCGCTTCCTATAAGATGCGCGGCTTCACCGATTCCCCGGTAGCTCAGTCGGTAGAGCGGGTGACTGTTAATCACTAGGTCGGCGGTTCGAGCCCGTCCCGGGGAGCCAAATAAAACAAGGGCTTACGAAACCCGCCTCAAGGCGGGTTTTTCGTTGGGTCACAGAATAGTCACAGCAGTGGTCAGGGTCTGCCCGCAGTCTGCTTACTAGCCTTCTACACTTCCCAACGGGCCGCCTTCGCCAACCACAAGTCGCGATGCACCGATCAGGGAAGTCAGCGCACCGCGTTGGCGGCCCTCTCACCCCAGCACCCGGCGGCGGTTGAATACGCCCCAATCCCTGACCTGGTAACGTCCTGTCGTCGGGCTGGATGTTTCGCGGGACCACTCGATGCCGCACCCCGTAGTCCTCGCGCATGGCGTTGAAGGAGCGCCTCAGCGTTGCCCGGCTCACGCCCAGCTGCAAGGCCAGCTCGTCGGCGGTCGCCCATGGGTCGGCGTGGATCAATCTAAGCAGGGCCAGCACAAGCGGCCCCGACGTGCCCTTGGTCCTGTAAGTCACCGCGCAACCCCTCCAGTCGGTTCGTGCCCGAGGATAGCGCAGGGGGTGGCTCACCGCATGAGCCCGCACAATCCCGCCGACCATCCCGACCCGCACCACCAGGGCGTGGCAGTCCCGGCGCGGGCTGCGGGCTGATTCAGGGGGGGTCGGCAATGGTGGGAACGTTTATTGCTTGGTGGAACGGTAATTGCATTAATGCACAAATTATTCCATCAAGCATAATTCGGGCCAAACAAGCCTGAACGGCACCCGGGGTCAGGGGGTCGGCGTTGCGCTCGAGCAGACCCGCAGCCCAGGCGCGGCGAGGCCTTCACGCAGGGCCGTGGCAACCGCCGGCAGTCGGGGTCGGTGAGACCTCCCCAGCTGGCTGGCAAATGCTGCCCAAGAGCAGCATTTGGCAACGGCCGACAGTTGGGGGGGGTGAGTCTCCCTGGTGATTAACTGCTAACCGAACCAGAATTGGCAGCTCCCAAGAAAAACCCCGGCACATTGGCCGGGGTCTGGTCTACTCCAGCCCATGCGGGCCAGGCGGATCAAGGTCTCGAGGGACCAGTAGTGCCAAATCCTTGACCAAGATCCGAACGCCCGGGCCGGTGATGCGCCAGAAGTTCCGAAGCCGCTCCAACCGTAGAGCCTTGCGCCTCTTGATGCTGGCAATGATCGCCTCGCGGCGACGCTCGGCGGTGGCAGGCTTCATGCGTTACTCCATCTGAGGCATAACGCCTTCCCAATGCGGCGGCATAGCTTTTTGGGGTGCTCCGCGACGATCAGCCGGTGCCAGTGGGGCAGGAGCGTGATTTTCGACCACACCAACTCACCACAACGATGATACCGGACCACCGGATAAACAAGCTCAGGCTGGATCCGGATGCTTTGTCCAGAGGGGCCCTTGACTGTGATGGGCGGCACGATGCGGCGCCTCTGAATTCGCTGACCGAAGGCGTCTGGCGTGGACAGCGTCACAGGTGGGCGGGTTTTAGGGTCGGCCATTCTCGTTCTCTTGGGCAACCCAACGGCGATATGACCTGAGCGGATCATCCACCGCGTGCCGTCGCATTTCGCGGTTAATAGAATCGAGCGATCCGTACACATCTTCGGGTGTAAGCGACGAAATGACCACAAGCTCAGCTATTGCGTGTGCGAACGCCACCATGGCTTGGCTAGGTGACACCTTTTTCTGCACGTAAAGTTCAGCGACTTCTGACAAAAAATCCTGCACCTCAGAGTCGTAGGGCTTGCGTGTAGACGCACTCATCACCGCCTCCCGTGCTTGAGCGATGCCAACGCCAGAACCCTCTGCACGTGGTCGATCTGGTCGTTAGTGCCCGAGAGGGTGAAGGAGTCACCGCTCGGCAGGTGGATGTGTACTGGCGTGCCGCCACCGCCAGCGCCCATCACCGGACTCGGCACGGACGGCACGCGCAGGTTGTTCACCAGGCCGCCGTTGGCGAACTTCGGCAGGCGCATCATGCGCAGGCGCTCCAGGTATTCCAGCCCGTAGTAGCGCACCGCGTTGGCCGGCAGTACGTACTCACCATTGGACAGCCGCGCCAGGATCGAATCTGAGCGCGAGCTGCCGGGGCCGCGGATGAAACCGCCCGAAGCATAGCCGGGGGTGCGGTTGCCGCCGCTCTCCAGGGCCTGCACCACCACCGGCACCTGCACCGGCTTGAGCGCGAATTGCTGCTGGAGCAGCTCCCGCAGGGCGTCGGCGTTCTCCACCGCGCCGGCCTCGTCGAAGGAGATCTCAAGGTTGGAGAGTTCGGCGGCCTGCTCGGTGAGTTCGCGGATCTTGTCCTGGATGGCCTCCAGCCGGGCGGCGGCCTCGGCCTCGCGGCCTGCGCCGATGCCTTCCCACACCCGGGCCACCTCGCCAACCAGGCGCTTCATTTCGAGGCTGGAGAGGCTGCCCTCTTCCTTGGCCCTGCGCAGGCGCTCCTCGAGACGCTCGGCGCCCTTGGCGGCGGTATCCCAGTCGCCGGACTCCAGCGCCCGCAGCAGCTCGGGGAATTCCCGGTATAGGGCCACTACGTTGGCCGCGGCGCTTTCCTCTGCACTGGCCCCGGCAAACTCCTGGCGCAGATCGGCGGCCCGCTGTTCCAATTGCAGGCGTTCGCGCTGGGCCTGCTCGAAAGCACGGTTGGCTTCGCGGTAGGCGTCTACCTGCTGGCCCAGGGCGCGCTTGATGTCGTTGGTCTCTTGCAGCTTGATCTCAGTCAAGGCGCTGGCACTCTGCCTTTCTTCGCGGTCGCGCTCAGCCCGATCACTGATCATCAACCAATAGATGTCGGCGAGCTCGCTCCTCTCCATGCGCAAGGCATCGATGCGCGCCTGAATCGCCTCATCGCTGGCCCAACCGCCGATCAGGTTGGGGTCGGTAGTCAGGCGCATGGCCCGGGGCCGGCGCAACAGCGACTCCAGCTTGTTCAGCTGGCCGTCGATCTTGCGGATTTCATCATCCAACCGCAGGAGACCATCGGAGGGGCCGAACAGCACCAGGTTCAGCCCGGTGACGATCTGCGCGGCCTTGCCGAATCCTGAAATCAAGGCGCTGGTGATGTTGTTGATGGCATCCACCACCATGGGATCCTGCAGCAGGCGGGTGAGCTCCTCCACGGAATCCTTGGCATCATCGAGACCGCTCTTGGCTTCCAGAAGATCGCCGAATGCGTTGCGCAGCCCCGTCAAAGCGCCGCCGAACGTGTCACGTAGGCGCCTCGCTGCGCCGCCATATCGCGTCGCCAGTTCATCGAGGATTACCCGCTGCGCGCCGGCCAGGTCGCCCATCTGTATCAGGGTGCGTATGGTGTTCCTCTGCTCATTGGTGAACTGCACGCCAGCGCGGGAGAGAGCCGAAAGGCCTGCGATGGGATCATTCAATGCGCGGCCCACCTGCTGCGCGGCGCTGCGCAGGTCCATGTTCATGGCGGCAGCCAGGTCGGTGACAGCCTGGGTCGCCTCTCGAAACATGTCGGCGCCCTGGATTCTGGTGAAGCTCAGGAGCACGGATTGCGCGTCAAGAATGGCCTCGTCGCCAAAGGTGGTGATGTTCTGAAACTCGCCGGCCATCTTCGCCAGTTGGTCCGCAGTGACGCCAGCGGCACCGCCTGTGGACTTGATGCGGGCCTCAATGTTCGCCATGGCCCGCTCCTGGGCAATCGTGGCATCGAGAATACCCTTGATGGAGACTCCGATGCCGATGGCGGCCAGCACGTTGCGGAAGGTTCTCCCGGCACGGGAAATTCCCTGCATGCGGCGCTCGACTTCTTGCAGGCTGCGCTGCAGGTCAACCATGTTTCGGGCGGACTCCTGGCCGGCGCGGCCCACGCCGCCGATCTCGCGCCGTGCATTGCGCATCTCGCGCACAGCTTGTGCGATGTCGGCGCGCAGCTGAATGGCTATGGATTGATCCATTGAGTTCTACCTCCCAAACCGTCCAAGACTTCAATAAACTGCGCCCCGATTAATCCGGGGCCGTCGATGGTTCGTCGGACGCACCAACGCCTGCCATGCCCTCCGAGCTAAAGTGCCTACCGCGTGGGGTCAGGTCTTCCACCGCAGGCGGTCGGTTTGCAGAGGCCGGGGACCGACGACCCCGGGGTTGGTAGGTAGGTCGCCGAGGGCCAATCCGTGACCCGGGCACACCACCTGACGGCCCAGCATCAACAAGCGCGTGCCTCTCGCAGGTGATGCGCCATGGCAGAATCGCAACACCCGCGTTGGTCGATCTCCGATGCGACCCGCATCACCCAATCCCATGTTTCGTCATGCGTCAGCATCCAAAGGGTGTGTCTCCACGCGAGCCACAAGGGCCCGCCATGATGCTCCGGCCAGCCGAACGCCAGAAAGCGAGACGCGTTCTGAAGGTCCGGATAGTCCTCGAGATGGGGCCATCCAACTACCTCATCCACGCAGTCATGGAACAGTACCTCCGCAGCGAGTCCGGCCATGTACACGGCGGCTCGATTGAGCGCCGCCGGTCTCCAGAACTCCGGGTCCGGCAAAACAGGCGGGTGATCGATCATCCCGCCCGCAGCGCTGACTCGCTTGCCGCTGCGCCATGTCTCCACTGCGCCCGAACCAGTGGGGGAAACCCTCGCCACGTACTGCGTGTCCCGCGAGTCCCTATCCACCTTGAGTGCCAGCACGAGGTGCGCGGCCTCATGCACGGCAACCGTCATGCTGTTCCGGGGATAGACCGGCCAGGAGGGTTGCCTGGGAATCGCAGCCGTGGCGAGTTCCATCGTTGGAGCAGTGAACCGCCATCTCGACGCGCGTCGCGCTGCATGACTTGGCGCTTCCATTTCAAAAATCAATGCCCGCTTCCCGGGCCTCATTGACGAGGGCCGCGATCTTCGCGCTTAGGCCCCGGATCTGATCGTCCAGTTCCTGCAATCGTGCGGACCTCTCCGCCATCGGCAGACCCACCTGGTCAGGGTAAGGCATGCTCTCCATGATCTCGCGCAGACGCTGCTTGATCACGGTCGGGCCCAGCAGGCCCATGAGCGAATGGATTTTCGCCCCTTCCATGTAAAGGCGTTCGCCAACGAACGGGGCTTGATTTCTCAGCACGCCCCCTCGGATGTCTTCGTCTCCGCTGATCGAGAGCGGGTTGATGACGACGTTAGGTGAGTCATACAAACGCCCAGGATCTGACAGACTGAGCAGGGCGAGTCTGACCCGTTCTTCGTAGGGCTCCTGCCAGTGGTCAATCAGCGCTTCCATCCGCCGGATCGCATCTTCCCGGGGGATCGGCAGGTGCCTGACTTCCTCTCGTTCCCGCATCAGGGTTTCGCGTTGGGACTCCAGGCTATCGATCTCTGCCTCGATGTCATTGCGAAATTTTCGGATGGATTCGAATGCTTTAGCCAATGTGCTCATGATCTGCATGCCTCATCTCTCTGGCTTGTGGTTCGTGGAATTCTTGTGCTCCTGACTGCATTAAGCGGAGGCCCGCCGCTGAAGTACTCACGAATGACGCAGGGGAGTGATCCTCACTTTTTGGCGAAAGTGAGCAATTCACTTTTCTGACCTACATCTTGGTTGGTTTCCTGCAAAATCTGAACAGGCTGGATTTCCATGCCTTTGAGAATGTTTCGAAGCTGCTCGGGTGTGGATGGGAGAGGGCCAAGGCGCCGAGCATTGAACAGGCATGACCTGAGTTCAGATGCGTCTTCTGGTGCGGCCACCAATGTGCGCCACCCCACCCAGATGATGGCCTCGAAGCGGTTGATCTCCTGACTCAACGCCTTACAGCGGGCCCACGGCGTGTTGCCTTCCACCTGGCGCATGGCTCGGCAAAGCCAAAAGTTGCGGGCAGCCTCTCTCGCGCGCCGCCCCTCGGTGCCGGCCAGACCGATGGCTTCTCGCGGATCATCGCCACATAGGAGTGCCGAGACGCTGCGCTCCAGGACTGCACGCACGTCCCGGTCGGGTATTCGGTCCACGTAGCGGGCGAAACGCTCAAGCGCCGATATGGGATCGGGTAGGCTCACAGCACCCAATCCTCCTTACCCAAGCCGGCGCCGTGCTTTCGGGGCCGCCCCTTGTTCTCCTGGCGGCGCCAGCGATAGGTCGTGCTTGGATGTACTCCGACCGCCTTTGCAGCAGATTCGGGGCTCGCGCCTTTTCGTATCATGTCGAGCGCCTGGCGGCGGCGATGGTTGGCTAGGCAGGGTATGTAGGGCCGTTCGCCGCCAAAGTCGGTGCGCACCCGCAGGTCAACGCGGCGCGCGATCTCATCGGAGATTTCATTCGGAACACCAAGCGCGACGCACGCCGCACGGATCTCCTCGGTGATGGTACTGAGGATAGTCGGGTCGTCGGCGCTCACAGCGTCCAGTCCTCGCGCCCCAGGCCGACCCACGATCGGCGCTTTCTCTTCCGGGGTGCGACAGGCTTTTCCTGCGTCACCTTCGGATCAGGATCACGGGAGGGCCTGTTCTCCTGCGTTGGGCATCTGGAGAAAAGATCTGATTGCAGGGTCTGGCGCTCCAGTCGCTCCCACTGCCCAGGCGTCCATGTATGCACCTTCAGGGCACGTGCGGCATGCAGGGCATAGATCTCGCAATCCAGGAACTCATTGGGTCGTCCAGCCTTCTTCTGCCAGACCAGGCGATTCCTATGCCGCCTGGAAGGCGCCTTGACTTCGGCGGACAGGTGGTCCCAGTAATCGGCCCGAACGTCGCGGTACACATGGAAACGCCCAGGGCCATTACCCGAGAGGCGCAGCCGGCCGGCACGCTCATCGCCGCCCAGCAGCAGATCCTTGGCTTTGTTGACCCCGACTATGAACACCCTCAGGCCCCATCGATCGGCCTTGGTGGGCGTGCGGTGATCCACGGTCCTCGGCAGGCTGAAGATCTCGCGCTCCATATTCCGGTCGCTGGAGCCCTTCACGGGCATGATGGTCACGCCCGGGTACCGGCGCTTCATGTCTCGCACCCAACTGTATACCAGGTCGCTGGTGACGCCATCGCCGGCATCGATGGACACGGCCTTGGCGCGGGCCTCCTGGCCACTCGCGCGCTGGAACGCACCAAAGACTGTCTGCTCCAACTCCTGCCATACGGGATCGGTCTTATCTGTCACCGTGCCAAACAACTCGGCAGCGTACACAAGCCAGGACTCTTCCCCACGCCCCCACGCGCGCACCACCAACGCGAAGCGGTTATGCTGTACGTCCACGCCCACTGTCAGCACCAAGCCGCCATTGGGTACCGTGCGCTCGGGGTAGTCCAGAGCAAGGGCCTCGAGCTCTTCGCGCGGTAGCTGGCCCTCCCCGAATTCATACGGGAGCCCCAAGACTGAATTCCAGAAGGCAACCAGCTCGCCGGAGTCGCCCTGCGCCGCCTTATGCTTCGCCTGCAGGTATCGACGCACCAAGTTCGACATGCGGGAGGCGTCCCAGCTGACATAGAGCTCCGAGAGGTAGTATCCGGCTACGCCCTCAAAGGGCTGCGTAGCTCGCCATCTGCGTTCCCGAACGGCGCGCCGAACCGCCTCGTTCTTTTGGTGATCGTCCCAAGTGGCGCCGCAGTGCGGACAGACATAGAAGGCCGTCTCCGGTAGGGCGTGACCATAGACCTCGTGGTTATGGTCAGGATCCTCCCGCCAGCGTACGTTGCCCCAGTCAAGCACGTGCTCCTCGCCGCAGTGCGGGCACGGGACGAACAGCTTGCGCTGGTCGGAGTTGAGATAGGCCCATTCGATGGAGCTCAGGCCCTTGAGGGTCGGCGTGCCGCCATAGACAATCTTGGCGCTCGGGTGCGTCTTGGCGCGATCCTCCAGCAGGCGGATGGAATCGCCCTGGCCCTTGAGATCCCGGCTTGCATCGTCGGGCTCTTCAACGATCAGGACAGGTGCCGAGGATGACTTCACGCTGCGAGGTGAATTCGACCCGACGAACTTGAGAAACCCTCCCGCGAATTTCTTGAAGCTCCAGCGATTGCCGCTTCGCCGCGTGGTCGAGACATCGATCTTGCCATGCAGGCGTGGGGTCACGTCGACCGTCGGGATAAACTTCTCGACGTTGAACTCCTTGGCGGCTTCCATCGTCGGGAACATTACCACGATGGGTGATGGGTCCAGGTCGATACGGCGCAGGATGTAGGGCATCACGACCCCTGCGGTCCAGCCGATCTGCGCCGACTTCATGACCACCAGCTTCTTGATGCGCGGATCGTCTACCGCCTCCTGGATCTCGCGCAGCCAGGGCGTCACCTGGCTGCGGTACTTGCCGTGCCGCGCAGCGCCGGAGTCCGCGGACAGGTACATGAACTGGTCGGCCCACTCCCGGGTGGTCATGCGCGGTGGTGGCGCCCAGCAGCGCCAGACCCGGGCCAGCAGTCTCCGGGCCACTTTTCGGGTGTCCAGGAACTCCGGGACCTGTGCCATGGGGTTGCCGCTCATTCGTCGCCCGCCTCTTCTTCAAGGTCCGCCAGATCAAGCGTCTCATCCGAGTCGTCATTCTCCGGAGGCTGCTCGGAAAGCTTGCTCAGGGTGGCATCCACGGCGGCCGCATAGATCTCGGCATCCGTCTCCAGGCCGTAGCGGCTGTCGATCTCCGCTCGCAGCCGATCCGCCCAGGCTCGGAACTCTGCACGTGCAGCCAGGATGGCTCCGGACCAAACCGGTTCAATGTCGGCAACGGCAACCAGGTTGCCCGCGTCCTTGGCAAGCTTGATCTCCAGCAGATCCCCCTCGAGACGATCGCGCCGCTCGCGCGCGGTCTCTCGCTTCTCGCCAGCCAGGGCGCGCTGGATCTGCCACTCGATCACCTGCGCGGTGTCGTACTGGTTCGATCCGCCGCGGCCGGCGTTGAGGACCATCGGCAGGCCTTCGCGCTGCCAGTCGGTGAGCGTCCGCTCACTCACGCCTAGGATGTCAGAGAGCTGCTTCTTGTTGACGATCACTTCAGTGCCTCAGAACAAGAATGGAAAAGTTCATGTAACCTACTGAATCTACTAGAAAGGAAGCCTATAGAGACCTTGGCGGTGGGCGGAAAACGCGGTTTGGATTACCCGCGTGCGCGACTCGTCGGAAGGACCCGCAACACTCCAGTGACTGGGGCTGCCTGCACACGGTGGCCCTGGCAGACCGCGCGGCGCTTCATGGCAATAGCGCGCAACCGCACCATCGCAAATCCGGCCCATGGGCCGGATTTGCCAGCCTCCTGGCGCACCCTCTACGAACTCACGCGGTGTGACATCCGGGAGGGGTGATGGGGGCGATGGGGGGACGATTCCCCGCTCATCTATTTTTTTTGTCACTGACATTTTTTCGCGCGTATATATAAACATCACCCCTATTACCCCCCATCACCCCCAAGAGAGGGAAAGGCATCACACAGTAACGACACGCCACCCGGCCACCTTGGCGGGGCCGTAGCGGGCCTCGCTCTGCAACTGCAGCCCGTCTGCTATCCGACCCCGGTACCGACGTAGCGCGTAGCCTAGCCGCCTGGCGTCTACTCGATCCCCGCAAACCTGGCGGACGGCATCATGGAGAGCCGGGTGATCGTAGGCATAGCCGTCGCCTGCATATCGGGGGGCGCCCCGAGCTGCATCGTCGATGATGTCGGCCGCCGTCACAGTACGGTCGCCATAGGTTTCTGCCATCGCGGTGAGCAGCGCCACCATTGCGGCGCGGTCCGGATCATCGTTCCTGATGTCGGCCGTAGGCCCTAGCGGATCGTCAAGGCCGGCCCACACCAACGGACGGCGTACGAGGCGATCCCAGTCGTGGAATCCACCCAGCGGGGACACGGGGACGACGGGACAGCCTGCACGGTGGTAGGCGACGGTCACGGTTATCGCTGCGGCTATGAGCTCCGACCGGCTGTGCAGGAGATCGGCCAGAATGTCACCCTCGTACTCGCGGGTCTCGGGGCGCTCCAGCTTCGCGTCAATGCGGATCATCATGACCCGCCGAGTCAAGTCGCCGCGAATCACCAGGTTGTTGCCGGTTGCTGCCAGCGCCGTGCGTGAGGGCACTCGTACAGGTGTAGACGTGCCGAGGGGCCGTATCGACAGCCACGGCTGCGTGATCGCCTGGCATAGCAGCTCATCCCCGAGAGGGGTCTCTACATTGTCCGCGACCAGCGGGCTATCCCCCGCGAGCAAGCCCGCGGCTAGGCGCTTGCCGGCCTCGGTTGGGTCCCGGCCCAGGGATACCACCGCCGCACGGCGCCCGGTCGCAATGATCGACCCAGCATCAACGAGGAGTGACTTGCCGGTTCCCGGTGTCGGGGCGGTCACACAGGCCATGGGGACGGCATCGACCGACCGTGCATACAACATCGTCATGATCATCGCCACGGCTGCAGAGAGGTCACCGCTATCCACATACGGCCACGAACTAACAGCAGCAGCCAGCGCGCGCGCAGATTCCACGGCATTTTCATGGGTGGGTGTTGAGATGAGCTCAACCTGCGGAGAACCAGGCACCAGGTAGAGCCCAGTCGCCTCGTCGTAACCCGGGGCAGTGATGGGGGTGCCGTCCGCGCGCACGGTCGGTGCTTCGATGTAGCCTATAAGCTCGCGAAGTGACCACCGCCCGCGATCGATCAGGGCGGCGGCCACGGCCACGGGACAGTCCACTGGGCGCATTGCCTGAGCTCGGGCATCATATCGCAGCCACTGCGCGGCACGGGTCAGGACTTCCCGGAGGTGGATCGGTGTCACGGGCACCAAGCGCGGCGCACCTTCGATGCGTCTTACAGAGCTGCGGCGTCGCGATGGATCCGTGTGACCGATCGCCACCAGGCGGCCACCCGACTGATAGATGTCGCAGCCCTCTGCGAGGAGCGCATCTTCTGCAGCATCCACAATGGCCGGGAGCTCTCCGGACTTGATCTCGATGACAGGGCGTTTGCGCTCTCCCGGATCTTTGCCGCGGGGCACGTCGAGGTCCACCGTCTGGCCGATGATTTCCGGTTGGTCACGGTAATCGTTCACGTCCTTCTGGCCTTCTGGGCCTTTCGGTAACTGAACACGGCGGACGGTCATGCGGCATCCTCGATGATCAGGATCTCGCACGGACAGAAGTACACGTCCACGGCGTGAGCCACGGGCTCCATGCGGCCCTTGCCGAACGCGGCAGCGGCAACGGCGTTGCCGCGGTGCCACCCGAAAACAAAGGTGACCGCGTCTGCCCAGCCCTCCACCACGGCCCACGGGATGTTCGGGTCCTTGGTGTTGCCAAGGATCAGGCAGCCCTGACTCTTTGAACCAAAGGACTGCTTGGCGCCGGCGGTGTTGATGCACTCCACGCCAACCAGTACGCCGGAGAGGGTTCGCACGGGGATCACCAGGCAATCCGCATCGCGTCCAACCAGGCGCCCGGTGACCCGACCACGCCCAGCGCCTGCGGCATGGGTGATGCCCTTCTTTTGGGCATAGGGGTGTGAGGCCACAGCACGGTCGTCCCGGTTCACGCTCGCCCACAGCTCATGAGCGTATGCCTGCGTCGGTGACGGCTCGGCTGATATCGGTGTCGGTATTTTGGGTGTTGTGGGGCGCCGGTTAAGGGTGAGCGGCCGGTCAGGCTGCCAGCCGTTTTCCCGGGCCATGTGGACCAGAGTGCCAATGGTGATGGGGCCGTCCTTGATGCTGCGCCACACGTCCCTGGCGGCCCTGGCGTCGTAGTTATCGGCGGTCTGGCTCCAGCTATCCCAGATCCCAAAGCCATCGTTGCCCAGCTCAGCCTTGACGGCCATGGCCATGCGGACCCAGGTCTCGCGGTCATGCGCGTCCACGAAACTCAGCATGGCCCGGATCTCGTCTGCCTGGAGATGTTGTGCCGAGCTCATTTCTGCCGTCTGTTCGGCCTGGGCGGCTGGAGCCCGGTCTCGTCGCAGAGGATCTCCATCGCAGCGGCCATCACCACGTTCGTGAGGGTGGCGGCGAGGCGGTTCACGGCGTCGCTATGATGGCCCCAATAATCTACACTCATCAGGCCGCCTCCTGTTCACGCACAGGGATGACCTTACGGCCCTCAAGCCAAGCGTCCACGTCTCGCTTGCGGTAGAGCACGCGATGGCCAGCTTTGATATATGGGGGGCCCTTGCCCTCGTTTCGCCAGCGGATCAGGGTGCGGGGGGAAGTGTGGATATATTCCGACGTCTCGTCAGTTTCGGCCAGGTAGTCTCGCGGCTTGTCGTGCATGTGATCGCCTCCTATGTCACCTGGAGGCACAATGCCACAACAATAGCGGCGCACCTTGGATAATGGCGGATAATTTTATGGGGCGGTCAGATCCGCCATAATTTGATTAGCGCCGAAGCGTGTCGGCCACCTCCTGAGGCGATATGTCGGCGCACAAGAGGATCGATGCGATGCGGGCGACAATCTTGTTGTTTCCATAGCCGGTCCGTATGTCGTCCGTACTCTCGCGGGGCACCCATTCTGAAGGCAAGCGCTTGCGGATATCCTCGTCATCCCAGATCCATTCAGCCCGCTGGTTCACGATGTAGTGAACTCGTCGGATGATGAAGCGCTTCAGATTTCGCGACTCGCGGCCAGCTGGTACGGCATCACCCACCATCCAAGATAGATCATCCTGTTCGGCGTCCCGAATTCCCGCTACCAATGCGCGCAGATGGCTCTCAAGGGTGCATTCGACGGGTGATTCCTGATCTTCGGGCAACTCCAGGACGCGGTATGCGTCAGAGAGTCCCGAGTCTTTCAAGGCGTCGGCAAGCTTTTCGGCAGCGGCTGCGATCTTTGCCTTGCGTTTCTGAAATTCTGGCCAATTCACAAGGCGAAGCCAGTACTCAATGAGCGAAAAAGCGGCGTCGCTTCCCAATCCTGGGGGCACGCCGGCCGCATCGAGACGTCGCTCGGCCTCATCCATGAAAAGCCACCACTCGCGCCGGGCGCCAGCCTCCCTTGAGCGCGCGAGTAGCCCATTGAGGCGGTCTCGATATTCCGTATCGTTCATCTGCCTACACCTCCCTGCAGCCGAATAGTTCGGCCTCTGCAAGCCCAAGGGCAGCACAGACCCGCTCTCTCTGCTTGCGCTGTGTCGGCATGCTCCGGCCGCTCAGGTAATGCTCGGCGGTCTCTTTGCCGCAGACCCCCATCTCGACCAGGTATTGCACCTGGTGCTGGTGCTCCCTGTGGCCGCGCGCGATCAGGAGCGCAATCAGCCGGCCCATGAAGGCGTGGCGGGCGGTCCGCCTGGCATCCTCGGGGTCCGGGCGCCAGGGCTCTAGGCCCAGCCTCTTCATGGAGACGAACCCCTCCTCCCCAAGCACCAGGTGATCGAGCAGTCGCACCTCGATCAACTCCAGAACGTCCCGGATCTTCGCAGTAATCCACTCATCAGCCCGGCTCGGTTGCGGATCTCCCGAGGGGTGATTGTGGGCGAGCAGCATGGCGGCGGCGTTGTGGCGCAGCGCAGCCCGGGCCACCTCGCGCGGGTGAACGGTGGCGGTGTTGATGGTGCCGAGGCTCAGGGTCTCAGGGGCGATCAGTCGGTGCTTGTTGTCCAGGAACAAGCAGACGAACACTTCCCGTTCTTCAGCCCCGATGTGCAGCCGGGCCAGGGTGGCGGCATCCTCAGGGCAGGTGATCGCCTGTCCCGGGTGCCTGAGTCGTCGCTTGAGGATCGCCAGGGCCTCATCGATGGTGGCCCTTTCCTGGTGCGTCTCGCGGCGCCGGGCTTTGGTAGAATGGGCAACAGCCATGATTGATCTCCTATGCAGATCGGTTGTGGTTTGCGCAGGATTTGCCAGCCAGCTGGCGCACCCTACGCCTGCCGCAATGGCACGACGTTGTCATCCACCGTCCTGCCCTCAATGATGCGATGCAGGCGGCGCTCCCAGGCCTCCAGGGCGGTGCGTTTCTCCAGGTCGTAGCGGTGCAGATCGTAGACGGCGGCAATGCCTTTGCGGGTGTGCCCGATGGTGGCTTCTGCGACAGTCTCGGAGACCCCAAGAGCGGCCAATCCGGTGCGGCAGGTGCGACGCAGGTCATGGGGTGTCCAGTGCCCACCCTCAGGCTTGTTCTGGTTGCCCAGGGCCTCGACAAAGCGCCCCACAGCCCGACCCAGGGCGGCAGTGGTCACCGGGGTCCCGGGTCTTGCTTCGAAGACAAATCCAGCGGCCCGCTTGCGGCGTTTGGCAAGCCGCTGCCCCTCTGCCCTCGCCTGCTTCAATATCTCAAGTGCGGTGGTAGTCAGCGGGACGGTATGTGACGTGTCGGTTTTGCCGCGCCTGCTGGCTGGGATGGTCCAGAGGTTCCCATCCACCTCGCTCCAGCTCATGCCGGCCACCTCGCCAGGGCGTTGACCGGTGATCAGAATCAGCTTAAGCGCCAGGGCGGTCAGGCGGTGCAGTCCGCAGGTTTCGGCATGGGTCCAGAAGTCCAGAATTTCCTGATTGCTCAGCACCCGGGCGCGGGACTTGGGTGTCATGGCCTTTGCCACCTTGCGGGGCTTGATGGTGGCGACGGGGTTGGCCTCGATAATCTCCCGATCCTCGGCCCAAGCGAATAACCCCTTCGTGTAAGTCAGCAGGAGAGCGGCCTGGCGGGGATACTTGTGAGCCAGCGTCTCGAGTACCTCAATCACGTCTCTGCGGCGAACGTCTTTCAGCTTCATTTTCCCCAGCGGGGGGACAAGGTAGCGCTCCAGGGTGGCGCGGATCGCCGGGCCGGACTTGAGCTTGTCCACGTGGGCAGCGAAGTATCGCGACAGGGCATCTGATAGCGTCGGCTCATCCCGGTCGGCGCGGCGCTCCTCGAGTATGTCGTGCCCGGCGTCAATCTGTTTCCGGAAGTCATGGGCCTGCTTCCGGGCTGCGGCCAGACTCCAGGGCTTGGGCCACTGGCCAATTGTCAGCAGCCGGTCGCGTCCGTTCACGTTGTAGCGCAGAAGGAAGGTCACGGTCCCGGCAGAGGTGATACGGACCCCAAAGCCTCGGGGCGCATCGCGGTGATCGTCAAAGATGATGCGCTTGCCCTTCGCTGGCGGCTCCAGGCGCCTCAGCAATGTATCTGTCAGGGTCGGCATGGGTCAGTCCTCGGTAAATGACCTTCTGTCATTCGGTCTCCGGTTTGATTCCGGGTCACAGAATAGTCACAGTATAGGACTGTATTTCATGGCATACAATGTCACTTTACGTCACCGAAAAAGTGGACGTAACTACCTGACTCAAAATCGTTATTTCTGAGAACAGCCAGATGTGACAAGGATTCCGGGGTCACACCCTGACGCGACTGTTAATCACTAGGTCGGCGGTTCGAGCCCGTCCCGGGGAGCCAAACATGAGAAGGCCTCGACAAGATCCTGTCGGGGCCTTTTTGTTTATACGGCTCCGATGGACTCACACCGCCTTCGGCGGCTGATCCGCGCCATCCCTGGCGCGGCCCCTTCGGGCGCGCTGCACGCGTCCAAATCTGCTCCCGGCAGATTTGTCGAACCCGTCCCGGGGAGCCAAAACCTGCCGCAAGGCGGGTTTTCGTTGGGTCACAGAATAGCCACAGCCGTGGGTAAGGGTTATGCCCGCTAGCCTCTGGCAGGCCTGCTACACTCTCCAGCGGGCCGCCTTCGCCCCGTTAAGTGGCACCATTCCGCGATAGCCGGCCATGAAATTATTGCTTCTCAACTTGCCCCATCCCCATAATTGTCTAGACGTTTTTGGTCAGTGAACTAATCGAGGCTCGTGACATGTCAGCTATTCGCGTCAATGCCCTGTGGGATCCGGAAGCAAAGGTGTGGACCGCAGAAAGTGATGACGTGCCCGGTCTCGTGACTGAAGCACACACTGTTGAAGCCCTGACTGAGAAGTTGCGCATTCTCATCCCTGAACTGTTAGAAGCCAATGGGATTACCCCGCAAACCGACGACCATGAATTGCCGTTTGACGTGGTCGCGCAACGGCACGAAAGCGTTCGATTGGTGTCATGAATGGGCGGCAGCCTCACGCCCGACCTCAAGCGGATACTGCGTGACGCCGGATGTGTATTTGTCCGGCAGGGGAAAGGGGATCACGAAATTTGGTACAGCCCTAAAACGAACCGTAATTTCCCGATCGATTCTAAAATTCTATCTCGCAACACTGCCAACGCGGTATTGAAGCAAGCGGGTCTCCCCAAGCAGTTCTAAGTGGTTCGTGCTCTTACCTTTCGCACAGGCAGAAGAAGCCCGGCGCTTGACCGGGTAACCGCGAGGATGATCCCTTAAATATCGCTTTCGGAGAATTATGGGAACCTCTAAAAATCACAATTTTCCCGGCGCACGGTGACAGATGATAGCGATCAGACAATAAGGCGCATTTGGCTCAGAGATTCGATGCATCATGATGATGGCCACCTCATCGATTCAACGCTCGCTTCATGGCATCTTGCTTGGCCCCACCAGCCGTTCATGCCGCTCCCGTCGCTTCCAGCCATGCCCATCGTCGCAGGTTGTAGGTCATATTCGTCATCGCAATCTTCACCCGTGCTCGCGCAAGCCCGATCGTTCGCACCAGTTTGCCGCCCATCGCCGCCTGTGCGCCAAAGACATGTTCAACCCGAGCGCGCACCTGCGCCCGTCTCCGGTTCGCCGCCTTTTGCCGTCCGGTCAGCGGCTTTTGCGACGTCCCCTTCGTTTGGATGTGGCTGCGATGCCCCGGCTCCCGAAGGTGGATTTCTCGCTCTGCCGATCGATAGGCCGAGTCGGCCCAGATGTCGCCGCTCGTATTGGTATCGTCCAGCAGCACGTCGAAGACCTGGCTGTCGTGGGTGGCCGCATCCGTCACTTCGAAGTGCCGCACCAGCTTGTGCTTGCGGTCGATACTGATGTGGTTCTTGTAGCCGTAGTAGCTCTTGCCGTGCTTCTTCGTCCAGCGGGCCTCGACATCCTTCTGGCGCAACATGGCGGGTTTGTCCTTCCAACCTTCAGGAACCTCGCCGCGCCTGATCGCCTCGTTCTCCTCCCGGCTGTTGCGTTGGCGGGGCGCCGCAACAATGCTGGCATCCACGATCTGGCCCTGCTTCGGAATGAAGCCCGCCGCTTCGATCTGGGCCATCAGCTCGGCGAATAGTTCGTCCATCAGGTCCAGTTCCTTCAGATGCTCCCGGAACAGCCAGACGGTGCGGGCATCAGGAACCTTGCCCTCGGGCGTCAGCCCCAGAAAGCGGCAGAAGGAGTAGCGATCGCGAATCTGGTACTCCACCTGTTCGTCTGCCAGGTTGTAAAAGTGCTGCAGAACCAGGACCTTGAACATCAGGACCACGTCGTAACCCTTGCGTCCGGCATTGCTTTTGCGCTCCTTCTCGCGGACGCGCTGCAGGATCGGCCGAAAGCCCTCCCAGTCGGCCACCGCATTGAGCTTCGGAAGCGGATCGCCCAGCTTCTCCAGGAGTTGGTAGCGGTCATCGAGATCGAAAAAGCCGGGTTGCATCGTTCTCTCCAGGGGCGTCACGGGTTGCTACTAATGATGCCAGACGAGCCGATTTTTAGAAGTGCCCTTATTTGTCTCCGAGCCCTATTGTCGAGTCCGTCCCGGTGAACCACACAAGAGAAGGCCTCGACAGATCCTGTCGGGGCCTTTTTTTTGCAGTCTCTCCAGCGCTACTCCGGGGACCTGCTGCCTCTGCAGCCGGGTCAGAGGAATCCCGGCTTGTCCCTCGGCACCGCATCCCCGGCCTGCTATGGTCATGCTCATGTGCGGGCGTTTTGCTTCCAGAACCGATGCGGCCATCGAGCACGCCTTTGGCGTGACCGAGAGCCACTGGGCCGACTGGTCCAGCTTCAACGTCGCCCCCTCCATGGCCGTGCCCGTGGTGCGCGAGCATGAGGGCGTGCGGCAAGGCGTGATGCTGCGCTGGGGCCTGATCCCCTTCTGGGCCAGGGGCGAGCCGCCCAAATACAGCACCATCAACGCCCGGGCCGAGGGTATCGATACGGCGGCCAGCTACCGGGGTCCCTGGCGGCGCGGCCAGCGCTGCGTCATCCCTGCCCTCGGCTTCTATGAATGGAAGGGCGAAGGCAAGGGCAAGCAGCCTTTCTACATCCGCTTGGCGGGCGGCGAGCCCTTCGGGTTATTGGGGCTCTGGGACTGCTCCGTCGGGCCGGATGGTAAGGTGGTGGAGTCGGTCACCATCATCACCGTGCCGGCCAATCCCCTGGTGGCCGACATCCATGCCAAGGGTCGGATGCCGGCCATGGCGCTGGCTTCCCGATGCCCGGCCTGGCTGCAAGCCGGCCCCGAGGATGCCCGGGCCATGCTGCTACCCTTCCCCGCGGATCAGATGGATGCCTATCCGGTGAGCACACGGGTCAATTCGCCCAGGAACGATGGGCCTGATCTGGTCGAACCGATCGTCCCCTGAGCAGGCGGCCTCTGCGCGTCGCCTCATCGGGTCTTTACGCATCGACTATATTCATCAGTGAAATCCTGCCACGCAGTTTGCCACTGCCAACCAGGAGGCACGGAGCCCCATGAATGTCATGCCATCCCGCCGCCCCTTGAGGCTGGCTTCCCTGCTGATCTGCCTGTCACTGACGTCCCTGCAGGCGGGTGGTCAGGATTTCGACCCCGGCCGGGCCCTGTACGAAAACCACTGTCAGCAATGCCATGCCGGCTGGGTGCACACCCGGGAGGGTCGCAAGGTCACCCGCCTGGATGACCTGCACGCCCGCGTGGGGGCCTGGAGCGTTCATGCCGGCCTGCACTGGACCAGCGAGGAGATCGACGCGGTCACCCGGTATGTGAACCGGCGTTTCTACCAGCTCACGGAGTAAGACCCACCGGGCCGCTCGTGCCGGCGTCCATCCGTGCGGCAGTGGCGGCAGGGGTGCTTGTGGATCGATCAACAACGTGAAATCTGCATAGAGGAGGCAACATCAATGGCCAAAGACAGCAACAAAAAGAAGGAGATGGAAACGGTCACCCCGTCTCGCTCTCTGAGTCCTTTCCAGGACATGGAACGGTGGTTTGAGGAATCCTTCCCCAGGGCCTGGATGCAGCGCTGGGGATGGCCCATGGGAGAACGGATGTCGCGCGTGTTCGAGGGTCTGTCACCCAGGGTCAACGTGATCGATCGTGATGAGGAAATCGTCGTCCGTGCCGAGGTCCCCGGTGTCAAGAAGGAGGATCTGGATATCAGCGTGACCGAGAATGCGGTCACCATTAAGGGCAGCACGAAGCGAGAGGAAGAAGAGGAGAAAGGCGACTACTATCGCCGCGAGATCGAAACGGGGGCCTTTGCGCGAACGGTGGGACTGCCGGGGATGGTGGACATCGAAAAGACGAAGGCCACGTTCGAGAACGGCGTGTTGCAACTCACCTTGCCCAAGGTGAGCAAGGCCAAGCGCAGGCAGATCAAGGTGGAGTGAGCAACAGCTCCCCGGTTGCGGATGCCCGGCAATCGGGGAGTAGTCTTTAATACCGGTGACACGACCAGCGCCCCGATTTCGGGCCGTTGCATCCCATCACGGCCCGGGCGTCCGGGAGGTGTGTGTGAAAAAACGAGAGGGTGCACGCAGACCTGTAGACATCCACGCCATGATCGAACCGCTCACCGAGCGGCTCTCCGATCCTGTGCAAGGCCGGATCAGGGATATCAGCCTGAGCGGTGTGTACGTGGAGATGCCGACCGAGGCTGTGGCTAAGTACACCAGGCTGCGGCTCAGTCTCGGTTCCGGGAGCGAAAGCCCCGGCCCGACACGCAACTGGCAATGCTACGTGGTCCGAACCACGGGTGACGGCGTCGGCTGCATGTTCGATGATTCCGATCCCGGCAACATCGACGGCCTGCTGGAGATCCTGCGCGACCTGTCTGCGGGCAGGTCCCTGGACCCCGGCTGACCGGACAGCACCACAGGGCGCGGCCTGGCCGTCGTTCAGGCCTTTCGATACAGGCCCAGGCGTTGCGAGATGACCTGAAACGGCGGCCCGCCCTCCGGCAGGCATTCATGCACTCCCAGCAGCAGGACACCGCCGGGAACGAGCCGATCATGGAGCGCCCCCGCCACGTGCTTTTGCAGTGCCTGATCGAAATAGGTGAAGGCCAGGTTCCGGCAGCAGACCAGGTCGAAGCCGCCCTCCTCCAGCGGCTCGCGCAGGTCATGGAGTCGGAAGCGAACCGCCTCCCTGTATGCGGGCCTGAGACAGTAGCCTTCGTCGCGGCGAACAAAGGCCTCGGAAAGCCAGTGGGGTGGCAGGTTCTTCACGACGCTCCAGTCGTAGCAGGCGCGATCCGCCCGCGACAGCAGGTCGGGATCGGCGTCCGTGGCCAGGATGTCCACGCCGAGACCCGGGAAGCGCTCAGCCAGCGCGATTCGCCAGCCCATGGCCAGGCTGAAGGGTTCCTCTCCCGAGGCGCAGCCGGCGCACCAGATGCGCAGCCTCGTGGCATGGCGTTGCAGGGCCGCCCGGGCAAGCGCTGGCAGCACCTCCTCCATGAGGGTGTGAAAGACCTGCCGGTCACGGTAGAAGCGGGTGATGGTGATGCGGCACAGCGCGTCCAGCTGTGCCCATTCTCTCGGGTGGGCTTCCAGATAAGCCTGGTAGACCTGCACGCCCGGGCACGAGAGTGCCGCCATGCGTCGCTGGATGCGCTTGCAGGCCTGCTTGCGCACGCGTCGAAAGCCCGCCCAGCGCAGCTTCAAACGAGGCAGTGCCCACTGAAGGAAGGCAACACACTCCGCGTCTTCCAAGCAAAGCCTCCTGCATTGCGATCAGATGCCCGGCAAGTCGTGTCAGGCAGGTTGGCGCCGGTGAGGGCTTCCAGACACCATCAGTGTAGCTGCACTTCCACTGCATGGCCCCGCTGAGGCACGACAGGGTACATCGCTTCGCGTGGTCTATCTGTTTGCCCTATGCTGTCCCGACATGCCCATTACCCGCCTTCGGGTTGGCTCGGGGGAAGACCGGTGGGTCCTTTCATTTCCACAGATCACTCAGAAGCTCACAGGAGTGCATTCCCGTCATGTCCAAGACATCGGAGCAATCCGAAATGCACGATGCCGAATTGCAGCCGGAATTACTCGATACGCCCGGCGGTGATTCGGTGCGGCTTCGCTTCGAGGGACCGTTCGAGGGGCGTTGGGTGCGCTGGGACGCGTGCTTTCTAGCCCTGGGGCGCGGTGCGGCGGGGGGCAATTACATCGAGGCGGGAGAAGATGCGCCCGATGGCATCCGGCTCAGGGTCGGGCTCGCGGTGGATTGCATCGACATGCCCAGCCTGCGCAATGCCATCATCATGATCCGACAGTACAAGCGCCTGCGGCGCGGGCGACACGAGTGGTAGTGTAATTGCTGTCCGAGTGCACGGATCGAACCTAAGCAGCGCATGGTGCTTAATTCTTTGCTTTGTAACCCAGGCGGAAACCACCCCAGTGCTTGCCATTGATATAGATGGGCGCTGACAGGTCGTGCATGACCTCTCCGGTGTCCCGTTTGTAGGTCTGTAGCAGGAAGGGCTTGGTGTTAGACCCACAACGGGAGCCGGTCCGGTCGCTGAAGATGCGCTTGGTTCGGTTGTTCACCAGGTCTGTCTGGTAATCCCCGGTCAGCGGCTTGGAATACTTCTTGTTGTGAGTGGGGAAGTAACCCTTGTCGTCCACGGCACCCGCATAGGCGACCTCCGGGAACCTCTCCAGTATCGGCTCCTGGATGGCCGGCAGCACCTGGTCGGTGAATTTGTCGAAGCGGGTCGAGACCTTCTGGGGATTGGTGTTGGGAATGGGTTGATAATTTCGGTCGAACAGGTCCGATTCGCTGATACGCCCCTCTCGGATACTGCGCTCGAACAGCTCCCCCACATCCCTTGCTGCATTGAGCACGATCCCGCGCATGCGACCATGCACCCCCTCCAGGGGAAAATCCGACAGGGCCTCGTGGACCGATTCGGCCATCTCAGCGAGCTTCAATGAGCGCTCGGAGATGTTCTGAACCTCCTGTTCCGTGGCCTTGAGATGGCTGCTTACGTTCTGTACCGCAGCGGTGATCTGGCTCACCTCATGGGTATTGCCCCGGGCGGCGCTTGCGATATGACCGATATGCGCCCCCACGGTGTCGGTCTCGTTGACAATGCGTTCAAGCACGTCATCCACGGACTCGATTCGTGCCCGTCCATTGTCGACCAGGGACAGGAGACTGTTCATGGTGGAAACCGCGTTGCCGACGTCACCGCTGATCTCCTCGGTGGTCGCGCGGATCTGCTGGGTGGCCTCCGCCGTGCGTTTCGCCAAGGTACGAACCTCATCGGCGACCACGGCAAACCCCCGGCCCTGCTCGCCGGCGCGGGCGGCTTCAATGGCCGCATTCAGGGCCAGCAGATTGGTTTGTTCCGCGATCCCGGAGATCACGGAGGAGATGCTCTGCACCTGCCGCGACTTGGTCTCCAGTTCGCCGATGATCCGGGCCGTGTTGTCGGCCTGGTCACTGGTGTGTCGCATCTGCGCCACTGCCCCTTCCACCGCCTTGCGCCCTTCCTGGGTGATGTCACGGGTCTTGTCGGCCAGTTCATTGGCCTGAGAGGAGAGTTGAGCCACTTCATCCACTGTGCGCGTGATGCGCTCACTGGCTTCGGCGATACGGTTGGCCTCTTCCGTCTGGGATTTGACCTTGTTCTTGAGTTGGTCTGCGGCGAAGGAGACTTCTGCGGCAGCGATGGCGATCTGGCTGCCGTTGTCCGACATGCGACGTGCCAGTTCGGCGCGGCCGCGGAGGGCCTTTACGATGGGCTCGAGTTCGGTACTGGGGATGGCTGTGGACGGATTGTCGATAGACTTTTCCAGGTCCAACAGGGTCTTGCGTAATGGAGACACACCCATCCAGTACAGGGATCCGATACCAACCAGGGCAGCCAGACCTGCCGCCAGAAAGACCGACAGGGTGCTGGGGAAGAGGACGTTGAGCAGGGCGGCCAGCAGCATGGCGGCCACCAGCGCGACGGCGGTGGCTATAAGGACGAAGTGTGTTTTCATCTGGTGTTCTACAAATTATTGATGAAATGGCCATTGCTGGCCCATGGCTTTTGCAGAGCGATATATCGGCAGCACCGCTTAAATCCTTAAGAATATCCCGTGATTTCCGGTCCGGAACCGAATGCAGCCGCTATCGGGTGTGGAACGGGCTATTGGGGCGGCGATCGGGATAACGGATCGAGCAAAAAAATAGTGTAAGAACAGAATTGTGTCAGTCAGATGACAAATTCTGGACGAGACGACAGGCGCGCTCCTCTTCTGGATGAACAGCGTCCAGTGCTATAGGCCAGCACACTCCTCAAGAGCCAGACTGGCGGTCGCAGTGGTAAGGGTGGCGAGATTTCCGGGCAGGCACCCCTGCCGGGGGTGGTTCAGCATACTGGAGCGTACAGGGCCAGGAGACGCTTAAGTATCGCCTGCGCATGCTCGATGGGCACAGAGAAATGCCCTCCCCCCTCCACAATGCCATGGGAATCCCCCACCAGATCGAAGGCGATCCGTCGTCCACCGGGGCGCGAAGGATCTGTGGCCCTTGCCATGAACCGCCGGCTCGTGTTTGATCGATATTACCCATGGACGAAGTGTTCGGATCCCGGGATGTCTAGTGGACTCTCCGTTGGTCGGGGGGCTTGGGACGGGCGGACAACGCGGAACAGCCCAAGAAACGATCATTGCACGCAACAGGCCAAGCCAACGTTACCAGGCCTGAAAGCACGGCACAGCAGACAGTGGCCTGAGTCGCGGGGCCGACCGTCATGATAATGACTATAGTTAAGTAAAAGACTCAGGCATATTGGGCATACCGGAATCACGAGATGCAATCAATCGACATCTTTCCGTGGCATCCGAGTCTCGAGACCGGGATCGACGCCATTGACGCCCAACAACGTCGTTTTGTCGAGTTGCTCAACAGGCTGGCGGGTGAGATCGCGATATCGCCCAGCAAGGCTACCCTGGTCCAGAATCTGGATGAACTCATCGATTACGCAGTTGGCCACTTCAAGACCGAAGAGGCATTGTGGCATGAGCACATCGCGGATGAATCTGCAGAACTCGCCCATCGCGACACCCATCGAGCCTTTCTGTCGGATCTGGCCCGTCTGCGAATCTCCCTTGAGGCCCCAGATACCGAGCGGGTGGCTGATGACCTACTGGAATACCTGGCGCGCTGGCTGGCATCCCACCGACTGACATCAGACCTTTACATGACCACACGCGTGCGGGCGCGGGAAGAAGGTCTATCGGCATCTGAAGCCCATGCCAGGGCAAATGAGCAACTGACCGGTGTCGACCGACGACTGATCAATGCCATCCAGGACTTATCTGTTAGTCGCGCGAGGAGCACCGTACTGCTTCGGCGTGAACGCGAGTCCCGTCACAAGCTTGATGAGGCACTCAAGCGCCAGCAGACCTATCGGGAATTCATCATTCGGCTGGCGGTTTCATTCGTTAACCTGCCGCTGGAGCGGCTCGACAGCGCGATCGAGGAAGCCCTTGCACAGATGTCGTCCTTCTTCGCAGCCGATCGCGCCTATGTCTTCCACTACGACTTCACGACACAAACCTCCAGCAATACCCATGAGTGGTGCGCCCCTGGCGTGCAACCCATGATCGATGAGCTGCAGGACTTGCCGATGACGCTTTCCCCTGAATGGATGAATGCACATCTTCAGGGCAAACCCATGATCATTCCGTCAGTGAGCGAGATGCCGGTGGGGCCAGTCAAGGAGCTTCTGAACTCCCAGGGAGTCCACAGCCTCCTCACCATCCCTCTGATGGATGGTGATCGCTGCCTGGGTTTCGTGGGCTTCGATTCGGTCCAGGAATGGCAAGACTTCGGACGCGACGAACGAGAAGTTCTTGAGCTGTTTGCCAATCTGATGGTCAGCCTCACCCAGAGGAAAGTGATGTCCGCGGCGCTACGCGACAAAACCGATGAACTGGCACTCGCCCATAATCGCTTGATGAGCATCCTGGACGGTGCCAATGCTGGTGTCTATGTGGCCGACATGCAGACCCATGAGGTTTTGTTCGTGAATGACCTGACTCGTCGGCTGTTGGGCAATGTGGTCGGCGAGACCTGTTGGAAGGTGATACAGGGAAAGACGAAAGGTCCTTGTGACTTCTGCACCAATCCCCGTCTGCTTGATACTGATGGACGCCCTACTCCACCGGTGGTCTGGGAACATTTCAATCCACAGCTGAATCGCTGGTTCCAGCTCCATGATCAGGCCATACCCTGGGACGATGGCCGCTACGTTCGTCTGGAGATCGCGCTCGATATCACCGATCAAAAGGTACTGGAACAATCATTACGAGACAGTGAGGAACGCTATAGGGTGCTGTTCGAGCAGTCTCGTGATGCATTGATGATCGTCGCGCCCCCAGACTGGCGTTTCCAGGCGGGTAATCGAGCCATGATCGAACTTTTCGGTGCGCGAGACCTGGACGAGTTGCTTTCCCTCACACCGATCGATCTGTCTCCCCCCTCCCAGCCCGATGGACGCCGGTCCGCTGAGCATGCCCTAGAACTGCTCGAGACCGCGATGCGAGAAGGCTCATGGCTCGGCGAGTGGGTACACCGTCGGCGGGATGGTCGAGACATCACCTGTACGGTGCTTCTTACGCGTACAGAAATCGGTGGGCATACCGTCATCCAGGGCACGGTCAGGGACATCACGCTTCAGAAGGAACAGCAGCGACAGCTTGAGCGCATTGCTCACTATGACACCTTGACGGGTCTTCCAAATCGCACATTACTGGCAGACCGAATGCAACAGGCCATGGTGAATGCCAAGAGGCATGATTCGATGATGGCAATTGCCTACCTTGATCTGGATGGATTCAAGGCCATCAATGATCGATATGGGCATGATGTCGGTGATCGTCTATTGGTCAAGGCCGCAACGCGTATGCGTCTCGCACTGCGCGAAACTGACACGCTGGCCCGCTTGGGCGGAGATGAGTTTGTGGCGGTGCTGGTCGATCTCACCGGACAGGATGACTGCGTACCAATGCTCAACCGTCTGCTGGATGCCGCCGCTGACGAGGTCACGGATAATGATTACTTGCTGCGGGTCTCAGCCAGCCTCGGAGTGACCTTCTATCCGCAGATGCAGCCCATCGATGCCGATCAGTTGTTGCGCCAGGCGGATCAGGCCATGTACCAGGCCAAACTCTCCGGAAAGAACTGTTATCACATCTTCGATGTCCTGCGCGACCAGGCAGTGCGCGGACATCATGAAAACATTGTGCGCATGGGTCTTGCAATCGAGGCGCAGGAGTTCTTGCTTCACTACCAGCCCAAGGTCAATATGCGCAGCGGCGAAGTGGTGGGTGTAGAAGCGCTGGTTCGATGGCAGCACCCGCAGCGCCAGCTGCTTCCACCGGCCGAGTTCCTGCCCGTGATTGAGGGGCATCCGCTAGAGATCACCCTGGGAAGCTGGGTTATCGAAACAGCTCTGAAGCAAATTGAGGCCTGGCGCAAGATCGGACTGGATCTTCCGGTGAGTGTAAACGTGAGTGCGCATCTGCTTCAGCATCCAGATTTTGTACTCACACTTGGCGAGATGCTTAGCAAACGCCCGGACATTCCTCCGCAGAAACTGGAGCTGGAGATTCTCGAGTCGTGCGCGTTGCAGGATCTTGAGCTGGTGACGCAGATCATCACTGACTGCCTATCGCTTGGTGTCGGTTTCGCGCTGGATGATTTCGGCACCGGGTATTCATCGCTTACCTATCTCAAGCGCCTTCCGGCACGCACCCTGAAGATCGATCGCAGTTTTGTGAATGACATGCTGAACGATCCGGAGGGCCTTGCCATGTTGGAAGGTGTACTCGGCCTTGCCCGGGCCTTTCAGCGACTTCCGGTCGCTGAGGGCGTCGAGAGCTTTGCACAGGGTGAAACGCTGCTGGATCTCGGCTGCGAACTGGCTCAAGGCTTCTGCATTGCTCGTCCTATGCCGGCAGCGGATGTTCCCTCATGGATTGCACGATGGCGCGCACCTGACGTCTGGCGAGACCGCTAACCGCATGTACTGACCGGCATCCATGCGCAGACTTCTACTGATCATCCTCCTGTTCCCGGTCTTCTTCTATGTCTTGTGCGTGGCAGCACTAGGTGATCTCCGCTTCCTTCCGCCCCCAATCACTGGGATTCAAGTCCAGCGGGTGGTTGAGCAGACCTTCAGCGAGGACCCGGTGGTATGGGAATACCGCTGGCGGCGCGCCGAGCAGATCTCCCCTCACCTCCCCCGGGCCGTGGTGGCGGCCGAGGACGCGCGCTTCTTCCTGCACCGGGGTTTCGACTGGGAGGAGTTTCACAAGGCCCGGGAAACGGCCCGGGAAACGGCCAGGGACGAAGGGCAGTCCATGCGCGGCGCCTCCACCCTCACCAAGCAGCTGATCAAGAATCTGTTATTCACCACCCACCGAAATCCGGTGCGCAAGGTCTACGAGTGGGCGCTGACCCCGGCTGCTGAGTTCATCCTGTGCAAGGACAGGATCCTGGAGCTGTACGTCAACGTGGTGGAATTCGGACCCGGCATCTATGGTGCTGAGGCGGCCGCGCGCCACCACTACGGCATCACCGCCGCCGACCTGTCCCGTCATCAGGCCATGGGCCTGGCCGCGGTCCTGCCCGCACCGCTGACGCGCAGGCCCCAAGCCATGGGCTGGTATACGGAGATCATCAAGGAGCGCATGCAGCAGCTGGGGTGGTGAGGTGGACTTGGCCATCTTGACCTACGGCTGGGCCTGCTTCACTCGGATAACGACGGGGAACGGGACGGTGTGGAGAACATCGATTTCGTCGTCGATGCCATCCGGCGCCAGGGCAAGGATTTCCTCCTGGACGTGATCGGCTCCAAAGAGGAAGGCCTGAAGCAGATCTTCTCCAGCGCCTCGGAGCACTCCTCGCTAATCGTGGAGTACGTGCAGCGTTTCGGGGATTTCGAAGGGTTTTTTGCAAAACACAATGTGGCGGAGCTGACCCGTGCTACAGGTGTCGAGGAGACACTGCAGTTGCTTGATGCTGAAACCGGTGTGAAGAGGACGTGAGGATGAGTTCCCTGCGGGGTTCATTCAGTCTCGAGTGGTGGCTATCCGTGTGCGGTCCAACATCTGGCTCATGATGTCATCCATGAGATCTATGGGCAGGGAGAAATGCCCAGCCCCCTCTGCCACATGGAGCGTTGCCTGAGGAATCTTATGTGCATACCAGTGCGCCATTCCTGTGGGGGTGACCGGATCAGCGGTTCCCTGCCAAATATCGGTTCGCATGACAGGGGCCATGTCGACTTCTTCTCCAGTAAAACTCGCCAACAGCCTCAGTTCAAGGGCAGCACCGACACCACCTTGGCGCAAACCCTCGCGCAGGCTCTGTTCGATCAGTGAGCGCACTTCCCGATTCCGCAACAGGCGGGCGTCGGCAGGCGGATGAAATCGTGCCACCATCCGCAGCAGCAGGCCGGGCCAGTGTCTCGGCACGGGCGCGACCAGGTGGCGGAACACCGACAGTCCGAGAGATGGTACGGCATGCATGAGGCGAAGACCCAGGCGCACGAATGGACTCATGCCCCGCATCACACCCGGCACGTTGACCGGCGAGATGGGGCAGACCAGGCTCAAGGCATTGATGCGGTCCGGTAGTCTTGATGCCAACAGGTAGGCGTAGGGGGCGCCACCTGAGACGCCGATGACCGGACATCGCTCGATCTCCAGGTGATCAAGTAACGCCTCGGCGTCTGACACCCAGTCCGTCAGCTTTCTCTCTGGGTCATGGGTGGAACGTCCCATGCCGGGTCGATCGGCGGCGATGAAGTAAAACCCATGGGTCTGAGCTGCCGCCTCTGCCAGTCGTGCCTCCAGACGGCAGGTGGGAAAACCATGGCAGTAGAGCACCGGGTCACCTGCCAAATCACCAATCAGTTCATAGGCGATCATGCGACCATCGGGACGTGGCAGCATGCCTGAGGCGTGCTCGGCTGCTTCAGTGGGCAAATCGGTATCGTCGATCAGTTCCGTGAACCGGGTGTCGGTGACCCATGTCTTTGGCCTTCATCGATCACCGATCCCGAACTCATCAGAAACGGCGGAAGCGTGTCTGGTAGCAATTCCCGCAGGGCCTGAGATGCGCGGTATTGGCGATCTCCTGGCGCGTGTGGCAGTTTGCGCACAGATAACCGCCTGGTGGAACAACTTCTCCGGCGTGGTAGGTCCGGTATTGATCCACCTTATCAGAGACCCACTTTCGTACATCGTCGACTGAGGCTCGTGCGGTATGCAGTAGCACCTGTCCACGTTCCTGCCACCTGCCAAGCACCAGTTCCTGTTTCTCATGATGCTCCCGGTGCTCATGCGCCCAGTTGGCGACATCCTTGCGAAACGTGTTGGCAACCTTGCCAACTACGGCTGGATCGTAACCTTCTGCATCGGCCATCTGCGCTGCAACAGCGTCGATCACTGACATGACAGCACCAGCATCGCTGGGGATGTCTCCCGAAAATCGGTCTGCGACTGACCATCGCAAGTGTCTGTCAGCTTCGTACTCCGCCCAACGACGTTCTGCCGAGACGGTCTTCACGTTCGCATCGACCTCGGCCTCGGACTGCAACCAGTCACTGACCGTATCTCCTGGACCGAAGGCACGATCTTTTGCCCGGAACCAGGCCCCTGCGGAGATCATCCGGGTCCGGTCCTCTTCTGAGACCTCGGGGAGATCCGTGTTCTCATTGCGATCATGATCAGACATTGTCGAGCGCTCCATTACAGACCAAGGCTTATGAGACCCCAATTATCCTGTAGGTCATGTGACATCCCTGTTACAGAACGGATTGGAAATAGGGAGCAAGGGTGAAATCGGTGCGGTGAGAAAAGATGCTGTCCATCAATTCTGCATCAAGGGCCGAACTCGGACGTTTTTCAAGTGTTTCGCCTGTTCGTGGCGGTCCTGTTCTTGAAGACGTGACCACAAAGGCTGGGTAGAAGGAGCTAGTACCCCCAGACACCTTCTAGCATCGTCTCAATGCCTTGATAGGTGCCGTTATCGGCCGGCTCGAGATTGGGCACATTCAGAGCCTCCAGCATGGCCCGTCCGGTCGATGAGTTTTGGGCATTCAGCATCGCCTGGCGGATGCGTTCGCGCAGCTCTGGGCTGACCCTGCTGCTCACTGAGATCCCCGGCGCCGGGAGCTGTTCGGTGGTGTAAACCGGCACAAGATCGGGGAAATTCGCCATCAGACTCGTAGGCAGCATGGCCCCGACTGTGCGCTTGTCCATGGCCGACTGCGCGGCTTCGACATGGGTATCCACCGGGACGATGTGTGGCTGACGTACCGAGTCTGGGAATAGATTGATGAGGCCCAGGGCACCTAGGGCCGGGGATGGCTGCGACGCGACCCGTCGTCCGATCAGTTCTGACGGGTCCAGGATGCCAAAGTCCACGTGGGACGCCAGGGTGAAGCTCAGGACATCTGGCAGTTTGGCCACCACGGTGTAATCCATCCTGGCGGCACGGTAGGCGGTAAAAGCCGGCGCGTCGATCACGATGTCGTAACCCTCGAGACGCATCAACTGCCAGTGGGCCAGGATGTTGACGCTCGTCTCCAGCCTGATCTCCCTGCCCGTGGCCTGAGCCAGGTAAGCAAGCAAGGGCTCATAGGCCTGGGCCGCCTGTTGCTGAGACAGGCCCAATGCCACCGCCAGGGTCAGCTCATCTGATTTGACGGCGCTCCCGGTCAGCAGGAAAAACAACAACATGCTGCGGAAAGAGGTTGCTATGAACCTGCTCGGCATGATCAAAGGCACCTCTCGTCTGTGACCAATTCGATTGTATCTCAACCAGGTAATGTGCTTGGCGACTAATGAGAATCATTTGTCGCCGAATCCATACCAGTGGTCGTCGGGAAAGTGACGGAGGGATTGGAAGGGAAAAGGTGACGGAGGGTAAAAAAACCTTAACCCTCCGTCACCTCTGACTTGAGCCGTGTCTGCGGTGAACTGCTTAGAACAGCGCCGCTTCCACCTGCAGGTAGATGTGGGAGACGGACTCGCCGAGACTGTCGCTCATGCCGGGATAGATGGCCTCGAAATCCGCCATCTGCTCGCGGGCCTGAGCGGCGATCTCATGATCCATCATGCCGGCGTTGTAGCCCTCTTCCACGATATCCCACAGGGTCTGGAAGTAGTTGCGCATGTTCTGCAGGGCCTCGATGCCACCGGCCGGACCGTGACCGGGCAGCACCACTTCAGGCTCCAGGGCAAGCATCTCATCGAGCATGGCGATCCAGCCCTGCACATTGGAATCGAAGGTGGCCGGACCGCGCTCCGTGTAGACCACATCAGCCGCCAGCAGCACCCGCTGTGCGGGCAGCCACAGGGCGATATCGCCGGGGGCATGGGCACGCTCGCTGCGCAGCAGATAGGCCTCCATATCGGCAAACTGGTGGCTGCCGGATTCGGTCACTGCATCGCGCGCCGGCACCAGGTCGAAGTCACCGATGGCCCCGTCGGTCATGTTGTAGAAACGGCTCAGCCACTCGGCACCCTGCTCCTTCATCATTGCGATGGTGATGTCGGAGGCGATGATCTGCTCGGGCTCGTCAGCCATGAAGGCGCTGTTGCCCAGCCAGTGATCGCCATGTACGTGGCTGTTGATGATCCAGCGCACCGGCTGATCGGTGACGGTGCGGATCTGGTCTCGCAGGGCCGCGCCGATGCCCTCGGAAGAGCCGGTATCAAACATCAACACCCCGTCGCCGGTGACGACAAAGGCGGTGTTGGAATTCCAGCCCAGGTTGTCCGCGCTGGGGAAACCGCGGGCAGGTGAGACGATGGCATAGACTCCATCGGCCAGCTGTTCGAGCTTCATGCCGAAGGGATTGTCGGCCACCTCTGCCGTTTCCGTGGCGGCCTGCTGCTGAACGGGCGGCTGGCCTTCACCGGAACAGGCGCTCAGCCACAGGGCGGTGCTTGCCAATACCAGGGAAGGAATAATGTATTTCATGACAGCTCCAGTGCAGTTTCTTAACTTGAATGGATCGTTCAATGGGTCTTGGGTAGTTGATGTGGTTTCCGTTCCCTTTGTCCAGGTCATTTCGTACGCGTTCAGCGTAACCCTGAATCTCTGGGTGCGTGAACTGGGTGCAACGATAAGCTGATCCGGGGTCTGTCCGGCTAGCAAAAGGGGGCGGAGGGATGAGAGTTTAATCCCTCCACCCCCTCGAACTGTCTTTCCCGGTACTTGCTGCTGCTTACAAGGGCGTTAATTGTACTGAAATTGCGCACCTAAGGCCGGATTTCGACTGTTTATTGGGGAATAATCTTTTATAAACATGAGCTTGCCGAGGTCCGACCCCGCTATAGTTTATTCCTGCATTCCTGGAATTATGCGTCTGCGACCTCACGAAGAACCTCTGGATGGCGAGACACAATCTTAAGAAGGGTTGCAGCCGCACCAGACGGCTGCCGGCGCCCTTGCTCCCATTGCTGAAGCGTGCGGGACGAAATGTGCAGGGCGGCAGCAAACTGCGCCTGCGAAAGGCCCGACTTGAGGCGCGCCGCAACCACGTCATTGGCCTCAACGCTGTACTTGGCGCCGTGCTTTCCGTTCTTGACGTCACGAATGGCCTGCAGCAGCTCTTCCCCGATGTTACGGTTTGAATCACGCGCTGAAATGGACTTTTTGCTAGTCATGATCAAGTTCCTCCGCGATTTGGCGCAATACATGCGATGCAATATTGTCCTTCGCGCTCTTGGAATAGATTGTGAGCAGCACTACTGTGCCGCGTTTGAGGCGCACGGTGTGGATGACTCGTACACCGCCGCGCTAGCCCATCCCGGGGCGAGTCCACCGGATCTTGCGACACCCACCGGAGCCGGGGATCAAGTCGCCAGCTTCGGGGTTGCCCGCCAGATGGGTGGTGAACTCGCCGTGCTCCTCAACCGACCAGTAGTCAGGCCAGAGCTTGCTAAAGAGTGGCGACTCAATGATGGTCAGCATTGGCACGAATGTACGCCATTGGCGTATAGATCGTCAAGCAGCAAAAAGTAAAAGGGGGCGGAAAAAGTAAAAGGGGTCGGTGACTAATGAAAATCATTTGTCACCGACCCCTTTTACGGTCTGATGGAAACGGATGGCAGCCCTTATCAAGCGCTTCATCCCCAGTGTTCGCGTAATACACCCATACCCGAATCAGCGGCTTTGTGTGTGACTCGATGTAGGAGCCGTATGCGTTAGTAGCGCACGTACGGATCTGTGCCGGGGGCCTGTTGAGCAAGAGAAAACCTCTGAAAAACAGGGCTCTACGGCGACTTATTCATCCCGGTTCCCCGGGACATTGCGCGCTTCAATCCATCAGGTTGACCTCGATGCCCTGATCCCGCAACTCGTAGGCGCGTGCATCCAGATAGCGTTGCAGTTCCGGTTGCTCCCGGTAGGCGCCGCTCAGGACATAATGCATGACACCCTGCACGTGAAAGGTCCGGAAGTATCCCTCGGTACGGATCACCTCGCCATCCTCGGGATGCATGTACACCAGGGTAGGCGTGAAGATGACGTTCATCTCACGGGCCCATTCCCTGGCCTCCATCCTTTTTCCTGAGGGGGTCGTGACAGGGTCACGGGACCAGATGTTCACGTGGGCGATGTTGAACTGATCCAGCAGTTCATTGCTGTGATCGCGGGCGAGGATGTCCAGGTGAAGTTCGTCGCAGGCGGTGCACTGCTCCTGTTCGAAGAACACCAGCAACGGCCGATCACTGCCCTTCATCACTTCGGAGAGATCAAAGGGCGGCGTCATCCAGCCCTCGCGCACGTGCAGCTTGCCCGAAGCCGGTTCTTCACCCACCTTGGCAAGGTATTCCGGGAAGCTCATGTCGTTCTCCCGGCGCTGTCCAATGTAGTCCAGTGCCACCCTGAATCGATGCGGGGGAAAGTAGCCATTGATTCGCGCCACCACCTCGCCGGATTCGTCAAACATCAGCAACGTGGGCGTGTACTGCACGCGCACACTACGGGCGAAATCCGCCTCGGTCATATCCGTACCATCGAGCCCCGTCACCTCGCGCGCGCCCCACATGTTGAGGGCCACCACGTCGAAGTATTCACGCGTCTTCTCGACGATGTCCTGCTGCGCGAAGTTGTCGCGGATCAGGCGTTCACAATAGGGGCAGCCATCCTGATAGAAATAGATCATTAGACGTCTGCCTTCGGCAGCGGCGTCCTCGATGTCCTCACGGATATCCAGAAAGGTGTCTCGAAACCAGTAAGGTGGCTCCACCCATCCTGGGTTCACCATGCCGGGAAGCAACGTTGCCTCGGCACGCGACTGTGCGCTGGCAGTGCTCCAGGCCATCAGAAGCATCAGGGTGACGATGAGAGAGAAGATAGCCGACTTCATGTTCCGCCTTCCTTATCGAGAGACGGACCGTCGGTCGCCGGAAGCGTTGTGGACGGGTCCGCCCGAGTGGGTCGTGCATCGGACATGTCATAAATCGACATGATGCCATCATAAATATCAGACGCACCGTGTACATGCAAAGTTTCAATCAGATGAAAGGTGACAGCTGACAGCGCCATTGATGCATTGCACCATCGTCTGCGCTGGGGCGTTTACCCGCTGTTGACTGTAGCGGACGTCCCTGCCGTCGAAACTCGATCCGACGCCCCAGGATCTGTTCCACCTCGTCGACGAAACGTCCGTTTCCGGTCAATTGTCCACGTTGTAGGGCTTCCCGAATGAGCCGAGTCTCTGCCTCGGGCACTGCCTCCCGTATAAAGGCCCTGTATCGCTCCCGCCTGGCGGTGTCCGATGTCCCAAGCGCCATTGTCCAGGATCTTTCGTGCGCGTTCGGCGCAACCTTGAATCTCCGGGTTGGTGAAGAGAGGCGGAGATAAGAGGGCCCTGGGTCTGTCCGGCTACTAAAAGGGGGCGGAGGGATTACAGGTTGACCCTCCGCCTCCCTCTAACTGTCTTTCGCGATGCTTCCTGCTGCTTACAAGGGCATCAATTGTACTTAAATTGCGCGTTTAAGGCCGAATTTTGGCTGTTTTCAAGGGGATTATTCTTTATAAACATTAGGTTGCAGAGGTCCGACCCCGTTATTTGAGGTGAGACCACTTAATCAGACGTTTCCTAATATTAGCGGATATTGCTCTCTGACCCGGTTTTCGGTTTTTTATTATTCTAGCAGGCCTTCCTTTCGCCATTGTGCTGCGGATTTTAAAATCCCACATTCTGTGCAGATATAATCGCCAGTACCACCACCTGGACCCTTTTCTTGCGTGAGTCTTCCATGTTTACCATTGTTGCATAACCTATCAACGGTTTCTTGCTCATTTTTTGATAAACCGTGCCAATCTCTAGCGGTAGATTTCCACATACGATTCACTCCTAAAATTTATAGAACTAAAAGGGGACGGAGTGGATTAAAATTTAATCCCTCCGTCCCCTTTTTCTGGTTTATGTACACTTTGAGCGCAATAAGTAAACTGTCCCCGGATTTCGGTTTATGCGCATATTTATGTATGAACAGAGGCTCCCTAAGCCTCGAACAGATGACAAACACGGGATTCCAAAGCTTCGAATCGCCGCTTTCTACTACCAAGATCGGTACTCGCGCGTATACCCGCTCCGTAATCTCGGGCTTCTTGGGGTAGCGTGTGCTTGTCTGCATCTTCTGCGCTAACAAACTCATCAATCTGCGAGGCAAACTGGCGCAGCGTATCGGCGGCCTCCTGTCGCGAATCAGACGCGAGTGGTAGAGCTTCGTGATATTTGGCCATCACAAGGAATAAGGTGTAAAAGTCCGTCTTTTTACTCCATCGTGTTCTTGCCAAGTCCGGCAGCACCTGCGTGAGCTCTCCCAGGACATCGCGAAAAATCTTCTTCACACGCGCTCCGTGCTCAAATGAGTCTTCATAGACTTGGTAATAATGCTCAAGTTTGGCTTTCTTATTCTGATGTCCATTCAGTACCGCAACCGTGAGTTCGCTAATGAACTCAACATCTAGCATCCGACGTATATCATTCGGCGAAAAAATGCCAAATTGAGACCACTCGTCCCAATCAGAAATCTCATTCATTAACTTTATGAATGGCCCCCAGTATGTAGCTTGCCGTAATTCCTGTTTATTCAGGGCCGCGACGTTCTTATTCAATCGTTGAAAGATCTCCCGGATCTGTGCGTCATCCATTTCGGGTAGCTGCCGTACGATAAAATCGTACTGACGAATCCTCTTTCTATCGTGCACCGTCAGGTCGTCGAAGTACATGTCACCCCAAGTGGGGCTGTCCTTCGGGTCTAAAGCAAACCCTCCCGCTACATACTCCAATACTGCTCTAAGGCGCTGCTGCCCATCCACGACTACGTACCGCGCATCTCCCTCGTCGTTCACCAAGTCCTGCATATAGATTTCCGGAATTGGAAAACCCGAGAGAATTGTATCTATAAGAAAGCTCTTCTGCCTATGCACCCAGACCGGATTTCTCTGAAAAGGCGGCTTCATGTCGAGTTCACCCGCTTCGTGCGCTTTCACGAGCCAGTGCACATTTCGCGTTGTTGTGTTCAGGAATTTCTTAATCATCGTCGTTCCCTGCTGTCGCGATTTCGCGCAGCTTTTTTATGTTATTAGTGTGATAAGCGGAGAGGGATTCGAAATCACGATAGACTCTCGCGTTGATGTCCCTATCCTGAGTGGGTGCAATAGTTGTCATTTTCTCAAATGCCTCGAACCATTTTTTTCCGAATGGAAGTTTGGGCAGGAGATGTTTGGTATCAAATGTACCCCAGTAGATCAGGCGTTTCTTATGATCTTCCAAGGAGGCGCGCTGTTTGTTGCTTAAGGAATGGACTTTCGGCCCGAAGCTCCTAACGCAACGCCATGCTACGTCGAAGTGATATGCAGATATAATCGCAATATCAATGTCGGAAGAGTCGTCAAAATCGCGAAGATTCTTGAGGGGACTCAAGCTGAAGCCAACACATGCGCTACCAATAATCGTAATCGCACGACCATCAACCTCAATCTTTGAAGCGAGTTGAGACTTCCAATCGACGTATCCCTTCTGGTCGTTTCCAAAGATATGTGGGGTACGATCGATTACCCACCGTTGCGCGATCAGCGCAGGGCTGGTGCTCTCAAGTTCTTTGATGAAGTTATCCTTCATATCCGCCTGGCGTCGAGACACTAACAATAGAGGTAGTCCGGAGAAACCGCGTCAGAGAGTCACTATCTCCGATATTTTCTAGGAAAAAGGCGACTGGGAAGAAGGTGACAGATCTATTTTTACACCGCAATAATATATCTGCCACCTTTGTCAATCCCACTCTGAGTCGGTTTACGAATCCGGTTTGCGCATATTCCACGGGTAAGCCTCATGAATAAGACTCAGCAATACAGCCAAATTTTCTTTGACCATGGACAGCGCCCGCTCTAGGTACGGTAGTCCTAATACGAGCTGATTGTCTCGCAATTCAATATCGCTTGTTTTCTCAACGATAGTCTTTATGCTATGCAAGCGATTACTGCTTAAAGCGCCAATGTTTCCATTGGAGTGGGCAAAAACATTCCGTACGATTCTGATTTCATTGAGATTCTGATCAAGGCGGACTTCCTTTCCAGCTACCAGTTTCAGATATAGTTCAATTCTCTTTTTCTGATTTTGCTCCCTTAGCCCATCGAGCGATAGCGGGCAAGATTCCTGACTCTTGACATAGGAGCAAACCTGCGCGGCGCCTTCTTCAAAAGCCGCCCAAGTTGCTACTAAAACCGAACCACCGAGCAGGCTTGGAATAAGACCATTAACGGTCCAATCGTGGGTCTCATACTCTTCAGCAAGATCATTCTCGGATAAGCCTGGATAGTCCTTCTCCAATCGGGCCTTGAACCGAATCATGCTTTGATCTTGGATGACAGGAAGGAACTCGATCACCGCGTTCAAGTAATCTTCTACAGACCCGATCTTGGCGCTTATCGCCAATCCTGGATATCCATCTTCGAAGATGCGTTGGAGGTCAAATTCCATCTTTAGTTAAGGCTTTGGTAAAGGTGCAGTTGGCGCGCCCAGCGGTCCAGACGCCACCTGCAACCATGAGCGGTGCAAAAATAATTCTGTCACCATTTTTACCTCTGACCAGGTTTATCAATCTGCCTCAAGAATAACGCAGGTTTCCATGGGGCTGAACCCATGGCGAGATAAGCAGGGCGCGGCGAATGCGCTCCGCTCATCCGCCCTACGCTACAGGAAAGCTCGTATTCAGGAATTCCAGCGCAACGCCATCAGTGAGGTACGACGCCACCCGCGCCGAGTATAGAAGTCCAGTGCCGAGGTGTTGTCCATATCAGCCAGCAATTGCAGCCGGCTGAGCCCCATCTCCCGCGCACAAGCCTCCATTCCCTGAAGCAATCGCCCGCCAATCCCCTCCCCCCGATGCCCCTCACCCACCACCAGATCCTCCACGAGCCCGACAGGCCCCCCTTCCGCCGTGGAGACCAGCGTCTGCACGCTGATCATGCCCACCACCCTGCCTTCCCGCTCGGCCACCAGCACGTGAGCGCCGGGCTGCCCCAGCAACAACGCAAGCCCCCGGCCCTGCTTCTCCGCATCCGGCACGAAGTCTTGCTCGATGCTGAACAGCTGGGCGAGGAGCTCCACCATGGCGGGGATGTCGTCCGCCACGGCGTCGCGGATCAGGACGGGATCACTCTTCGTCCCCATAGTTGATCACCGCCAGGAAGCGGATCGGGACTTCCAGGAGTCGCTCGGGGCCGTGGGGGATGCTGCCCTTGAAGGTGAGGGAGTCGCCGGGCTCCAGGAGATAGGTGTTGCGGCCGTGGCGGTATTCGATGCGGCCTTCGAGCATGTAGATGAACTCCACGCCGGGATGGGTGAGGGTGGGGAACACCTCGCTGGCGTCGTCCATGGTGATGAGGAAGGGCTCCACCTGCTTGCGGGGGCCCTGGTCGTAGGCGAGCAGGTGGTAGGTATGACCTCGGCGGGTGCCGCGGCGCACCACTTCCAGGCCCTCGCCGCTCTTCACGTGCTGGGCGCCGCCCTCGGGGACGTCGAAGTTCTTGAACAGCTGGGCCAGGGTCATGCCCAGCACACCCGACAACTTGCGCAGGGTCTCCAGGCTGGTGGAGACCTGGCCGTTCTCGATCTTGGAGAGCATGCCCCGGCTCACGCCGGCGAGATCGGCCACGTCGGCGATGGTGAGCGACTGGGCCTGGCGTTTTTCCCGCAGCACGTGGCCGATGTGCTGGTCCAGGTTGCGGTCCTCCGCGTGGGTTGCGGGTTCGGGCGCTGCAGGCCGCGCGGCCTTGCCGGCCGCCTTGGGTTTCGCCTTGCGGGTGGCCACGGTGGACACGCTCAATAGCCGCTCACGCCCGGGATCCAGTCGGTGCCGGCCAGGGGGATCTTGGCCATGGCGGCGGCCTCGATGGTGAGCGCGGCGAGGTCCTCCCGCTCCAGGTTGTGCACGTTGGACTTGCCGCAGGCCCGGGCGAGCGTGGTCAGTTCCATGGTGAGGGTCTGCAGGTAGTTCTTCACCCGACGCGCGCCCCAGTCCACGTCCAGGCGCTTTTCCAGTTCCGGCGTCTGGGTGGCGATGCCCACGGGGCAGCGGCCGGTGTGGCAGTGGTGGCAGTAGCCGGGCGCGGTGCCCAGCGCCGCGAAGTCCTCGGTGGCGTCCACCAGTTCACCGTTCATGTGGTAGTGCCGGGCGTTGCAGCCGAGCGCCATCATGGCGGCCTGGCCGATGGACACGGCGTCGGCGCCCATGGCGAGCGCCTTGGCCACGTCCGCGCCGCTGCGGATGCCGCCGGAGATGATGAGCTGCACCTGGCCCACCATGTCGATCTCCTCCAGGGCCTCCACCGCCTGGCGCAGGGCGGCAAGCGTGGGGATGCCGGCGTGTTCGATGAACACCTGCTGGGTGGCGGCGGTGCCGCCCTGCATGCCGTCCACCACCACCACGTCGGCGCCGGCGGCCACGGCGAGCTTCACGTCGTTCTTCACCCGGGTCGCGCCCACCTTCACGTAGATGGGTACCTGCCAGTCGGTGATCTCGCGCAGCTCGGAGAGCTTGATGGCCAGATCATCGGAGCCGGTCCAGTCGGGATGGCGGCAGGCGGAACGCTGGTCCACGCCCTCGGGCAGGGTGCGCATCTTCGCCACCCGGGGGCTGATCTTCTGACCCAGCAGCATGCCGCCGCCGCCGGGCTTGGCGCCCTGCCCGATCACCAGTTCGATGGCGTCGGCCTTGCGCAGGTCGTCGGGGTTGAAGCCGTAGCGCGACGGCAGGCACTGGTAGACCAGGGTCTTGGAGGAACGGCGTTCCTCGGGCGTCATGCCGCCATCACCGGTGGTGGTGGAGGTGCCCATCTCGCCGGCGGCGCGGCCCAGCGCGTCCTTGGCCTGGGCGGTGAGCGCGCCGAAGCTCATGCCGGCGATGGTGATGGGGATGCCGAGCTCGATGGGTTTCTTGGCGAAACGGGTGCCGAGCACCGTCTTCGTCTCGCACTTCTCCCGGTAGCCTTCCAGCGGATAGCGGGAGGCCGAGGCGGTGAGGAAGGTCAGGTCGTCGAAGGTGGGCAGGCGGCGTTTGGCGCCCAGCCCGCGGATCTCGTAGAGCCCGTGCTCGGCGGCCTGCTGGATGTAGTGCAGCGTGTGGTCGCCGTAGGTGTAGTTGGGCTCGATGTAGATGTTCTTGCTCATCACTCAGTACTCCTGGTGGTGATCGGCGTTCCAGTGGTACAGGCTGCGGGCGGAGGCCACGCGCTTGAACTCCTGGAGGTCGTGGTCGAAGCCGGCCCGCTCCAGCAGGTTGGCCACCCGGGCGTAGTCGTCGTCGCTCATGGGTTCTTCCCGGGCATCGGCGCCCAGGCCGTGGATGGTGCCGCGCACGTAGATCACCGCCTCGTAGAGGGAATCCCCGAGGCCCGGGTCCGCGTCGCCGCACACCACCAGGGTGCCGGCCTGGGCCATGAAGGCGGACATGTGGCCGACGCTGCCGCCCACCACGATGTCGCAGCCCTTCATGGAGATGCCGCAGCGGGACGAGGCGTCGCCCTCGATGACCACCAGACCGCCGTGGCCGGAGGCGGCGACGCATTCGGAGGCGTTGCCCTTCACCCGGATGCTGCCGGACATGATGTTCTCGCCCACGCTCCAGCCCACGTTGCCGTGCACGGTGATGTGGGCGAGCTTGTTCATGCCGCCCACGAAGTAGCCGGCGTGTCCCCGGATGTCGATGCTCACGGGGGCGTCCACGCCCACGGCCAGGTTGTGCCGGCCGTTGGGGTTGAGCACCTCGACGTGTTTCGCGCCGCTGCCGGGGAGCTCGTGGTGCAGGTACTGGTTCAGCTCGCGCACCGTGGTTTCCGACAGGTCGAAACGCACGGCCTCGGCGGTGGGGTTCAGCGTGTCCACGAGTAGATCTCCTCGGGCTTGGGTTCGAACAGCATGGCCTCCTTCACCCCGGGCAGGTGCGCGAGCGCCCGGTACTCGGAGCCGATGGCCACGTAGTCGTCGGTCTCGGCCACCACGGCGGGCTTGCAGGCGAAGGGGTCGCGCACCAGGGCCAGCTTGTCGTGGGTGCCCATGAGCAGGGTGTAGAAGCCGTCCAGCACGTTGAAGCCCTGGGACAGGGCATCCTCCAGGCTGTCACCGTCCCGCAGGCGCCATTCCAGGAAGCGGCAGGCGGCCTCGGTGTCGTTGTCGGTCTCGAAGCGGATGCCCTTGCGTTCCAGTTGGCGGCGGATTTTGTAGGGGTTGGACAGCGAGCCGTTGTGCACCAGGCAGAAGTCCTCGCCCGCCGTGAACGGGTGGGCGTGGGCCGGGGTGATGGCCGACTCCGTGGCCATGCGGGTGTGGCCGATGGCGTGGCTGCCGGTGAGCGCGGGGAAGCCGTAGCGCCGGGCGATGTCCGCCGGGTGGCCCGCATCCTTGTAGATGTCGATGAAGTGCCCCGCCGAGAGGATGTGCAGCGCCGGGAAGTGCTCCTCGAACCAGTGGCGCACCGTGTGCGGATCGGCGGCCAGGTAGAGACGCGCGTAGCGGCCCTGGGCCTCGATGCGCGGCGTGGGCACCAGGGCCTCGTCCAGGGCGCGCTCCAGGGCGTCCCAGTCGAAGTCCGCGTCCTGGGCGAACAGGCTGTACTTCTCGCCCCGGTCGGTGTCGGCGAAGACGGCAAGCCCCGCCGAGTCCGGGCCGCGCTCGGACATGCTTTCCAGCATGGGGGTCACCAGTTGGCCCAGTTGCCCGTTCAGGGACGGGTTCTTGAGCAAGAGTCCTACGATTCCACACATGGGGGAATCTCCTCGATCAGTAAAATTCCACGTAACGGTTGAGTTCCCAGTCGGACACATGGCGGGAGTATTCCACCCATTCCATGTTCTTCAGCCGGATGAACTCTTCGATGAAGTCCTGGCCCAGCTGTTCGGCGAACAGCGTGTCCTTCTGCAGCGCGGCGATGGCCTCGTGCAGGCTCTGGGGCAGGGTCTTGATGCCCTTCTCCGCCAGTTCTACGGGGCTTAAATCGTAGAAGTTGAAGTTCTGCGGTTCGCCCGGCTCCAGCTTGCGGTCCACGCCGTCGAGCCCGGCGGCGATCACCGCGGCGGCGGCCAGGTACGGGTTGCAGGCACCATCGCCCAGGCGCAGTTCCAGGCGGCCCTTGGGAATGCGCACCATGGAGGTTCGGTTGTTGTCGCCGTAGGAGATGAAGGCCGGGGCCCAGGTGGAACCGGACAGTGCGCGGCCCACCACCAGGCGCTTGTAGGAGTTCACACTCGGCGCCAGGAGCGCGGTCAGCGCCGGGGCGTGAGCCAGCAGGCCCGCCGCGAAGTGATAGGCGGTCTTGGAGAGTTCCAGGCCGCGGGGGTCCGACGGGTCCTGGAAGATGTTGGGATTGGATTCATCGGCGATGGAGATGTGCATGTGCATGCCGTTGCCCGTGCGGTTGGAGAAGGGCTTGGGCATGAAGGAGCAGATGAGTCCCAGCTGGTTGGCGATCTCGCCGGCGGCCATGCGGAAGAACACATAGCGGTCCGCGGAGGTCATGCAGTCCGAGTAGGTGTAGTTGATCTCGAACTGGCCGTTGGCGTCCTCGTGGTCCACCTGGTAGACGTCGAAGTTTACCGCCTGCAGGGACTCCACCAGGCGCTCCAGGAATTCCCGGGAACGGGACAGGCCCTTGTAGTCGTAGCAGGGCTTGTCGAGGCGGTCGGAATCGTCGGCGGGGACGACGCAGCCGTTGCCGTCGCGGCGCAGCAGGCTGAACTCGGGCTCGAGGCCGGTGTTCATGGTCCAGCCTCGGTCCTTGAGGCGCTTCACCTGGGCGGCGAGGATGTTGCGGGTGTCCAGCATGTAGGGCTCGCCGTTGACGTAGCCGTCGCAGACGATGCGCGCGTAGCCGGGCTGCCAGGGCACGATGGACAGGGTGTTGAGATCGCCACGGGCCATGTAGTCCGCCTCGTGGGGACCCATGCGCAGGCCCCACACGGCGAAGCCGGCGAAACCGGCGCCGTCGGTGAGCACGTCCTCCAGGTGACTGACGGGCACGGACTTGGTCTTGGCCACGCCGTGGATGTCCACGAACTGGGCCAGGATGTACTTGACCTGGTGACTCTCCAGATAGGTCTTCGCTTCCTGTGGTGTCATTTTTTATCCTCCCGGGATATGTAGAAGTCGGAAAAGCCGATGACTTCCCCCTGCATGTCATGGACCCCGTGCATCAGGGTCTCGAATAGGAATTCACCGTAGCTGGGCTCGCAGCCCATGCGATACACCGGGCCGGGCTCGACCCGCAACCACACGCCCACCCCCGCCACGCGGGTGTAGAGCAGCGCGTCTCCCACGCTGGAGAGATCCAGCGAGCAGAACTCGGCCATGAGCTGTGCCGCGTGTTCACCGCCCAGGGCGATCTCCTGGTCATCGCGCACCAGCACGCGGGTGCCGTTGTCGAGGCCTTCGGGCAGCGGACCCAGGTGCCGGGCAAGGCCGCCGGAGGGGCCGTCGTGGAGCAGGAACTCGGCGTTGCCGGTGCGGGCCAGGAAGGCGTCGGGTCCGAACTGCGGCAGGTCCTGGCAGACGAACCACTCCTCGGGCACCGGCAGTTCGTGGGCGCGCATCCAGCCCGCCGCGTCACCGCCCTTGACCAGCACGCGAAGCAGCGGACTCAGGTCGGCGAGCCAGGTGTCCGGCAGTTGCGCTGCCTTGAGCGGCGCGGGCATGCCGCGCACCTCGCCCCACTCGAAACCGTCGCGAGGCAGGAGGTCGTGGGCGGGGCTCAGACGCTTCATGCGCTCACCTCCCCGGCCGTTTCCGGTTTCTGGCGCAGGCCTTCCGGGTCGTAGAAGGGCGTGGGCACCACGTCCGCCTGGATGATCACCGCGCCTTCCACGCGGATGGAGAGTTGGGCCGCATCGGCCAGCGCCTTGTCCACCATGGCGAGCCCCACCCAGGCCTTGAGGCTCGGGCTGTAGCCGATGCTGGTGACCCGGCCGGCGATGTCGTCGTCGTGGATCACCAGGTGGCATTCCCTGGGGATCGGACCCGGATGGTTGCCCGGCAGGCGGAAGCCCACCAGGCGGTTGGCGGCACGCTCCTTCAGGATCTGCAGGCTGCGCTTGCCCTGGAAGAAGGGCTTGTCGAGTTTCACCGCCCAGGCCATGTTGGCGTCGAAGGGGCTGGAAGTGCCGTCGGTGTCCTGGCCCACGATTAGGTGGCCCTTCTCCAGGCGCAACTGGCGCTGCGCCTCCACGCCGAAGGGCCGGATGCCCTTGGACTCACCCGCCTCCACCAGTGCCTCCCACACGTGCAGCGCCTGGGCGGCGGGCACGTGGATCTCGAAGCCCAGTTCGCCGACGAAGCCGACCCGGAACAGCCAGGCGGGCACGCCCGCCACCCGACCCTGGCGCGCGCCCAGGAACGGGAACGCGGCCTGGGAGAGGTCCACGTCGGTGAGCGGCTGCAGCACCTCGCGGGTCAGGGGGCCAGCTATGTTCATGGAGGCCAGCTGGCTGGTGCGGTTGACCACGTCCACCTTGAGGTTCCATTCGCCGATCATCCGCTGCATCTGGCGGAAGATGGCCTCGGCGCCGGTGGTGGTGGTGCTGACGTAGAAATGTTCCTCGCCCCAGCGGGCGCACACCCCGTCGTCGATGACCACGCCCGCCTCGTCCACCATGAGCGCGTAGCGGGTCATGCCCTGCTTCACGGTGGAGAGCTTCAGCGTATAGAGCTGGTCCATGAAGCGCGCGGCGTCGGGACCGAACACCTCCACCTTGCCGAGCGTCGAGACATCGATGAGCCCCACCCCTTCACGCACCGCCATCACCTCGGCGCGGATGGCCTCCGCCTCTGGTGCAGGTCCGTAGTACTTGGGGCGCTGCCAGTGGCCGGCGGGCATGAACACCGCGCCGTGATCCCGGTGCCAGCCGTGCATGGGCGTGCGCCGCTCCGGACGCAGGCGCCGTCCCGCCAGGTGCTTGATGGGCACGGGATGGTAGAAGGGACGCGCCGTGGTGGTGCCGGTCGCGCCGATGGACTGGTTGTTGAGGCGTGCCAGGATGCGCACGGCATTCATGTTGGCGTGCTTGCCCTGGCTGGGGCCCATCCCCACGGTGGAGTAGCGCTTGAGCAGTTCGATGTTGTCGAAGCCTTCCGCCGCCGCGCGCTCCAGGTCCTTGAGCTGCAGGTCCTCGTCCAGGTCCACGAAGTTCTTGCCCTTCGGGTGGGGGAACACGGGCCAGGGGTGGGACATGCGTTCGCTGCTGCGGCCGGGCCGCGCGGCGGGTCCGGTCTGCATGTCCAGATGTGCCAGCGCCTCGCCGGCGGCGGCCGCGCCGTCCGCCACGCGGGCATCGAGATCGAACACGCCGTTGACCCGGCCGCAGGCGAACACCCCGGGCGGCAACTGCTCCGGCACGAACTGGCCGGGGATCTCGGCGAACACCATGCGCGTGCCCGCCTGGTAGAGGATCGGGGCGGCGGGCGCGTAGCCCACGGACATGAGCAGGCCGTCGCAGTCGATGCGCTGGGCGGTCTCCGGTTTCGCCCTGCCCTCGGCATCCAGGGCGCAGACGGTGACGGCCGCGAGCAGGCCCTCGCCCTCGGCGCTGTAGACGGTGCTGCGGCCATGGACGGCGATGCCCGCGGACTTCACCGCATCGTGCAGATCGCCCCGGGCCTCGGGATCGTCCAGGTCCACGATGGCCTTGATGTCGGTCCCGAGCGCCTTGAGTTCCAGGGCGTTGCGGTAGGCATCGTTGTTGGCGGCGAGGATCACGGCGGATTCGCAGGCGGCCACGCCGTAGCGGCGGGCGAGCCGCAGGGCCGCGCTGGCGAGCATCACGCCCGGCAGGTCGTTGTTGCGAAACACCGCGGGCTGCTCGTACACGCCGCCGGCCACGATGACCGCACGAGCGCGCAGGCGGATGAGGCCCTCCGGTGTGACCAGGGGCACGTAGTGATCCGCGTACCAGCCGGCGGCGACGGTGTCCGGCAGGAAGGTGAGATTGGGGAGGCCCGCCAGACGCGCGAGCAGTTGATCGCGCAGCGTGCCGTCCTGCCGGTCGTTGAGGCTGCCCCCGGCGCGGGCGTTCTCATCCACCAGCCAGACACGGGCGCCGCTTTCCGCGGCGGTGATCGCGGCGCTCAGGCCCGAGGGGCCCGCGCCCACCACCAGTAGGTCGCAGAAGCCGTGGCGCTTCGGCAGGCGCAGTTCGGGCCATTGGGTGTCGATGCGCCCGAGTCCCGCCCGCTTGCGGATCTGGTTCTCCCAGAAGGGGAACAGCGCCTTGGGACGGTGGAAGGTCTTGTAATAGAAGCCCACCGGCAGCAGGGGCGAGAGCCTGTCCATGAACCGGCCCCGGTCCTTGTCGAGACCGCCCTGGGTGTTGATGGCGGTGAGCCGCATGCCGTCGGCGACGGCGGTGACATCGCCGCGGATGTTGAAGTCGGAGTCCGACTGCAGCAGTACGTTGCTGTCGTGGTTGGCCGCCGAGAACACGCCCCGGGGCCGGTGGTACTTGAAGCTGCGTCCCAGCACGCGCACGCCGTTGGCCAGCAGCGCCGAGCTGATGGTGTCGCCCGCGAAGGCGCTGTACTCGCGGCCTTCAAACGTGAAGCGCAGCGGACGGCCGCGGTCGATCCACTCCCCGTCCCGCAGTGGTAGGCGCCTAGCCATGGGCCAGGTCCTTCATGGCCTCGGCCACGGTCATGGTGCGCAGGAATTCATCCTTCATGGTGTCCCGCTCCGCCACGAACCACATGCCCGTGGGCGCATGGCACCACCACTCCCGCTGCACGCCGGGCGCACCGTCGCGATGGAAGACGTAGTGGGACCATTCCATGTCCGTGGTGCTGTCCGGGTCGGGCATGGGGCGCCAGAGACCGCCGTAGACGAACTCGGATGCCGGGCGGGTGCCGACTTTGGGGCAGTGGATGAGTTTCATTGAAAGGATTGCCGCGGAGGCGCGGAGGCGCAGAGGTATTTGAAGAGGGGAATGCTGTCGCTATTGGACTCACCTGCCATCGACGGCATACCTGTGTTTGTATAGGTTCGAATTCTCATATTTTTCTCCGCGACTCTGCGCCTCCGCGGCAGAAGTTCATACCGCAATGTCCCACCAAAGCGGGCCGACTCCAGGGCTCAATGAATGTGGGCATGGAACTCATTTAAAGGATTGCCGCAGAGGCGCGGAGGCGCAGAGGTTTATGAAGAGGAAATCGCCGTGGCAGTTGGCATCGCCAGATGTTGACGGTGCTGTTGTGTATGAGTGTGTGTACGTTCTCATGTCTTTCTCCGCGCCTCTGCGTCTCTGCGGCAATCTCTTGCCTTCATCAGTGCCCGACAGAAGCCGCCCCCCGCTCGCCCACCAGTTCGAAGCGGTCGAAGCGGGCCAGGCTGAAGGGTTCGATGAGTGCGTGATCCTTGTCGTTGGCGACGGTCCAGGCCATGGTCTTGCCGGAGACCGGGGTGGCCTTGAAGCCCCAGGTGCCCCAGCCGGCGTCGATGTAGAAACCGTCCACCGCCGTCCTGCCCATGATGGGGGCGAAGTCGGGGGTCATGTCCGCCATGCCTGCCCACTGGCGCATCACCTTGCTGTTGCCCAGGAACGGGAACAGATCCAGCATCTGGTCGGCGAGGCCTTCCACGAAATCGAGCGTCGAGCGGGTGGAATGCAGGATGGCGGGGTCCAGGGCGGCGCCCATCACCAGCTCGCCGCGGGAGGACTGGGACACGTATACGTGCAGGCTGCCGGAGACGATGATGGTGTCGAGCCAGGGCTTCATGGGCTCGGTGACGCAGGCCTGCAACGGGTGGATGACGATGGGCGTGGTGATACCCGCCATCTTCGTCACGCGGGGCGTGGAGCCGGCTACCATGGAGATCACCTTGCCGGTCTTGATGACACCGCGGTCGGTCTCCACGCCGGTGACCTTGCCCTGCACCACCCGGATGCCGGTGACCCGGGTCTTCTGGTGGATCTCCACGCCGCGCTTGTCGGCGCCGCGCCCGTAGCCCCAGGCCACGGCGTCGTGGCGCACCACCGCGCCGGGGGCGTGGTAGAGGGCGCCGAGCACGGGATGCTCGCCGCCGCAGTCCAGGTCCATCATGGGCACCGCCTCGGCGATGGTGTCCCGGTCCACCACTTCACTGTCGATGCCGAAGTGCTTGTTCACCTCCGCGCGCCAGCGCATGGTGCGCATCGCCGCGTCCGTGTGGGCCAGGGTGAAGTGGCCGCGCTCGGAGTAGAAGATGTTGAGGTCGAAGTCCTCGGCCAGATCCTGGAACAGACGCACGCTCTCATCGTAGAACTTCACGCCCTCGGGGGTGAGGTAGTTGGAGCGCACGATGGTGGTGTTGCGCCCGGTGTTGCCGCCGCCGATGTAGCCCTGCTCCAGCACCGCCACGTTGGTGATGCCGTGGTCCCGGGCGAGGTAGTAGGCGCAGGCCAGGCCATGCCCGCCACCGCCGATGATCACCACGTCGTAGCTGTCGCGCAGGCCCCTGGGCGTGTTGAAGAAACGCGGGTCCGGCGCGTCGCTGAAGGCGTTTTTGAGCAGGCGTAGCGGCATCAGTCGAACACCACGGTCTTGTTGCCGTGGATCAGCACCCGGTCCTCCAGGTGGTAGCGCAGGCCCCGGGCGAGCACCGCCTTCTCCACGTCGCGGCCCAGGCGCACCAGGTCGTTGGCGGTGTCATCGTGGCGCACGCGGATCACGTCCTGCTCGATGATGGGACCGGCGTCCAGTTCCTCGGTCACGTAATGGCAGGTGGCGCCGATCAGCTTTACGCCCCGCTCGAAGGCTTTGTGGTAGGGCTTGGCGCCGATGAAGGACGGCAGGAAGCTGTGGTGGATGTTGATCACCCGGCCGGCGTAGGTGTGGCACATGTCCGGGGGCAGGATCTGCATGTAGCGGGCCAGCACCACGGCATCGGCGTCATAGGATTCCACCAGGCGCGTGACCTCGGCGAAGGCCGGGGCCTTGTTGTCCCTGTCCACGGGGACGTGGTGGTAGGGGATGCCGTGCCATTCCACGTAGTCGCGCATGTCCTCGTGGTTGGAGATCACGCAGGGGATGTCGAAGAACATCTCCTTGCTGCGCCAGCGGTACAGCAGGTCCGTGAGGCAGTGGTCGAGCTTGCTCACCATCAGCACCACCCGCTTGGGCACCTGGGCGTCGGTGACCTGCCACTGCATCTCGAACTGCTCGGCGATGGGGGCGAAGGCCTCGCGCAGGCCCTGGTCGTCGAAGGGCAGCGAGTCGGCGCGGATCTCGTAGCGCATGAAGAACCAGCCGGAACCCTGGTCCGCGTGCTGGCTGGCCTCGGTGATCCAGCCGCCGTGGCGGGACAGGAAGCCGCTGACGGCGGCGACGATGCCTACCCGGTCGGGGCAGGAGACGATGAGTCGGTAGGTGTGGTGGCTCACGTTGTTTCCTTTCATGAAACAATAGTTCCTATTAGGAATTAATGATTTTTCCCTGTCAAGGGGATTTCAGGGCTTTGAGTCGTCATCGGGAACGCTGGCTGACGCGAGCGAGATAGTGACGTGAAACGTGAATAGATTGCTATTACAAATTGATTTAATTGATTAATCAGCTTGGTTATCCGGCGTGCCAAGGAATGCGTCCTGAACCTGGGCCTCGATGCGCGCCTCCTCGCCGGCGTGCCGGGGCGAGAAGTGAAACGGAATGACGCGCCTGGCGCCGGCCTCCCGGGCGAGGCTGCCGGCCTGCCCCGCCGTGAGGTGCGCGGTCTCGGCGGCGCGCGCGGCGGCCTCGTCCAGGAACGGCGCCTCCACGTAGAACAGGTCCGCCTCCCGGGCCAGGTCGAGGATGCGGGCCCGGTTGGCCGCGTGGTAGGCGGCGTCGACCACGTAGGCGATCTTCTGGCCCGGCACCTGCTCGAGCACCTCCCGGGCAAGCCGTCCCAGGGGATGCTCCACCCGGTGTTCCCCCCGCTCATCCCGCCAGCGGATCTCCACCGGCGTCTCGGCCGGCGCCTGGCGGCGCACCAGCTGCTTGAGACGGTTGAGCCAGGGCCCGGTGGGCAGACCCAGCTCGTCGAGGCGGTTCTTCCAGACGTTGAGATGGTCTTTCTCTTCCAGCACCAGGCCCAGGCAGGGGATGTGGTGATCCAGGTGCACGGCACGGACCCGGAAGGCGTCTTCCTCCAGCAGGATGCCGCGCGCCGTGCGTGTCGGCGGCAGCCCCCTGGGCTCGAAGGCCTCCCGGGCATGGAACCGGGTGCGGCGCAGGGTGCCGTCGTCCGCCAGTTCACAGGCCTCGATGACGAAACCCTGCGTGTAGTTCTGCATCAGGTTCCAGCTGTAGCCCTTGAGGCGATGGCCCACCTGATCGATGAACCCCGGCGGCCCGTACAGGCGCAGGTGCTTGTCGCGGCCGAGCATGAGGCGCACCAGGCGGTCCAGGCCCATGAAGTGATCCATGTGGGCATGGGTGACGAACACATCGCTCAGGCGCAGCACCCGGCGTGTGCCCAGGGCCGCGATCTCCCCCAGGTCGAACATGAGCGCCCGGCGCTGGAACAGGAAATCGATGTACAGGGCCGGGTCGCCCCGGGTGCCGTTCACGAGATGGGTCTGGAACAGGGGTTTCATGGTGTGGTTCCGGGCGTGACATGCACAGTGCCGGGTTGGCCCAGTTCGCCCTCTATGCGGATCTCCATGGGCAGGAAGGCCTGGATCACCCGGGCCTGGGTGAGCAGATGCAGGGTCACCTGGCTGGTGCGCAGGATCGACGCACCGTCCGCCAGCGCCAGGGGCAGCAGCAGCTGGTCCGCCAGCCAGCGATCCACGGCGGCCCCGGTGGCCAGGAAGCCGAGCAGGTCATCCACCGCCTCGTCCGCCACCCGCTCGGCGCGCTTGCCGCGCTCGCCCAGGGCGAAGAAACAGGCCTGGCCCCGCTCGAAACGGGCCAGCAGGGCCAGCACCGTGCCCGGTGAGCGGGCCGGCAGGTGTTCGATGGCGATGTCCAGGTCGCAGTGAAGTGTCTGCAGGCGCCGCAGCGCCCTGCCCCGCTGGCGTTCGGCGATCTTCTCCGGCAGGTTGGCGACCGCCGATAGCCCCTGGATGGACAGGAGCCTGCCCCGGTCGGTGAGGTCCAGGCCGCGGGGCCGGGCGCTGCCCGGGATCAGGGCATGGATCTCGCCGCCGCCCGGTGGATAGAAGCCCGCCATGGGCATGTGCAGTTCGAAGGGCATGCCGATGTGTCCGAGCATCACCCGCCAGTGCCAGTCCAGGTAATGGAAACAGGGGCTGTGGGGCACGTGGGTGCCGCCGGTGACCGTGACCCGGGAGGCGCCATCGGCCATGGCCAGGGGCGGCAGGACGGTCTGCAGGACCAGGGACGTGGCGCCGGCGGTGCCGATGTCGAAGTGGTAGTCGCCGGGCACCACGGGACCGGGCAGGAATTCCAGGGTCTGGGAGCCGATGCGGTCGCCCTCCACCCGCGCGCCGCTCACCCGGGCGGCGGCCTGTACCGCCATGGCGTGCTGGAAGCCGAGACCCGGGTTGTCGCGCCGGGCGCGGATGTGTTCGAGGCGCACCCCGCGCCCGGTGATCAGGGCGAGGCTCAGGGCGCTGCGCAGCACCTGGCCGCCGCCCTCGCCCATGGTGCCGTCGATGTGGATCAGGTCCGTCATGGTGCTCACCCGAATCCCGTGTTCCGTCCTCCATCCCACATAGGGCGGGCCATGCCCGCCATCAGCCTATCTCACATAGGGCGGGCCGTGCCCGCCATCAGCCTATCCCGCATAGGGCGGGCCATGCCCGCCATCAGCCGCAGTTTCGCCGTGAGCAGGCGGCCACGGGCCGCCCTATGAACCGGCATACACCGGAGACTTGCTCAACAGCCTGCCAGGTGCACTATGCGGGCTGATTCCCTCTCCCATCCACTATCCCGCTTGGCGCCAGGCACCGCAACCGGCCCGACGTACTATGCTCCAAGGGCGGGCGCCTGGGAGATGACATGGCTGTTCCACAGGGCCGACTGCGTATCGGCACTTCAGGTTACCAGTACCAGCACTGGGCAGGATGCTTCTATCCCGCCGAACTGCCGCGCCGGGACTGGTTTGCCCATTACGCCGGGTTTTTCGACACGGTGGAGATCAACAACACCTTCTACCGTTTGCCGGGTGCGGACACGTTCGAACACTGGCGTGTACAGGCCCCGGCGGGGTTCGTCTATGCGCTCAAGTTCAGCCGCTACGGCAGCCATCTCAAGCATCTCAAGGATCCCGACCGGACCATCGGGCGTTTCCTCGCGGCCGCGGAGCACCTGGGTGAACATCTGGGGCCGATCCTGGTGCAGCTGCCGCCCCGCTGGAGAGCCGATGTACCTCGGCTCGATGCGTTTCTCGCCTGTGCGCCCAGGCAGCATCGCTGGGCGGTGGAGTTCCGCGACCCGGACTGGCTGCGGGACGAGGTCTTCGAGGTCATGAAGCGTCACGGCGCGGCCCTGTGCATCCACGACCTGATCCCCGGTCACCCCGAGGTGCTGACCACCGACTGGACCTACCTGCGCTTCCATGGCGGACCCGATGGAGGCGCATACCGCAACGCAATCCTGTCAGCCCGGGCCCGACAGGTGCGCAGCCTGCTCATGGCGGGCAAGGACGTGTATGCCTATTTCAACAACGACATCGCAGGCCATGCGGTCAGAAACGCGCTGACCCTGAAACGTGACCTGGCGGATCTCCGCGCCGGGGAGCCGCAGGGGTGAACGGTGAGATCAGCCTGTTCGTGTGCGGTGACGTCATGACCGGGCGGGGCATCGACCAGGCCCTGCCCTACCCGGCGCCGCCCGACCTCTACGAGCCCTGGGTGCAGGATGCCCGGGAGTACGTGAGTCTTGCCGAGGCCGCCAACGGCGAATTCCCGAAGCCGATGGCGCCCGCCGACATCTGGGGCGATGCCCTGGCCGAACTGGTGCATTTCAGGCCGCACTTGCGCCTGATCAACCTGGAAACCGGGATCACGCGCCACGGCACGCCCTGGCCGGACAAGGGCATCCATTACCGCATGAGTCCCGAGAACGCCGCCTGCCTGCAGGCGGCAGGGATCGACTGTTGCTCGCTGGCCAACAACCATGTCATGGACTGGGGCGTGGACGCCCTGCGGGAGACCTGCCGGGTGCTGGACGGACTGGGCATCGCCCACGCCGGTGCCGGCGAGGATCTGGGGGCAGCGATGAAACCGGCACGCCTCGACGTGGCCGCGGGACACCGGGTGTGGGTCTTCAGCCTCGGCATGACCGACAGCGGCATCCCGCCCGAGTGGCATGCGGCCAGGGACCGGCCCGGGGTGTGGCTGGCCACGGAGGCCTCGGCAGCCGGTGCGGAACCTGTTGCCGAGCGGATCCGGGCGTACAAGCGTCCCGGTGACCTGGCGGTGGTGTCGGTGCACTGGGGCAGCAACTGGGGCTATCGCATCCCGAAGGGACACCGTGAATTTGCCCACCGGCTGGTCGACGCCGGCGCGGACCTGATCCACGGACATTCCTCCCACCACCCGATCGGCATGGAACTCTACCGGGGACGTCCTATCCTCTATGGCTGTGGAGACTTCATCAACGACTACGAGGGCATCCGGGGTTACGAGATCGTTCAGCCGGATCTGACCCTTATGTACATCCCGGCCTTCGATGCGGCGACCGGCGTGTTGAGATCCATGTCCATGACCCCCCTGCGCCGGGCGCGTTTCTCCCTGCACCGCACCGGCAAGGACGATGCTCGCTGGCTTTGCGAAATGCTCAACCGGGAGCGCCAGGGAGATGATGATCCGGAATTCCGGCTGGATGATGCTGGGCGGATACAGTGGGATCTTGCGCAGTGACGCAAAGACGCCAAGGCGCCGAGGGAAGACAACTGGACAGGATCGACAGGATTAACAAGATTTACAGGATTAAAGCTGGCTTATAGAGCGTTAAGGTCTTGATCCTGCTAATCCGAATAAATCCTGTCAATCCTGTCGATTCATTTCAGTCCTTCGCGTCTTTACGTCGAGGTTTTTGATCACCAAACAAAACCGGGAGGAGCCACATCATGACAAGGCTTCCGTTCAAGGACAGGATAGAGGGCGCCGTTGCGCTGGCCGAGGCGCTCTCCGATTATGCCGGCCGGGATGATGTGCTGGTGCTGGGCCTGCCGCGGGGCGGCGTGCCGGTGGCGGCCGAGGTGGCGCGCAGGCTGGGCGCAGGGCTTGACGTGATCATCGTGCGCAAGCTCGGTGCGCCAGGCCAGCCGGAGCTGGCGGTGGGCGCCATTGCCAGCGGCGGCGGACGGGTCTTCAACGAGGACCTGGTGCGCCTGATGCATCTCTCGCCCACGGCCCTGGAACGCATCATCGAGCGCGAGAGCAAGGAACTGGAACGACGCGAACGTCTGTATCGCGGCGCGCATCCCTTCCCGCAGATGAAGGACCGTTGCCTGATCCTGGTGGACGACGGCCTGGCCACCGGCGCCACCATGCGCGCGGCGGTCAACGCGGTGAGAAGCACGGGCCCCCGGGAGGTGGTGGTGGCCGTGCCGGTGGCGCCTTCCGACACCGTGGAGGTGCTTGCCCAGGAAGCGGACCGGGTGGTGTGCGTAGCCACGCCCGAGAACTTCATGGCCGTGGGTCGCTGGTACCTGGACTTCTCCCAGGTGGAGGATGTGGAGGTGATGGATATCCTGGCGGAGGCCTGGGCAAGGCAGGATGCCTCATGAACATCGAGCATCGTGAACTGGACATCCAGGCCGGAACGCTGAGCCTTCCAGGCATACTGGCACTGCCCTCGCCGGCCCGCGGCATCGTGGTGTTCGCCCACGGCAGCGGCAGCAGCCGGTTCAGTTCCCGCAACCGGTTCGTGGCCGACCTGTTGAATCGGGCGGGTCTCGCCACCCTGCTGTTCGACCTGCTCAGCGCCGAGGAGCATGAGGTCGATCAGTTCACCCGCGAGTATCGTTTCGACATCCCCCGGCTCGGCGACCGCATGACCGCCACCGTGGACTGGCTCAAGTCCCAGGCGGACCTGGGGGTGCTTTCACTCGGCTTGTTCGGTGCCAGCACGGGTGCGGCGGCGGCGCTCATCGCCGCGGCCGCGAGGCCCGTGGAGGTGGCGGCGGTGGTGTCCCGGGGCGGGCGTCCCGACCTGGCAGCAGCCTCCCTGCCCCTGGTGCAGGCACCGACGCTGTTCATCGTCGGCGGCCTGGACGGGCCGGTGATCGATCTCAACCGTGGTGCTGCGGGAAGACTGCGATGCGAGCATCACATGGAGATCGTCCCCGGCGCCACGCACCTGTTCGAGGAGCCTGGCACCCTGGAGCAGGCCGCGGGCCACGCCCGGGACTGGTTCGTGAAATATCTCTCCTCCTGAACGCAACGCCCGTTGGACGTTCTGTCCCTCAGGCCGCAGGGCCTGTGGCGCCCTGTCGCGCTTCCTGTCGTGACATGATCTGATCGAGCCGCTGGCGCGCCCGCTCGCTGGTGAGGCGCTCGCGCTCCATCAGCATGTCGATGGCCAGCTGGGCATGGCCCTGGTGCATCGCCCGCACCACCCGTTCCTCGAATTCGTGATCCTGCAGCGCCTGCAGGTTCGCGGTCAGATGCAGGCGTTGCGTCGTGATGCCATAGATCCTGAATGCTTCGGCAATGCGACCGATGCGGGGCGTGACACGGCTGCGATGACTGCGCAGCTCGATGCGGTAGCCTTCCGCGTTCTCGGTGATCGGGTTGAACATGAAACGCAGCTTGATCGGCCGTGACCTGTGGATGTGTGACGGCCGATGGGTGTCGGTCAGTTCCTTGACACGCGACTTGTCCACCACGATCTCGAGGCCGGTGAGATCATTCAGCTTGTGTTTTTCCTTGGGCCTCGTCCATGGACGGCGGCGCCACTGTTCTCTAACGATGCGCGCGCCCCGCAGGGCTTCGGCGGGAATGAACAGGGTCCTGTGGTCTTCGTTGGAGATGTGGCCGCCGGTCTGCAGCGCGATGCCATGGCTGTAGAACCTGATCAGCCAGTTCTCGGGCCGCAGGGTCGCCATGAGGATACGGGGCTGGATCAGGAGCAGCAGCGTCAGAGCGCCGCCGGAGGCGAGGATGATGAACAGGGGGAAGTCCTGCGCCAGGGCCAGCCAGAAGAAGCCGCCCAGCAGGCCCAGCAGCATCAGCATCGCCAGCAACTGGAAGAGCGGGCTTTCCCTGACCACCAGACGGGGTCTGTGTCCCCTCAACTCGATCATGGATGGGGGCTAGCAGGCTGTTGAATAACCCTCGGGTGGCGCCATGCTGCGTTGGAAAGCGGCTCAAAGCGCCTGAGTGATCTGGGCTCATGTACTCGCATGTACACTGCGCTTTTTCGCCGCTTTCCGCCTTGCCTGGCATCCACCGGAGACTTTTTCAACAGCCTGCTATCCGACTGTCGGTGAGATTCCTGCGCGCAGTTCCCGATCCCGGCGCGGGGTGACGGGCTTTGAGTCGTCAACGCCCTGGCCGTGGACGACCTCGCGCACGAACATGTCGATGAGCATGTTGAAGGTCTGCAGCCAGTCCTTGAGGCGGTCTACGGTGATGCCGCCGTCCAGGTCCAGGTCGGACTCGAAGATGGTGTCGCCGTCGCGATCCAGGTAGGCCTTGGCGAGTATGCGGTTGCGGTTCCAGGCGTTGACCTGTTCCAGGGTGATGCCCATGCCGACAAAGGCCACGTTCATCTGCAGCTGTCGGCCGTTGCCGGAGCCCACAATCACCACCACGGGACGGCCGTGCATCATGACGATGACATCATCATCCTCGTCGATGCGCGTGCCGGTGAAGCCAAGCTCCTTCAGGAGGCCCTCCACCTGCTTGGCATTGGTGGAGGAGATGATGGTCTGATCCGCCTGGGCCGGGAGGACCAGCAGGAGACTCAGGACCAGGGCGGTGACCAGGGGCAACAGGTGGCGCATGGTGGATCTCTCAGGTGAACGGGGTGTCAGGTACCATCTTGCTCCGGAATCCGGATCAGGGAAAGGATGCGTTGCAACTCGGCATCCTCCAGGTGGATGCCGTAGTCGGCACGCAGGCGATCCTTGATCTGTGCCTCGTCGGCGGTGGGCGGATCCATGTCCCGGATGAAGCCGCCGATGTCCTCGACCCGGGCCCAGGGATAGATGATCCAGCGCCATTCCAGCACCTCGGCCACGTGGAAATCCGCATGCACCGGCGAGGTGGCCTTCTCGTGGAGCACCGCCGTGCGCACCTCGGCCGCGCCCGCGGCCTCCACATGGGTCCGGGCCACCACCAGGGTATCGCCGGTGTCGTTGACGTCATCCACGATCAGCACCCGCTTGCCCTGCACGTCTCCCGACAGGGGGTACTTCACCCAGGCCTTGGCCTCCATCTTCGCGGGGCCGGTGTAGTGCTGCACCTTGATGCTGGTCATGTCCTGCAGGTGCAGGTAGTCGCACAGGTAGCGTGCCGGCACGAAACCGCCCCGTGCGACCGCCACCACCAGGTCTGGTCTGAACCCCGAATCCCGCACCTGGCAGGCCAGCTGGTAACTCAGGTCGATGACGCTCTGCAGGGAGATCAGTTCACAGCGCATGGGGGTGGGCATTTGTGCTCCGGTGAATCACAAAATCTTCAACGCAAAGACGCGAAGGCGCAAAGAACGCGAAGGAAGTTCTGGGTTAAACAACCCGGTCACCACAATGTTCTTGCCAAGGGTTGATCTGGAATCAAACGTTTCCATGTTTTGACACAAAAAGATGTTCTTTGCGTTCCTCTGCGTCTTCGCGTCTCTGCGTCGAGGCTTTTGACGTTCATTCCACCAGCGCCGATTCCGCCGCAATCCGTTCCTGCTGCTGGTGGGTCCAGAGCTGGGCGTAGGTGCCGCCCAGGGCCAGGAGTTGCGCGTGGCTGCCCTGCTCCACGATGCGTCCGCCGTCCAGCACGATGATGCGGTCGGCGTCCACGATGGTGGACAGGCGGTGGGCGATGGCGAGCGTGGTGCGACGCTGGGAGACCTCGTTCAGGGCGTCCAGGATCACCTTCTCGGCGTGGGAGTCCAGGGATGAGGTGGCCTCGTCCAGCACCAGGATGGGCGGGTCCTTGAGCAGCACTCGGGCGATGGCGATGCGCTGCTTCTCGCCGCCGGAGAGTTTGAGTCCCCGCTCGCCTACCTGGGTCTCAAGTCCCTGGGGCAGCGAGGCGATGAAGCCCTCCAGGTGCGCCATACGCACGGCGCGCAGGATCTCTTCCTCGCTGGCATCCGGACGGCCGTAAGCGATGTTGTAGCGCACCGTGTCGTTGAACAGCACCGTGTCCTGGGGTACCACGCCGATGGCCCGGCGCAGGCTCTCCTGGGTCACGCTGCGGATGTCCTGGCCGTTGATGGTGATCCGGCCCTCGGTGACGTCGTAGAAGCGGAACAGCAGGCGCGCGATGGTGGACTTCCCTGCCCCGCTGGGACCGACGATGGCCAGTTTCTGGCCGGCGGGGATCTCGAAGCTCACGTCCTTGAGGATGGGCCGGTCCTCGGTGTAGGCGTAGCTCACGTGCTCGAAGCGGATGGCGCCGCCGTCGGGCTTGAGTTCCGTGGCATCGGCGGCGTCCACCACCCGCGCGGGCTGGTACATGAGCTTGAACAGGCGCTCGATGTTGATCAGGGCCTCGCGGATTTCCCGGTACACGAAGCCCAGGAAATTGAGCGGCATGAACAGCTGGATCATGTAGGCGTTGATCATGACCAGGTCGCCCAGGGTCATCTGCCCGGCAGCCACCCGGTGCGCCGCCATGATCATCATCACCGTGATGGAGGCGGCGATGATGAGGGCCTGCCCGGAGTTGAGACCGGCCAGCGACAGGCGGTTCTTCATGCGCGCCTCTTCCCAGGCCTCCAGGTTGCGGTCGTACTCCCTGGCCTCGTAGGTCTCGTTGCCGAAGTACTTCACCGTCTCGTAGTTGAGCAGGCTGTCCATGGCCCGGGTGTTGGAGACGTTGTCCATCTGGTTGCTTTCGCGCACGAAGCGGTTGCGCCATTCGGTGACGTAGATGGAGAAGATCACGTACACCGCCACCGCGGCCAGCACCGTGAGCGCGAAGCTGGCATCGAAGGCCACCAGCATGATCACCGTGATCAGGCCGATCTCAAGCAGCGTGGGCACGATGTTGAACAGCATGAAGCGCAGCAGGAAGCTGATGCCGGTGGTGCCGCGCTCGATGTCGCGGGCGAGCCCCCCGGTCTGGCGGGAGAGATGAAAGCCGAGATCCAGGCGGTGCAGGTGTTCGAAGACCTTGAGCGAGACCCGGCGCATGGCCCGCTCCGCCACCCGGGCGAACACCGCGTCGCGCAGTTCGCCGAAGAACACCGAGGTGAAACGCAGCGCACCGTAGCCGATCAGCAGGGCCAGGGGCACGGCCACCAGCACCTCGGCGGGAGATTCCAGGCCGCGGGTCTCGAAGTGATCGACGATGAACTTGAGCGCCACCGGTACCAGGACGCCGGCGACCTTGGCCAGCGCCAGCAGGCCCAGGGCCAGGATCACCCGGCCCCGGAACTCCATCAGGAAGGGAAGCAGGCTGATGATGATGCGCCAGTTGACCGGGCCGCCCCGGTAGTCGCTGTCCCTGCGTGTTCTCACTGGATGTCCACCTTGCCGCGCAGCTCCTTGGTGCGACCCCGGCGGGTCTTCTCGTCCACCCGCTTGCGCTTGGTCGTGAGGCTCGGCCGGGTGGGCTTGCGGGCCTTGGGCACCACGGCGACGCTGCGGATCAGCTCGGCGAGGCGTCGCAGGGCGTCTTCCCGGTTGCCTTCCTGGGTGCGGAAGCGCTGGGCCTTGATGATGACCACCCCCTCGCGGGTGATGCGATGGTCACGCAGGGCCAGCAGGCGGGTCTTGTAGAAGTCGGGGAGCGAGGAGCCGGGGATATCGAAGCGCAGGTGAATGGCGCTGGAGACCTTGTTGACGTTCTGCCCGCCCGCCCCCTGGGCGCGGATCGCGCTGATCTCGATCTCGTGATCGGGGATGGAGACCTTGTTGGAGATGGCAAGCATGGCTGTGGGCGGCTTTGGCGAGCCCACAGTCTATCAAAGGACGTGAGGAGAGAGGTGTGAGGAGAGAGGCGCGAATGCTCACCTCTCTCCTCCTCTGGCTCCGCTTACATCAGCCGCCTGAGGCCAGACGGGTCACGCTCGACGCCGCGCCCATCTGCGCCTTGCCCAGTTTCTGCGCCGCGGCCGTCTCTGCCACGTGGCGACCCTGGGATCGGGCCATGGCCAGCTCGATCTCGGAGGGCTGGCGGCTGCCGTCGCCGGCGGCCAGGGTGGTGGCGCCGTATGGGGAGCCGCCCGCCACCTCATCCAGGGTCAGCTGGCGCTTCTCGGTGTAGGGCAGGCCCACCACGGTCATGCCCAGGTGCATGAGGTTGACGATGGTGGAGATCAGCGTGGTTTCCTGGCCGCCGTGCTGGCTGGCCGTGGAGGCAAACACGCTGCCCACTTTGCCCACCAGCTTGTCCTGGAACCACAGCTGGCCGGTCTGGTCCAGGAAGTTGGCCATCTGGGCGGCCATGCGACCGTAGCGGGTGGGGGTACCGATGATGATGGCGTCGTAGTCGGCCAGTTCGGCGGGGGTGGCGATGGGGGCGGCCTGGTCCAGCTTGGCACCGGCGCCTTTGGCGACTTCCTCGGGCATCAGCTCCGGGACCCGCTTGATGACGGCCTCGGCGCCCTGCACTTCGCGCACGCCCTCGACCACGGCCTGGGCCATCTGCTCCACGTGGCCCCAGGTGGAGTAATACAGGATCAGCACTTTGGTGTTCATGGACGTTCCTCCGGAACGATGGAATATGGGAACGTCATCAGTTTATTTGTTGCGATTTACTGAAATAAGGATTAAGAATCGAAACCAGTGTTCTGTTAATTGGTACATAACCATGAAACTGGAAGGTATTCGCACCTTTGTGGCCATCGTCGAGGCCGGCTCCATCACCGCCGCTGCCCGACGCCTGGGCGTGGCCAAGTCCGTGGTGAGCCACCGGCTCTCGGAGCTGGAGGATTCGGTGGGCGCGCGGCTGATCCAGCGCTCCTCCCGCCGGCTTTCGCTCACCGAGCAGGGGGAGATGTTTCACCGCTTCAGCGCCCGCATGCTGGGGGAGCTGGACGAGGCGGTGTCGCGCATCGCCGAGGAGGGCCACGAGCTGCGCGGTCCGCTGCGGGTGGCCGCGCCCATGAGTTTCGGCCTGCTGCACCTGGGTCCTGCCCTTTACCCCTTCCTGCGTGAACACCCCGGCATCCAGCTGGACCTGGACCTGAACGACCGCATGGTGGACCTGGTGGGGGAAGGCTACGACATGGCTATCCGCATCGGTCAGCTGCCGGACTCGACCCTGGTGGCCCGGCGCCTGGTCTCGAGCCGCCACCTGCTGGTGGCCAGCCCTGCTTACCTGGCTGAACACGGCAGACCGACGCACGTGGAGGCGCTGTCAGAGCACCGGGGGATCCTCTACTCGAACGTGCATCCCAACGACCAGCTGCGCTTCAAGCGCGAGGGCAGCACGGTCACGGGCCATTTCGCCACGGCCCTGCAGGTGAACAACGGCGATGCCATGCGCGATGCCGCCATTGCCGGCCTGGGTCTGGCGGTAATCCCGGACTTCATCGTCTGGCAGGCCCTGGCGGACGGGCGGCTGGTGGTGGTGGAACTGGACGGCAGGCTGCCGGAGGTGGGCGTGTATGCGGTGTTCCCCCAGAACCGGCATCTGACCGCCAAGGTCAGGGCGTTGACGGAACACCTGGCGGCGAGTTTCGGGGATCCGCCGTATTGGAAGTACGAAGGGGGAATAGGGAAGTAGGAATCGAAGTGTGAAGGGTGAATTGGGAAGTGCGAAGTGAATGCTTTTTTCCCACTTCCCAATTCTCCCTTCACACTTCTAATTCGCACTTCCCAATTCTCCCTTTTCACTTCAACCCCCCACTTCCAAACACCTTCCTCAGCAGTTCCGTGGTGCGCCGGGCCGGGTCCTGGCGGATGGCAGTCTCCTCCACGGCCAGGTAATGGAACACCCCGTCCAGGGCGCGGCCGACCACGTGGCCGCTCAGGTCCGTGTCCACCTCGGGCAGGAACGGGATGCTGCGGTAGCGGCGCATCAGGTCGTCGTGCACGCGCACGGCACCTGCTTCCGAGAGGGTCTCGTCCACGATGGGACGCATCTCCGTGCCCAGGGGCTCACGCATGCGGGATTCGAAATAGCGGGTGGCGGCATCGTCCGGCCCGTTCAGGATGGACTGGGCGTCCTGGATGCTCATGTCGCGGATGGCGTTGACGAACAGCGCCCTGGCGCGGGGCGTGGCCGCCTCGGCGGCGCGGTTCATGCGCACTTCGAGATCGTCCAGCATGCCGCTCAGGCCGATGCGGGACAGTTGTTCCTGCGCGCGGGTCAGGCCGTAGGGCAAGGGGATGCGCACCCGGGGGTCGTTGAGGAAGCCGCCGGGCGCGCCCAGCCGGCTGACCACGTTGTCGGTACCGATGCGCAATGCTTCGCGCAGGCCGTCGATGATCTCGGCCTGGGTCAGGCCCGAGGTGGTGGTGCTGCCGCCGGTGATCCCGCGCAGCAGCTGCTGACCCCGTTCCCACCAGTTGGCCTGGGCCTGGCCGGCCGGGATTGCCAGCAGCAGGGTGAGCAGAAAGCGGCGACGTGTCATGTGAGGCATCAGAGTTTCACCCTTCGTGTGTTGTCCGTGGGCCAGGGGTATTCCATGTTTCGGGCGGCGTTGGCGGCCACCTCCACCCCATGATCCCGCGCCACCAGGTGCAGTGCCAGGTCCATGCCCGCGGAGATGCCGGCGGAACTGATGAGGTCACCATCCTGCACCACGTGCAGGTCCTCGTGCACGCGGACCCGTGGGAAATGTTCTTTCATGAAGGACAGGGAACGCCAGTGGGTGGTGGCGTCGCGTCCGTCCAGCAGGCCGGCAGAGGCCAGCAGCAGGGAGCCGGTGCACACCGAGGCGAGCGTGCTCACCTGCCCTGCCCTCTCCCTGAGCCAGGCTTGCAGTGCTGCATCCTCCAGCAAGGCGCGCACGCCCCAGCCGCCGGGTACCACCAGGATGTCCAGGGCGGGCGCATCGTTCAGTGAACACGTGGGGAGCACGCGCATGCCGCCGGAACAGGTGACCGGCTCAGCGCTGGTCGCCAGCAGGCTCACCCGGTAGGGGGACTCGGTCTCGCGCCGGCGCGCTTCGTCCAGGCGCGTGGTGACGAAGACCTCGTAGGGGCCGGTGAAGTCCAGCACCTCCACGTTTTCGAAGATCAGGATGCCGACGTGCTTATGCATGTGCCTGGAATCCGGAAAGGATAGCCGCGCAGACGCGCAGGCGCAGAGACATCAACCATACATCATTCAAGCACCGTTCCGATGCTTGCTGCTTGAATCTCTGCGCCTGCGCATCCCCGCGGCCGGGTCTTGTCAGCGATGCAGCTCCCCCGCCGCCTCCGGCTGGTAGAGGATCTCCATGATGCGCACGTTCATCTCGCCGCCCTTGGGGGTGGGCCAGGCGATGCTGTCGCCCACGGACAGGCCCAGCAGGGCGCTGCCGATGGGGGCCAGTACGGAGATCTTCTCCTCATCGCCGTCCATGCCCGAGGGGTAGACCAGGGTGCGCTGGAATTCGCGGCCTTCCGGTTCCACGCGGAAACGCACCCTGGAGTTCATGGTCACCAGGGTGGGCGGGACCTGCGACGGTTCAACCACGTTGGCGCGCTCCAGTTCGGCCGCCAGCTGGCGGTGGTTGGCCAGGGCCTCTCTTGGCAGGCTGTCGAGCAGGTGCTCGAGACGGTCCAGATCCAGGGAAGACAGGGTGATGTTCGGTTGCTCTGTCATGTCTGCGTTCTCCTGCAGAAACTGCAAATGCACAACGGCCCGCGCAGAGCGCGGGCCGATATGGATTTCACTTTAATGGTTATCGACCCGGCCTGCCAGGGCCGGGTCCTCAGAAACGGGTTGCTTAACCCCGGTTGCCGCCGCGAGGGCCGCCGCTGCGGGCGCTGTTGCCCCCACGGCCTCGACCACCATTGCCCTGGCCCCCGGGACCCTGACGGCGGGCGCCAGCGGGCGCGCCACCCGGACGGCCGCCGCGGGGAGCGCCCTGACGGGCGCCGTTGCCCGGGCGTCCGCCACCGGGACGACCACCACGGGGCGGGCGACTCACGTCGGCATCATTGGCGGATTTCGGCGGCGCCACGAAGCCTTCAGTCTGGATGCGCTCGATGGGACGGCGGATCAGGCGCTCAATGCTGGTCAGCAGACGCATCTCCTCCCGGTCCACCAGGGACAGCGCGGCGCCGGCAGCACCGGCCCGGCCGGTACGGCCGATGCGGTGCACGTAGTCCTCGGGCACGTTGGGCAGCTCGAAGTTGACCACCTGGGGCAGCTGGTCGATGTCCAGGCCACGGGCGGCGATGTCCGTGGCCACCAGCACCGGGATACGGCCGTTCTTGAACTGGTCCAGGGCCTTGGTGCGGGCCGCTTGGCTCTTGTTGCCGTGGATGGCGGCCGCCGGGATGCCGTCCTTGGACAGCTTCTCCGCCAGGCGGTTGGCGCCGTGCTTGGTACGGGTGAACACCAGCACCTGTTCCCACTGATTCTGCTTGATCAGGTGGCTGAGCAGGTCACGCTTGGCATGGCTCTCCACCAGGTGCACGTGCTGCTGCACGCGCTCGGCGGTGGTGTTGCGCGCGGCCACTTCAACGCTGGCCGGGTTGCTCAGGATGCCGTCCGCCAGGCTGCGCATCTCGTCGGAGAAGGTGGCGGAGAACAGCAGGTTCTGACGCTTGGCCGGCAGCAGCTTCATGATGCGGCGGATGTCATGGATGAAGCCCATGTCCAGCATGCGGTCGGCCTCGTCCAGCACCAGGATCTCCACACCGGAGAGGTCCACGGTCTTCTGGCCGGCGTGGTCCAGCAGCCGGCCCGGGGTGGCGACGATGATGTCCACCTGGCCGCGCAGGGCACGGATCTGGGGATTGATGTTCACGCCACCGAACATCACCAGGGAGCGCAGGGTCAGGTACTTGCCGTAGGTCTCCACGGACTCGTGCACCTGGGCGGCCAGCTCACGGGTGGGGGTCAGCACCAGGCAGCGGGGACGGCCCGGCCCGCTCTTGACGGCGGGACGGTGGGACAGCAGCTGCAGGATGGGCAGGGTGAAGCCTGCGGTCTTGCCGGTGCCGGTCTGGGCGGCGGCGCGCAGGTCGCGGCCCTTGAGCACTTCGGGGATGGCCTGGGACTGGATGGGGGTCGGCGATTCATAGCCGGTCTCTTCCAGGGCACGCAAAAGGGGATCGGCCAACCCGAGGTCGGCAAACTTGGAAACAGAAGACATGGGAAAACTCCAACGGCAACCAGCCGCTCCGTACCGGAGGGGCGCCCATCGAGGAAGACGAAATCAGGGGGTAGGAAATCGGATGAACGGACGCTGACGGGCGGGGCGTTCGATGGGGGGCACTATACAGGAATAAGGGCGAAGTGGGAATTGGGAAGTGGGAAAAGAAGTGAGAAGTGGGAATTGGGAAGTTGGAAGTGAAGATCTCAAACTTCGCACTTCCCAATTCGCCCTTCCCACTTCAAGACAGTTCCCGAAAGAACTGCACCACCAGCAATCCACTCAGCACCCACAGGACACCTCTCAGCCATCCCCGGTAGGCATCGGCGGAGAACCGGTCGCGGATGGCCATGCCGGTGCGCAACCCCACCAGGGCCAGGATCGCCAGCGGCAGGGACAGCAGCACGAGCCCGGGACTGATCATGCCGAAGGCGGTGAAGGTGGCGGTCTGGGCGCTCTTGCCGACGAGGAAGGCCAGGTTGGTTGCCTGTACCACGACGAGCGGTGCGACCCGCAGTTCCAGAAAGTAGATCATCAGGGCCGGGCCGCCCACATTCACCGTTCCCCCCATCAGGCCTCCGGCCAGTCCGGCCACGCGGCCGCTGCCTTTGGGGTGGCGCTGGATGATGCTGAAATCGATGCGCTTGATCTGGTCGCTGAGCAGGTAGAGGACGATGGTCAGGGCCAGCAGCAGGCGGAACGGGTTGGGATCCAGCAGGATCAGCAACAGGGTGCCCAGCACGGAGCCGAGGAGCATCCAGGCCGCCACGTGCCAGAAACGTCCCAGGCTCTCGCCCAGGTTGCCGCCCCGCAGCATGCTCCAGACATTGACGGCGATGTTGGGCCCCAGGGTCATGAGGATGGCGGTCTGCACGTCGGTGACCAGGGCCAGCAGCGGCGTGGCGACCATGGGAAAGCCCAGCCCGAAGACCCCGTGGATCAGCGCAGCGCCCAGCACCACGGTCACGACCACGAGGATCTCGTTGAGACTGAAGGCGTCCATCATCAGGATAAAGAGTTTGGATTGAGCGTGGCCCTCAGGCCACGATGCAGACCTGGTTCTTGCCGCGCCGCTTGGCCACGTAACAGGCCTCGTCGACGCGCCGCATGACGGTCTCCGGGTCCGTGTCACGGGAAGTGATGGCATGCACGCCGATGCTGGCGCCAGCCCCCTTGAGTGCGCGACCCTCGAAGGTGAAGGTCAGCTCACTAATCGAACGGGCGAGATTGTCGACGATCTGCTGGGCGTTGTCCAAATCGCAATCGCTGAGCAGGATGGCAAACTCGTCGCCACCCAGGCGAGCCAGGCTGTCGTGACGGCGGATGCAGCTGGACATGGTCCTGACCAGGGCCACCAGGAAGGCATCGCCGGCGTGGTGCCCGTGGGTGTCGTTGAGGTGCTTGAAGTCATCCAGGTCCAGATAGATGAGGGTGCATGCCCTGCCCTGCCTGGCATCCAGGCAGGCGCGCTGCAGTTCCACCTCGAAGGCGCGGCGATTGAGTGCGCCGGTGAGGTGATCGTGCTGGGCATCCCAGGTCATCTGTTCCATGTGCGCCAGGTCCGCGCTCACGTCGCGGAAGATGAAGCTCACCCGCACGCGCTGGTCGTTCTCGTCGAAGATGGGGGAGACGGTCTCCTCCACGTAGTGCAGGACACCCTGGCGGTCCTCCAGTGTCTGGTAGCGGTGGACGCGGGTGGCCACGCTCGACAGCAGGGTCGCAAACACCCCGGGGGGCATGCAGGGGTCGCCGCTGGGACGGCTCAGTCGGTAGACCTCGTCGATGGACTCACCCAGGGCGCGCTCCGGTGCAAGACCGGTCATGTGGCCGGCGGCCCGGTTCATGGACAGGATGAACCCCTGGGCGTCGGTCACGATCACACCATCGGCGATGTTGTTCAGGGTGCCGATCGCCAGTTCCTTCTCCTCGTTCAGGGAGTTCTCGATGCTTCTCAGGCGCACCAGCACACGGGCGGCGCCGGCGAGCACGGAGATGATGATCAGCAGTGTCACCACCGCGAGCATACGCAGGGCCGTCTGGTACCTGATCTCGGAATCATGTCGCGCGGCGTAGGCGTTGTCCTGTACGGTCTGGGCGAGGCGCTGGAAGATATTGAGCAGGGACATCTCCAGGGGCAGATCCTGGTCGACGATGGCCGACCAGATCTCCGGGCCCTGCTCACCGCCCAGGATGCGCTGCATGATGTCTTCCTGAAGGGGGGCGGTGACGCGGATGATCTCCAGGGCGTCGTTCAGCAGGGCCCGTTCCTTGGGGTCCAGGCCCAGGGCGATGAGCCGGTCGCGCAGTTCGATGAACTCCACCGCCACGGCCCGGAACTCCATGAAGCGTGCGTCGCGAAACCAGGGGTCGTCCTTGAAGGCCACGCTGTAGAGTTGCAGGGAACGGGCCTGCACGATGTTGGACATGCGGTGGATCAGTTCCACCTTGCGGTTGTGGACCTCGGAGACCTGGGTCATGGCGGACTGCAGGGCCGTGAGGTAGTAGAGGCTCACGGCCGCATAGATGCAGAGCAGAACCAGGGTCAGCAGCGCGCTGCGCCGCACCAGGGCGAGACTGGAGCGTTTGTCTTTGGCAAAAATCAGCTCGGCCAGGCTTTTTTTCACTTTGCATTTCGGCCCGAGAGGGTGGCTTGGCGTGCCCTTCATTGGGCATTCTGTGAGGCAATCTTAGTTGCGCAGGCAGTGCACAACAATGCGGATCAGACAACGGGCGCAGCGGCGTTGACAGGCGGTCGGAGAATGAAATATGAAAAAAACATGATCATCAGTGACCTGGGGCATGTGTTGCAGACTGAAACGCTTATTCCCTGATTGAAGTTGTGGTTAATACCAGTCCCTGGCACCATTGATCGATGGCGGCTGTCGCCTCTTGCGGTTTTTCCGTGAGCAGCCAGTGGTTGGCGTCGATGTGAACGCGTTCGAGATGCGGAAACAGCTGGATCTGCCGGCTGTTGATCAGCGGGTCGCTGATGCCGGATCCCCTGGATTGCAGCACCAGCACCGGTTGTTTGATCTGTGCGAGATGAGGCAATGGCCGGACCACCTCGCGCAGGTCCTGCAGATAGTTGGCCAGGGGCAGAAACCGCAGGTCGGCCCGGGGGCTCATGTACAGGCGCACGATGTCCTGTAGTTCCCCCTCTTCCAGCCTCTGACGTGCCTGTGCATCCAGGGCATGCAGGTCCCGGTAGGGGAACCGGCGACTGGCCGCGAAGATCCGGCCGATCAGCCTGACGGGCGGGATGAGCAGACAATTGAGCAGGTTGAGACGGCGCACGACGCCCAGCACGCCGCGCAGGGCCTCGGGGAACACCGGGTCGATGAGGATCAGCGCCCGCACCCGGTCCGGATGCCGTACCGCCAGTTCCATGGCCACCTGAGCGCCGAGGCTGTGCCCCATGAACACCGCCTGCGCATGCCCTTCCCTGTCCAGCAAGCTGATCTGGTCCTGGCACCAGTGCCATCGGCTAAAGGCCTTGCGCGTCATGGAAGCGCCATGGCCACGCAGGTCCGGCTGGTAGAGATCCCAGGTATCACGCAGGCGGCTGTGGGCGCAGAACTCGCTGAAGCGGGTGCCGTTGCTGGCGACGCCATGCAGGGTGACCAAAGCCGGTGCCTCGGGAAGCCCGCAGCGGTGTGCGCGGTAGCCAAGGCGAAGGCCGTCGCTTGCAGTGAGATAGTGGAGGGGGGCGTGAATGGCCGCATTCATGGGGCCATCCTAATGCAGATCGAAGGATCGGTGGGCAGCCGCTGCCCGACAGCACGTGGCTGATACCGTCTATCTTTTGCCGGGCGCCGGATATCTCGCCGGAAGCAACCATTTCCCGCAAGCGGCGTCACAGGGATATACTCATTTCGAGTCTCCTGACTGATCCGGAGGTCCCCATGAAGCTCTGGTCCGCCCTGTTCTGCCTGTTTTTCTCCGCCAGCGTGCTCGCGGCTGAGACCATCCCCTTCGAACACTGGACGGTCATCTCCCGCGCCGACTCCGCGACCGGCGAGATCACCTTGGCCGCCTACACCCGCAATCGCGAGGGTCACCTGCTGGCCTTCGGTCAGAAGGACAACGGACCCATCGATGGCGCCCTTATGCTTAACGAGCGCAGCGGCAGCCGGGCCCGTGCGGACCATCCCCTGAACCTGCGTTTCAGCCAGGGCGCCGAGTACCGCGTCGAGGGCCTGCGCATCCCGGAGACCGCGCGGGGCCAGGGACCCGAAGGCACGGCCAGCCGCGTGGAATGGCAGTTGTGGGAGAAGAAACAGGGCGGCAGAGTGCCGGAAGCCCTGGGTTCGCTGGCCGAGGCCCGCGAGGTGACGGTTGAATATCGGGATGCCGAGGGGGAACTGCGCCAGACCAGCTTCTCGCTACGCGGCGCTAACCGGGCCCTGGCCTGGGTGCTCCAGGAAGGCCCGATGACCGCCAGCGTGCACACCATCGACACCCTCTCCGAGGAGGCCGCCTTCGCCTGCCAGCGCAACGGCAACGGTGACTCAGGCCGGGTGGCCCACTGCTTCGACGGCATCGTGTCCTGCTGGGACAAGACCGCCAGCGGTTCCGTGGCGGCCTTCAGCAGCTGCCTGAGAAGCGAAGGGGTTTTGTAAGTGGCAAGTGGCAAGTGGCAAGTGGCAAGGAAAACAGCATCACGATTGCCCTTGCCACTTGAGACTTGCCACTGCCCCTACGGCAGTAGGACCGTGGATCCCGTCGTCTTCCTGCCCTCCAGATCCCGATGGGCCTGGGCCGCGTCCTTGAGCGCATAGGTCTGGTTGATCTCGATCTTCACCGCCCCGCTGCCCACCACCTCGAACAGATCCCCGGCGGCCCAGTTCAGGTCCTCGGGGGTGGAGGTGTAGTGGAACAGGGTCGGACGGGTGAGGAACAGGGAGCCCTTCTTGGCCAGCAGGGCCGGCTCGAAGGCAGGCACCGGGCCGGACGCGTTGCCGAAGGTGACCATCATGCCCAGGGGGCGCAGGCAGTCCAGGGAGCCCATGAAGGTCTCCTTGCCCACGGAGTCGTAGACCGCGTCCACGCCCTTGCCGCCGGTGATCTCCCGTACCCGGGCGACGAAGTCCTCGCGTGTGTAGACGATGGGGTGGTCGCAGCCATGGGCCCGGGCGATCTCCGCCTTGGCGTCGGTACCGACGGTGCCGATCACCGTGGCCCCCAGGTGCCTGGCCCACTGGCAGGCAATCAGGCCCACGCCACCGGCGGCCGCGTGGATCAGCACCGTGTCACCGGGTTCCACCCGGTGGATGCGTCGCAGCAGGTAATGGGCCGTCATGCCGCGCAGCATCATGGCGGCTGCGGTGCGTTCCTCGATGTTGTCCGGCAGCTTCACCAGGCGCGCGGCCGGCATGATGCGGGCCTCGGCATAGGCCCCCGGCGGCGGCGTGGCATAGGCCACCCGGTCGCCTTCCTTGAGGGTCTGCACCCCTTCCCCCACGGCCTCCACCACGCCCGCGGCTTCCATGCCCAGGCCGCCCGGCAGGGACGGCAGGGGGTAGAGTCCGGTGCGGAAGTAGACGTCGATGAAGTTCAGGCCCACGGCGGTCTGGCGTAGGCGTACCTCGCCGGGCCCGGGTTCACCCACCTCGATGGCTTCCCAGCGCATGACCTCGGGGCCGCCGGTCTCGTGGATTCGGATTGCATGGGTCATGGGTTGCTCCTTGAAAGGGAGGAAAACGATACAAGTTACAAGATACAGGGCGAGTATGCAGCACGGCACGAAGGTCGGGCTCCAGCCCGACACACGGCGCCGGAGAAAGGCAGCTGGCTTTTTTCTGGCCGCGTCGTCGGGCTGAAGCCCGACCTACAGTTTTTTGAGTCATTACAACAGCGGCGGTTCATCCATCGCGGCGATCTGCTCGCGCAGTTCCAGGATGCGGTCTTCCCAGTAGCGGGGGCTGTCGAAGAAGGGAAATGCAGGTGGAAAGGCCGGGTCGTCCCAGCGCTGGGCGATCCAGGCGGAATAATGGATCAGGCGCAAGGTGCGCAGGGCCTCGATCAGGTGCAGCTCCCGGGGATCGAAGTCCCTAAAGGTCTCGTAGCCCTCCCGGATGCGTTCCCATTGGGCGGCCATGCTCTGGGCATCACCGGAGAGCAGCATCCACAGGTCCTGGATCGCGGGGCCCATGCGGCTGTCGTCGAAATCCACGAAATGGGGGCCGTCGTCGGTCCACAGCACATTGCCGGCGTGGCAGTCGCCGTGCAGGCGCAGCAGGGCCACGTGGCCCGCCCGCTGGTAACAGCGCTCGACCCCGGCCAGGGCCTGATCCACCACCTGCCGGTACACCGTCTCCAGTTCGGGGGGAATGATGTGGTTGTCCAGGAGGAAGGCCCGGGCGCTGCGACCGAAGCTCTCCAGGTTCAGGTGCGGCCGGTGGCGGAAGGGCTCCATGGCGCCTACCCCGTGGATCCGGCCGATGAGGCGTCCCATGAGGCTCAGGGTGTCGGGATTGTCCAGCTCCGGGGCGTGGCCGCCCTGGCGGGGGAACACCGCGAAGCGCTGGCCGTCCAGCCGGGCCAGGGTGCCGTGGCCGGGGATCTCCCGGGGAGGCACCACGGGGATCTCCCGCGCCGCCAGCTGGGCCACGAAGCGGTGTTCCTCGAGGATGGCGGCATCTGACCAGCGTCCGGGTCGGTAGAACTTCACCACGCAGAAACCGCCCTCCTCCAGCCCCAGCTGGTAGACGCGGTTCTCGTAGCTGTTCAGGGCCAGCAGACGCCCGTCACAGCGCACCCCCACGCCTTCAAGCAGGGTGAGGATGCGGTCGGGGGTCAGGTCGTGGAACGGGGCGCGCGCGCCCTCGGGTGTTGCACCGGGGGCGCGGGGAGGTGCCGGATCGCGATTCAGGAGAACTGTACCTTGAGCAGGGCCAGGCGCTTGCGCTGCATCTTCAGCATGTATTCGAACTCACGCATGCGGGTGCGCATGGCGGCGTGTTCCCAGTGGGCGGCGATCTTGTGGCGGGTCTGCTCGTAGAGGTGCGCCTTGTGGGTCTTCCACTGCTCCAGCACCGACAGGAAGTGCTGGTATTCCTGCTCCAGCACGCCACGCCACTTCTCCAGGCTGCTGTCGTCCCGGGCGAGTTGCTCCCGGGCCTTGCGGAATTCCGTGGCCAGCACCGCCTGGTAGATCTTGAACTTGCTGGCGCGCTTGAGGTTCCTGGCCAGACCCAGCCAGCTCAGGGTGGCGATCAGCCACTTGGTGGGGTCGAACTGCCACCAGCGAATGCCGTTGCGGTAGTCGTACTGAAACAGGTGGTGATAGTTGTGGTAGCCCTCGCCGAAGGTGAGCAGGGCCAGGAAGCCGTTGTCCCGGGCGCTGTTCTCCTCGGTGTAGGGGCGCTTGCCCCAGACATGGGCCAGGGAGTTGATGAAGAAGGTGAAGTGATGGGCCAGCACCAGGCGCAGGAAGCCGGCCAGCAGCAGCATCTCCAGCACGTTGCCGAACACCAGGCCCAGCAGCACCGGCGGGATGATGTTCATGCCCAGCGCGATGGGTAGGTAGTACCTGTGCTGCCACATGACGATGGGGTCGCGCAGCAGGTCCGGCGCGTTGCTGAAGTCCGACTGGCCGCTGGGGTAGTCGCGCAGCATCCAGCCGATGTGGGAGAACCAGAAGCCGCGGCCCGCGGAGTACGGGTCGCGCTCGTTGTCGTCCACGTGGCGGTGGTGGGTGCGGTGGCCGGAGGCCCAGATCAGGATGCTATTCTGCAGGGTCATGGCGCCCCACAGGGCCAGCGCGACCCGGATCACCGGGTGGGCCTCGTAGCTGCGGTGGGCCCACAGGCGGTGGTAGCCGGCGGTGATGGACATGCTGCCCAGCACCATGAAGGCGCCGAAGGCGATCCAGGCGCTCAGGCTGTAGCCATGGGCGATCCCGTACCAGGGCACGGCGATCAGGGCCACCAGGGCGGTGAGGCTGAACATCAGGGTGGTGGTCCACAACAGGCGCGGACGGGTGTTTCGGGATTCAGGGGAACTCATGCTGCGGGGACTCGGTGACTCAGGGATTGGAATACTGCCAGTTTATCAGGGATTGGCCCGGTCTGCCGACCGCCGGGCCGATGAACGACGCCGGCAGGTCGATTGTGCAGTGCGGGAGGCCGGACAGTGCGGGACGCCCTGTCGCCATGGTTGGGCCGGCTTGAGCGTGGGTCGGGCTGAAGCCCGACCCACAGCCTAATCTACAGCCAGGTGTCCTGCCCTCCGTGCTCAGGCCCTGACCGCCTCCCCGGCTGCCGTCTGCACCGTCCGGTCCCTGGACAGGTAGACATACATGGCGGGCACCACGAACAGGGTGAACAGGGTGCCGATGGTCATGCCCGCGGCGATCACCAGGCCCATGGCGAAGCGGGCCCCGGCGCCGGGGCCGGCGGCCACCAGCAGCGGGATCATGGCCAGCACCGTGGCGGCGGTGGTCATCAGGATCGGGCGCAGGCGGATGGCGGCGGCCTCCTCGATGGCCTCGCGCTTGGATAACCCCTCCTCCCGCAGCTTGTTGGCGAATTCCACGATCAGGATACCGTGCTTGGCGATCAGGCCGATCAGGGTCACCAGGCCCACCTGGGTGTAGATGTTCAAAGTGGCGAAGCCCAGGCTCACGAAGATGAGCGCCCCGGCGATGGACATGGGCACGGTCATCATCATGATCAGCGAATCCCGGAAGGACTCGAACTGGGCCGCCAGCACCAGGTAGATCACCACCAGGGCGAAGAAGAAGGTCAGGATCAGCTGGGCGCCCTCGCTGCGGAACTGCCGGGACTGGCCGGCGTAGTCCACGCTGTAGCCCGGCGGCAGGACCTCGGCGGCGATGCCATCCAGCAGGTCCAGGGCCTCGCCCAGGGTCACGCCGGGGCGCGGCACGCCGGACAGGGTCACGCTGTTGAGCTGCTGGAAGCGCTTGAGCTGCTGGGGCTGGACCGTGTCCTCCAGGGTGATCAGGGTGGCCAGGGGCACCAGCTCACCCTCCCGGTTGCGGGTGTAGAGGTCCTCGATCTGTTCCGGGTTGAGGCGCTGCACCCGCTCCAGCTGGGGGATCACCCGGTAGGAGCGGTTGTCCAGGGAGAAGCGTCCCGCCGGTCCTCCGGAGAACAGCGCGGCCAGGTCCATGGACAGGGTCTGCATGTCCACGCCCATGAGCGCCGCCCTGTCCCGGTCGATGTGGATCTCGGTGCGCGGCTTGTCGATCTTGAGATCGCCGTCGATGAAGATGAAACGCCCGCTCTGCATGGCGCGGCCGATCACCTCCTGGGCCACCGCCTGCAGGTTCTCGGCGGGCTCGGTGGAGCGGATCACGAACTCAACCGGCGGGCCGCCGCCACCGCCCGGCAGGGACGGCGGCACCAGGGCGAAGATGTTGAGCCCCGGGATCTGCTCGATGCGCGGCTGCAGGTCCTGCTCCAGCACCTGCTGGGTGGAGCGGTCCCGCTGGTCCCAGGGGGCGAGCACGAAACCGGCGATGGCCGTGTTGGTGGCGCCCACGCCGGCACCGCCGAAGCCGTTGACGATGAAGATGTTGCGCATCTCCGGGATCTCGTCCAGGTAGCGGTTCATCACCGCCGTGTTGCGCTCCAGGTGGTCCAAGGTAGTGGGCGCGTCGGCCTCGGCGATGGAGAACACGAAGCCCTGGTCCTCGGCGGGCTCCAGTTCGCTGGGGCTGGTGATGAACAGGAAGTAGCAGGACACCAGCACGATCAGGCCGAAGGTGAGCACCACGTGCTTGTCGTCGAGCGCCCCGTGAAGGCGGCGCTGGTACCGTCGGCGCAGGCCGTCGAAGCGCGCATCCAGCCAGGCCTCCAGGCGGCCTTTGCTGCCTTCGCCGTGGGCTTTAAGCAGACGTGAACTCAACATGGGCGAGAGGGTCAGGGCCACGATGCCCGAGATGATCACCGAGGCGGCCAGGGTGAAGGCGAACTCGATGAACAGGGTACCGGTGATGCCGCCCACGAAACCGATGGGCAGGAACACCGCCACCAGGGTGGTGGACATGGCCACGATGGGCCAGGCCAGCTCCCTCGCGCCGCGCAGGGCCGCCTCAAGGGGTGCCATGCCCTCCTCGATGTGGCGGTGGATGTTCTCCACCATGATGATGGCGTCGTCCACCACGATGCCGATGGCCAGCACCATGGCCAACAGGGTCAGCAGGTTGATGGAAAAGCCCATCAGCAGCATCAGGAACAGGGTGCCCACCAGGGACAGGGGCACCGCCAGGGCCGGGATGATGACGCTGCGCACCGAGCCCAGGAACAGGTAGATCACGCCCACCACGATCACCAGGGCCAGGAAGATGGTGAGCAGCACCTCGTCGATGGCGCTCTGGATGTAGAGGGTGGAGTCGTAGACGATGTCGCCGGACAGGCCCTGGGGGAACTGGGGCTCGATCTGCTCGGCCCACACCCTGCGCACCTCGGCGATCACGTCCAGGGCGTTGGCGTCGGGGGCCACCTCGATGCCGATGAAGGTGGCGGACTGGCCGTTGAAGCTCACCGAGACGTCGTAGTTCTCCGAGCCCAGCTCCACCTCGGCGATGTCCACGATGCGCACGATGGCGCCCTCGTCGGCGCGCACCACCAGCTGCTCGAACTCCTCGGCGCTGGAGAGGTCGGTGGAGGCCTTCAGGTCGATGCTCACCATCTCGCCCTTGGTGCGTCCGACGGCGGAGAGCACGTTGTTGGCGCGCAGGGCCGCGGCCACGTCGGCGCCGGTGACGTTGAGCGCCGCCATGCGTTCCGGGTCCAGCCAGATGCGCATGGCGAAGGTGCGGTCGCCGAGGATCTGGGCGCGCTGCACACCGGGGATGGTGGACAGCTGGGGCTGCACCACACGCACCAGGTAATCGGTGATCTGGTTGTTGCTGAGCAGCTCCGAGTAGAAGCTCATGTACATGGCGGCGATGGTCTGCCCCACGGACAGCTCGATCACCGGTTCCTCCGCCTCCAGGGGCAGGTCGGAGCGCACCTTGTTCACCTGGGCGGCGATCTGGGTCAGGGCCTCGTTGGGGTCGTAGTCCAGGCGCAGGTTGGCCTGCACCAGGCTCACGCCGGCGATGCTGGTGGAGACGATGTAGTCGATGCCCTCGGCGGCGGCGATCTCCCGCTCGATGGGCGTGGTGATGAAGCCCTGGATCAAGTCCGCGTCGGCGCCGATGTAGGCGGTGGTCACCGTGACCACCGCGTTCTTGATCTCCGGGAACTGGCGCACGTTGAGATCAAAGCCCGCGCGGATACCCAGCAGCAGGATGAACAGGCTGACCACTGTGGCCAGCACGGGCTTCTTGATGAAGACGTCGGTGAAGCGCATGGAATGGGCCCCCGGTCAGGCGTTGTCGGGCCGGGGCTCCAGGGATTCCCGGGGCTGGACCTGTTCGTCGTCGCTGATCTTGACCCGGCTTCCGTTGCGCAGCTTGAGCAGCCCGCTGGTGGCCACACGGTCCCCGGGGGATAGGCCCTCCGTGACCACCACCAGGTCGCCGCGCCGCTCGGCGGTCTGGATGAAGCGCCGGTTGACGATGAGCTGGCCCTCCTCGTCCTCGCTGATCATGTACACGGAATTGCCGTAGGGGCTGAAGCTGATGGCGCTTTGGGGCACCACCACGCGCTGCTCGGGCTCGCCGATCTCCAGGCGCACGCGCCCGAACATGCCGGGGCGCAGACTGCCGTCGTCGTTGTCGATGATGGCCTGCACGCGCAGGGTGCGGGTGCTGGCGCTCACCGCCGGCTCGATGGCATTCACACGGCCCTGTACCTCGCGCCCCAGGGCGTCCACGCGCACATTCACGGTCTGCTCGCGGCGGATCTCGCCGATGCGCCGTTCGGGCAGGCTGAAGTCCAGGTAGATGGGGTCTACGGACTGCAGCGAGACCACCGGGTCACCGGCAGAGAGAAACTGGCCCACGTTCACCTGGCGGATGCCCAGGTCGCCGCTGAAGGGGGCGCGCACGGACTTCTGGCGAATGCGCGCGCGCTGTTCGTTGACTGCCGCGATGGCCTGCTCCGCCTCGCTCTCGCGGCGGGTCAGTTCTGCCTCGGAGATGTTGTTCTGGGCGGCCAGGCGTCGGGCACGCTGCAGTTCCAGGTCCGCCAGCCGCTGGGCCGCCTCCAAGCTGCGCAGGCGCGCCTGGTCGGTTTCATCATCCAGCACCAGCAGCACCTGGCCCGCCTCAACCCGTGCGCCGTTCTGGAAGCGGATCTCGCGCACGATGCCGCTCACCTCGCTGGTGAGCATGGCCCCCTGCACCGCCGTGAAGCTGCCTACTGCCTCCAGTTCCCGGGTCCAGGGGATCTCCCGGGCCTCGCCAGCGGTGATGGTGGCCGTGGGCATGGGCATGTTGTCGAAGAAGTCGGCGATCATGGCATTGACGAAGGCCTTGAAGCCGAAGATGCCGCCGAACAGGATGCCGACGCCCAACAGCATGAGGATCATGCGCTTGTTCATGGAGAGGTCCTTGTGATGCAGGCTCAGAGGTCGGTGAAGACCTCGGTTCGAATGCGGCTGACCAGTTGTTCCAGGGCCGCCTGGTCGGCGGGGTCCCACAGGGGCTGCCAGCCCATGCCGTTGAGATGATTCACCACCTGGCGGAAACGCAGGCGTTCCGGGTCTTCGATACGCAGGGCCTCGAACAGCCCCTGCACCTGGGACAGCGCCTGCATGCCTTCGCACACGCTCCAGGGGCCACAGGCCAGTTCCATGGGCGAGAGCCCGCGGGCCTCCAGTTCACCGGCCTCGAGGGCCTCCCGGACGATGCCGGTGACGATCTCACCCACGGGCCCGGTGCAGGTGAGTGCCTGTTCGCGACGCTGGGGTGATGCGCTCTCCCAGACGGCCCGTGTGTGCACGTACTGCAGCAGCTTGGTGTGTTCGGGATTGCGTTGGGCGAAATCGAAGTCCCCCACGGCGATGGCGAACATCCGATCCCGGGTACTCCCGGCCGTCCAGCGCTGCACCTGCCGGAACAGCTCCACGTGGGCCTCGTTGCCCCGGTTGGCCAGGGCCAGCAGGAGGTCCTCCTTGGAGCTGAAGTGCTGGTAGAGGGTGCCGGTGGCGTAGTCGCACAGGCGTGCGATGCGCGCCATCTGCAGGTTCAGGAAACCCTCTTCCCGGATGCAGGCCTCGGCGGCGGCGAGGAAGCGCTCCTCACGCTCGGCGAATTCCCGCTGCTTTCGTTCCTTGGTGCTCACGGCCGTCGTATCCGAGTTGAATCCGGGCGAATCGTGAATCAGATTCAAAAATTAATCAACATTCATATTTTGTGGGCATTGTCATTGTTGGGGGGTGAGCCTTCGTCATGAAATAAAGTGATGGGATCCATGTATCATTCTGTTTTTAGAAAAAAAGACCCTCCCCTGACGGGGAGGGTCCAGGCAAATGGAGAGTCTCAGAGCCGACCTGGAGATCAGGTTCGACGATACCTGACGCCAAGGTAGAACAAGGCGGCCAGCACCAGCACCGGGAACAGAGGATCTCGGACCCCCTGACCCGTGCTGCAGCCCAGGGTAGGCTCGACAGGGGACGGCGGAACAAAGTTCGGATCAAATTCACTGACATAGGACGCGGTCCAGCCAGGGGTGTCCACATAGGCAATCGCCCTGACCACCTGCCCTGATTCGCTGAGCGTCGCGAACTGACCGTTCGCAATCTCTGTGCCTTCGCCATCGGGTCCCGCTGTCGGCGTGCTCCCGTCCAGGGTATAGCGGATCATCGCACCCTCCGTCTGGCTTGTGATGGTGACCGTGTCTCCACTGGCCTCGAATTGGGGTTCCCGCACCACGGGGGGCAATACCTCGACATCATCGAAATAGATGCGAAGTGGGGGGTTGGCCGGATCACCCTCATTGGAACGGTCTCTGGCCCTGATGCTGAGCCGGACATAGCGCGGTACGGGCTCCATCGCCTGGAGGTCAGCGGACTCAATAGTCACCTCCAGCCGATGCCATTGACTGGCGGTATCGTCCATTCGGAAGTCGAAATCCTCATTGGAATTCGTGCCCGAGCTGCGACCACTGCCGGCCAGGCAATTCTCCAGGGTATCGAAGAAGTTGGGGTTGATTCGCGTACGCAGGTTGCTGTCGTCTTCTGGGTAAGCCACGTAAACCGAGAATTCGAAGTCCTGACTGACGTCAATGGGTACGCACTGCTCTGCCTTGTGGTCACCGAAACCCCGAGTTGTGGTGGGAAACCAGAGAGCATTCGATCCACTGCGGGCCGTGATGCCGTCACCTGGGGTACCGATGACGGCTTGGCCGCCTTCGTCAAGCTCGAATTCCCAGCCGTTGGGGCCGGTGATGATGGAACTGTCGCCGACGCCGACCCATGTGCCGGATTCTTCGTCGAAGCCGGGATTGAGTACGGAATTGGCAGATGCCAGTGCAGGCAGCAATGCCAGCAGGCTCAGTGATGCGAGCAAAGGCTTTACCGTGGTGAGACGATTACGATGAGACTGAGGTTTCATGGTCATGATGCTTGGGTCCTCGATTCGGATGATGGATGCGGTCAGAACTCGTACTGAGCGCGAAGGGCATAGACCCAACCGTCGGTGGTGTTGCCGGCGGCGTTTTCCGCATCCAGATAGATGGCGTTGAACTTGAAGGTGATGTCCTCGTGGGGGAACCAGTTCAGGCCCAGGGTGTAATGGTCCATCTTGCCGCCGTCATAGGTCCCATCGATGCCGTCTGCCGTGGCATAGCGCAAAGCCAGTTCCCACGCACCGGTACCACCGAGGCTGTTGAACGGGCGATTGGGATAGACCTTGGCGAAATCACCGTGGGTCGCTCGGTAGGTTCGGCGTTCGCCGGTGAGGAACCAACTGCCCTGGATGTAGAAACCGTCCAAGGTTGCATCGGGGACCCGGTCACGGGTGGCGTCGACACGAACGTACTCGGACTGCACCAAGAACGGTCCAACACCAGCGGCAAACTCCAGGCCATAACGCATGAGTTCAACCGTATCGTCCAGATCATTGCGACCGATCAGGCGTCCGTCGATGACCCGAGTCCCGAGGCGGGAACGCAGGCGGATATCTTCGTAACTGCGCTCCTCTCCGGGGCGTGCCACGTAGGCATTTTCACGGTAGTTCACGGAGCCGCCCAGATGCACGAAGCGGTCGTTCTCCAATAACGGTGCGAAGGAACCCCTCATGGCCAGTGAGTACCCTTCGGTGACTTCACGATCCAGATCAAGGCCACTCCCGAAAATGCCGGCGCCCAGGTACCAATCGGGCTTGATGGATTCGTACATGAAGCCGATTTCCCGATCCGGACGATACGCGTCGATCGGTGTGGCCCGTTCGATAAACATGATGTAGCGGGAACTGGTATTGCTCTCCATGCTGAAGGGCTCCTTGACATGGCCGAACAGCAGCCTGGTTTCCGGAACACCCAAATAGGCCAGGTAGGCATTGGCCATGCGCACCTCTTCTTCCCTGTAATCCACCTCCAATTGCCATTCCCAGTCATGGTTGATGAGACCCAGTGCGCCCAGACGCGCACGTCGAATGGCAGTGCCGTATTTCTTGGTCAGGGCGCTGTCAATCGCTGTGGAGTCATTGAGTTCCTGGCGGGCAGCATCGATCATCAGGCGGCCACGGATACCGAAGCGCTCGGATCCATCCACGGTTTCGGTGCGGAAGCGGCGTACCCGGGTTCTGGTCTCGTCGGCCACGACCGGCTCGGTGGCGTCATACATCGTGCCTTCCCGGTAGCGTGACTCCGTCGGCGGGGTCTCCACCTCGCGCCTGATGGCCTCCGCCTCCTGCTGACTGATGATGCCCTTGTCGATCAATAGATCCATCAAGCGCTGTGACTCACTGGCGTGCGCCGTAGCAGGCATCAGACAGACGGCCGCCACCGCAGTTGCTGACAATACACTCAGTCGCTTTTTTTTCATGTTGCTTCTCCGTTGTGGGTGAATGAGGGCATCAGACGCTTCGTCGTCTAATCTGGAACAGCGCGAGCACGATGGTGCTGAGCAGGATGGTCACGGTGGCCATGGCCATGGCGGTGGATATGTCGCCCTGCTCGAACTGGTTGAATATGTAAGTCGCCGTGGTATCCACGCCGGGGGGCAACAGCAGCATGGAGGCCACCAGCTCACGCATGGTCACGATGAAGGTGGTCAACCACGCGGCTATGAGTACCGGACGGAGCTGGGGGAGAACGATCTGCAGGAAGATCTGAATCCGGTTGGCGCCTGCTATGGCCGCTGCGTTCTCCAGGTTTGGGCTCATGCTCAGCAGACGCGAGTTCGAGTAATTCAAGGCGTCGGTGATATAGATCACCACGTAGGCGAACAGCAGCATCCAGACGGTGTTATAGAGCGTGAACGGTAACCAGGGCGCGTTCCAGGCAAGGATCAGTGCCACCGCCATCACGATCTTGGGGATCACCCGGGGCAGCATGGCGAGACCGTCGAGGATCTTTTGAAGCGGTCCTGATGAACGCACGTTGACGTAGGCGATGTAGCTACCCACCACGACGCAGATGGATGCCGCGGCCACGGCGAGCCAGAGACTGGTCAGGAGTGCATCCAGGCCCCTGGAGCCAGCGGCAAAGAGGGAGCGGTAGTGATCCAGGGTCAACGACGGAAGTCCGTCGGTCCACTGATCGGCAAGGCTGGTGAGCAGCATGGCAAAGTAGGGCAGCAGGGTGCTCAGGGCGAACAGCCCGCCGAACCACAGCCAGCCCAGCAACATCCCGCCGGCACCCAGCGCGTGGGTGTGAACAGCACCCGGCTTCAGATTTCCACCACCGAGGATGTTGGCCAGTATGCGACTGCCGTAGAGCGTGAACAGCGCGAACAGGCACAGTAAGGACGACAGGGCGGTGGCCAGCGCCAGGTCTACTGGCCAACTGGTCACCAGGAAGAAGATCTCGGCGGGTAGAAGCGGAAGATTCGAGCGCGTGCCAAGCACGGCTGGCACGCCGAAGTTGGACAGGGCCTCAAGGAACACCAGCAGACCCGAATTGAGAATGGCGGGCAGCAGCAGGGGAATGACGATCAGGCGCGCGGTCTGGGACCAGGTGGCACCGAACATCCCCGAGGCATCCTCGAGTCTTCTTGGGATCGACTGCAGACCTGCCTCCACAGCCAAGGCCACGTAACCGAAGGAGGACAGCGCCATCACCAGGGTCACGCCCCAGAATGAGAAGAACCAGGCGCGCAAGGTCTCTGGCATGACGCCCAGCAGGCTGTCGCTGAAGCCACCCTCCTGCATCACCAGGATGTATGAAAGTGCCGCGATGTATGGTGGGGTCATGATGGGCACGAGCAACGAAAGCCGTGCCCAGAGCTTGCCTGGAAGGTTGGTGCGGGCCAGGTAATAACCGCAGGGAATGCCGAATAGCCAGCTCACCACCGTGGTGGCGCCCGCCCATGCCAGGGAATTCCACAACATGGGCAGCATGTCGTGGGTCTGCCCTATCCGGCGGTAGGCATCGAGAAATCCGTCCAGGGAGCCACCCAGGATGTCGGGATAGATGCTGCTCAGAAACAGCAGCAACAAGGGGTAGCCCATGGCCAGGATCAGGACCGCGGCGACCAGCAAGAGCGGCAGCCGTATACCGAGCGCCACGCCGGCCCGACCCAACAAGGGACTGTGGATGAGTGCAGCCATGGATCAGTTCGTCTGTCCTTGCCCAGCCCGGACCACCTGGGCGCGCTCTACCTGATACTGGAACCGGCGCAGGATCTCGGTCTGACGTTTCAGGGCCTGTTGCATGTCCAAAGGCAGCAGCGGGGGGAGACCGTCATGGCTTCTGACCGGGCTCCAGGCCACCTCCCTGTGTGCCGGTAGCAGGTGGGCGTCGGCGACCGCCTGCTGCATGGGTACCGAGAAATAGGTGTCCACGAAGCGACGGGCCAAGTCGGGCACGGGTGTGTCCGCAAGGATCACGATGGGTCGCAGCACCAGAGCCGAGCCCGATGGCGGGTAGTGCATGACCAGTGGCTCGCCGCCTTCGATCTGGCGGTAGATGAGATAGTCGACCGCGCCCATGATCGCCTGAACCGAGCCGATCAGCAGGCTGCTGATGGCCTGGCTGTTGGCGGCGGCGAACTGCAGACCCTGTTGCCTTGCAGCGAGAAAGTCGTCCCAGATGCTCTCTTCGTGGGAAAGCGCGTAGCTGACCAGAAAATCTCCCGCCGCGCCGGATCGCGATGGCATGGGCATGAGCACGCGCCCCGGAAACCCGCCATCCAGGAAGTCCTTCCAGTCGAGGCTAAGGTCAGCGGCTTCGGCGCGCATGGCCACGCCCACCAGCGCAGCGCCGGTGGCGAGATAGTAGTGGTCGGGGTCGTGCCAGTGGGAATGGGTGAGGTCCAGCCACTCGGGCTGGTAGGAGAGCAGTCTGCCATCCTGCTTGAGGGCCTCGGCGGCCACCTGGCTTGCGAAGATCACCACGTCCGCGCGAGGCCGGTATTTCTCCGCTTCCAGCTTGGCCATGATCTGACCGGTAGTGGCCGCGAACAGCTCCACCCGTGCACCGGTCTGCGCCTCGAAGCTGTCCACCACCGTTTCGATGAGTGCACGCGGACCCGCCGAGTACACCACCAATGTGTTCTCGTCACGGAGTGCGGTGTCGCAGCCGGACAGAACCGGCAGCAAGAACACCAGACACAACAGGGTCGATCGTGTTGTTCGCAAGATCGCGAGCAAACCTTAGTACCTTGTGTGTTACCCGGCGGTCCGTGCCGTTGTGGATCAGACCGGAGAACCAGCGCCCTCCGGTGTCGGGGGTTTACCTCTCTACAAAATGCATTGCGTGCATCGAGAAGCGGATTTCGACTGGATGACCTGGGTTGATCAGGTCATCGGCAAAACCACGGACCAGGGTGTCGTCGACAAGGCGAGCGAGCACCTCATGACGATCCCCCAGGAACTGGCTGTGGTGACAAACCGCGGGCAGACAGATCTCATCGTTAGCGGCATTTTGGGAGCTGTCCGGCACCACGCGTACAGACTCACGCCGCAACACCATGTGGCCTGTTTCAGGCAAGGTTTCCAGTGGCATGGGCACATGTATCTCATCGCCCAGTATCAGGCTTGTACCGTTGCGACGGTATTCAAAGAGATTCGAAGAGCCGATGAAGCCGGCAACGAATCGGCTGCGGGGCTGACGATAGATCTCCTGGGGCGAGCCCATCTGCTCGATTCTGCCCTGGTACATGAGGGCCACCTGGTCCCCAAGGGCAAATGCTTCTGACTGATCGTGGGTCACGTAAACCGCGGTCAGACCATTGTCCTTCAAAAGACGGGCAATCTCGGATTTCAGGTCCTCACGCAGGCGGGCGTCGAGTGCGCTCAGTGGTTCGTCGAGCAATATCAGGCGAGGCTGTACGGCCAGTGCGCGGGCGATGGATACCCGCTGTTGCTGACCACCAGACAATGTCGCTGGATGACGGTCTTTGAATTCCGTCATCTGTACCTGTTCCAGGACACGCTGCACACGTTTGATTCTTTCCTGGCGCTTGATACCACGTATGCGCAGGCCGTATGAGACGTTGTCCTCCACGCTCATGTGGGGCCAGAGACTGAAATCCTGAAACACCATGGAGAATCCGCGCTGGCGCATGGGTACATGGATGCCACGGGCAGGGATATCCAGCGCTTCGCCGTCCAGATGCAGCTCGCCACCATCAGCGGCGATAGCGCCAGACAGGATGTTGAGCAGTGTGGTTTTTCCGCAGCCGGAGGGGCCGAGCAGAACGAGACATTCACCCTTGTCAAGGGAGAAATCGATGCCTTCCAGGACAGTCTGCTGACCGAATTTTTTGTGAATATTCCGGCAGCTGAGGTGGGACATCATAGCTCGCCTGTGTCGTAATCTGTGGGCGAATACTGACACGCGAAATTATGAACTCCACGAGTTACAAAAAAATGAATTGGGTGTGATTGTTCTATGAATGATGTGTGGTTTGTGACCACTGGAGTTATTGGTGATGATATTTTGTCGTGCTCAAGTCAGGAAGCCATAGGTCACTAGGTGAGCAACTTACCCTTGTTCGTGTCAGCGAGGATTCAGTGGCGGGATCCCTACCTCTGGCTTGCCTTGGGCGCCGCGCCTCTTGTGTGGTATTGCATGGCTGCATTCGTCCCGCTGGCGCGGGATGGTGGAGCATTGCTTGAGCGCACGCATCATCTCTTGATGCTTGGATTCGTGTATCCGGTGCTTGAGGAAATGGTCTTCAGGGGATTGATTCAGGGATGGCTGGCCAAACATCTGCCGCAGCGCCTTGGTCCCTTGTCACTGGCCAACACGTTGACCAGTGTGTTGTTTACGCTGCTTCACATGATCCGACTCGTACCGTGGGTGGCAGTCTGGGTCTTCGTGCCCTCAGTGATCTTCGGCTTCTTCCGGGAGCGCCATGGAAGCCTGCGGACACCTATTTTGTTACATATCTATTACAACTTGGGCGTGTTATTGCTGTTTGTGGATTGAATACCTGCCTCAGTACCGCGTCAGCCGGTCTCAGGTGGGCCGAGATCCGCCAGCGGCAGTGGCATGTGCAAGGCCGCACAGATGGCGCGCAGCAATTCGGTCTCCGCTGTGACCGTTTTACCGCCATGGGTGATGGTGGCTACAAGCCCGCGCAGTAGACGTTCCTTGTCCTCCAGTTGCAGTTCGTCCAGGCGCTCCAGTGCCGCGTCCAGACGATCCGCCCAGGACTCGGATGAAGGCATGCGGGGGACGGTCTCGAAGCCAAGTGCTGCCAGTCCGGCATTGAGCGCGGCCAGGGCCTGGTCCGGCTTGTCCGGATGGCCATGGCCGGCCACGATGCCCAGCAGGTCCATGGCCTGGGCACGCAGGGCTGACAGATCCCGCCGGCCGCCGGACTGGGCACGGCTGGGATGGGCGGCATCGTCCAGGTGCCGGGTGAGCAGACGGGCCAGGGCATATTCGAACACGTCGACTCGGCCGTCCGCGTGGATCATGCGCTCCACCAGGCCACGCAGGCCTTCCCGCTCCGATTCGGGCCGGCGACGTATCGCCGGGAAGGCGATCTCCAGCAGCGGGATGCGCAGCTCCGGCGCGACCCGGGGTTCCATGTGCAGCAGCTTGCGCACCTGGGCCTCGCTTTCCGCGCCCAGGGTCTCGGCCACCATGAGCAGCTGGCGATCACGGATGGCCTCGTCGGGGTCCAGCAGCAGGTAGCAGATCAGCTCCGGGGCCCATTCCGGCGAGTGGGCGGCCCGTTCCAGGGGGCGGGGAATGGCCGCCACCAGCAGCGCGGCGGCCAGCACCTGGCCCATGCCCGGCTGGCCCATCTGTTCGATCAGCCTGTCCGCGTCCAGTGGCAACCCGCCGGGACCTGCCGCCCTGCCCCGTCCGGCCGTCTCGCGGGCCGCCTCCTCCTCGGCGGCCGCCCGGCGTGCCTGGGCATGGCGCTGCATCTGCTCGCGGATGGTTTTGAGCTCCTCCGGGTCGAAGCCCGGCTCGATGGCGCGGATGCGTTCCACCAGGGGCGGATGGGTCGCGAACATCTGCCCCATGGCGCCGTTGGCGAACAGCATGTGGGCCACTTCCTCGCTGTTTGCATGGATGACCGAACCGGCCCCGGCAGCACCGATCTTTTTCAGGGCGCCCGCGATCCCCTCGGACTGGCGGGTGAACTGCACCGCCGAGGCGTCCGCCAGGTATTCCCGCTGTCGGGACACCATGGCCTTGATCCAGCGGGCGAAGAACAAGCCCACGTAACCCACCAGCATCACTGCAAGCCCCAGGATCACGATGGCGGCCACGCCGCTGTTGTCCTTGGAGCGGCGGGTGGAGACGTAGCGGACCGAGGCCATGAGCTGCCGGCCGATCATGGCCATGACCAGGATGCCGAACAGGATGCCCATGAGACGGATGTTCAGGCGCATGTCGCCATTGAGGATATGGCTGAACTCGTGGGCGATGACCCCTTGCAGCTCGTCCCGGTCCAGGTGTTCCAGGGTGCCCCGGGTGACCGCCACGGCGGCGTCGGCGGTGGAATAGCCCGCGGCGAAGGCATTGATGCCGGACTCGTGTTCCAGCACGTAGATCTCCGGCACCGGCACGCCGGAGGCGATGGCCATCTCCTCCACCACATTGCGCAGGCGCCGGCGCAGGGGGTCATTGGTGTCCGGCTCCACCAGGGTGCCGCCCAGCTCCCGGGCCACCACCCCGCCACCGGCGCGCAGGTTCACCATGCGGAACAGGCTGCCCAGGGCGATGAGGCCGCCGCTCAGGGCCGTGCTCCAGACGATCACGCCCAGGTGACGCTGCAGGAAACCGGCGCTCAACATGGATTCGTCCGGGTACTGGAGCCGACCGAACAGCAGCAGGGCCACCAGGTTGACCAGCAGAACGATGCCGAGCACCGCCAAGGCGAACAGCAAGAGCAGCCGCTGACTCTGACGTCGGGCCCGGTCCTGGTGCTGAAAGAAGTTCATGAGGACTTATTTGAAGGCGACGCGTACCGCCTCGCGCTTCTCCGGGGCGTCCACTTCCAACAGCGCGGCCTCGCGGAAACCGAAGTTGTTGGCGATCAGGTTATTGGGGAACACCTCGCGGGTGACGTTGTAGTCCATCACCGCGTCGTTGAAGGCCTGGCGGGCGAAGGCCACCCGGTTCTCGGTGCTGGTGAGCTCCTCGGAGAGCTGCATCATGTTCTGGTTGGCCTTCAGGTCCGGGTAGTTCTCGGACAGGGCGAACAGGCGGCCCAGCACGCCGGACAGCCCCTGCTCGGCACCAGAGAGTTTCTGCATGGCGGCGACGTTGCCCGGGTCGGACGCCACCTCCTCGAGGATGCTCGCGGCTTGGTTGCGGGCCTTGATGACCGCTTCCAGGGTGTCCTTCTCGTGGGCCATGTAGCGCTGGGCCACCTCCACCAGGTTGGGGATCAGATCGTGGCGGCGGGTGAGCTGCACGTCGATCTGGGCGAAGGCGTTCTTGTAGCGGTTGCGGGCCGTGACCAGCCGGTTGTAGATGGTCACGATGAACAGCAACAGCGCGATGAACAGAATCAGGAAGACCCATTTCATTTCCATGCCACAGTATCCTGTCGTCTGGGTTGATCGGAATGTTCCGAAGTGTACCGGAAGTGGTGACCGCTGCACGACCTTCCTGCATTGAATCGCGGGCCACAGGGCCCGATACTACTGGGCCCGATACTGACGGCATCCAGCCACTGACGAGCACTGCCCCATGGAGTTTTTCGCCATTGCCCGGGTCCACGCTACGCCCGATGACCTGCGCGCCATCCCGCTTGAGCAGCTTCCGGTGCTCTGCCCCTCCATCGAACGCCTGCTTGAGGTCAACGACCCGTACCAGGGGCGGGTGTGGACAGTGTGGGGAGAATTCGACGTGTGCTGCCAGGCGATACACGGCGGGGTGCGCTTCACCCTCCCCCAGTGCGCCAATGCCCTGTCCTGGACCCTGACCACCGGCAACCCGCCTGCCCCGGAGCACGTGGTGATCCATGCCACCATCAATCGCACGAAGCAGGACCCGGATTTCATCGAGACCCTGGAGGATTTCGTCACCCAGTGGCGAGAAGGGCTTGAAAGGCAGTGGCAAGTCTCAAGTGGCTAGTGGCAAGGGAAGACCACCCTCACCCTGACCCTCTCCCTGAGGGAGAGGGAGATTTATACTGCCTTGCCACTTGAGACTTGCCACTAGCCACTGTTCCAAAGGAAACCCCATGGAGTTCATTCAGAACTACGGCCTCTTCCTCGCCAAGACCCTCACCCTGCTGTTCGCCGCCGTGGTGCTGTTCGGCACGCTCATGGCCCTGGCGACCCGGGGGCGGGAGCGCACCCGGGAGCAGCTCACGGTCAAGCGCCTCAATGACCGCTACCGGGACATGGAACGCACCCTCAAGCACGCCATGAGCGGCGGGCGCGCGGCCAAGAAACTGGTGCGCCAGTTCAAGAAGGAGATGAAGGCGGAGGAAAAGGCCCGGGACGAGAACCGGCCCCGGGTCTTCGTGCTGCGCTTCCACGGCGACATCCGCGCCACCCACGTGGACAACCTGCGCCAGGAGGTCTCGGCGGTGCTCACCCAGGCACGCCCCGGCCAGGACCGGGTGGTGGCCTGCCTCGAGAGCGGCGGCGGCCTGGTGGCGCCCTATGGACTGGGCGCCGCCCAGCTGGCGCGGCTGCGGGAGGCGGGCGTGGATCTGACCGTGGCCGTGGACCGGGTGGCCGCCAGCGGCGGCTACCTCATGGCGGCCGTGGCCAACCGCATCGTCGCCGCGCCGTTCGCCATCGTCGGCTCCATCGGCGTGGTGGCCCAGATCCCCAACGTGAACCGTCTGCTCAAGCGTCACGACGTGGACATCGAGATGCACACCGCCGGGCAGTTCAAACGCACGCTCACAGTGCTTGGCGAAAACACCCCCGAGGGCCGTGAGAAGTTCAAGCAGGAACTGGAGGAGATACACACCCTGTTCAAGGGCTACGTAAAGCGTTACCGCCCGGCCCTGGATCTGGAGAAGGTCGCCACCGGCGAACACTGGTACGGCGAACAGGCCCTGCCCCTCGGTCTGGTGGATGAACTGGCCACCAGCGACGACCTGCTCATGGGGCTGTCAAAGGAGGCGGATCTCTACGAGGTGCATTACCAGAAGCGCGAGCCCCTGACTCGGCGCATCACCCTGGCTGTGGAAGGGGCCATCGAACGGGCGCTGCACAGGGATTCCGTCTAGATTCATAGGGCGGCCCATAGCCGCCTGGCCATGACTGTCGCGCCGGATCATGGCGGGCACGGCCCGCCCTCTCTCTTTCTGGTGGCGACGCCGGCGGCAGGCGTCGGAGCAGTACTTCACCTCTTCCCAGCACCGGGCCCAGCGCCGTCGCCAGGTGAATGGTCTGCCGCACACGGCACAGATGCGTTCCGGAAGATGCGGTTTGCGGTGCCCCGGCAAGGATTCAGAGATCCGGTTCGGTCTGTCCTGACATGGGGCCGGCTGCCTAGGTCTTGCAGGACGCGCGGCATCTGCCTCAGGGCCTGTGGGTCATGAGCATGTAGTTCACCCCCAGGTAGCGAGTGAGCGACATGGCCCGGGTGAAGGGGTTTACCCGCACGCCGATGCGCTCGATGACCTCGAGGCCATCCGCGGCCAGCAGGGATTCCAGTTCCCCGGGCTTCGGGAACCGCCGCCACTGGTGGGTGCCCCGGGGCAGCCAGCGCAGGAGGTATTCGGCACCCAGGATGGCCACCAGGAAGGAGACCGGGTTGCGGTTGATGGTGGCGATGAAGCCGTAACCGCCGGGGCGCACCAGGCGGTTGCAGGCGGCCATGAAACCCGGCAGGTCGGCCACGTGCTCCACCACCTCCATGTTCAGCACCAGGTCGTATTGCTCGCCCCGCTCGGCCAGTTCCTCGGCGGAGACTGCCTCGTAGCGCAGAGACAGTCCCTGTCCCCGGGCATGCAGCGAGGCCACGGCGATATTGCGGGGCGTGACATCGATGCCGTGGACATCGGCCCCCAGGCGGGCCATGGATTCGCTGAGGATCCCGCCGCCACAGCCGATATCCAGCACCTTGAGGCCTTCGAGGGGGTGCGCTGACGCCGGATCCCGGTCCAGGTGTTCACACAGCCGGTCCCGGATGTAGGCCACCCGGAGCCGGTTCAGGGTGTGCAGGGGCCAGAACGGGCCCGTGGTGTCCCACCACTTTTCCGCCAGGGCGGTGTAGCGGGCGACTTCTTCCGGGTCAACGGAACCGGGCTGGGCTTGGGTGTGGTGGCTGGCCATGGGGGGAGTGCCTGTTCTGGGTGGCAGATCATTTGTCCCCGGAGAGCCGGTTCGAGTTCAGGGCACGGAAACAGCCAGAGGCAAAATTTCAGGACTGGGCTAAATTCGTTTGATGGAACATAAAAGCAAACGATGGGCCAAGGTGTGCAGGAGGCAGCCAGCCGAGGCCCTCAACGGAGGAGAGACGCCATGAAACACCGCCTGATGGCAGTCATCGCAGGTCTGCTCATCGCCTTCCCGCTGGGACTCTCGCAGATCCCCACTGCCGAGGCCCAACAGGTCAAGCAGATCCGCTGGGCCACCTCGGCCGTGGGTTCCGCCGGGCACCGGGCCAAGGTGGCGCTGATGGCCATGCTGAACCGGGAGATGCCCGATTACTCCATCACCGTGCTGCCCACCCCCGGGGCACTCGCCACGGTACGCGGTTATGCCACCAACCAGTTTGATGGCTACTACGGTGCCGATATCGCCTTCCGGGAGCTGGCCACCGATTCGGGTCGTTTCCGGGGCTTTGCGGCGCAGATGCAGCGCGAGCCGGTGCAGTCCTTCTGGGCCTACACCATGGAGGTGGGCCTGGGGGTGCGCGCCGCGGACCGCGAGCGCTATTCCGGCTGGGGTGACCTGCGCGGCCGTCCGGTGTTCAGCGGCCCCGCCCCCTGGGATGTGCGAGCCCAGCTGGAGCGGGCCATGGAGACCCTGGAGGTCGGTCATCGTTACGTGGAGCTTGACCTGGGGCTTGCGGCCTCCTCCCTGGCGGAGCGCAATATCGACGCCTTCATCATCTACAGCACCGGTGAGTCCAACCCCGCTCCCTGGGTGAACGAGGCCATGACGGCCACCGACGTGGCCGCCCTCAATCCCTCCGAGGCGGAGATCGCGAAGCTGCGTGCCGCAGGACTGGACGTGGTGGAGGTGGACGGCAGCGTGTTCCGCAACGCCCGCGTGGACAAGGTGGTGCTGGTGCCGTTCTTCTACGGCTTCCACGTGGGTCTGGAAGTCCCCGAGGAGGACGTCTACCGCATGCTCATGACCATCGAGGCCAACGCGGCAGAACTGGCACAGTCCGATTCCGCCTTCCGCCAGATCGCCGCCGACATGGTGGGCATCCAGCGCCGGGGTGTGGCCGCCTCGGTGGATTCCGTGAAGGTGCATCCGGGCCTGGCCCGTTATCTGCGGGAGAAAGGCGCCTGGGACGACGCCTGGAACGATCGCATCGCCTCACGCTAAGGGCCGGTCAGCGGGACCGGCCCCATGAGCGAGACCTCCGTCGCCGTTAACTCGCCGTCGGCCTCGTCGTCTGAACTGCCACCCCTGGCGCGCGGGTTGCGGCTGGCGGCGGAGGTCCTGTTCTATGTCATCGGGGCGTATTTCTTCTTCCACCTGTCCCGGTACTTCGTCACCGGGGCGGGTGGCCCTACCCTGCTGGCGGTGGTGGGCGTGCCGCTCACCATCTGCATCGTCTACCTCAACGACCTGCGCCGGGGCGATCTCTACCCGCGCCTGGGCCATGTGGCGCCGTTTCTCATCGCGCTGGCCTATTGCGGGATCTGTCTCTATGCCATCCACTACCTGGTGCGCGAGTTCGACGAGATCCGCATCTATCGCCTGGGGCTGTGGAACACCCACGACCTGGCGGTGGGGGTAGCCATTGCCGCCCTGGTGATGGAGTACACCCGCAGGCGCTACTTCGCCCTGTTCGTGTTGAACATCCTGCTGATCCTCTACACGGTCTACGGCTACCTGGTGCCGGGCCTGTTCAACCACCCGGGCATGAGCTGGAACCGGGTGGCCAGCGCGGTGAGCGTGGAGATGTCCACCGGGGTGTTCGAGCGCCTGCCCCAGCTGGGTCTCACCCTGATTGGTTCCTTCATCCTGGTGCTGGCGGCGCTGCGCGCCTTCGGCTGTATCGACTCCATCCTGTTGGGCTCAACCCGCATCGCCGTGCGGTCGCCGCGCCTGCTGCCCCAGGCGGCGGTGATCGGCTCCTTCGGGGTGGCTGCGGTCTCCGGCTCCGGGGCCGCCAACGCGGCCACCACGGGGACTGCCACCATCCCGGTGCTCATCAAGGCCGGCTTTCCCCGGGTCACGGCGGCGGCGGTCGAGACCGCCTCCTCCCTGGGCGGGCAGCTCATGCCGCCGCTCATGGGCATCGCCGCCTTCCTCATGGCCGATTACCTGGGCACCAGCTACTTCGAGGTGGTGGCCCGGGGTTTTGCACCGGCCATCATCTTCTACATTGGGGTCGCCTTCGCGGTGTGGATGCTGGCGGGACGCTATTACCCAATCATTGCATAAATTTGACGCAACCAGGTTTCAGGCTGCTTGCTTCAAGGTATTCAGGTAATGCAACAGCTCGGATTTCACGGCGGGGTTAGCGCTCATGGTCAGCGTCAAGGCGCCCTGGGGTCTTGTCAGGCGCCCGGCGCGCTGGATCAGTTTGCGCCGCAGGGTGCCGAGTTGTTCGAAACACCACAGCGGCGCGCGCTTCTCAGTCGTGTTGCGGACCTGTTCATGACACAGCATCTGCATTTCCCGGTTGAGATTGTGCGCCAGC
>NZ_KB898922.1:0-70000 GCF_000377945.1 Thioalkalivibrio sulfidiphilus
GATCAGGCGGAAGAACTTCCGCCCCGCCGAGCGGGCGCACACGGACGTGCGCCCTGGACTTTCTGTCGAAGCAGGATTGCGTAGACAGAAAGGCCTGTCAGGCGACCCCCTCGAAGCCGAGCAACGCAGGGCACCCGCGAAAAGCAGGTGCGGCATCGGGGTGTCCTTCTTTTGGTTACTTTTCTTGGACAAGCAAGACAAAATCGCCGGGAGCGATTTTGCGCGCAAGCCCCGAAGGGGTGAGGCGCAGGGACGCGCCGAACAAAAGTAACCCGAGCCCCGTGCAACGGGGATCGGAAGCCTTTGATTTAGCCTTTGGCTTGGCCTTTGACTCAACTCAACACAAGTTCGAGCCCCCATCCGCTTGCCCCCACCCCACCATCCGTTGCACTGTATCCTCATACGCATCAGCCAACGGCCATACCCCATGCCCAAAGACCAGAACCCCGGCCTGACCCTGATCATCGTGCGCCACAGCCAGGCCGAAGACGCCGAGCGCTTTGCCCAGACAGGGCGGCCGGACTGCGAACGTCCGCTGACGGAGCAGGGCATCAAGCGCATGACCCGGGCGGCCAAGGGCCTGCGCAAACTGCTGGGGGGCGCCGACCGGGTGCTTACCAGTCCCTGTGCCCGGGCCGAGCACACCGCACGCATCCTCGCCCGGGCCCTGGACGACGGGGCGGTGGAGAGCATCGAGGCGCTGGCGCCGGGTGCCGAGCCGGAGGCGGTCGCGCAGGCGCTGGCGGATGCATCGGTGCAGGGCGTGGTCCTGGTGGTGGGTCACGAGCCCGACCTGTCACGCCTGATTGCCTGGCTGTGTACCGGGCGCAAGACGCCCATGGTGGAAATGAAAAAGGGCGCCGCCTGCGCGGTGCATTTCGCCGGGGCCGTGGACAAGGGTCGCGGCACCATCCTGTGGCTTATGAACCAGGCGCAGTTGCGCAAGCTGTAACCTTAACTTCATCGTTGAAGATCCAAAATCGAGGGATTCAACCAGCCACCGGCGTTGAGTCCTTCATGTCGAATCTTCAACCGCTTCTGGAACCACTCTTCATGTTTCGACGCCGCCTGACGCCAGAGACCGTTGCCGCCGTGGACCTGGGGTCCAACAGCTTCCACATGATCGTCGCGCGGGTGAAGGACGGGCATGTGCACATGCTCGACCGCCTGCGCGAGACCGTGCGCCTGGCGGGCGGCCTGGATGATCGCAATCAGCTCTCGGAAAAGGCCATGGAGCGTGCCCTGGGCTGCCTGGAGCGCTTCGGTCAGCGGGTACGTGATCTGCCGCCCGGCGCGGTGCGCGCGGTGGGGACCAACACCCTGCGCAAGGCGCGCAATGCGGCAGAGTTCATGGAGCGGGCCACCGAGGCGTTGGGGCACCCCATCGAGGTGATCGGCGGCCACGAGGAGGCGCGCCTCATCTACCTGGGGGTCTCCCACACCCTGGCCGATGATGGCGGCCACCGCCTGGTGGTGGACATCGGCGGCGGCAGTACCGAGCTGATCATCGGCGAGCGCTTCGAACCGGTGTACGGCGAGAGCCTGTACATGGGCTGCGTTAGTTTCAGCCAGTGGTATTTCCCCGAAGGGGCGATCACGGAGACCGGCTGGCGCGCAGCGGACATCGCCGCGCGCCTGGAACTGCAACCGGTGGAGCGTCAGTTCCGGCGCATGGGCTGGCGCGAGGCCCTGGGTGCCTCGGGCACCCTGCTGGCGGTGGAGCGGGTGCTGCGTGAGCAGGGCTGGAGTACTGGCGGCATCACCCTGGAGGGGCTGAGGCAGCTGCGCCAGACCATGCTCAAGGCCGGCCACGTCTCGCGCCTCGAACTCAACGGCCTGAACGAGGACCGCAAGCCGGTGTTCCCCGGCGGGGTGGCGGTGATCATGGCCATCTTCGAGGCCCTGGACATCGCCAGCATGCAGGTCTCCGACGGCGCCCTGCGCGAGGGATTGATCTATGACCTGCTCGGGCGTATCAGCCACGAGGACGTGCGCACGCGCACCATCGAGGGCCTGATGCGCCGCTTCGGCGTGGACGAGGCCCACGCCCGCCGGGTGGAGACCACGGCGCGCCAATTGCTCGAATCCGCGGGCGAGGCCTGGAATCTGGACGAGGACGCCGCGGACACCCTGTCCTGGTCCGCACGGCTGCATGAACTGGGTCTGTCCATCTCCCATTCCGGTTACCACAAGCACGGTGCCTACCTGCTGGAGAACGCGGACCTGGCAGGCTTCTCCCGCCAGGACCAGCGTCAGCTTGCGCTGCTGGTGCTGGCCCACCGGCGCAAGTTCCCCGCCAAGCTCATGGCCCAGGCCCTGCAGGACGAGGCCCTGGAGCGCATCACCCGCCTGGCCGTGCTGCTGCGTCTGGCGGTGCTGCTGCACCGAAGCCGGGGCGAGAATGCGCCGGCGCTGGAGAGACTCGAGGTCATGCGCAACGGTGTGAAGCTGTGCTTCCCGCCCGGCTGGCTGGAGACCCACCCCATGACCCGGGCGGACCTGGAACGGGAAAAGGGTTACCTGAAATCGGCGGGGATCAAGCTCAAGTTCGAGTGATGTCCTGAACGGATGGCTGTGCCGCAGAGTTCAAAGGCATTGCTCAGACAGGATTGACATGATTAACCGGATTGACGAAAACATTGCCCAACATGCGTCTTAAGAAATCGTGTAAATCCTGTTAATCCTGTCCAATCCTTTCCTCTGCGCCTGCGCCTGCGCGTCTGTGCGGCGAAATGTCCTTATCCAGGAAAACCAGTGAGCTGCCCCAGCAGGTCATTCTGCGCCGAGCGTGGTTTCTGGTTGGCGGCGGGCCTGATGCGCTTGTAGCTGCCGTCTTTCTGCAGTATCCAGGCCTGGGTGTTGTCGGTGAGATAGGCCACCAGGGATTCCTGGATCACCCGCTTGCGCAGGTTCTCCTCGGTGATGGGGAAGGCCACCTCCACCCGGCGGAAGAAGTTGCGCGGCATCCAGTCGGCGCTGGAGAGGAACAGCTCGTTGTCACCGGCGTTCTCGAAATAGAACACCCGTGAGTGCTCCAGGAAGCGGCCCATCACGGAGCGCACCTGGATGTTGTCCGAGACCCCGGGGACACCGGGGCGCAGGCTGCACACGCCGCGCACAACCAGCTCCACCTTCACCCCCGCCTGGGAGGCCCGGTACAGGGCCTGGATGATGCGCGGCTCGATGAGCGAGTTCATGCGCGCCATGATGCGCGCCGGCTTGCCCGCCCGGGCATGTTCGGTTTCCCGCTCGATGCGTTCCAGCATGCCCGAGTGCAGGGTGAAGGGGGCCTGCAGCAGCTTCTTGAGCTTGGACACCTTGCCCAGCCCGGTGAGCTGCTGGAAGACCTTGTGCACGTCCTCGCCGATGGTCTTGTCGGCGGTGAGCAGGCCGAAGTCGGTGTAGGCCCGGGCGGTGCCGGCGTGATAGTTGCCGGTGCCCAGATGCACGTAGCGCACGATCTTGCCCTTTTCCCGGCGCACCACCATGGCGAGCTTGGCGTGGGTCTTGTAGCCCACCACGCCGTACACCACGTGGGCGCCGGCATCCTGCAGGCGGTTGGCCAGCTGGATGTTGGCCTCTTCGTCGAAGCGGGCGCGCAGTTCCACCACCACGGTGACCTCCTTGCCCTCCTGTGCCGCCTCGATGAGGATGTCCACCAGCTGGGAACGCAGGCCGGTGCGGTACAGGGTCTGCTTGATGGCCAGCACGTCCGGGTCCCGGGCCGCCTGGCGCAGGAATTCCACCACCGGCATGAAGGACTGGTAGGGGTGATGGAGCAGCAGGTCGTTGTGGCGCACGGACTGGAAGACGTCGGCACCGCTGGGCAGGGAGGCGGGCAGCGACGGGGTGAAGGCCGGGAAGCGCAGGTCCGGGCGCTCGACCAGGTCATGCACCGCCAGCAGGCGGTTCAGGTTCACCAGTCCGTTGACCTGGAACAGGTCCCCGGCGGTCAGCTTGAACTGGCGCAGCAGGAAGTCCGCGGTGGTGTCGGGGCAGTTGTCTGCCACCTCCAGGCGCACCGCCTCGCCGTAGTTGCGCTGGGGCAGTTCACCCTCCAGGGCCATCAGCAGATCGTCGATCTCTTCCTCGCGCACGAACAGGTCCGAGTTGCGCGTCAGGCGGAACTGGTAACAGCCGGTGACCTTCATGCCCTGGAACAGCTCGCCCACGTGGGCGTGCAGGATGGAGGACAGGAATACGAAATCGTAGTCGCCACGGGCGAACTCCCGTGGCACGCGGATGATCCGGGGCAGGGAGCGGGGCGCCTGAACCACGGCCATGCGGCTCTCCCGCCCGAAGGCATCCTTGCCCTCCAGGGTGACGATGAAGTTCAGGCTCTTGTTGAGGATGCGCGGGAACGGGTGCGCCGGATCGAGGCCGAGCGGCGAGAGCACTGGCAGCAGCTCCTGGGTGAAGAACTCCTTCACCCAGTTGGCCTGGGCCTCGTTCCAGTGGGTACGGCGCAGGAAGCGCACCCCTTCCACCTCGAGCGCCGGGATGAGCACGTCGTTCAGGGTCCGGTACTGGTCGGCCACCAGTTCGTGGGCCCGGGCGCTGACCCGGGTGAGCTGTTCGGTGGCCGAGAGTCCGTCGGGCCCGGGGGTGTTCACGCCCAGCTGGACCTGCTGCTTCAGGCCCGCGACGCGCACCTCGAAGAACTCGTCCAGGTTGGTGCTGGAGATGCACAGAAAACGCAGTCGCTCGAGCAGCGGGATGGAATCATCCTTCGCCAGGTCCAGCACCCGGGCGTTGAACTCCAGCAGGCTCAGTTCACGGTTGAGGAACAGCTCGGGATTGGCGAGATCGATGTCGTTCATGGCACCGGGCGCAGGCGTGGACGGGGTTCACGAAAGCTTAATAGTGCCACATGACGGGGTTGTGAATCCTGAACAATCCTGTTCATCCTGTCTATTGTATTTCTCTGCGCCTTTGCGTCTCTGCGGCAAGCCCTGAAAATCAGGCCATGAGAAATTCCAGCAGGGCCTTCTGGGCGTGCAGGCGGTTTTCCGCCTCGTCCCAGACCACGCTTTGGGGGCCTTCCAGTACCTCGGTGGAGACCTCTTCCTCCCGGTGGGCGGGCAGGCAGTGCATGAACAGGGCGTCGGGCCTGGCGAGCGCCATGAGCGCGCCGTTGACCACGTAGCGGGCGAAGGCTTGGCGGCGCTGGCTCTGTTCGTCCTCCTGGCCCATGCTGGCCCAGACATCGGTGACCACCAGGTCAGCGCCCCTGGCCGCTTCCCCGGGGTCGCGAATGATGCGCGCACAGTCGCCGGCCTGCTGCATCAGGTCCGGGTCCGGGTCATAGCCCTCGGGGCAGGCGATGTGCAGGGTGAAACCCAGGCGCTGGGCGGCGGTGATGTAGCTGTTGCACATGTTGTTGCCGTCGCCCACGTAGCAGACCGTGCGCCCGGCGATGTCGCCCCGGTGCTCGAACCAGGTCTGCATGTCGGCGAGCAGCTGGCAGGGGTGTTCCAGGTCGGTGAGCCCGTTGATCACCGGCACCCGGGAATGGGCGGCGAAGCGCTCGATCTTCTCGTGTTCGAAGGTGCGGATCATCACCCCGTCCACCATGCGCGACAGCACCCGGGCGCTGTCCTCGATGGGCTCGCCGCGGCCCAGCTGGGTGTCCCGGGGGGACAGGAACAGGGCGTGGCCGCCCAGCTGGATCATGCCCACCTCAAAGGACACCCGGGTACGGGTGGAGGACTTCTCGAAGATCATGCCCAGGGTCTTGCCCTTGAGGGGGGTGTGCTCGACGCCCTCGTAGTGCATGCGCTTGAGTTCCGTGGCGCGGGCGATCAAACCGCGCAGTTCTTCGGTGGTGAGATCCAGCAGGGACAGAAAGTGACGCACGCTCATGGGGCCTCCGGTTGACTTCAGGCCGGGGTGGCAGTGTAGGACTGCACGAGTTCGGTGAGTTGATCGAGCAGCTGATCCGCCTCCGTCTCGCTGATGATCAGCGGCGGCAGCAGACGGATCACCCGCTCGGCGGTGACGTTGATGAGCAGCCCCGCCTGCAGGGCCTTGCCCACCAGTTCGGCGCAGGGACGATCCAGCTCGATGCCGATCATGAGCCCGCGGCCGCGGATCTCGCGCACGGCGGGATGATTGCCCAGACGCTGCCGGAAACCGGCTAGCAGGTACTCGCCCATGTGCGCCGCCTTGCCCGGCAGGTCTTCCTTGTCCATGGTCTCCAGCACCGCGAGGGCGGCGCGACACACCAGCGGGTTGCCACCGAAGGTGGTGCCGTGGCTGCCGGGGGTGAACAGGGAGGCGGCCTTGCCCCGGGCAAGCGATGCGCCGATGGGCACGCCGTTGCCCAGCCCCTTGGCCAGGGACAGCACGTCGGGCAGCACCCCTTCGTGCTGGTAGGCGAACCAGCGCCCGGTGCGGCCGATGCCCGCCTGGATCTCGTCCAGCATCATCAGCCAGTCGTGCCGGTCGCACAATTCGCGGATGCCCTGCAGATAGCCCGCCGGAGGCACGCGGATGCCGCCCTCACCGGTGATGGGCTCCACCAGTACCGCCACCACGTCCGGGTTGCCGGCGTGTTGCTCGATGGCGGCCAGATCCCCGTAGGGCACCCGCAGGAAACCGGACACCAGGGGCTCGAAGCCCTTCTGGATCTTCGCGTTGCCGGTGGCGGTCAGGGTGGCCATGGTGCGGCCGTGGAAGCTGCCTTCCATGACGATCACCGTGGGATTGGCAATGCCACGGGCATGGCCGTGCAGGCGCGAAAGCTTGATGGCCGCCTCGTTGGCCTCGGCGCCGGAATTGCAGAAGAACGCCCGCTGCATCCCGGACAGTGCGCACAGGCGCTCGGCCAGCTGCTCCTGCAGGGGGATGCGGTAGATGTTGGAGGTGTGGATCAGGGTGTTGGCCTGCTCGCACAGGGCGCGGGCCACCGCCGGGTGGGCGTGGCCCAGGCCGCAGACCGCGATGCCCGACAGGGCATCCAGGTAGCGGCGGCCCTCGGTGTCCCACAGCCATATGCCTTCCCCGCGCTCGAAGGCGACGGGCTGGCGACCATAGTTGTGCATCAGGGCGTCCGACATGGCGATATCCGGGAAAGTGGTGTCCAAAAAACGCAAAACGGCAGCGATATAGAGCTGCCGCGTCGGGTTCATTATACGCGTGGGGGCGCGGCGTTCAATTCTTGTCTGGCGTGTTGGAAAGCGGACCGCGAAGGACGCCAAGCCATGCGCCAAGGTCGCAAAGGAAACCCTGCAAGCTGAAAAGATCCATCGCGCCCTTCGCGCCTACCTTGGTGTCCTTCGCGGTCCGCTTTGGGGCCAAAAAAAACCGGCAGGAGTTCCCCCCTGCCGGTTTTCTGTCAGCCCCCGGAAGGGGCCGGGGTACTTCAGGCGTAGTTCTTGGCCACGAAGTCCCAGTTCACCACGTTCCAGAACGCCTCCAGGTACTTGGGGCGGGCGTTGCGGTAGTCGATGTAGTAGGCGTGCTCCCACACATCGGCGGTCATCAGGGGCTTCTTGTCGGTGGTCAGCGGGGTGGCGGCGTTGCTGGTGTTGACGATCTCCACGCTGCCGTCGGCGTTCTTCACCAGCCAGGTCCAGCCGGAACCGAAGTTGCCGGCGCCGGAGGCGGCGAACTTCTCCTTGAACTCGGCGAAGGAGCCGAAGGCCTTGTTGATGGCATCGGCCAGGGCGCCAGTGGGCTCACCGCCGCCGTTGGGGCCCATGCAGTTGAAGTAGAAGGTGTGGTTCCACACCTGGGCGGCGTTGTTGAAGATGCCGCCGGCGGGGGCCTTCTTCACGATGTCCTCCAGGGACATGTTCTCGAACTCGGTGCCCGCGATCAGCTTGTTCAGGTTGGTCACGTAGGTGGCGTGGTGCTTGTCGTGGTGGAACTCCAGGGTCTCCGCGGAGATGTGCGGGGCCAGGGCGTCCTTGGCATAGGGCAGGGCAGGCAGTTCGTGGGCCATGAGTGTTCTCCTGTTCTTCTTGAGTGAATGTCAGGCCTTGCGAAGGCTGAAGGCCCGAAGTGAATCCTGAGGAAAGTCGTTAAGATTAGGGCAGGGCCTCCCGCCAATGCAATAATGCCTGTTCTGCATACCGTTGAATGCTGCCATGCTCGATCCTGTTGAACTCAGCCTGTTCGCCAGCCGGGTGGACTCCATCTGCGGCGAGATGGGCGTGCAGCTGGCCCAGGCGGCCTTCTCGCCCAACATCCGCGACCGGCTGGATTTCTCCTGTGCCCTGTTCGACGCAGACGGCGGGCTGTGCGCCCAGGCGGCCCACATCCCGGTGCACCTGGGCAGCATGGCCTATGCCATGGCCGACATCGTCGCGGGACTCGAATGGGCCCCGGGGGACATGGTGATGCTCAATGATCCATTCCTCGGTGGCACCCACCTGCCAGATGTGACCGTGGTGGCGCCCCTGTTCGTGGGGGATGCGCTGGTGGCCTTCGTGGCCAACCGCGCCCACCACGCGGACATCGGCGGCGAGGCGCCGGGTTCCATGCCCCTGTCCCGCAGCCTGCTGGAGGAGGGCATCCTGATCCCGCCCGGGCACATCGTGCGGGGCGGCGTGCTGAACCGGTTACGGCTCGCCGAGATCACCGCCGCCACCCGCAATCCCCGGGACGCCGAGGGGGATTTCGCCGCCCAGATCAGTGCCAACCGCCGGGGGCTTGAACGCCTGGCTGCGCTCATCGAGGCCATGGGCGTGAACACCTGGCACCAGGCGGTCGCACAGCTCAACGACTATGGCGCGCGCCTGGCACGCAGCGCCCTGGTGGCCATCCCCGAGGGGCGCTTCGAATTCGAGGACTGCATGGACGATGACGGACTCGGTCACGCGGACATCCCCATCCGGGTGGCCATCGAGCGTCACGGCGAGGATCTTGCCGTGGACTTCGCCGGCACTGCGTCCCAGGTCCAGGGCAACATCAACTGCCCCCTGTCGGTGACCGCCGCCGGCGTGTTTTATGCCCTGCGCTGCCTCATGCCGCCCCAGACCCCCGCCTGTGCCGGGACCTTCAGCCCGATCCGCCTGCGCGCCCCCGAGGGCTCGCTGCTCAATGCATCGAGACCCGCCGCCGTGGCCGCCGGGAACGTGGAGACCAGCACCCGGGTGGTGGACGTGGTGCTCGGCGCGCTGGCACGCGCCCTGCCGGAACGCATCCCCGCCGCCAGCCACGGCAGCATGAACAACGTCGCCATGGGTTATGGCGGCAAGCATCCCTGGGGCTACTACGAGACCCTGGGCGGCGGCATGGGCGCCGGCCGCAACGGCGGTGGCCTGTCGGCCGTGCAGACCCACATGACCAACACCCGCAACACGCCCATCGAGGTGCTGGAGAGCCGCTACCCGTTACGGGTGCGCCGCTACGCCCTGCGACGCGGCTCCGGCGGGCAGGGCACCCGCCCCGGCGGCGACGGCCTGATCCGCAGCTACGAGTTCCTGGCCCCCGCCCACGTGACCCTGCTCACCGAACGCCGTCGCCACGCCCCCTGGGGGATCAACAGCGGTGGCGATGGAGCGCCCGGCATCAACCGCCTCAACGACGAGATCCTCCCCGGCAAGGTCAGCCGCGAAGTGCAGCCAGGCGACGTGCTCACCATCGAGACCCCGGGCGGTGGTGCCTTTGGCACAGTGGCTAGTGGCAAGTAGCAAGTGGCTAGGAAAACCGGTGTTAGAATGCTTAGGCAGGTGATGCCGTCATCCATCGAGATGTGAGCGGCAGCCACTGCGCACTTCCTTGCCACTCGCCACTTGAGACTAGCCACTGCCCTTATGTGCGGCATCTGCGGTGAACTGAATTTCCACGGCGCGCTCCCCGAGCTCTCCTCCATCCGGCGCATGCTGGACAGGCTCGAGCGGCGCGGTCCCGACCACGAAGGCATGTGGAGCGACGGCTCGCTCGCCTTCGGCCACCGGCGCCTGTCCATCCTCGATCTCTCCGAGCGCGCTCATCAGCCCATGCTGGATCCGGGGCTCGGCTATGCGGTGGTATTCAACGGCACGATCTACAACTTCCGGGATCTGCGTGCGCAGCTGGAGGCGCGCGGGCACCGGTTCTTCTCCACCGGCGACACCGAGGTGATCCTCAAGGCCTACGCCGAGTGGGGCGGGGATTGCGTGCGCCACTTCAAGGGCATGTTCGCCATCGCCCTGTGGGACCTGCGCAACCGGCGCCTGTTCCTGGCCCGGGACCGCATGGGCATCAAGCCTCTGTACTACACCCAGGACACCCAGCGCCTGCGCTTCGCCTCCAACAGCCAGGCCCTGCTGGCCGCCGGCGGCGTGGACACCGCCGTCGACCCGGTGGCCCTGCATCACCACTTCACCCTGCACGCGGTGGTGCCCGCGCCGCGCACCCTGTTCAAGGGCATCCGCAAGCTGCCGCCGGCGCACACCCTGACCATCGAGGCCGACGGGCGTAGCCACCTGACCCGCTACTGGCACCTGGATGCCGTGCGCCCTTCCGAGTCGCGCAGCGAGCAGGAATGGATCGATGCCATCCACGAGAGCCTGCGCCTGGCGGTGAAACGCCGGCTGGAGATCGCCGACGTGCCCGTGGGTGTGCTGCTCTCCGGTGGGCTGGATTCCAGCCTGCTGGTGGCGCTGCTGGCCGAGAGCGGCGTGCAGGGCCTGAAGACCTTCACCGTGGGCTTCGAGGACCAGCCCGAGGAGAAGGGCAGCGAGTTCGAGTATTCCGATCCGGTGGCCGAGCGCTACGCCACCGAGCATCATCGCTTTCACGTGCCCAATGCCGAGGTGCTCACCCGCCTGCCCGAGGCGGTGGATGCCATGGCCGAGCCCATGGTGGGCCAGGACGCGGTGGCCTTCTACCTGCTCTCGGAGCAGGTCTCCAGGCACGTCAAGGTGGTGCAGTCGGGGCAGGGTGCGGACGAGGTCTTCGGCGGCTATTTCTGGTATCCGCGCATGGCCGGGGAGACCGAGGGCAGCCGGGTGGAGCGTTTCCGCAAACACTACTTCGACCGGGACCACGAGGAATTCGCGCGCATGATCGACCCGGCCCTGGTGGACGGGGACCATACCGCCGCCCTGATCGGCGAACTGCTGGACGCCCCGGGCGCGGACACCATGCTGGACGCGGTGCTGCGCCTGGACGTGACCACGCTGATCGTGGACGACCCGGTCAAACGGGTGGACAACATGACCATGGCCTGGGGCCTGGAGGCACGGGTGCCGTTCCTGGACCACGAGCTGGTGGAACTGGCCGCCGCCATGCCGCCGGAACTGAAACTCCAGGAGGGCGGCAAGTACGCCCTGCGCAAGATTGCCCGCGGTCGCCTGCCCGATGCGGTGATCGACCGGCCCAAGGGCTATTTCCCGGTGCCCGCGTTGAAATACGTGCGCGGCGAGTTCCTGGACTTCATGCGCGACATCCTGGATTCCCGCGCCTGCCGGGAGCGGGGCCTGTATCAGCGGGACTACGTGGAGATGCTGCTCAAGGCCCCCGAGCAGCACCTCACCCGCATCCAGGGCAGCAAGCTCTGGCACCTGGCGCTGCTGGAGTTCTGGTTGCAGCGCAACGTGGATGGGCGGTGAGTCATCTGCCGCCGAGCGGGGCGATGGAATGGACAGGATTTGTCAGGACTCAGGATCGCGACGTAAAGCTTTTTGACAGGATTAACATGATTAACAGGGTTTAAGGCGGCTTAAATCCTGTTAATCATGTTAATCCTGTCAGATCCTTTATCTTTGGCCCTTTTCTACAAGTCCTGAAAAATCCTGTCCATTCATTTCTCTGCGCCTCTGCGGCAGATTCTCCCACAGCCGGCCCGTTTATTTGCCGGGGGGTGGGGTATAGACTAGGCGGCCGGATACATCTTTCTGATTTGCGAGGTTACAAGACGTGGACGCGCTCGAACGCATCAAGCAGCAGGTGGAAAGCCACCCCGTGGTCATCTTCATGAAAGGCACGCCCCAGTTCCCCATGTGCGGCTTTTCCAGCCGTGCCGCGGAGGCGCTCAAGCAGTGTGGTCAGGAGTTCGCCTACGTGAACGTGTTGGCCGACCAGGAGGTCTTCCAGGCCCTGCCCCAGTACGCCAACTGGCCTACCTTCCCCCAGATCTACATCGACGGCGAACTGGTGGGCGGCTGCGACATCACCCTGGAACTGTTCCAGAGCGGTGAGCTGAAGAAGATGATCGACGAGGCGACCGCGAAGCGTAAAAGCGCCTGACGGAAGTGCGAAGTGGGAATTGGGAAGTGCGAAGTAAAAGCCTTTCAGTTCCCACTTCCCAATTCACACTTCCCACTTACCCAACGACCCTGTTCCGTCCCTCGGCCTTCGCCCGGTAGAGATTTTCGTCGGCGGTCTTGAGTATCCCCTGGATGGTCACCATCTGCTCGCCGTGCCTGTAGCAGCAGGCGCCGATGGAGGCGGTGACCGGTATCTGGCCCTCGGAGGTGGGGAAGGGATCCTTGCTCACGGTGTCCAGCACCCGCTGGAAGATGGCGGGGTTGCAGTTGTCCACCTCGTGGAAGTGCATCACCAGGGCGAATTCCTCCCCCCCCAGTCGCGCCACCATGTCCATGGGACGCAGCGCCAGCCGCAGTCGCTTTGACAGGGTGGTCAGCACCTCGTCGCCCACGTCGTGGCCGTAGGTGTCGTTTATCTGCTTGAAGTGATCCACGTCCAGCAGCCCCACGCACAGGCCGCCCCCGCGCCCCTGGGTCTCCAGCACCACGGCCTCCAGGCGCTTGGTGAGCGCGCGGCGGTTGGGCAGGCCGGTGAGCGGGTCGGTGGTGGAGAGATATTCCAGCTGCCGGTTGGCGGCGGCCAGGGCGGAGGAGGTCTCCAGCACGGTGTTCTGCAGTCGCGCGATGCGCCCGGCCGCGTAGACCCGGGCGGCCAGCTGGGTCTGGTTGACCGGCTTGGTGAGGTAGTCGTCCACGCCGTGGCGGAAGGCCTCCATCATGGGCTCGTCGCCTTCCTTGCCGGTGAACAGGATGATGGCGGTGTAGTGACCGCGATCATCGTCCTTCTGGCGGATCGCTGCGGTCAGCTCCAGGCCGTTCATCTCCGGCATCACCCAGTCCGCCAGCACCACTTCGGCGCGACGGTCGCTGAGCATGGCCAGGCATTCCGAGGCCGAGCCGGCCATGCGGATGTCGGTGTAGCCGATGCGGTTGAGCGTGGTGCGCAGCACGGCACGGCTGTACTGCATGTCGTCGACGATGACGATGGCGAGGTCTTCGACCATCCCTTGATCAGCCCTGGTTTGATTGTGTTTTGTCGTTGTCTCGGCCGTATTCGCTTCCATATCGGCTTCTCCCCTCCCTTGGGCCCTTATAACGGCTTGTTCAGGCCTTGTCCATGAGCGTATCGACGGGCGGCATGGCCACCGGTCCCCAGCGGTTGATTACGTGACAGAAGAGATCGGCGGTCTTCTCCGCATCGTAGACGGCGGAGTGGGCCTCGCTGTTGCTCCACTCCATGCCCGCCGCCTGCACCGCCCGGGCCAGCACCGTCTGGCCGAAGGCCATGGCCGAGAGGGTGACCGTATCCAGGCTGCTGAAGGGGTGGAAGGGGTTACGCTTGAGGCCGGCCCGTTCCGCGCCCTGGTGGATGAAGGACAGATCGAAGCCCGCATTGTGGCCCACCAGGATGGCGCGCTTGCAGGCATTGAGCTTCATCTCCTCGCGCACGCCGCGGAATACCGTGGCCAGGGCGTCCTTCTCGGGATGGGCGATGCGCAGCGGGTGCCAGGGATTGATGCCGTTCACTTCCAGGGATTTGGGGTCCAGGTTGGCCCCTTCGAAGGGCTGAACGTGGAAGGACAGGGTCTGGTGCCGGTACAGCTGGCCTTCGGGGTCCATGCGCAGCAGCACCGCCGCCACCTGCAGCAGGGCGTCGGTGCGCGGGTTGAAGCCGCCGGTCTCCACGTCCACCACCACCGGCAGGAAGCCCCGGAAGCGCTGACCCATGGGGATGAAGTCGGATGTCTCGCTCATGGGTGCGTAGGGTAATACAGACGGGGTGTGAAGGGCGAAGTAAGAATTGGGAAGTGGGAAGTGAAAGGCCTCGCTTCGCACTTCCCAATTCCAACTTCCCACTTCAGACGAGTTTCCAGCTTATCTTCCCACCGGCCCGCAGCGGCACCACCGTCTCTCCGCCCAGGGGATACTCCCCAGGCACCTCCCAGTCCTGCTTCACCAGGGTGATGCGCGCCTCGTTCACCGGCAGACCGTAGAAGCGCGGGCCGTTGAGGCTGGCGAAGGCCTCCAGCCTGTCCAGCGCGCCGGCTTGCTCGAAGGCCTCGGCGTAGAGCTCGATGGCGCCATGGGCGCTGTAGATGCCGGCGCAGCCGCAGGCGGACTCCTTGGCGCCCTTGGCATGGGGTGCGCTGTCGGTGCCCAGGAAGAAGCGCGGGTGACCCTCGGCCAGCACGTCCATGATGGCCTTGCGATGGCTTTCCCGCTTGAGCACCGGCAGGCAGTAGTGGTGGGGGCGGATGCCGCCCTGGAACAGGGCGTTGCGGTTCATGAGGATGTGCTGGGGGGTCACCGTGGCGCCCACCTGATCACCGGCCTCGCGCACGAAGGCCACGGCATCCGCGGTGGTGATGTGCTCGAACACGATCCTGAGTCCGGGGAAATCCCTGCGCAGCGGGGCCAGGGTCTGATCGATGAACACCGCCTCCCGGTCGAATACGTCCACGGACGGATCCGTGGCCTCGCCGTGCACCAGCAGGGGCAGGCCCGCCGCCTCCATGGCCTCCAGGGCGGCGTAGGTGTGGCGGATGTGGGTCACGCCCGCATCGGAATGGGTGGTGGCCCCGGCCGGATAGAGCTTGACGCCGAACACGATGCCGCTGTCCCGGGCGCGCAGGATCTCCTCGGGGGCGGTGGCGTCCGTGAGGTACAGGGTCATCAGCGGGGTGAAGTCCACGCCCTCGGGCACCGCCGCCAGGATGCGGTCGCGGTAGCCCTCGGCCTGGGCGGTGGTGGTCACCGGCGGCTTTAGGTTGGGCATGATGATGGCCCGGGCGAAGCGTGCGGCGGTGTGGGGCACCACGTCCTTGAGCACCGCGCCGTCGCGCAGGTGCAGGTGCCAGTCGTCGGGACGTCGCAGGGTGAGGGTCTGGGGGGCGGTCATGGCCTGATTCCTGTGTCTTTTCGGTAGCTTGCGGGTGTGACGGGGTGTGCCGATTGCTGCGCTGCACATTGACCTGTTTGCCCCGAGGCTTGAACATACCCGGCTTTGCTCTGCCCCGTGATCACGGGCGGGCTCAACAGAATAACTAACATATCAGGATTCTCCCCGGTTTGACCCTCCCGCCTGTGTCCGCCCTGAATGGGGCAGGGGATGGCCGGCCGGTCACGGAACCTGACCCCACGAGGCTGGCATGACACAGCAGAATCAGACCCAGGATCTGGACGCCCAGGAAACCCAGGAGTGGCTCGACGCCCTCGAGGCGGTGATTCGGGCAGAAGGCCCGGAGCGGGCCCATTATCTTCTCGAACGCCTGGTGGACCAGGCCCGCCGCTCCGGCGCCTACCTGCCTTATTCCGCCAACACGGCCTACGTGAACACCATCCCGCCGCACCTGGAGCCTGACTACCCGGGCGACGGCGAGCTGGAGCACCGCATCCGTTCCTACATCCGCTGGAACGCCATGGCCATGGTGGTGAAGGCCAACCGCATCAGCTCCGAGCTGGGTGGCCACATCGCCACCTTCGCCTCCGCCGCCACCCTCTACGACGTGGGCTTCAACCACTTCTGGCGCGCCCCCTCCCACGAGCACGGCGGCGACCTGCTGTTCGTGCAGGGCCACTCCTCGCCGGGCATCTACGCGCGCGCCTTCCTGGAAGGGCGCCTCACGGCCGAGCAGCTGGATCACTTCCGCCGCGAGGTGGACGGCAAGGGTCTGTCCTCCTACCCGCACCCCTGGCTGATGCCGGATTTCTGGCAGTTCCCCACGGTGTCCATGGGCCTCGGTCCCATCATGGCCATCTACCAGGCCCGCTTCATGAAGTACCTGCAGGACCGCGGCCTGGCCAACACCAAGGACCGCAAGGTGTGGTGCTTCATGGGCGACGGCGAGGTGGACGAGCCGGAGTCCCTGGGCGCCATCTCCCTGGGCTCCCGGGAGAAGCTCGACAACCTCACCTTCGTGGTCAACTGCAACCTGCAGCGCCTGGACGGCCCGGTGCGCGGCAACGGCAAGATCATCCAGGAGCTGGAAGCCACGTTCCGCGGCGCCGGCTGGAACGTGATCAAGGTGCTCTGGGGCAGCTACTGGGATCCGCTGCTGGCCCGGGACACCAAGGGCCTGCTGCACCAGCGCATGATGGAGGCCGTGGACGGCGATTATCAGAACTACAAGTCCAAGGACGGCGCCTATGTGCGCGAGCACTTCTTCGGCAAGTACCCCGAACTCAAGGCCATGGTCGCCAAGATGACCGACGAGGACATCTGGCGCCTGAACCGCGGCGGTCACGACCCCTACAAGGTCTACGCCGCCTACAAGGCCGCCATGGAATACACCGACGGCCCCACCGTGATCCTGGCCCACACCGTGAAGGGCTACGGCATGGGCGGCGCCGGCGAGGGCCAGATGCGCACCCACAGCCAGAAGAAGCTGGGCGTGGACGACATGAAGGCCTTCCGCGACCGCTTCAGCATCCCGCTCAGCGACGAGCAGGTGGAGCGCGCCGAGTACATCAAGCCGGACGAGGACGCGCCGGAGATGAAATACATGCACGCCCGGCGCAAGGCACTCGGCGGCTACATGCCTGTGCGCAAGCACAAGGCCGCACCGCTGGAGATCCCGGATCTGTCCGTATTCGACGCCCTGCTGGAATCCAGCGGCGAGCGCGAGATGTCCACCACCATGGCCTTCGTGCGCATGATCACCGCGCTTGCCCGGGACAAAAAGGCGGGCCGCCACGTGGTGCCCATCGTGCCCGACGAGGCGCGCACCTTCGGCATGGAGGGCCTGTTCCGTCAGCTGGGCATCTACTCCTCCGTGGGCCAGCTCTACGAGCCCCAGGACCGTGACCAGGTCATGTACTACAAGGAGGACAAGCAGGGTCAGATCCTGGAGGAGGGCATCAACGAGGCCGGAGCCATGTCCTCGTGGATCGCCGCCGCCACGTCGTACTCCACCCACGGCGTGAACATGATCCCCTTCTACATCTTCTATTCCATGTTCGGCTTCCAGCGGGTGGGGGATCTCATCTGGGCCGCCGGCGACATGCAGGCGCGCGGCTTCCTCATGGGCGCCACCGCCGGTCGCACCACGCTGGCCGGCGAGGGCCTGCAGCACCAGGACGGTCACAGCCTGATGATGGCCGCCAACGTGCCCAACTGCATCAGCTACGACCCCACCTTCGCCTACGAGCTGGCGGTGATCGTGCATGACGGCCTGCGCCGCATGTATGCCGAGCAGGAAAGCGTCTTCTACTACATCACCGTCATGAACGAGAACTATCCTCAGCCGGCCCTGCCCAAGGGCGCCGAGGAGGGCATCGTCAAGGGCATGTACCTGTTCCAGAAGGGCGGGCGCGGCAAGAAGCAGCGTGTGCAGCTGATGGGCTCGGGCACCATCCTGCGGGAGGTGATCGCCGCCGCCGAGCTGCTGAAACAGGACTTCGGCGTGGAATCGGACATCTGGAGCGCCACCAGCTTCACCGAGCTGGCGCGCGAAGGCCGCGACTGCGACCGTCACAACCTGCTGCACCCGGACGCCAAGCCCCGCGAGGCCTACGTGACCCGGTGCCTCAAGGACGCCGAAGGCCCGGTGATCGCCGCCACCGATTACGTGAAGGCCTACGCGGACCAGATCCGCGCCTGGGTGCCGGGCCGCTACGTGGTGCTGGGTACTGACGGCTTCGGCCGCTCCGACCTGCGCTCGGCCCTGCGTCGCCACTTCGAGGTGGACCGCCACTACGTGGTCGTGGCGGCACTCAAGGCCCTGGCCGACGAAGGTGCCATCGCCACCGCCAAGGTGGGCGAGGCCATCAGGAAATACGGCATCGACGTGAACCGGCCCAACCCGCTGCGCGCCTGAGCGCGCGGCAGGGCTGTGAGTTGCGTTGATCGATTACAAGACACTGGAGTTGCGAGATGAGCAACGTGGTTGAGGTGAAGGTCCCGGACATCGGGGATTTCAAGGACGTGGAAATCATCGATGTGCTGGTCAAGCCGGGCGATGCGGTCAAGGCCGAGGACCCGCTCATTACCCTGGAATCCGACAAGGCCACCATCGACATTCCGTCCCCTGGCGCCGGTGTCATCAAGGCGCTGAAGGTGAAGAAGGGAGACCGGGTCTCCGAGGGCGATGCCATCGCCGACATGGAGGCCGAGGCGGCTGCGCCCGCCGAAAAGCCGGCAGAGAAGGCCGCGGAGAAACCCGCAGAACCCGAGCCGCAGGCTGCGCCCGAGGCCGCCGAGCCGGCCCGCGCCGAAAGCAGGCCCTCTGCCGAGCCCGCGCGGCCCGCCGGTCCGCGCCCCTCGCCCACGGCTGGGCTGGTCAACGAAGAGGGCTTCCGCAAGGCCCACGCCTCGCCCACGGTGCGCCGTTTCGCCCGGGAACTGGGCGTAGACCTGGGCGCAGTGGATGGCAGCGGCCCCAAGGGGCGCATCCTCAAGGAAGATGTGCAGGGCTACGTGAAGCGGGCACTCGCCCAGGGCGGCGGCGGTCTGGGCGTGGCCCCCATGCCGGAGATCGACTTCAGCCAGTTCGGTCCCGTCGAGACCCAGGCGCTGACCAAGATCAACAAGCTCACCGGCCAGAACCTGCACCGCAACTGGGTGACCATCCCCCACGTCACCCAGTTCGACGAGGCGGACATCACCGAGCTGGAGTCCTTCCGCAAGACCCTGGCCGAGGAATACAAGGACAAGGGGGTGAAGATCACCTTCCTGGCCTTCCTGATGAAGGCGGTGGTCTCGGCGCTCAAGGAATACCCGCGGGTGAATGCCTCCCTGGATGCCACCGGCGAGCACCTGATCCTCAAGCACTACTACCACATCGGTGTGGCGGTGGACACGCCCGATGGCCTGGTGGTGCCGGTGATCCGCGACGTGGACCGTATGAGCCTGGTGGATATCGCCGCCGCGTTGCAGGCCATGTCGGCCAAGGCCCGGGACAAGAAACTCAAGCCCGCCGACATGCAGGGCGGCTGCTTCACCATCTCCAGTCTCGGCGGCATCGGCGGCACCTCGTTCACGCCCATCGTCAACGCCCCCGAGGTGGCCATCCTGGGCGTCTCCCGGGCCAAGATGCAGCCGGTGTGGAACGGCAAGGAATTCACCCCGCGCATGATCCTGCCCCTGTCCCTGTCCTATGATCACAGGGTCATCGACGGCGCGCTGGGCGCACGCTTCACGACCTTTTTGAGCAGCCGGCTGTCGGATATGCGCAGGATGCTTTTGTAGGAAGGCGCGAGAGGCAAGATACAAGAGACAAGAGGCAAGAAGGGGTGCCGGTCGTAGGTCGGGCTTCAGCCCGACCTACGGATCAGGGTGGCGGGGCCTCGGCACAACAAACGAACAACTGGAGTTTTGCCATGGGCAAGGTGGTTGAGATCAAGGTGCCGGACATCGGCGATTTCAAGGACGTGGAGATCATCGACGTCCTGGTGAAACCCGGTGACACGGTCGAGCCGGAAGACCCGCTCATCACCCTGGAATCCGAGAAGGCCAGCATCGACATCCCTGCCCCCCAGGGCGGCACCGTCAAGGCACTCAAGGTGAAGAAGGGCGGCAAGGTCTCCCAGGGCGACGCCATCCTGGATCTGGAAGTGGCCGAGGGCGAGGCCGCCGCCGAGCCTGCGGGCAAGACAGAGAAGGCCGACGCCAGGTCTGCCACCGCCGACAAACCCGCACCCAAACCCGCCGAGGCTCCGGGCGCGACGGACATGAGCTGCCAGCTGCTGGTGCTGGGCTCCGGCCCCGGCGGTTATACCGCCGCCTTCCGCGCCGCGGACCTGGGCCTGGACGTGATCATGGTGGAGCGCTACGCCGAGATCGGCGGTGTCTGCCTGAACGTGGGCTGCATCCCCTCCAAGGCCCTGCTGCACGCGGGTCAGGTGATCGAGGAGGCCGAGGCCTTTGCCGAGCACGGCATCAGCTTCGGCAAGCCCAAGATCGACCTCAAAAAGCTCGCGACCTACAAGGACGGCGTGGTGGGCAAGCTCACCGGCGGCCTCAAGCAGCTGGCCAAGCAGCGCAAGGTGCGCATCGTCCACGGCACGGGGCAGTTCTCCTCCGCCAACACCCTCACGGTGGCGGGCAAGGACGGCACCCAGGTGATCGGCTTCGAGCAGGCCATCATTGCTGCCGGCTCCCAGGCGGTGAAGCTGCCCGGCTTCCCGTGGGACGACGAACGCGTCATGGATTCCACCGACGCCCTGATGCTCAAGGACGTGCCCAAGCGCCTGCTGGTGGTGGGCGGTGGCATCATCGGCCTGGAGATGGCCTGCGTCTACGACGCCCTGGGCGCCAAGGTGACGGTCTGCGAACTGTCCAACGAGCTCATGCCGGGCGCCGACCGCGACCTGGTTCGGCCCCTGGAGAAACGCATCAAGGGCCGCTACGAGGCCATCTACACCGGCACCAAGGTGGCCAGGGCCGAGGCCACCAAGCAGGGTATCCGGGTGAGCTTCGAAGGCGGCAAGGCCCCGGAGACGGACACCTTCGACCGGGTGCTGGTGGCCGTGGGCCGCAGCCCCAACGGCAAGAAGATCAATGCCGAGGCCGCCGGCGTGCAGGTGGACGAGCGCGGTTTCATCCCGGTGGACAAGCAGCAGCGCACCAACGTGCCCCACATCTTCGCCATCGGCGACATCGTCGGCCAGCCCATGCTGGCCCACAAGGCCGCCCACGAGGGCAAGGTGGCCGCTGAGGTCGCTGCCGGGGAGAAGTCCTACTTCGACGCCCGGGCCATCCCGTCGGTAGCCTACACCCACCCGGAGGTGGCCTGGATGGGCATCACCGAGACCGAGGCCAAGGCCAAGGGCATCGAGTACACCAAGGGCGTGTTCCCCTGGGCCGCCAGTGGCCGGGCCATCAGCGTGGGCGGTGAGAGCGGCCTGACCAAGCTGCTGTTCGACGAACATGGCCGGGTGATGGGCGCCGGCATCGTCGGCCCCAACGCCGGCGAGCTGATCGGCGAGACGGTGCTGGCCCTGGAGATGGGTGCCGACATGGAAGACATCGGCCTGACCGTGCACCCCCACCCGACCCTGTCCGAGACCATCTGCTTCGCCGCCGAGGTGGCCCACGGCAGCGTCACGGACATCATGGCGCCCAAGCGGAAGTAGATCCCCGGGCTCTCAAAAAGCCTTCGACGCAAAGACGCGAAGGCGCAAAGGTTCGCAAAGCTTTTTGTATTCAATGGCTTTGTTGCGTCCTTCGCGCCTTCGCGTCTTTGCGTTAAGGTTTTTTGATCAACCGCCGATACAGGGCCCATGGCCCGACTCCTTGCCATCATTCTCTTGTGTCTCGCCGCGGCCCCGGCCTTCGGCGAGATCACCTTCGGTGCGCGCCTGGAACAGTCCTCCTGGACGGTCAGCAGCGCGCCGGATGCCTGCGAACTGCGCCACGAGATCCCCCGCTACGGGGTGGCGCGCTTCCACGAGCGGGCCGGTCATGAGCTGGCTTTCCGGCTGGATACCGACCTCTCCGGCGCATCGGGCCGAGAGGCGCGGCTGGTGCTGGTGCCGCCCAACTGGCGTCATGACCTGCGGCCCCGGCACCTGGCGGACGTGGGCTCCGAGGCCCGAACCCTGAGTCTGGACCGGGCCACCACCCTGGAACTCTTTCACGCCCTGGAGGCCGGCTACCAGCTGAGCGTGGAGCATCCGTCCCCCGGGGCCGGCGGTTTCCAGGTGGCGGCGGCGGTCTCCACGGTGCGATTCCGGGATGTGCAGGCGGAATTCAGCCGTTGCCGGGCCGGCATGATCCAGCTGGATTTCCGGCCGGTGGCCGAGTGGCGCGTGCACTTCGAGACCAACCTGAGCCGCCTGGATGCCCGGGCCCACGAGACCCTGCGCGAGGTCCTCAATGCCTGGCGCGCCCAGCGCCACATGCGGGTGATCGTGGCCGGTCATGCCGATGTGCGTGGCGGCGACGCCATCAATGACCCCCTGTCCCGGCGCCGTGCCGAGGCGGTACGCACCTTCCTGGATGTCTACGGCATCCCCCGCAACCGAATCGAGCTGCGTTCCTTCGGCTCCACCTGGCCCCTGGATCCGGGCGAGGGCGAGGCCGCCTGGGCCCTGAACCGCCGCGCGACGGTCTGGCTGGCGCCCTAGAGGCGATATAAATTCAAGATTCAAAATTCAAGATTCAAAGGACAGAGAACCCCTTTGAATCTTGAATTTTGAACTTTGAATCTCCCCTTACGTATAATCCCGCCCCCTATCCTCAACTTTTTCTTTGAAGGTTCCCCCATGGCCAGTGGCGTGAAAAAGGTGGTGCTTGCCTATTCCGGCGGGCTGGACACATCCGTGATCCTCAAGTGGCTGGAGGATACCTACGGCTGCGAGGTGGTGACATTCACCGCCGACATCGGCCAGGGGGAGGAGCTGGAGCCGGCCCGGGCCAAGGCCCAGGCCATGGGCGTGAAGGAGATCTACATCGACGATCTGCGCGAGGAGTTCGTGCGGGACTTCGTGTTCCCCATGTTCCGCGCCAACACCCTCTACGAGGGCGAGTACCTGCTGGGCACCTCCATCGCCCGGCCGCTGATCGCCAAGCGCCTGGTGGAGATCGCCAACGAGACCGGGGCGGACGCCATCTCCCACGGCGCCACCGGCAAGGGCAACGACCAGGTGCGTTTCGAGCTGGGTGCCTATGCCCTCAAGCCCGGCGTGAAGGTCATCGCGCCCTGGCGCGAGTGGGACCTCAACTCCCGCGAGAAGCTGCTGGCCTACGCCGAACAGCACGGCATCCCGGTGGAGATGAAGCGCGGCAATAAGTCGCCGTACTCCATGGACGCCAATCTGCTGCACATCTCCTACGAGGGTGGCCCCCTGGAGGACCCATGGTTCGAGGCGGAAGAGGACATGTGGCGCTGGAGCGTGTCTCCGGAGAAGGCTCCGGACCAGGCCACCTACGTGGAGATCACTTACGAGCGCGGCGACCCGGTGGCCCTGGACGGCAAGGCCATGAGCCCGGCCACCCTGCTGGCGGAACTCAATCGCGTCGGCGGCGCCAACGGCATCGGCCGTCTGGACCTGGTGGAGAACCGCTACGTGGGCATGAAGTCACGGGGCTGCTACGAGACCCCCGGTGGCACCATCCTGCTCAAGGCCCATCGCGCCATCGAGTCCATCACCCTGGATCGCGAGGCGGCCCACCTGAAGGACGAGATGATGCCCCGCTACGCGAGCCTCATCTACAACGGCTACTGGTGGAGCCCGGAGCGGCGCATGATGCAGGCGCTCATCGATGCCTCCCAGGCGCACGTCAACGGCGTGGTGCGCCTGAAGCTCTACAAGGGCAACGTCATCGTCGCCGGTCGGAAATCGGATACCGACAGTCTGTTCGACGCCTCCATCGCCACCTTCGAGGACGATGCCGGCGCCTACAATCAGAAGGATGCGGAAGGCTTCATCAAACTCAACGCCCTGCGCATGCGCATCGCCGCGCAGCGGGGGCGCTGAGCTGCGCACCGCCAGATACCGGGGCGCCGGGCGGTGAAGCAGGGCTCATGGCCATCTGCCTGGCGCAGGCCCGTGGCGCTTGCGGCATGGGCCTGCCTGTGGCTGCTGGTCTTCGCATCGTCCGTCAAGGCCTGGCATCACAAGGATGATGTCACCATCGGCGTGCTGGCCTTCCGGGGTATGGACGAGGCGGTGCGCATGTGGTCGCCCACTGCCGAGTACCTGGAAGCGCAGCTGCCCGGCGTGCGGTTTCGCATCCTGCCCCTGACCAACGACACCATCGATGAGGCGGTGGCCAGTGGTGAGGCGGATTTCGTCATCACCAACTCCGGTTCCTACGTGGCGCTCAACCAGCGCCACGGCATCACGCGCATCGCCACTCTGATCAGCCAGCGTCCCACCGGCACCTCCACCCGCTTCGGCGCAGTGATCATCTCCCGGGCCGACCGCGACGACATCCGCGAGATCGCCGATCTTCGCGGCAAGCGTTTCGCGGCGGTACATCCGGAGGCCTTCGGTGGCTGGTGGATGGGCTGGAAGGAACTGCGCGACCACGGCATCGAACCCTTGCAGGACATGCAGCTGGAGTTCACCGGCTTCCCGGTGGACCTGGTCATGGAGGCGGTGCGTTCAGGCCAGGTGGATGCCGGCACCTTCCGCACCGAACTGCTGGAACAGTGGATCAATGAGGGGCGTATCCGCGCCGACGAGTTTCATGTCCTCAATGCCCGAACCACGCCGGGTTTCCCGTTCCTGCACAGTACCCGCCTATACCCGGAATGGCCGCTGGCGGTACAGCCGGACATGGACGAGGACCTGGCCAAGCAGGTGCTCCAGGCCCTGTTCGCGATGCCGGAAGGCCACCCCGCCCTGGATGCCGCGGAGATCGCAGGCTGGACCATCCCGCTCAACTACGATCCGGTCCATGACCTGATGCGCGAACTCAAGGTGGGTCTCTACGAGCCTGACGAGGTGATCACCCTGCGCGAGGTGTTCACCGTCTACGGTCCCTGGTTCGCCGGGATTCTGGGTGTCCTGCTCACCGGTTTCCTGGCCTTCGTGATGCGCCTGAACCGCAGTCTGACCGCATCGCGGGTGAGCCTGGCCAACACCTTGCGTTCGATCGGCGATGCGGTGGTGACTACCGACACTCAGGGCCTGATCCAGTACATGAACCCGGTGGCCGAGCGCATGGGACATTGCAGTCTCCCGGACGTCCAGGGCCATGACTACCGGCAGGTGTTCCACCTGGTGGACGAGTCCAGCCGCAAGGAACTGGGCAATCTCGCCCGCCACAGCGCCAGCATGCGGGAGCCGCGGCCGTACACCTTCGACGGCCTGCTGCTGGGACGCGACGGCCAGGAATATTCGGTGAAGATCACCACCTCCACCATCCGCGCCGGTCTCACCGGGGTCTCGGGCTGCGTGCTGGTGATTCATGACGTGACGGAACTGCGCACCCTGGCCCGCCAGCTCAGGTACCAGGCGGCCCACGACCCGCTCACCGGCCTGGTCAACCGCCGGGAGTTCGAGACCCGCCTGTCCCGGGCCGTGGACGGGAGCCAGAAGAGCGGCCAGACCCACGTGCTGATCTTCCTGGACCTGGACTGGTTCAAGGCCATCAACGACAGCCTGGGTCATGCCGCCGGCGACCAGGTGCTCAGGGAGGTTGCCGACATCCTGGAGCGGCAGGTGCGTTCCACGGACACCGCCGCCCGGATCGGGGGAGACGAGTTCGGCATCCTGCTCATGAACTGCGAACTGGATGCCGGCATCGCCATGGCGGAGAAGCTGCGTGATGCCATCACCGCCTACAGCTATGAATCCGAGGGAGAGACCTACCGGGTGGGCGTGAGCCAGGGACTGGTGCTCATCGATCGGCAAAGCGGAAACCTGGGTGCGGTCCTCAAGGCGGCCGACGAGGCCTGTTACACTGCCAAGGAACACGGCCGCAACCGCTATCACGTATACTCCAGCGACCCCCACTGACCCCGGTCAGGCAGCTGCGCCGAGATGCAGCATCATCGCCCGGAAAGGACATTCGTTCATGACATCCCCATCCCCGTACATTCGCCTGGCCTGGCTGCTGTGTGCCGCCTGGTTGCTGGTCGGTTGCGCGAGCACCCAGGGGCCGCGGGATCCCGCCGATCCGTGGGAGGGTTACAACCGCGCCATGTTCCAGTTCAACGAGGCGGTGGACAAGGCGGTACTCAAGCCGGTCGCCCAGGGCTACGTGAAGGTGACCCCCAGGCCGGTGCGCACCGGCATCGGCAACTTCTTCGCCAACCTGGGCGATGTCACCAATCTGTTCAACAACCTCCTGCAGCTCAAGTTCGAGCCGGCGCTCAACGATTTCGGCCGGATCACCTTCAACAGCACCATCGGCCTGCTGGGCATCCTGGACGTGGCCAGCCACATGGACCTGCCCAAGAGCAACGAGGATTTCGGCCAGACCCTGGGCCACTGGGGCGTGCCCTCCGGACCCTACCTGGTGCTGCCCCTGCTCGGGCCGAGTACCCTGCGCGACGCCCCCAGTCTCTACGTGGATGCCCGCACCAACCCGCTTTATTACCACGAGCCCGAAGGCCGCCGGAACATCCTGGCCGGTGTGTACGTCATCGACACCCGGGCCGGTTTCCTGAGCATCGAGCAGGCCATGGACGGCATCGCCACCGATCGCTACACGGCGATCCGCGACTTCTACCTGCAGCGCCGGGAATTCCTGGTCCACAACGGCGAACCACCGGGTCGGGACACTGGCGCCGACCTGTTCGACGAATTGGAGGCGCTCGAGGCCCTGGAGGCGGAAGAGGCCAGGCAGAGGCAGGAAGGACAGTAGAGCAAGTGCGAAGTGGGAATTGGGAAGTGCGAAGTGAAATGCGATCTTTCAATTTGCACTTCTCATTTCTCACTTCTCACTTTCCATCCTCAAGGCATACCTGTCCCCCAGCTGCATCAGCCAGTCGTCCAGGCCGCCGAACAGCCATTCCTTGAAACGCTGCCAGCGGCCCCGGGCGCGCCAGTCCTCGGCCTGCCAGGCCAGGCTCTGCGCAAAGTCCTGCTCGAACAGGCGCGCCAGTTCCCCGGCCAGGGTCTCATCCATCACCGCCTGATTGGCCTCCAGATTCCAGCGCAGGGTCCAGTGGTCCAGGTTGCTGGAGCCGACGCTGGTCCACTGGTCGCAGAGCAGGAACTTGGCGTGCAGGAAGCGCGGCTGGTATTCGTAAATCTTCACCCCTGAACGCAGCAGCCGACCGTAGAAGCGTCTGCCCGCGTGCCAGACGGGAGGATGGTCCGTGTGCGGGCCGGGCAGCAGCAGGCGCACGTCCACCCCTCGCCGGACCGCGCGCACCAGGGCGCGGCGCAGGCGCCGGGTGGGCACGAAATAGCCGGTGGCCAGCCAGATGCGCGAACGGGACCGGCCCATGGCGGCGATCGTCGAGGCCATCACCGCTCGCCCGCCGTGTCCGAAGTCCCCCAGTACCTGTCCGCCGCCACCGCCGGAGTCAATTGTACAGGGGGGCGAGGGCAGGGGACGGGCATCGGCGCACCAGCGCCGCCATGCGGCCTCGAACAGCTTCTGCCAGTCCTGCACGCAGGGTCCGCGGATCTCGAGCATCACCTCGTGCCATGCGGCCTCGCCCCGCACGGCCGGGTCGAAGTCATCGGTCATGCCCATGCCGCCGGTGAAGGCGATCTCCCCGTCCACCAGCAGCAGTTTGCGGTGATCCCGCCACAGGCTCAGGCGCCAGCGGTGCAGGCTCAGGGGGTTGAAGAAGGCCAGTTGCGCTCCGGCCGCGGCCAGTGCCTGGCGGTGCGCCTCGGACAGGCCGCGCCCGCCATAACCGTCCAGCAGGATGAATACCGCCACGCCCTGCTGTGCCGCCCGGCACAGGGCGTTCACGAAGCTGCCGGCGCAGTGGCCATCCTCGACCAGGTAGAGTTCCAGCAGGACGTAGCGGTGGGCCGCTTCGATGGCCTGGAGCATGGCGGGCAGGAAGCGCTCGCCGTCCACCAGCAGTTCGTAGCGGTGGCCTGCTCGCTCGGGAAACGCGGTTCTGGGACGGCGCAGGGGATTGGCACGCATAATTTAGTGGCAAGTCGCAAGTGGCTGGTGGCAAGGTCAATCATTCGTCAGTTGGCTAGTCTATCGTCCCTTGAATGGGAAAAGCGCGAACACGGATTCAGGTATCCTATTCGTACCAAGAGGATTCTCCCTCGAGGTCAGAAGCTTTTCGTATTTCCTTGCCACTAGCCACTAGCCACTCTACTCGCATGTACGCCATCATCCGACCTTTCCTGCAACTGACCCTCTTGCAGATCGGCCCCCAGGATCTGCCCGCTTCCTCGACCCTGGCGGGGATCATGGGTCTGCTCTACCTGCTGGTGGGCAGTCTGCTGGGCATGCCCTTCTACGGCTTCCAGAGTGCCATGATCCAGAGCTTTGCCGAGCTGGTGCTCATGGCGGTGGTGGTGCACCTGGCCCTGCACCTGGTCGGCCATCCCGGGCGATTCCTGCAGACCTACACCAGCCTGCTCGGGGTTGGCGTAGTGCTGGGCGTGGTGATGCTGCCGCTTACCCATAGCCTGGCCGGCGGGCTGGAACAGGGCGGGCAGACCCCGCCGCTGATCAGTGTTGCCTACCTGCTCATGCTGGGCTGGCTGCTGGCGGCCTACGGCAACATCATCCGGCACGCCCTGGCCCTGCGCCGGCTGAGTTTCGGTTTCGGTCTGGCGCTCCTGTACCTGATCCTGTCCGCCGGCCTGATCGAGCTGGTGGTGGGCGCCTGGCTGCTGTCCTGACGGGGTATCCGGCTTGCAGCACATCCACATCCTCGGCATCTGCGGCACCTTCATGGGCGGCATCGCCCTGCTGGCGCGCGCCGCCGGCTACCGGGTCACCGGCTCCGACCAGAACGTCTACCCACCCATGAGCACCCTGCTGGCGGAGCAGGGCATCGAGGTATCCCAAGGCTTCGATCCCTCCCACCTGGAACCCGCACCGGACCAGGTGGTGATCGGCAACGTCATGAGCCGGGGCAACCCGGCAGTGGAGTACGTACTCAACCGCGGGCTGGCCTACACCTCGGGCCCCCAGTGGCTGGCCGAGCATGTGCTCGGCGGGCGCTGGGTGCTGGCGGTAGCCGGCACCCATGGCAAGACCACCACTTCGAGCATGCTGGCCTGGATCCTGGAATACGCGGGTCTTGAGCCCGGCTTCCTGATCGGTGGCGTGCCGGAGAACTTCGGCGTCTCTGCGCGCCTGAGCGAGGCGCCGTTCTTCGTGGTGGAGGCCGACGAATACGACACCGCGTTCTTCGACAAGCGCTCCAAGTTCGTCCACTACCGCCCGCGCACCCTCGTGTTGAACAACCTGGAATACGACCACGCGGACATCTTTCCGGACCTCGCCGCCATCGAACGCCAGTTCCATCACCTGGTGCGCACCGTGCCCGGCGAGGGCCTGATCGTGCGCAACGCCGATGACGAGAACCTGAGCCGGGTACTGTCCCAGGGCTGCTGGACGCCGGTGCAGGGTTTCGGTGTGGCGGGTCATGGCGACTGGCAGGGGCGCTTGCTCAGTCCCGATGCCAGCCGTTTCCAGGTGCTTTACCGGGGCGAGGCCCAAGGCGAGGTCCGTTGGGATCTGATCGGCCGGCATAACATGGCCAACGCCCTGGCGGCCCTGGCGGCCGCACGCCACGCCGGGGTGCCGGTGCAACAAGGCATCAATGCCCTTGCGGAGTTTCAGAGCGTCAAGCGGCGTCTGCAGCTGCGCGGCGAGCGTTCGGGCATCCATGTCTACGACGACTTCGCGCATCATCCCACCGCCATCGCCACGACCCTGGATGCCCTGCGCGCCCGGGTGGGCGCGGCGCGCATCATCGCCGTGCTGGATCCCCGTTCCAACACCATGCGCATGGGCGTGCATCGCGACCGCCTCGCCGAGTCGCTGGCGGCCGCCGACCGGGTGTACCTGCACGCCCCGGCGGACCTGGGCTGGGACAGCCAGGTGGTGATCGATGCCTTGCCCCATGGCCGGGCCTGTGCGGACACCGATGTCCTGCTGGCCGCGCTGCTCGCCGAGGTGCGTCCCGGCGACCACGTGCTCATCATGAGCAACGGCGGTTTCGGCGGCCTGCATGACCGGCTGCTGGCCGCCCTGTCCGGACCATAGGATCCTCCATTCCCCGCTCAAACCATGGCGGGAATGTCGGCCTTGAGGCCGATCTACGGAGCGTCAAGAGGTAGGTCGGGCTTCAGCCCGACGACTCGGTATCCGAAGCAGTCTCCAGCCACGGACCTTCCGGTTCCCATCGATGGTATCCTCAAACTTCTCAGGAAAAGGCCGAGGATAAAATCAGGGGGGATTGCAAGGCCTATGAACCGCGCGGAGCGCATCTACCGGATTCACGGCTTGCTCAAGGGCAACCGCAGGCCCGTCCCGCTGGTCCGGCTCATGGAGGAACTGGGCGCGTCCCGGGCCACGGTGGTGCGTGATCTCGCCTACATGCGCGATTTCATGGGGGCACCACTGCCCTATGACCGCGACCTCAACGGTTACCGCTATGACCCGGACGCTCCAGAGTTCGAACTCCCTGGCCTGTGGTTCAACGCCAGTGAACTGTATGCCCTGCTTGCCACGGAACAACTGCTCGAATCCGTGCAGCCCGGTCTGCTGGGTCCAAGCCTTGGCCCCCTCAAGGGGCGCATTCGGAAATTGCTCGGGGAGAGCGGCCATTCCTCGCAAACGGTGAGCCAGCGGGTGCGCCTCCAGCCCATGGCCCCGAGACGGGTGGACGACCGGTTGTTCGGACAGGTCTCGGCGGCTGTACTCGAATCCATGCCGCTTCACATCGAATACCACGGGCGCGAGCGCGATACCTTCTCCCAGCGCCGAGTGCATCCTTACCGTCTCATGCATTACCGTGACAACTGGTATCTGATCGCCTGGTGTGATCAGGCCAATTCCCTGCGCACCTTTTCCCTGGACAGGATTCGCCAGGCGGAACCTGTCGAAGGTCCTCTGCGACCCGTGGACGCCAGCCTCCTGGACCGCTACCTGGGCGGAAGCTTCGGCATCTTCACCGGCACGGTCGAGCACTGGGCCGTGTTGCGCTTTACCTCCGAACGCGCCCGCTGGGTGGCGGACGAGAATTGGCATCCCGACCAGATCGGACGTTGGGACGGCGACGTCTACGAACTCCAGGTCCCTTATTCCGACCCGCGCGAACTGATGATGGATATCCTCAAGTACGGGCCGGATGTGGAGGTGGCCGCGCCGGAGTCCCTGCGCCGACAGGTGGCCGCACGTCTGCGATCGGCCTGGGAGCGCTATCGTGGGCCTGGGGATTGATCCGGTCGCCTCACCGGGCTGTACCAGGCACCGCTTTCAGGTCACGCCAAGGATCCTGAACTTCATGTCAATCAACGGAGTTTCCATGACCGCCGAAGACCTACAGGCAGAACTGCCCGCCTATGAGGACGCAACGCTTGCCCGCCTCGATCCAGGGCAGCTCGTCGCCCATCTCGTGCGCGACCAGGACCGAGTACCGCTGAATCTCATCGAAGCCTGCGTGGCCCGTGGCGACGGCATCCTCGAGGCCCTACTCATCACGATGGGCGAGCATTATCCCATCGAGGAAGGCGATGACGGACGCTGGTGGCTTTCCTATCACGCCGCCATGATTGCCGGACGCCTGCCGTCCCGGGAGGCCGGGACGTTCCTGATCGATCTCATGTATCGACTGGAGGCGACCGGCGACGAGAACATGATGGAGTGGCTGACAGGCTACTGGCCCGCCCTGTTTGCCAACAAGCCCGAAGACCTCGCGGAACCCTTGCGCGTGCTCGCCGAGCACCGTGGCTACGATCTCTATACACGCACCAACGCGGCGGACACGGTCCTCAGCCTGCATGCCCGGGAGGACGGGGCGCGGCTCGAGGAGGCCATCGATTGGCTGGCCGGGATCGTGGAGGTTGAGGAGCAGGACTGGAGTACCCGTCTGTGCCTGTGCAGCACGCTCCTGGACTTCCCCAGGGATCGGCACCGCCCCCTGATCGAGTCACTGGAGCGACGCCAGGAAGGCTTCGGTAAACATTTCGACCAGCGGGATATCGAACGAGCCTACGGGGCCGGCACGGACGCACCGGACTGGGAGCGGTTCCGGGACCCGTGGGCGTTCTACTGCCCGGCCGCCATTAGGGCACGCCAACGGCGCTGGGCGGAGGAGGATCGACGCCTCGGCCTCCGGCAAGACATCAGTCCATCGGGGTGGCCCTATACCGAGCCATACGTCCGTTCTCAACCGAAGACAGGGCGGAACGACCCCTGTCCGTGCGGCAGCGGGAAGAAGTACAAGAAATGCTGCTTGCCGGTCTGATCGGCTACCCGCCGATCACCGCCGCCACGGGCAGAAAGATAGGCACAGGCTCAATCTGTGAGCCACCGGGGGTGGTACAAAGCAATCAGATTAAGTGAGCAGGCATTGCCGATGAAATACGCTGATTTTTTCAATAAGGCGGCTGGCTTCGAGCCCTTCCCATATCAGGCCAGGCTTGCCGAGGCCCCATGGCCGGATACCCTCCATGTCCCCACGGGCTTGGGCAAGACCGCCGCAGTCACGCTGGCCTGGCTTTACAAGCGTCGTGAATTGCGCGACGAGGACACCTCTCGGCGCCTGATCTGGTGTCTGCCCATGCGCGTGCTGGTGGAGCAGACCTGCCGCAATATCGAACATTGGCTTCAGCGACTGAATCTGCACGGCTTGCCCGGCGAGGGCAAGGTGTCGGTTCATTTGCTCATGGGCGGGGAGGTCGATGTTCGGGAGGCAGCCTGGGTGGAGCACCCCGAGGAGGACATGATCCTGGTGGGCACCCAGGACATGCTGCTTTCCCGTGCACTGATGCGGGGTTACGGCATGAGCCGGTATCAGTGGCCCATGCACTTCGGCCTGCTGCACAACGACACTCTGTGGGTGTTCGACGAGGTGCAACTCATGGGGCCAGGTCTGCAGACTTCGGCGCAGCTGGAGGCCTTGCGCCGTGATTTTGGCTGTGTCCGCCCAAGTCGCAGCCTGTGGGTCTCGGCGACCCTGAATACCGATTGGCTGGCCACCGTGGACATGCGTCGTCGGATAGATGATCTCGTGCACCTCGGTCTAGACGCCCAGGAATGCACGATGGAACAGGTGCGGGAGCGCCGCGAGGCGGTGAAGCGCCTGGAGTGCCTGCCGGTCACTCTGGAAGGGGATTCAAAGGCAGCCGTTCAGGACTACTTGACCCGGTTGGCCGAGCTGGTGATCCAGGCCCATGTGCCAGACACGACCACACTGGTGGTGCTGAACACGGTGGAGCGGGCCCAGGGGCTGGCGCGTGCGATCAAGGAGCGCACGGAAGACCGGGATCTTCTGCTCGTTCATGCGCGATTCCGTGCCCGGGAAAGACGCCTGCTGGAGCAGGCCCTGGGCACGCAGGTGCCGCCCGAAGGGCGTATCGTGGTCGCCACCCAGGCGGTGGAGGCGGGCGTGGACATGACGTCGCGTACGCTGTTCACCGAACTGGCGCCCTGGTCGTCCATGGTGCAGCGTTTTGGACGTTGCAACCGCTATGGGGAGTGTAACGGCGACGGGGGCGCGCGAGTCTACTGGATCGATCTGGACGATGCCGTAGCCACGCCCTATGACGTCGAACAGCTTGGGCCGAGCCGTGAAAGGCTGCGTGCCCTGACATCCGCCAGTCCTGTGGACCTGCCGCCCACCGAGGAGACCGCACCCGAGGCGATGGTGCTGCGTCGAAAGGATCTGTTGCAGTTGTTCGACACCGACCCGGACCTGTCCGGTTTCGACCTGGATGTCTCCCCTTATATCCGCGATGTCCGAGAGACCGATGTGCAGGTCTTCTGGCGTACTTTGAACCGGGATCAAAAATCAGCGTCCCGGCTCGATGACATCCCGAGGCCCTTGTCTCGGGAGTTGTGCCGTGCGTCGCTGAGCCAGATCAAGTCCTACCGCGACAAGCGCAAGGCCGGCCGGGTTTGGGCGTGGGATGCGGTCATGGGCACATGGCAATCGGTGAGCGATGCCATTCGACCCGGCATGACGCTACTGCTCGATGCCGAGGCGGGCGGGTACGATCCCGTGCTGGGCTTCGATGCCGCGCATAAAGGGGATGTCGAGGTGATCCCCGTTCCGGCGGATCTCCCCGCGCCCGAGGCCTATTCGTCGGATGTGCGCAGTCTCTTGCGACGGGCCGTGCCACTGGACATGCATTTGCGAGACGTGGGCCAGGCAGCCGCAGAACTGTGCGGGGCATTGGAACTTGATGAGGTCCTCAGTCGATCGGTCATCCGAGCCGCCCGTTGGCATGACGTGGGCAAGGCCCACGAGGCCTTTCAGAACATGCTGCGTGCCGCCATGCAAGATCCGCAGGTGCGGCACGGGGGTCTCTGGGCCAAATCCGACGGTATGGCCAGGGCGCGTCCCGAGTATTTCGTCGAGCGCGACGGCTTACAGGAGAAGCGCCCGCACTTTCGCCACGAGTTGGCCTCCATGCTGGCCTGGTTGGAGCATCACCCCGAAGAACCCGAATCCAACCTGATCGCCTATCTGATCGCCGCTCATCACGGCAAGGTGCGCATGGGCCTGCGTGCTCAGCCACGTGAGCAGCAGCCCCATGATCCCGATCTCCTTTTCGCGCGCGGGGTGTGGGAAGGCGACGCGTTGCCGCCGGTCCCCATCGATGAAGGCGAGTCGGTGCCGCCCACGGTCTTGCGCCTGGATCTCATGCGCCTGGGCGACGGACCCCAGGGCCCGTCATGGAGCGCGCGCACCCAGAGCCTCTTATCTGAACACGGCCCGTTCAGACTGGCCTGGCTGGAAACCCTGGTGCGGCTGGCCGACTGGCGGGCGAGTCGGCTGGAGCAGGCACAGGGTGCCGAGCATTCCGAAGATGAGCGGACACAGGAGAATGGTCATGGATAAGGATATGCATCTCAACGAGATCGTCCTGCGCGGCTGTTCTCCGATGCCTTTGGCCGCCTATCTCAAGGCTCTGGGTGTCCTGCGGCTTGTTTGCGAGCAGGCGGACGCAACGGCGAAGGGCTGGTGGCAGGACGAGTGCTTCATGCTCCGTACCCGTCTCGACGAGAGTGACTTGCGGCGCTTCTTTTTGGAGAGCTATCGGCCCACCCCCATGCTGTCGCCCTGGAATGGCGGCAGCGGGTTCTATCGCCAGGGCAACGAGACGGCCTGGAGTACGCTTGAGAAAATCAAATCCACCCGGGCCGAGCGCTGGCGACCGTTCCGAGAAGCGGCTGCGATGATGGCAGATGCGCTTGAACGGTTGAATTTGACCGAGAAGCCGGCCGAGTCGGACAAGCGCGCGCTCTTGGCCCGTTTGCGGGCAACGCTGCATGACGAGTTCCTGTCTTGGTTGGATGCCGCAGTCCTGCTGACCGACGACAAGCCCGACTACCCGCCCTTGCTGGGTACGGGGGGTAACGACGGCCGTCTCGATTTCACCAGCAATTACATGCAGCGGTTGCTGGAGATGTTCGATCCCGTCACGGGCAAGGTGCAGGGGGATGTTGGGAACAAGTTGGAGTCTGCCTTGTTCGCTCGTCCGGTCCCCGGTGTGACGGCGCTTGCGATCGGTCAATTTTTCCCCGGTGCCGCGGGTGGGCCCAACAGTTCCACCGGTTTTGACAGCGGCGCGCAGGTCAATGTCTGGGATTATGTGTTGATGCTTGAGGGCGCGCTGCTGTTCGCTGCGACTGCCACCCGCCGTTTGGAGAGCACCGATCCTTCGGCCTTGAGCTATCCCTTCACGGTACGCCCCAGTGGTGGTGGCAGCGGCGCTGTTGCCCTAGGGGATGAAAGGCCGGCTCGGGCCGAGATCTGGATGCCCCTATGGGATCGTCCGGCCTCACTGCCGGAATTGCGAGTCTTACTGGGTGAGGGACGTGTCAGCCTCAATGGGCGGCTTCCCCGGGACGGATTGGACTTCGCCCGTGCCGTGGCCAAGCTGGGGACGGATCGGGGTGTGCGTGCCTTCCAGCGCTATGCGTTTATGATGCGCTCCGGAAAGGCCTATCTGGCCACGCCGTTGAACCGATTCCATGTGCATCAAAACCCCAAGGCCGACCTGATCGATCAGTTGGATCGTGGCGACTGGTTGTGGCGTTTCCGCCGTGCGGCCCGTTCCACACATGCACCGGCGCGCTTGCAGGGGCTTGCCCATCGTCTTGACGACGCCCTGTTCGATCTGGTCCGTGTGGCGGATCCCCGTAAGGTGCAGGAGGTGCTCAAAGTCCTGGGCGAGGTACAGTTCTACCTGGCACGCAGTCCCTCGCTGCGCGAGCAGGTGCGGCCCGTGCCCCGGCTCGACGCGCACTGGGTCGAGGCCGCCCGGGATGATAGCCACGAATTCCGGGTGGCGGCAGCCCTGGCCGGTCTCGACGATGGCCTGCCCATGGGTGTGCATCTGGCTCCCATCGATCCCGTGAAGCTCAATGTCTGGGCACCGGAGAGCCGTCTGGCCGTCTGGGGACAGGGCAATCTCTCGGACAATCTTGCCCAGGTGCTGCAACGGCGCCTGCTGACCGCCGACCGAACGGATCTGAACGACAAACCGCTGTCCGGCCGTTGTCCCGCCGATGAAGGAGCGGTGACGGCATTTTTGGCTGGTGCGACTGACGACCGTTGTATCGCCGAGCTGATGGCGGGTCTGGCTTGTGTTCGGTTACCGGAACGTTTGCCCCCCCGGCAAGCCACCGCTTCCCAGGCGTCCCTGCCCATGATCTACGCATTGTTCAAACCGCTGTTCGTGCCGGATGCCCAGCTACGCGAGGCTGGTGTTCTTACACCCGATGGGCGGCTGCCGCTTCCCTCGGCCTTGCCTCGGCTGCTGCGGGCTGGTCCGGCTGGTGTGGGGCGTGCCGTGGACCTGGCTCTCCGCAGGCGCCGGGTCGCCGGGCTGGCCGATGCCGGTTGGCGCCTGACGCCGCCCTACCCGGATGGCAGGCGCCTACTGGTGGCGCTCATGATCCCGGTGGATCACCGTGTCATCCAAGGCGTTACCAAGCGCCTCGCTGACCTCAAGGCCGACGAACGCGTCGCCCAGGATGCGTCCTGATCCCGTTGCATCTATCTCAAGGAGAACTCTGACATGAACCTCGAACCTCTGCTCAGTGATGTGCCCCGACTGCTCATGGAGGCCGACCTCGCACCCATCCAAGGGACTCGCTTCCAGCCCACCGGGTTTCCGGACCTCGGCGCTGCCCAGTACGAAGGACCGGACGGCCGTCCCATGTTGCTGGTGGAGTCTGCCCAAAGCATGGCCAACCGGCTGGAGACGGTCTGCTGGGACCAGGATGCTGATGATTGGGTATCGCCTTTGAGGGGTCTCCCGGTGGTCAAGGTTCTGGACAAGGCGGGCAAGCCGCTGACCAATTCGGTCCTGGAGGCACACAGGCTGAACTCGCCCTATATCCTGGAAGGCAAGGACAAGACCCTGTTCGACCTGCTCAAGCAGGAGCTGGCCCACATGGAAGAAGGGCCGGTGGATATTCGTAAACTGGCACAGACGCTTCTCAAGGTGGATACCAATGCCGTGCTGCACGGTGTCTTCCTCGCCAAAAAAGACCTGGCGGGTGGGCGGCTGCGGCTGCCCAGGGCGCTTTCCGCTTTTATTGAGGCCGAAGATGTGAGGGTGGCGTCCAGTGGCGGAGTCAAGAACGATCACGTCAATCCCTCCGGTGATACGTCCAGGGGGTTCGGTAATGTGCCTTTTGCCAGGGATGAATACGTCTCCCCCCGCATCAAGGCCTACTTCAATCTCGATCTGGCCCAGATCCGCGCCTTCGGGCTGGGAGAGCAGGTTGATCGTCTGCTCATTGCCCTGGCGCTGTATAAAGTGCGCCGATTCCTTGTACACGGACTGCGCCTGCGTACGGCCTGCGATCTGGACTGCCAGGCATTGCGTGTCACCCGGCCGGAGGGTTGGGAGGCGCCGGAGCTGTCGGAACTGGAAGCGGCACTCCCGGGTCTGATCGAGGCGGTGGCCGGCGAGGGTCGGTTCGCGCAGCCGGCGGTCACCATCGTCACCTACGAGAAATAAACCATGCTTGCCGTTGCCTGCCGGTTCACAGCTGGACGTTTTCATGCCACACCCTGGGGGCGGCATGTAAACGAGGCCGACGTGGAATGGCCGCCGTCCCCGTGGCGTTTCCTGCGCGCCCTGATCGCCACCTGGCACCGCAAGCATGATCCAGGCGAATTTCCAGAGGCCCGCCTGGAGGTGCTCGTCAATGCCCTCTCCGGCGTTGCGCCTGTCTATCGTCTGCCGGATGCGGTCCATGCCCATACGCGCCACTACATGCCGGTGCGCGAGGGACGGGCCGATAAGTCGGTCCTGGTGTTCGACGCCTTCCTTCGAATCGATCCTGATGAAGAGCTAATCATCGCCTGGCCCGACCTGGACCCGGACCTGGAGCTTCTGGGATCCCTGGACGCGCTTATGCGGGATCTGAATTTCTTCGGCCGCGCCGAGAGCTGGATCGAGTGCCGTCGGCTGGAGGGCTGGAACCCGGAGGATGCCAATTGCCGTCCGGGCAACCTGGCTGTGAATCCGGCCACGGGCGAGACCAGTGAACCGGTCAGATTGATCGTGCCAAGATCCGCAGCTGACTATGCCCAATGGCAACAACAGACCGTTGGGGACCTCAGGCTGGAAAAACTGGCCAAACAGAAACGGCTCTCGGTCCTGGCTACCTTGCCGGAACGTCTGATCGATGCCTTGCGCCTGGAGACCGGTGACATTCAGCGCGCCGGCTGGAGTCTGGCGCCCGGCGCCACGGAGGTGCTCTATCAGCGGCCCCAGGGGGCCTTGGGCGTGCGCCGCCGCCGCGTGCCCGAGTGGCATCGTACCAGCCGGATTACGACGGCCCGTTTCGCGCTGGCCGGCAGGCCCCTGCCCAGGGTCGAGGACACGGTGCGTGTGGCGGAACGGATGCGCGCGGCACTGATGTCCCGGGCGAAACGCCGGTTCGGTGAGTCCGACATTCCCGCGCAGCTGTCCGGACACGGCTTGCCGCCGGACAACCGTCATGCCCACGCCTTCTTTCTCCCGGAGGGAAATGACAAGGGACGCATCGATCACGTGATTGTCCATGCGGAGGCCGGTTTCCCGCAGGAGATGCTCAAGGTCTTCGAGGATCTGCCCATCCTGCGGGGGCAGGATGGCAGTCAATGGCAGGTCGCCCTGGAATCCGTCGGCGGTCGAGAGGATGAGCGTCACTGGCAGGCGATCCAGTCCGCGATTCCGGCACTCGGACATGCCGCTGTCTGGGTCACGCGCACCCCCTATTTGCATCCCTGGCATGCCAAGAAAGGCTTCGGCTACGTTGAGCAGATTCGCCGGGAATGCCGCGAGCGCGGACTGCCCATCCCTACACAGGTGGATCTCTTGCCGGAGATCCCGGTCGGCAGTGGCAGAAGCTGCCGACCGGTTCAGTTCCATCGTTTCCGCACCAAGCGTGGGTTGACGCAACCAGACACCCACGGCGCCTTCGTTCGCCTGACGTTCCCGCAGCCAATCTCGGGGCCGCTTGCCTTGGGGTTTGGATGTCATTACGGCCTGGGCCTGTTTGCGCCGTCGCATGACTCGGAGTAGACGCATGGATCGTGAGTTCACCAAACGGCCGATCGCCATCACCATCGACCACCGCGACTCCAAGAGTCCGGTGGTGGCCGCGCTGTGCGCATCGGCTGGGGTCGCCGCGACCTTCGCCCGGCTCGATTGCGGCGACTATTTGATCGACAACCGCTTCCTCGTCGAACGCAAGACGCTTCCCGATCTCATCGAGTCGATCAAATCAGGACGGCTGTTCGATCAGGCCCTGAGGCTGGCCGCGGTCGAGCAGTGGCGCCCGGCCCTGTTACTGGAGGGCACGGCCAGGGATATCGAAGGCAGTGCCATGCGTTGGGAGGCGGTTCAAGGGGCCCTGGTCACGGTGAGCCTGTTCATCGGCCTGCCGGTCCTGCGCACCCGTTCGGCGGGGGAGACCGTCGGGACGTTTCTCTCCATTGCCCGTCAGGGCCGCACCGTGGCCGGCGGTGCACTGCCGCGCCGCGGTGCCCGACCCAAGGGCAAGCGGGCCCTGCAATCCCACATCCTCCAGAGCCTGCCCCGGGTCGGTGCCGAGCGTGCGGCACGGCTGCTCGACCGGTTCGGTTCCGTCGAGGCCGTCATCCGGGCGGGTGACGTCGAGTTGAAGGAGGTAGATGGCATCGGGCCGCGCACCGCCCGCTGTATCCGCTGGGCCGTGGAGGAGAACGGGAGCCAATATGGGGTGAACAGAGGCTGGCGCCGTCTCGTCTGACTACCACATCCCCATGACCGCCTTGAGGCTCTTTTCGACGCTGGCCAACTCATCCGCTGTGAGTGTGGTCAGGGGCCCTTCGCCGAAGCGGCTGCGGTCGATGGTCCTGGGATGTTCGGTCATGGCATAGCAGTTCTTGCGCAGATGGTCGCGGGCGTTGATCGCGATGCGCATAGGGGCCGATGCCGGACGGAACTGGGTGGTCAGCGGAACGATCACGACGGTGCGCAACCGGCTGTCGAGGAGCGCATCGTCCTGCAGGATGATCACGGGGCGGGCCTTACCGACCTCGGCCCCCTTGTTGGGATTGAGGTTGGCGATCCAGACCTCGCCGCGGCGCATCAGCGCCACCACTTATCGCCGGTTTCCTCGGGCCAGGGTTCGCCGGGCTTGCGCCCTTCAGAGATGTCCAGCGCCTCGTTGCTTGCTTCGATGGATTCCTCCGCCAGGGTTCGCATTTCTTCGAGGGCATCAGGATCTGCGGCGAGGGCGTTGGCAGCGGCCACCATGTCCGCCATGAACCGCTCGCGCTCCCGTCGGGTGATGTATTCCGCGATCGCCTCGCGGACCACTTCGGAGCGTGGGCGGCCTTCGATACGTGCTTCCTCGGCGAGGCGGGCCTCGATCTCATCCGGAAGGCGGAGACTGATGGCAGGCATGTGTTTTATCTCGAATTACGAAATGTATTACGTAATGTAGTTCTGTTTCGTGCTATCCGCAAGTGGGAGGCCAGCCGCAATGGACGATCAGCAGCAGCCCGAACTGCCGCTCCCTTTTCCGGAGCTATCCGGCGATATGCCCTTGCTCCCGGCGCGCATGGTCAACGAATACCAGTATTGCCCCCGCTTGGCGTATCTGGAATGGGTGCAGGGGGAGTGGTCCGAGTCCGCGGATACCGTGGACGGACGCTACCGTCACCGTCGGGTGGACAAAGGTTCTGGTGATCTTCCGGCCCCGGGCGTCGCCGAGGAGGGTGAACGCTACCATGCCCGCTCCATCACCCTGTCTTCCAACCGCCTTGGCCTCATCGCCCGCATGGATCTGCTGGAAGGTGAGGGCGACCGGGTCACGCCCGTGGACTACAAGCGTGGCAAGCGGCCCCACGTGGCCCGGGGCGCCTACGAGCCCGAAAGGGTCCAGTTGTGCGTGCAGGGCATGATTCTGGAGGAATGCGGCTATACCTGTGACGAAGGGGAGTTGTACTTCACCGAATCCCGCGAGCGTGTACGTGTGCCCTTCGACGAGGAATTACGCCGGTTGACGCTCAACGCCATCAACGGGCTACGATTCATCGCCGCGGGTGGACAGATCCCCGCACCCCTGGAGGACAGTCCCAAGTGTCCGCGCTGTTCGCTGGTAGGTATCTGTCTGCCCGACGAGGTCAACTACCTGCGCCGGGAACAGACGCCGCCAAGGCCCCTGGCCGTCGCCCGGGACGAGGCCCTGCCACTCTATATCCAGGCCCGGGGCGCCAAGCTTGCCAAGCGGGGCGAGACCTTGGAGGTCACGGTGGATGATGAAAAGGTACAGTCGGTGCGTCTCATCGACGTCTCCCAGGTGATCGTCATGGGCAATGTCTATATCACCACGCCGTGCCTTCAGGAACTCATGCAGCGCGAGATCCCCGTCAGTTGGCATTCCCATGGCGGCTGGTTCATGGGGCACACGGTGGGCACCGGCCACAAGAACGTGGAGATCCGCACCGCCCAGTACAAGGCGAGCTTCGAGGAACACCAGTGCCTGCACATCGCCAAGGGCTTGGTGGAGGCCAAGATCCAGAACTGCCGCACGCTGTTGCGGCGCAACTGGAAAGGCGAGGACAAGCCTGTGGATCTGCTCGACGGCCTGCAGGTGGACATCAGGAAATCCCGCCGCGCATCCAATCTTCAGGAACTGCTTGGCATCGAAGGGGCGGCCGCATCCCGCTACTTCGGGGCCTTCGCTCGGCTCTTGAAGCACAGCGATGCCGGGCCCGAACTGACGTTCGATTTCACCACGCGCAACCGCCGTCCGCCCACGGACCCGGTCAATGCCCTGCTGTCCTATGCCTACGCCCTTCTGACCCGGTCCTGGACGGCTTCGCTCTCGGCAGTGGGCCTTGATCCGTATCGGGGTTTCTATCATCAGCCCCGTTATGGCCGTCCAGCGCTGGCATTGGACATGATGGAGCCGTTCAGACCCTTGATCGCGGATTCCTGTGTCATTCAGGCGATCAACAATGGAGAAGTGCGTCCATCGGATTTCCAGAGCGTGGCCGGCAGCGTCGCGTTGACCAACGACGGACGCAAGCGCTTCATCGCCACCTTCGAGCGGCGCATGAGTCATGAGATCACCCATCCCCTGTTCGGATACCGGCTCAGCTACCGCCGGCTGCTGGAGGTCCAGGGCAGGCTGCTCGCGCGCTATCTGCTGGGTGAGCTGCCCGACTATCCGAACTTCACGACCCGGTGATCTCCATGGACGAACATCTCTACATCGTCACCTACGACATCAGTGATCAGAAGCGCTGGCGCCGTGTGTTCAGGCTCATGCGTGGTTACGGTGAGTGGCTGCAATTATCAGTGTTCCAGTGTCGAATGAGCCGACAGCGCCATGCAGAACTGATCGCGCTGTTAGATGGCATGATTCATCATGATGAGGATCACATCGTGATCCTCGACGTTGGCATTGCCGATAAAGTGGCGCCCAGGGTTGTAAGCCTGGGCAAGGAATTCGAACCGGTCGCCCGCGAACCGGTGATCATTTAGACTTTCTGGGGCGGCACGTGTTAATCGACGTGCCGCCGGAGTGATTCGAGCGCTGGGTTAATGCCGGCAAGCCCGGGCAGCGCTCGAAAGACTCCAGCTCTTTGAAAATATGGGATAAATTTGTTTATGGTCGGACTTCGTGGAGTGCCGGATATGCGCGAATTTGTGTTTAAATTGAAGGTGCTCGAAAATCCGCCCTCCAGGCCTTGTGTCATGGACTTTTCTGCGAGGGCTGTCTTCCGCGGCATTCAGCCGCGGCCTCATTGAAGCATCGCCCAGGCCGCCGGCGGTGATCTGCGAGGGATCGTCTTCCGCGGCATTCAGCCGCGGCCTCATTGAAGCGTTTCTGGGCGATGGAGGCTTCCGGGCGCCCTGCAGTCTTCCGCGGCATTCAGCCGCGGCCTCATTGAAGCGATGATATGGAGATCCGCAAGGACAAGAACGGCAACGTCTTCCGCGGCATTCAGCCGCGGCCTCATTGAAGCTGCAAGGTAAGCTCCCCATCCCTGACCAGGCCGCGATGTCTTCCGCGGCATTCAGCCGCGGCCTCATTGAAGCAGTTTCTGGCCCGGCTGAAGGCACTGGTGCAGGACTGGTCTTCCGCGGCATTCAGCCGCGGCCTCATTGAAGCCGCCTGCGCGCCCTGCTCAACACCCCCGACACCATCGTCTTCCGCGGCATTCAGCCGCGGCCTCATTGAAGCAGGAGCTGGAAACCCAGTTCGGCGGCGCGGCCGAGGGTCTTCCGCGGCATTCAGCCGCGGCCTCATTGAAGCAAGGATGAGACGGATATAAATCGGATCATGGATAAAGTCTTCCGCGGCATTCAGCCGCGGCCTCATTGAAGCGATTCCTTCTTCAAACTTACATGTGCTCGACCCATGGTGTCTTCCGCGGCATTCAGCCGCGGCCTCATTGAAGCAGCGCCCGCTCCACCACCGCCTCCGGGATGCCCCGTCTTCCGCGGCATTCAGCCGCGGCCTCATTGAAGCCATTGCCGTGGGTGCGGGCACCGGTTCGAGGCCGAGGTCTTCCGCGGCATTCAGCCGCGGCCTCATTGAAGCAGCTGGCGTTTAAACACCCGGTCGGATTTCACCGGCAGTCTTCCGCGGCATTCAGCCGCGGCCTCATTGAAGCGACGCGGGCGCGATCCAGGAGGAAGACGCCGCCGTAGTCTTCCGCGGCATTCAGCCGCGGCCTCATTGAAGCGTCGCCCGGTCGTAGCGGATCGAGCGCAGAATCCACGGGTCTTCCGCGGCATTCAGCCGCGGCCTCATTGAAGCACGTAGCCGCAGAAGTCTTCGATGCGCTCAGTGCCGTCTTCCGCGGCATTCAGCCGCGGCCTCATTGAAGCCGTCAGCACCTCCTCCAGCACCGACACCGGCGCCAGCGTCTTCCGCGGCATTCAGCCGCGGCCTCATTGAAGCGAAGCTGATGCCTACACCGATGGCCCCCAGCACGTTGTCTTCCGCGGCATTCAGCCGCGGCCTCATTGAAGCATCACGCTCACCTACAACGATGAAAACCTTCCTCCGTCTTCCGCGGCATTCAGCCGCGGCCTCATTGAAGCCGGTCGCCTGAGCCGGGGCGTTATGCACCATCAGCGTCTTCCGCGGCATTCAGCCGCGGCCTCATTGAAGCGAAGACGTTGGAGTTCTTGATTTCTGTCCGTCTGCGACATGTCTTCCGCGGCATTCAGCCGCGGCCTCATTGAAGCGCTGGTGCAGGCCAACGTCTGGGAGCCCGGCGTGAGCGTCTTCCGCGGCATTCAGCCGCGGCCTCATTGAAGCCACGAGGACCTGCCGATCCCGCTGGAGGTGGGCTACCGTCTTCCGCGGCATTCAGCCGCGGCCTCATTGAAGCGCCCTGGGGGCCGGCGGGGCCGGTTTCGCCCTGGAGTCTTCCGCGGCATTCAGCCGCGGCCTCATTGAAGCGATGCAGGCGACTGGGAGCGGGACCCGGCCATCGGTGTCTTCCGCGGCATTCAGCCGCGGCCTCATTGAAGCCCTTGGTGTATACCGGCGGGCCACACGCGATCAGTTGTCTTCCGCGGCATTCAGCCGCGGCCTCATTGAAGCATGGAATCAATGGCCAGGGCCTTAGCGAGCGCGCGAGTCTTCCGCGGCATTCAGCCGCGGCCTCATTGAAGCATAGGCGCGCAGTTTCAACATGGACCGCCGCGCGGGTCTTCCGCGGCATTCAGCCGCGGCCTCATTGAAGCGCGTAATATTCGCAGCCGCTTAGCTGGTGACTGATCGTCTTCCGCGGCATTCAGCCGCGGCCTCATTGAAGCGCCCAATGCGTCTGCAACACCCCCGCGCCGTTGCTCATGTCTTCCGCGGCATTCAGCCGCGGCCTCATTGAAGCTCCCGGTCCCGCGCCCAATCGCCTTCAAGAATCCATGGTCTTCCGCGGCATTCAGCCGCGGCCTCATTGAAGCGCCCTGGGGGCCGCGGAAGGGGATGGGATCCGACCGTCTTCCGCGGCATTCAGCCGCGGCCTCATTGAAGCGGGCCAAAGCATCAACACGGAGTTCCGCCAGCTCACGTCTTCCGCGGCATTCAGCCGCGGCCTCATTGAAGCATCACCAGCTCCCCTTCCTCGTGGCGCATCAGGCTGGTCTTCCGCGGCATTCAGCCGCGGCCTCATTGAAGCCGCGTCAGTGGTCCCGTATGGTGATTATCCATGCTGATTGTCTTCCGCGGCATTCAGCCGCGGCCTCATTGAAGCACTCAGGCAAATCACAGGTTCACGCTTTGTTAATGGTCTTCCGCGGCATTCAGCCGCGGCCTCATTGAAGCTACTGGGTGGGGGATTTTTCCTCGTCGCTGACGATGGAGTCTTCCGCGGCATTCAGCCGCGGCCTCATTGAAGCCGCAGGCGCAGGTGTCCGTCCTGCTGGCACATGGCGTCTTCCGCGGCATTCAGCCGCGGCCTCATTGAAGCCGCGACAGCAGCCGCAAAATCCGCGCTCGCTGCAACGAAGTCTTCCGCGGCATTCAGCCGCGGCCTCATTGAAGCAAAGGTGTTCTGGATGCCACCATCGCCAGCGAACGCGCCCGTCTTACGCGGCATTCAGCCGCGGCCTCATTGAAGCGATTTGCGGCCCACGGCCCGATCCACGCGAAAAGTCGTCTTCCGCGGCATTCAGCCGCGGCCTCATTGAAGCTCCTTTCCGCCCCAGGTCAGCGCGTGGCGCTCGCCACGTCTTCCGCGGCATTCAGCCGCGGCCTCATTGAAGCGTAAACCCCCCGTACAGCGACGCTGGGACCGTCACCGTCTTCCGCGGCATTCAGCCGCGGCCTCATTGAAGCCAATCCTGGTGTACTGAATTTGCAGATGGTACCGGGTCTTCCGCGGCATTCAGCCGCGGCCTCATTGAAGCGCCGTGGCCCGCGCAGCGCGGCGGTGGCTCTGTTGGTGTCTTCCGCGGCATTCAGCCGCGGCCTCATTGAAGCGAGGATCAGCTCCCAGGCGTGGACCAGCTCGGTGCGCTGCGCCGTCTTCCGCGGCATTCAGCCGCGGCCTCATTGAAGCCTGTAGGCGTGGCGCAGCCAGTGTCGATCTGTCTGCGCGTCTTCCGCGGCATTCAGCCGCGGCCTCATTGAAGCTCGATGTCCACGGTACCAGCCACGGCGGAGCTGTGCGGTCTTCCGCGGCATTCAGCCGCGGCCTCATTGAAGCAGAGCAGCCTGACCAGCATTGCCAACCAGTTTGCCGTCTTCCGCGGCATTCAGCCGCGGCCTCATTGAAGCCATGTGACACGCGCCCCTGTTGCATGACTAGCGCGGGGTCTTCCGCGGCATTCAGCCGCGGCCTCATTGAAGCGCAACGCCCCCGACATCTACACGTGGGCCAACGCCGGTCTTCCGCGGCATTCAGCCGCGGCCTCATTGAAGCTCCGGGGTGCGGTGCTGGCGGGCGGCCTGATCCAGCCGTCTTCCGCGGCATTCAGCCGCGGCCTCATTGAAGCCTCATAACGTAGGGCGAGCGGTCAGCCGTCCAGGCCGTCTTCCGCGGCATTCAGCCGCGGCCTCATTGAAGCTCAGAAGTTCATGAAAAGGCTGAGGAAACGTTATGACGTCTTCCGCGGCATTCAGCCGCGGCCTCATTGAAGCGTCGCCAATATGGCCTACACGGCACGCACGGCGCCGGTGTCTTCCGCGGCATTCAGCCGCGGCCTCATTGAAGCCAAGACTCGGCGAGCTTACTAATGACTCACGGATTGTGTCTTCCGCGGCATTCAGCCGCGGCCTCATTGAAGCAGGGGCCCACGACGGCTGAGTCACCAGGGCCAGCTCCGTCTTCCGCGGCATTCAGCCGCGGCCTCATTGAAGCGATCGGATGATCCCGGAGCGTGTGGCGTGAGGGTGGTCTTCCGCGGCATTCAGCCGCGGCCTCATTGAAGCATCAATCAGTACGTTTAAGGAGGCCACCCCATGCGCCGTCTTCCGCGGCATTCAGCCGCGGCCTCATTAAGATGATTGCATCGAGATCATGGGATATAGTATTAGGAATCTCTCCTGGTCCGGGCATCATGGCTGTCGTGGTCGTACCACGAACCCGTTTAGGACGTAGGCCCGGGGACGGATCAGGAGGGATGCTTTCAGCCGAATTCGCAGACCCAGTATCCTGCTCCACCGCACAAGCCGAAGGCATGCGATGTGGAGCTCCCCGCCGATCTACTTATGGCAAGGGCCAGCCGTGACCCGACCCCTACGCTCGAGGCGCTTTGTGGCACGACCACAACGGTGTATGCCGCGACTGATAGGGAATCAGCATAGCTTGTGATTCGACGCTCACCGGTTGCCATGCTCCGTACGACACTCCTGCCAGCAGGTTCGCGATATAGATCATGAACAGGCCGCCCGCAAGGCGGTGAATGATGCCAGGACTTCGTGGCGATTCACAAAGTCGTCAAAGCCTCCTCATCATCCTGTCACGCTCTTGCAGCGATGCTGAGCCTCCTTCGTCCAAGGGAGGTTTCGCCATGATCAAGTCACGTTTTTCCGTAGGGTTGTATGCTGCCGCGTTGCTGATGGGCGGCATGATGCTTAATGCGGGTGTGGTCCACGCCGAGCCCGGCAAGCGGCCGCTGCCGGTACAGTCCCAGGCCTGTGAGCGAATTGACCAGATTCAGGGTCGTCTTCCTGGCCGTGCCCAGGAACGACTGCAGGCCCACCCCAAGTGTCAGGGCATCAGCGTGACCCTGCTGCACACGAATGACAGCCATGCCCGACTCGAACCCATCTCCGCATCCGGTTCCGATCCGGAGCATGGGGGTGTGGCACGGGTCAAGACGATCGTCGAGCAGGTGCGTGCCGAAGTCGGCCACGACAACGTCATCCTCGTGGACGCGGGTGACTATTCCCAGGGCACCATCTTCTGGAACGCCTGGAAGGGCTCCGACGCGGTGATGTTCATCAACGATATCGACTACGATGTCATCACCCTCGGTAACCATGAGTTCAACCTGGGTCCCGACAACCTGGCGGCCCGCATCGAGGGTCAACCGGTCACCATCGCGGGTGTGGACTATGCCACCGAGGCCCTGCGCGCGGCCGTGGTGGCCACCAACCTGGATTTGAGCGCTGAGCCCAATCTGGATCGCCTGGTGCAGCCCAGCGCAATCATCGAGAAAGGCGGGGTTCGCTTTGGCGTTCTTGGTCTGATCACCGACACCACGCGCAACATCTCCAGTCCGGGACCGAATGTCTTGTTCCTGGATTATGTCCAGAGTGTGCAGGCCGAGGTGGACCGGTTGCGCAATAAGGAAGGTATTCGCCACATCATCCTGCTCTCCCACGTCAATCATGCCGATGATCTGGAGTTGGCGCGCCAGCTCGCCGGCGTGGATATCATTGTCTCCGGTCATGACCATGTGCTGCTTGGGGATATGTCCCAGCTGCCCCCGTGGACGCACAACCGCATCCAGGGCGAGTATCCCGCCGTGGTGAGCGGTCGCGACGGTGACAACACGCTGGTGGTCAGTGCCTGGGAATGGACGCGCGTGGTGGGACGCCTGGACGTGGAGTTCGACGCCCTGGGTCGCGTGGTGGGCTGGTCCGGTGGTCCCATCGTGGCCGATCTGAGCATCCCCGAGGATCAGGGTCTGGCCCAGAAGGTGGCCGCCTACCGCGTGCCGGTGGACGCCTTCGCCAACGTCATCATCGGCTCCTCCGGCATGTTCTTCGATGGCAATCGCATTCCCGGCGTGCGTTCCCAGGAGATGCCTCTGGGCAACCTGGTCACCGACACCATGCTCAACTATGTCCAGCTGGATGGGCTCGGGATTGAGGCTGCCATCACCAACGGCGGTGGTATTCGTGCTTCCATCAATCAGGGCGACGTGAGCTTCGGAGATGCCCTCTCCGTGCTGCCCTTCGGCAACTCGCTGGTGGCCATGGACGTGACCGGTACCGAGCTGGTGGCGGCACTGGATAACGGTCTGACCTGGTCGTATGACCCTGTCGGAAACCGCGTCCAGTCCACCGGCGCCTGGCCCCAGGTGGCCGGCATGACCGTGACCTATTGCCACTCCACGGTGGCAGACATCCAGGCGGCCATTCTCCCGCCGGCGGTCTGCGGTGATGCCTTGCTCGAGGGTGGGGTGGTCAAGGCCGTGGAGATCCAGGGCGCGCCCCTGTTACTGGATCAGACCTACCGCATCGTGACCAACAACTTCATGGCCCGAGGCGGCGATTTCTACGCTTCGCTGGCCACGGCCTGCGATCGGATCGGTAATTTCTGCGAGGACACCTTCTTCCTGATGCTCGATGCCTTCGTGGATGAATTTGAAAGGAACTCCCCCGTGAACCGGGGGCTTGAAGGCCGTCTGATCGCAGAGTAGGTGTGTATTCGGATGACCTCATCGGGCGCCCCACAAGGGCGCCCGATGCATTTCAAGAGGCAGGTATCACTTCCTGACGGGGATGCCTGATGGAGGGCTCTACATGTATGCTTGGGATGAGAACAATCACAACGAGCCCCATTGTCAGCAGGGGCGTGGAGGATGACATGCGTTCGTATTCCCGATGGCTGTTGGCAGCCGTGCTGTGGGTGTTGGCCTCGGTAGCCTGGGCCCACCACGGCTGGAGCGCCTACGACAACCAGAACGAACTGACCCTCACCGGTACGGTGGTCTCGGCGGTGTTCGAATGGCCCCATGCGGAGGTGGTGATCGATACCGGCGAGAAGCAGTGGCGCGTGGTGCTGGCGCCGCCCAGCCGGACCCGGGCCCGGGGCCTGTTGCCCGAGCGGGTGACCGAGGGGGCGACGGTCACGGTGGTGGGCTACCCCCATCGCCAGATTGAGGATGAATTGCGCGCCGAGCGCATCATCGTGGGTGACGAAACCATCGAGCTGCGTTGATGCACGATCATGGAGTTGACGCACCAGCCCTGCTGGTGTGGCTGGAAGCCAGTGCCCTGGGACGCGTGATGCGAGAATCCCTGTGGCTCTACCCCAGCGTCGAGATCCTGCACATCCTGGGTTTTGCCCTGCTGCTGACGGCGGTGCTGCTGTTCGACCTGCGGGTGCTGGGACGCCACGCGCACCTGGCGGTGGACGACCTGGGTCGCCTGCTGCTGCCCGCCGCCTGGATCGGTTTTGGCCTGGCCCTGCCCACGGGCTTCCTGCTGCTGGCCACCCAGGCCACGGCCATCGGTATGCAATCGGTGTTCTGGGTGAAGCTGGGCCTGATCGGCCTGGCCGGACTCAACGCCCTGCTGTTTCATCGCGGCTGCCTGCGTCATCTCTACCGCTGGAACCGGGCCACACCGGCCCCCTGGCGGGCCCAGGCTGTGGCGGTAGTCTCCATCGCGAGCTGGCTGGGCGTACTGGTCAGCGGCCGCCTGATTGCCTATCTTTGAGCCCTCTCCCAGCCAAGAGTGCCTGCCGTGAGTCAGCCCAGTCCCCGTTCCGTCGCCCTCGCCATGACCGGTGCATCCGGCGCCCAGTACGGCCTGCGCCTTCTGCAGTGCCTGGTGGAGGCGGACGTGCAGGTGTCCCTGATGCTTTCGCGTCCCGCCCAGGTGGTCATCGGCATGGAAACGGATCTGTCCCTGCCCGGGCGCAGCCGCGAGATCGAGCGCTTCTTCACCGAGCGTTACCAGGCCCGGGACGGGCAGATCCGCGTCTACGACCGGGAGCAGTGGACCGCCCCGGTGGCCAGTGGCTCCTCGCCGCCGGATGCCATGGTGATCTGCCCCTGCACCACCGCCACCCTGTCGGCAGTGGCCACCGGCGCGAGCCGCAGCCTGCTTGAGCGGGCCGCCGACGTGGTGCTCAAGGAGCACCGCCCGCTGATCCTGGTGGTGCGCGAGACGCCGTTCTCCGAGGTGCACCTGGAGAATATGCTCAAGCTCGCGCGCATGGGCGTGACTATCATGCCCGCGAACCCCGCCTTCTATCATCACCCGCAGGGTGTGGACGACCTGGTGGACTTCATGGTCTCCCGGGTGCTGGATCACCTGCGCATCCCCAACGCGCTGATCCGTCGCTGGGGCACGGAGCAGGAGCCGGACGAGTGATCACCCTGCCGCTGTTCCCGCTGAATACCGTGCTGTTTCCCGGCGGGCTCCTGCCCCTGCGCATCTTCGAGACCCGCTACATCGACATGGTGCGCCAGTGTCTGCGCACCGACAGCGGCTTCGGCGTGTGCATGATCCGCGAGGGCGCCGAGGTGGGGCAGGCTGCCGAGGTCCAGCCCGTGGGCACCCTGGCGATGATCGCCGACTGGGAGGGACGTCCCGACGGGCTGCTGGGCATCACCGCCCGGGGCGAGCGGCGTTTCCGCATCCTGCGCACCTGGGTGCAGCCGGATCAGCTGCTCATGGGCGAGGTGGAGTGGCTGGATGAGCCCGCGGCCACGCCCCTGCCGGAGGAGTTCCTGAGCCTGGCCACCCTGGCCGAGCGCATCCTCACGGAGCTGGGCGAACCCTACGCCAGTCTTCCCCGGGAGCCGGACAACGCGGTGTGGGTGGGCGCGCGACTGGCGGAACTGCTGCCGGTGGATCACACGGTCAAGCAGCGCATGCTGGAGACCGATGATCCGCTGGCGCGCCTGTTCATGCTGCGCGACGCCATGCTCAACCATTTCTGAACCCTGCCAGTACCGGGGTTTTCGTTGACACCCCGGTACCCGCGGCTGGTAAGGTATAGGTCCGCTCAGGCACGCGTCTGACCCGCCCCACCCCTATTTTTCGGAACCCACCATGGCCGTCATCGAACTCACCGAGGGGGACTTCGAGTCCACCATCACCGGCAACGACATCGTCATCCTGGACTTCTGGGCGCCCTGGTGTGCCCCTTGCCGGGCCTTCGCACCGATCTTCGAGGCGGCTTCGGAGAACCACCCCGACGTGGTGTTCGCCAAGATCAACACCGAGGAAGAGCAGGCCCTGGCCGCCCACTTCCAGATCCGCTCCATCCCCACCCTGATGATCTTCCGCGAGCAGGTGATCCTGTTCGCCCAGCCCGGCATGCTCTCCGCCGCCCAGCTGGAGGACGTGATCGGCAAGGTGCGTGAACTCGACATGGCCCAGGTGCACGAGGAGATCCGCCAGCAGCAGGCCGAGCAGGGCTGAGGGTAATCCCCTCGCCGCGGTATTCCGGCTGTCGTATGATGTGCCAAGGCCCCGCCCATGCGGGGCCTTTTGCGTGGTGCGGGGCTGCGTGAGTGCATGCAGAGGCCGCTGAGACGCAGAGATCGCAAAGATTTTTACCTTTCCGACTTCGCGACCTTTGCGTCTCCGCGCCTTCTGCGTTATCTCCACATGCTGATGCCCGCACACCCGCCCGGCCCCCCAATGCAGCCCTGAGGACAGAGCATGTTTGCAGTCACCAGCCAGATGGCGGCACTGATCGTCTGCGGGGTCCTGTGGCGTCTGCTGCAGCCGGCCGGCCTGGACGCGGACACCACCCGCCGGGTGCTCACCAACGTGGTCTATCACCTGCTGCTGCCGGCCCTGGTGCTGCTGGTCATGTGGCGCGCGCCCCTGGGGCTGGATTCGGTGCGCATCGCGGTGGTGGCGGGCAGCTCCGTGCTGGTGGCCATGCTGGTCATCTGGGGCGGTTGCCGGGTCTGCGGCCAGTCCCGGGCCATCACCGGCGCCATGATCCTGGCCGCCGCTTTCCCCAACGCCGTGTACCTGGGCCTGCCGGTGCTGGAGAGCCTGTTCGGCGAGACCGGCCGTTCCATCGCCATCCAGTTCGACCTGTTCGCCTGTCTTCCCCTGCTGCTCACCGTGGGCGCCCTGGTGGCACGCCATTTCGGCGAGCCCGGTGATGCCCTGCATCCCATCTCGAGCCTGATCCGCGTGCCGGCCATCTGGGCGGGACTCACCGGCATGGCCTTCAACCTCGGCGGCGTGCCCCTGATCCCCTGGCTGGACACCTGGCTCACCATGCTGGCCAACGGCGTGGCGCCGCTGATGCTGTTCTCCCTGGGCCTGGCCTTGTGCATCCGCAACTGGCGCATGAGCTACGTGGCGGTGCTGATCCCCGTGGTAGCGGTGCAGCTGTTCTTCATGCCCCTGTGGGCCTGGGGGCTGGCGAGCGGCATCGGCCTGGAAGGAGAACTGCTGGTGGGTACGGTGCTGGAGGCGGCCATGCCCAGCATGGTGCTGGGCCTGGTGTTCTGCGACCGCTACCGTCTGGACACCTCCGTGTACGCGGCGGCGGTGACGGTGACCACGGCGCTGGCCCTGGTGACGCTTCCGCTGTGGTACGGCTGGGTCAGTTGAAGCGAATTCAAAATTCAAAATTCAAAGGGCGAGCGATCATCCTTTGAATTTTGAATTTTGAATTGTCCCTACACCAGCATCTTCACCCCCAACCCCATCAGCAGCAGCGCGAAAAGTCGGCGCACCAACGGTACCGGCAAGCGGTGTGTGAGCCGGGCGCCCATGGGCGCGGTGAGGAAGCTGGCGATGGCGATGCCGGCCAGGGCGGGTCCGTGGACGTAGCCGGCGCTCCAGGCCGGCAGCCCTTGCGCCTGCCAGCCGTGAATCATGAAACCCGCGGCACCGGCGAGCGCGATGGGCAGGCCGACGGCCGAGGCGGTGCCGATGGCCTGGCGCACGGCCACGTTGAACCACACCAGGTAGGGCACCGTGAGGGTGCCGCCGCCAATGCCGAGCAGGGCTGAGACCAGGCCGATCACACCACCGCCGGCGCTTAAGTAGGTCGCACCGGGCAGGGGACGCTGGGGCTTGGGGCGTACCCCGATGAACATGTATAGGGCCAGCGCGATCTCGAAGGCGCCGAACACCCGGCGCAGCATGTCGGAGCTCAGGAACTCCGCCAAGGTCGCGCCGGCCAGGGCACCGAACACCACGCCGGGCGCCAAGCGCCAGACCAGGTCCCAGCGCACCGCGCCGTGTGCGTGGTGGGCACGGGCCGAGGCGATGGCCGTGGGCACGATGGTGGCCAGCGAGGTGCCGATGGCAAGATGCGTGATCACGGCCGCATCCACCCCCTGCTGCACATAGAGCCACACCAGCACCGGCACGATCAGCAGGCCGCCGCCGATGCCCAGCAGCCCGGCCAGCACACCGGCGATCGCACCCAGGATCAGGTAGGCCAGCCAGGCTTCCATCAAGTGCCCCCACGGGTCGAAAAAACCGGCATGATAGCCTTTGCACACATCAAGCGCAGAATGCCATGCCCCTGAATCACTCCGAACCCCGCGAGTCCGATGCCTGAGCCCGTGTCCATCCTCGGTGTGGCCCTGGGCAGTGCCCTGGGCGCCATGGCGCGTCACGGGCTGTCCCAGTGGGTGGCGCGGCATCTGGGGGAGGGTTTTCCCTGGGGCACCTGGGTGGTGAACCTGAGCGGCGCCTTTGCCCTGGGCCTGCTCGCGGGTGTCATGCGTGACGGCGGCGGCTGGCTGTCCGCCTGGCTGATCTACGGTTTCCTCGGCAGTTACACCACGGTCTCCACCTTCAGCCTGCAGACCCTGGCCCTGGCCCGGGACGGACACCTGTTCCGGGCCGGGGCCAATGTATTCGGCACTGCCATCCCCTGCGTGCTGGCCGCCGGCCTGGGTGTGTGGCTCGGGGGTGGCCTGTGGACCGGATAGGTACTTTGAAGGCCTACCTGGCGGTGGGCCTGGGCGCTGCCCTGGGGGGCAGCCTGCGCTACGGCGTGGTGTGGTTTACAGTCACGCAGCTGGGACTGGCGGGCGCCTGGGCCACGGCCTTCGTCAACGTCACCGGTTCCCTGCTGATCGGTCTGTTCGCCGCCGTCAGCGCCGGACCGAGGCTGCGCCTGCCCGGTGCCCTGCGTCTGGCGGTGGCCACCGGTTTCCTGGGGGGCTACACCACCTTCTCCATGTTGAGCCTCGAGAGCTGGAGGCTGTTCGATGCGGGTGCCTTCCTGCTGGCCGCGCTGAACCTGTTCGGTTCTCTGGCCCTGGCGCTGCTGGCGGTGTGGGCGGGGGATCGGCTCGGGAGACGTCTGGCGCAAGTCATTTAGCGACTTGGCCAGGACAGATCAAAATACGATCTCTCGCGAAGACGCCAAGATGCGAAGAAAACATCACGTTTTCCCCGTGTCCCCGTGTCTCCGTGAGAGAACCTGGTTTTGCTTGGGCTGTTAGAAAACCGATGTCCTCTCACGGAGACACGGGGACACGGGGAAAGCTGATCAAAGCATTTTCTTGGCGCGTCTTGGCGAGAGAAACAGCTTTTCTGCTCTCTAGCCCGCCACTTCCCGCAGCGAGCGCGCCGCCGCCTCGATGGTCTCGGCCAGATCCGCCTCGCTGTGGGCGCTGGAGACGAAGCCCGCCTCGTAGGCGGACGGCGCCAGGTACACGCCGCGCTCCAGCATTTCGTGGAAGAACAGCCGGAAGCGGTCCAGGTCGCACTGGGTGGCCTGGTAGAAATTGGTCACCGGCTGCTCGCTGAAGAACAGGCCGAACATGCCGCCCACCTGGTTGGCGGTCATGGGGATGCCGGCCTCGCCGGCGGCCGTGAGCACGCCGTCCACCATCACCCGGGTCTTGCGGGTCAGTTCGTCGTAGAAGCCGGGCCGGGAGATGATCTCCAGGGTCTTGAGGCCCGCGGCCATGGTCACCGGGTTGCCGGACAGGGTGCCCGCCTGGTACACGGGGCCGAGCGGCGCCAGCTGCTCCATCACCTCGCGGCGTCCGCCGAAGGCGCCCACGGGCATGCCGCCGCCGATGATCTTGCCCAGGGTGGTCAGGTCCGGCTTGACCCCGTAGTGGCCCTGGGCGCCGCCCAGGGCGACGCGGAATCCGGTCATCACCTCGTCGAAGATCAGCAGCGCGCCGTACTCGTCGCAGAGTTCACGCAGGCCTTCCAGGAAACCGGGCACTGGCGGGATGCAGTTCATGTTGCCCGCCACCGGCTCGACGATGATGCAGGCCACCTGGCCGCCCACGTGGGCGAGGGTCTCGCGCACCTCGTCCAGGTCGTTGTAGGTCAGCGTCAGGGTGTGTTCGGCGAGCGCCGCCGGCACGCCCGGGGAGCTGGGCACGCCCAGGGTCAGGGCGCCGGAGCCGGCCTTCACCAGCAGGGAGTCGCCATGACCGTGGTAGCAGCCCTCGAACTTGATGATCTTGTCCCGGCCGGTGAAGCCGCGGGCCAGGCGGATGGCGCTCATGGTGGCCTCGGTGCCGGAGCTGACCATGCGCACCATGTCCATGGAGGGCACCAGCTCGCACACCCGCTCCGCCATGCGGATCTCGATCTCCGTGGGTGCGCCGAAGGACAGCCCGCCCCGGGCCGCCTCGCGCACCGCCTCCACCACCTCCGGGTGGGCATGACCGGCGATCATGGGGCCCCAGGAACCCACGTAGTCGATGTAGCGCTTGCCGTCGGCGTCATACATGTAGGCGCCCTCGGCGCGCTGGATGAACACCGGGTCGCCGCCCACGCCCTTGAAGGCGCGCACGGGGGAGTTCACGCCGCCGGGGATGTGGCGTTGGGCGGCTTTGAAGAGGTCGTGGGATCGGGTCATTGGGGAGGCTTCTGTGAAGGGTTTGGAATCGGTTGACAGATACAAGATACAAGAGACAAGAGACAAGTGAAAACCAGAGGGTCGGTCAGATTTCACTTGTCTCTTGTCTCTTGCCTCTTGTCTCTGGCGCTCTCATAGAGCGCCGTAAGCTGCCTGGCTTCTGCTTCAGGGTCGGGTTGAGCAAAGACGCCACTGACGACCGCTACCATGTCCGCACCGGCGGCAATCACCGCCGCTGCGTTGCCCGACTCGATGCCGCCGATGGCGCACACGGGAATGGACAGGGTCTCGCGGGCCTCGGTGAAGAGATGCAGCGGCGCGCGCACGGCGCCGGGCTTGGTAGGGGAGGGGTAGACGGCGCCGAAGGCCACGTAATCGGCCCCCGCGGCCTGGGCGCTCAGGGCCAGGTCCAGGCGCTCGTGGCAGGTGATGCCGATGATGGCCTCCCGGCCGAGCATCGCTCGTGCCTCGGCCAGGGGCATGTCCTGCTGGCCCAGGTGCACGCCGTGGGCACCCACCCGCAGCGCCAGCGCAACATCGTCGTTGATGATAAACAGGGCACCGTGCAGCTCGCAGAGTGCCCGCAACGCCCGCGCCGCCTGCTCGCGGCGCGGCAGGTCAGCGGACTTGTCCCGGTACTGCAGGAGCCGGGCGCCGCCGCGCAGCACCGCATCCGCCCGGGCGCGCAGATCCTCGATGTCCGTGGCGTGATCGGGGGTGACGGCGTAGAGGCCCCTCAGGCGCTGCCCTGTCTCAGTCATGTTCCTCGTCGGGACTCGCCCAGAACAGGCGGTTGGGCAGGCGCTGGCCCATGCCGATGCGATAGCCGTGGTTGAGGGCCTGCCAAGTGAATTCCTGGGCCTCGTGGGCCGCGGAGAGCGGTTCGGTGCCCTGGGCCAGCAGACCGGCGATGGCCGAGGCCAGGGTGCAGCCGGAACCGTGGTAGCTGCCCTCCAGCCGTGGCCAGGTGAAGGTCTCCAGTTTGCGCCGGTTGCCGTACAGGGTGTTGTGCACCTCGGGCGTGTTCTCGTGGCTGCCGGTGATCAGCACGAACTCGGCGCCATGGTCCAGCAGGGCCATGGCGCAGGCATCCAGATTGTCGGACTCCGGGGCCAGGCGCCGGGCCTCCAGGCTGTTGGGGGTGAGCAAGGTGGTCAGGGGCAGCAGCAGGCTGCGCAGGCAGTCCACCACCTCCTCGTTGGCCAGCTCGCCGCCGCCGCCGGCGCTGATCACCGGGTCCAGCACCACCGGGATGTCCGGGTAGTCCATGAGGATGGTATGGATGGCCTGCACCGCCTCGATGGAACCCACCATGCCGATCTTGGCGGCGGCCACGGGCATGTCCTCCAGCACCGCACGAGCCTGCTGGATGATCAGCTCCGCGTCGATAGGGGCGAAGCCCTGCACGGAGGTGGTGTCCTGGACCGTCAGCGCGGTGACCACGGGCGCGGCATGGCAGCCCATGCTGATGATGGCCTCGATGTCCGCCTGGATACCCGCGCCACCGGTGGGGTCATTGCCCGCGAAGGTCATCACCACAGGGACCGCCTTGGGTTCGTTCATGGTAAGCTCCCGATCCGTATTTCCAACCGAGTGTATCACCGGCCGGCAGCATCGCACTGCGGGCCGATTCAACAGATCAAAGGGGGCATGTGGTGAAGACCTATCAGTGTGTGATCTGCGGATTCATCTACGACGAGAGCAAGGGTCTGCCCGACGAAGGTATCCCCCCGGGAACCCGCTGGGATGATGTCCCCGCCGACTGGACCTGCCCGGAATGCGGCGCCGGCAAGGACGATTTCGAGATGGTGGAACTGTGAGCGAAACGGACCAGGAAAAAGACCGGGAAACCCCCGAGGATCTCGTCCTCTGGCTGATGCGCGAGGCCCGCGCCGGCAACCTGCCCAAGGGGCCGGAGCTGGACGCGGCCCTGACCGCCCTGGATGAAGAGATGACCCGGCTGGCCGGCACCCTCAAGGTGGAGCACCTGGGCCCCGGCGTGGGCATGGCGGACATGAAGGCGGAGCACGTCTACCGCCTGGCGGTACGCCATCATGTCTGGGATACCACCACCGCCGGCTGGGGCCTGAAGATCTGCGACGGCCTGGACAACAACGACCTGCGCCCCATGTGGCCGGTGCAGGGCGTGGGCCGCCTGCGCCGCCAGCAGCTGGTGGCGGCACTGCCGGAATTCTTCCGCGGCTATGCCGCCGCCGTGGCAGCCGCCGGCAAGGCGGACACGCCCGCCGGCCGGCGCGTGAAGGAGCTGGCGGGACTGCTTTGAAGTGGGAAGTGGGCATTCACTTCGCACTTCCCAATTCCCCCTTCCCAGTTCAGACGTATCTCAGCGAAATCATCGGCCAGCCCTTCTCCTGGGCGTGGTCGGTGAGCTTCACATCCCCATCCACCACCACCGGGTGATCCACCCGCTCCAGCAGCGGGATGTCGTTGTGGGAGTCGCTGTAGAACCAGCTGCCTGCCAGGGTCTCGCCGTGTTCCTTGAGCCAGGTCTCCAGGCGCCGCACCTTGCCCTCCTGGAAACAGGGTACCCCCGCCAGTTCCCCGGTGTAACGTCCGTCCCGGAATTCCGGTTCCGTGGCCAGCAGGTGGGGCACCCCCAGGCGCTCGGCGATGGGGGCGGTGATGAAGCGGTTGGTGGCGGTGATGATCATGAGGGTGTCGCCGGCGTCCCGGTGTTTGGCCAGCAGTTCCTCCGCGGCGGGCAGCACCAGGGGCTCGACGCGCTCGGCCAGAAAGCGGCTGCGCCAGCCTTCCAGGGTGGCCAGGTCGTGGCTGGCCAGGGGGCGGAAGGCGAAGCGGCAGAACTCCCGGATATCCAGCGTGCCAGCCTTGTACTGTTCGTAAAAGGCCCGGTTGGCGGCCTCGTAGGTCTCGCCGTCCACCACCCCCAGATCCACCAGAAAGCGGCCCCATTCGTAGTCGCTGTCGCCTGAGAGCAGGGTGTTGTCCAGATCGAAGATGGCCAGTGTCACCGGGATTCCCCCTTGGGCTGTGCGATGGACCGGGCATTGTATCGGATATGCTTTTCACTGTGATGTCCGGGGTTTGCCCGAAATCTTGGGTTGTGGAACAATGCAGGACAGACGCGGCACACGAGCGGTTTCATTAAGTGATTGATTGTGATGGATATAGACCGAACGTAGGCATCATCCTGAGCAATCAGGAAAGACGCCTTTTCTGGGCGAAACGCATCGGCCAGCAGGCCTGGCAGTTTCCCCAGGGCGGTATCCGTCGCGACGAGTCCCCCCTGGACGCCATGTACCGGGAACTGGCCGAGGAGACCGGCCTTGGTCCCGAGCACGTGGAGGTCATCGGCAAGACCCGGGACTGGCTGCGTTACCGCCTGCCCAAGCACCTGATCCGGCGCCATTCCAACCCCGTGTGCATCGGCCAGAAACAGATCTGGTTCATGCTGCGCCTGGTGGGGGACGAGACCTGCGTGCGCCTGGACAGCGTGCAGCCGGCTGAATTCGACTCCTGGCGCTGGGTGGATTACTGGCGGCCCATGCGCGAGGTGGTGTTCTTCAAGCGCCATGTCTACCGCCGGGCCCTGCGTGAACTGGCACCGCTGCTGTTCCCCGAGGGCATGCCTGGCCAGCAACGCCAGCCCCGCACCCGGAGCGGCGCTTGAGCCCCATCGCGCCCCGACGCCGGCGTTCCCGTCGGCGCTACCCCGCCTCACCGCCCCTGGATCAGGACTGAACCCCCCATGCTGGACATTCTCAGACGCATCGTTCAGGAAGTCAGTACCGCCGAGGACCTGAACCAGGCCCTGGACATCATCGTGCACCGGGTCAAGCAGGCCCTGGGGATCGATGTGTGCTCCGTGTACCTGATGGCGCCGGATCGTCAGCACCTGATGCTCATGGCCACCGAGGGCCTCAACCCGGATTCCGTGGGCCATGTGCGCCTGGCCCTGGGCGAGGGCCTGGTGGGCCTGGTGGCCGAGCGGGCCGAGCCGGTGAACCTGGACAACGCCACCGATCATCCCCTGTTCCGTTATTTCCCCGAGACCGGCGAGGAGCGCTACCACGCCTTCCTGGGCGTGCCCATCGTGCATCACCGCCGCATGCTGGGCGTGCTGGTGGCCCAGCAGCACGAGCGCCGTCGCTTCGACGACGAACACGTTGCCCTGCTGATCACCCTGGCGGCACAGCTGGCCGGCGCCATCAGCCACGCGGAACTGATCGGTGAAGTGGGTCCCCGGCGCGGCACCCCGCGCCAGGCCAACCTGCAGATCATGGGTATCCCGGGCGCCTCCGGCGTGGCCATCGGCACCGCCGTCGTGGCCTATGCCGCGGCGGCCCTGGAGTCGGTGCCGGACCGCGAGCCGGTGGTCTCGGTGGAGGAGGAGATTCACGCCTTCAAGGAGGCGGTGCAGCGGGTGCGCGAGGAGATGGAGTCCATCAAGCTGCGCATGAACGGTGTGCTCTCGACGGAGGAACTGCTGCTGTTCGATGCCTACATGATGATGCTCGGCAGCGACAGCCTGGTGCTGCGTACCATCGAACGCATCGAGGCGGGCAGCTGGGCCCAGGCGGCCCTGCGTGACACCATCCGCGAGAGCACCCGCGCCTTCGATGACATGGACGATCCTTACCTGCGGGAGCGGGCCACGGACCTGCGCGACATCGGACGGCGCATCCTCACCCACCTGCAGTCCGGCCAGCGCAAGATCGAGGACTTCCCCGAGCGCACCATCCTGATCGGTGAGGATCTGACCGCCACCCAGCTGGCCGAGGTACCCGTGGAGCGCCTCGCAGGCCTGGTCTCGGCCCGGGGCACCGGTTCCTCCCACGTGGCCATCCTGGCCCGCGCCATGGGCATTCCTGCGGTGATGGGCGTCTCCGACCTGCCGGTGGGACGCATGGACGGCATGGAGGTGGTCATCGACGGCTACCGGGGCCAGATCTTCATCCAGCCCAGCCGGGAGCTGCGCGAGGAGTTCCAGCGCCTGGTGGACGAGGAGCGGGAGCTGGCCGAGGGGCTGCGTAACCTGGCCCTGGAGCCGGCCACCACCCAGGACGGCGTGGTCATCCCGGTCTACGCCAACAGCGGCCTGCTGGCGGACATCAATCCCTCCAAGCAGTCGGGTGCCGATGGCATCGGCCTGTACCGCACCGAAGTGCCGTTCATGATCCGCGACCGGTTCCCGGGCGAGGAGGAGCAGGTGGAGATCTATCGACAGATCCTGTCCTCCTTCGATCCCCGGCCGGTGACCCTGCGCACCCTGGACGTGGGCGGCGACAAGGCGCTGCCCTATTTCCCGGTGCACGAGGACAACCCGTTCCTGGGGTGGCGCGGCATCCGCATCACCCTGGACCACCCGGAGATCTTCCTCACCCAGCTGCGCGCCATGCTGCGCGCCAGCCAGGGCCTGAGCAACCTGCAGATCCTGTTCCCCATGATCAGCTCCTTGGACGAGCTGAAAGACGCGCTGCGCCTGTTGCAGCGCGCCCGGGACGAACTGCTCGACGAGCACTACGTCATCCCCATGCCCAAGGTGGGTGTGATGGTGGAGGTGCCCTCGGCGGTCTATCTGGCCGAGGCCCTGGCGCGGCGGGTGGATTTCCTGTCCGTGGGTACCAACGACCTGGTGCAGTACCTGCTGGCGGTGGACCGCAACAACGCCCGGGTGGCGGATCTCTACAACGCCCTGCATCCGGCGGTGCTGCGCGCCCTCAAGCAGGTGAGCGAGGGCGCGAAGAAGGCGGGCAAGCCGGTGAGCATCTGCGGCGAGATGGCCGCCGACCCTGCCGCCGCCATCCTGCTCATCGGCATGGGTATCGACTCCCTGAGCGTCAACGTCGCCTCACTGGCCCGGGTGAAATGGGTGATCCGCAGCTTCTCCCAGGCCCGTGCCCGGGAGCTGCTCAACCAGTGTCTGGAGATGGAAGAACCGGCGGCCATCCGCGCCCTGCTCAACAACGCGCTGATGCAGGTGGGTCTGGGCGGCCTGGTGCGGGCGGGGAAGACCTGATTTTAATTGCGAAGTGTGAATTGGGAAGTGCGAGCGAAAGTGGGAAGTGAGAATTTGGAAGTGGGAAGTAAAAGCCTTTCACTTCGCACTTCTCAATTCACACCTCTCACTTCCTAACGGGCCTTCATGCGCTGCATCAGCGCGAACGCGACGAATATGCCCAGCACCACCCCCATGGCAATCAGCCCCGGCATCACCTGGCGACTGATCACCAGCACCACGATGCCCACGAGCATGAATACCGGGATCTCGTTGAACCACCGGTACCACTGGTGGGAATGGCGGTTGGCATCCTCCTGGAACTGCTGTACCAGCACGCCGCACCAGATGTGGTAGGCGATCAGCAGCACCACCAGCAGCAGCTTGAAGTGCATCCAGCCGGCCGCGTAGGCCTGGGGGTGCATGGCGATCATCCAGATGCCGAAGGCGGCGGTGATCACCGCGCCGGGGGTCATGATGCCCCAGAACAGCTTGCGCTCCATGATCTTGAAGCGCTCATTGCCTGCCGCGTCACGGGTCTCGGCGTGGTAGACGAACAGCCGCGGCAGGTAGAACAGGCCCGCGAACCAGGTCACCATGAAGATCACGTGCAGGGACTTGGCCCACAGGTAGGCGCTCATCCCAGCCAGCGCTCCAGGTTGCGCTCCACCAGCGACCAGTCGATGTCGCCCAGCTTCTGGTAGACGATGCGACCCTGGGGGGAGATCAGGAACGAGGTGGGGGTCAGGCGGATCTGGCCGAAGGCCAGGGCGGCGGCATCGTTGGTGTCGTGGGCGATGGTGTAGGGGATCTCGCGGGCGCGCACCATCTCTTCCACGTGGTCTCGCCGGTCATAGGACATGGCGATGCCGATGACCTTCAGCCCCTGGGCCTGATAGCGCTCATGCAACTCCGCCAGGTGCGGGATCTCGCGGACGCAACTCGGGCAGTTGGTGGCCCAGAAGGTCAGCAGCACCGGCTGACCACGCAGGCCTTCCATGGACACGGTGCGTCCGTCCAGGGTCTGGAAGCTCACTTCAGGGGCCGGGCGCAGGCCCTCCTCGGGGGCAAGCCACAGGGCCAAGCCGCCGCCGATCAGGATGGCCACGATGGCGAGGGTGATCAGATCACGTCGTTTCATGGGTCTGCTCGTCTGCCGTTAGGTTCCAAGAAGACGCAGTGTACCCGTTGGAGTATCCGCCGTTAACCCGCATATCTCACCACCGTTCGTAGCGAGGGTGTCGAGATGCCGCTGTGATGGGGCGCGCGGAGACGGCGCCGGCGTAGCCGACACTACGTCAAGCCGGCTGAAGTGAGCACGCCCCGTCACAGCGAGCAGATCGGCGGCCGTAGTAGAAGGGTGGTGAGATATGCGGGTTAAGGAAGTTCGCAGCCAAAACCGTGGCCGGATGTGCGTTTTTCCCTTGCCGGCAATGGGAGTATGATCGCCAACCTGACATATTCAGACACTGGCAGGAGGGCATCGTGATCAGGGCAGGTATCGTAGGGGCAACCGGGTACACGGGCGTGGAACTGCTGCGTCTGCTGCTGGCCCATCCCGGGGCCGAACCGGCGGTGGTGACCTCCCGGGGCAACGCCGGGGAGCGCCTCGATGCCATGTTTCCCAATCTGCGCGGGCACACGGACCTGGCCTTCACCGAGCCTGATCCGGGCCGTCTGGCGGAATGCGACGTGGTGTTCTTCGCCACCCCCCACGGCGTGGCCCATGCCATGGCCGGGGAACTGCTCTCTCGGGGTACCCGGGTGATCGACCTGTCCGCCGACTTTCGCATCCGGGACGCCGAACTCTGGTCCCGCTGGTACGGCCAGCCCCACGGTGCCCCGGAGCTGCTGGACCAGGCGGTCTACGGCCTGCCCGAGATCAACCGGGCACGCATCCCCGATGCCCGCCTGATCGCCGTGCCCGGCTGTTACCCCACCGCGGTGAGCCTGGGCTTCATCCCCTTGCTGGAAGCCGGGCTGGTGGATGCCGCTCACCTGGTGGCCGATGCCAAGTCCGGTGTCAGCGGTGCCGGGCGCAAGGCCCAGGTGGGCATGCTGCTGTGCGAGGCCAGCGAGAACTTCAAGGCCTATGGCGTGGCGGGTCACCGTCATCTGCCTGAGATCCTGCAGACCCTGGGCGACGTGGCCGGCACGACCCCGGGGCTGACCTTCGTGCCCCACCTGCTGCCCATGATCCGCGGGATCGAGGCCAGCCTCTACGCGGTGCTGAAGGATATGGACACCGACCTCCAGGGCATCTTCGAACAGCGCTACGCCGCGGAACCCTTCGTGGACGTGATGCCGCCGGGCAGTCACCCCGAGACCCGCAGCGTGCGCGGCACCAACCGCTGCCGCATCGCCGTGCACCGTCCCCAGGGGGGCGACACCGCGGTGGTCCTGTCGGTGATCGACAACCTGGTCAAGGGGGCCTCGGGCCAGGCGGTGCAGAACATGAACCTGATGTTCGGCCTGCCCGAGACCGCGGGCCTGGACGGCATCGCGGTCCTGCCCTGATTCCGTGAAGTCACTGGGCACACAAGGCGGCTACCGGGTCCGGTATCACCATCCGGTGCGTCGTGCCCTGATCTGGGGCGGCCTGGCCGTGGCCCTGATTCTGGCCGGCTGGGGCCTGTTCGAGGCGGGCCAGAGCCGGGGCGGCGAACGTCACAGCGATGCCCGTGGCGAGATCCGCGAACTGCAACGGCGGGTGGCGAGCCTGGAGCGTACCAACCGGGAACTGGTACAGCGTAATGCCCGGCTGGAACGGGGGCAGATCATCGAAAAGGCCGCCGCCGAGCGCCTGCGCGAGAACCTGGCCGACATGCAGACCCGTCTGCAATCCATGGACGAGGAACTGACTTTCTACCGCAACATCGTTTCGCCGGAAAATCTGGAATCGGGTTTGCATATTCACAGCTTCGTCCTTGAGCCTGTGGGGGCCAGTGGCGAGTATGTCTACAGGGCGGTGCTGACCCAGATCCGGGGCACTGCCGTCGTGGAAGGCACCCTGGAACTGGCCGTGCGTGGCCAACGGGGTGGGGCGAAGGTGGATGTGCCCGCCGATGCCCTGGGCGAGGGGAGCCGACCCTTCTCCTTCCGTTATTTTCAGAACGTCGAGGGCCGCGTCCGCATTCCGGAGGGCGTCAGGCCCGAACAGATCATGGTCACGCTCACGCCGGCGGGTAACCGTCCCCGCGTGGTGGAGCAGGAATACGGCTGGATTGCCAGCCTCAAGACAGGTGGCTGAACCGATGTGGGGAAATCGCAAAAAGATGAGTTCCGCCCAGGTGGACACCCTGGTGGGGCGCCACACCGTCGTGGAGGGCAATATTCGCTTCTCCGGGGGGCTGCACGTGGAGGGCACCATCCGCGGCAATCTCTACGCCGATGACGGCGAGCGTCCCTCCATCCTGATCCTCAACGAAGGCGGTCGGGTCGAGGGGGAGGTCAATGTCCCCCGGGTGGTGATCAACGGCACCGTGGAAGGCGACGTGCATGCCAGCGAGCGGGTGGAACTGGCACCCAAGGCGAGGATCAGCGGCAGCGTGTATTACAACCTCATCGAGATGGCCATGGGCGCCGAGGTGAACGGCAACCTGGTCCGCCGGTCCAATGAGAAGCCCCGGCTCGAATACCTCAAACCCGAGGAGGGTTCCGCAGCGACGGCGGGCAACGCCCCCACGGGCGGGGCGGGCAAGGCGAATTCTTGACCGGGATGGTCAACAAATGCTAGCGTAGCCCCAACCCATCGGACAGAACTCACGTTCGGAGAGATTTATCATGAGCGCTACTGACACCGTCAATGAATCCATGCCCAGCCCGCTGATCTTCACCGATTCGGCAGCCTCCAAGGTCAAGAGCCTGATCGAGGAAGAGAACAACAACGCCCTGAAGCTGCGGGTGTTCGTCAGCGGCGGCGGCTGCTCCGGCTTCCAGTACGGCTTCACCTTTGACGAGAACGTCAACGACGGTGATACCGTGGTGGAAAAGGGCGGTGTCACCCTGTTGATCGATCCCATGAGCTTCCAGTACCTGATGGGTGCAGAGATCGACTACACGGAGGGTCTGGAAGGCGCCCAGTTCGTGATCCGCAATCCCAACGCGACCACCACCTGCGGTTGCGGCTCTTCCTTCTCGGTGTAAGAAGGCGCAGAGACAAGTTACTAGATCCAAGAGACAAGTTACTAGATCCAAGAGAAAAGAGGGGGGCGAAAGCCCCCCTTTTTCTTTTCCTAGCCACTTGCCACTTGCCACTCGCCACTGCCTGGGATGATCCCGCCCAGGATAACGTCCTCACGGGCGCCAGTGACTTCCCTTACATTCCCCGGCCGCCCCTGCAGGGCTTCCTTCGCCAGCCAGGCGAAGGCCATTGCCTCCACCCAATCCGGATCGACCCCCATCGAGGCGGTGTCCGTGACCTGCCGTCCCGGCATCAGTGCCGCCAAGCGCTCCATGAGCAGGCCGTTGTGGGCCCCGCCGCCGCAGACCAGGGCGCGTACGCTGTCCGCGGCAAAGGCATCCACGGCCAGGGCGATGCTGCGGGCGGTGTACTCCAGCAGGGTGCGCTGGACGTCCTCGGGCTTGGCTGCCAGGCCGATCAGGTGTCCCTCCAGCCACGCGGGGCTGAAATACTCGGGACCGGTGCTCTTGGGTGCGGGCAGGGCCAGGTAGGGGTCCGCCAGCAGGCGCTGCAGGAGATCATCGAGGATCAATCCCTGCCGTGCCCAGGCGCCATCCGAATCGTAGGGCAGGTTTCGGTGCCGGCGAATCCAGCCGTCCATCAGGGTGTTCCCGGGCCCGGTGTCGAAGCCGATGACCGGTGCCATTCCGTGGGCGGGCAGGCGGGTGATGTTGGCGATGCCGCCGATGTTGATCACCACCCGGGCCTCGTGCCTATCGCCGAACACGGCGCGGTGGAAGGCCGGCACCAGCGGTGCGCCCTGACCACCCGCGGCCATGTCACGCTGGCGGAAATCCGCTACGGTGGTGATGCCGGTACGCTGGGCGATGCGGTGGGGGTTGCCGATCTGCAGGGTAAAGGGCGGGTTGGCCTCGGGGCGGTGGCGCACCGTCTGGCCATGACTGCCGATGGCGACAACCGCGTCTGTACTGATGCCGGCCGCCTCGATCACCGCCAGGGCGGCCTCGGCGAACAGTTCACCGGTAAGTACGTCCGCTTCCCCCAGCTCATCCAGGCCGGCAGCAGCCGCGGGATCCGCGAGGCGCTTGAGGCGGGCGTGCAGTTCGGGGGGTATCGGGTAGGCCAGGGCGGCCAGGCAACGGGGCGGACCTTCCCCGGGCAGATTCACCAGCACCGCATCCACGGCGTCCATGCTGGTTCCGGAGATGAGGCCCGCGTACAGGGCGCTCATCTTTGGCTTCACCGGGAAGATCCGGCCAGGGTCAGGCTGTTGAGCATCTCGATCTGTGCCAGCAGGGGAGCGGTCTTGGCCTTGAAGTCGCTCATGTACCTATCAGGCAGGGGCTCTGCGTCGGGCAGGCGCACGGTCAGCGGGTCGCGGTGCACGCCGTTGACCAGGAATTCGTAGTGCAGATGCGGGCCGGTGGCCATGCCCGTGCTGCCCACGTAACCGATCACCTGGCCCTGGCGCACCCGCTCGCCGACCGCGGTATTGCGGGCGAAGCCGTTCATGTGGGCATACAGGGTCTGGTACTGCTGACCATGCTGAATGACGATGGTCTTGCCGTAGCCGCCCCGGCTGCCCCGGTAGGCGATCCGGCCGTCACCGGAGGCGCGGATGGGCGTACCGGTGGGGGCGGCGTAATCCACGCCCCGGTGCTGGCGCATGGTATGCAGGATGGGATGACGCCGGCTGCCGAAGCGGGAGCTGATGCGTGCGAACTCCACGGGGGTGCGCAGGAAGGCCTTGCGCATGCTGCGACCATCCGGTGAGTAGTAATCGGTGTGTCCGTCCGGGCGGGTGTAGCGCAGGGCCTGGAAGGCAGTGCCCCGATTGACGAACTCCGCGGCCAGTACCGCGCCGTCGCGTACGAACTCTCCGTCCTGGAAGAGCTGCTCGTAGATCACTGTGAACCGGTCGCCCTCACGAATATCCAGGGCGAAGTCGATGTCCCAGCCGAAGATGTTGGCCATGGACATGATCAGGGTCTGGGACATGCCCGCATCCATCCCGGCCTGGAACAGCGAGGACTGGATCACGCCGCTTGCCTGGGTGATGCGCGTCTCCAGGGGGCGTTCCACTTCCCGTGCCTGGTAGCCGTCGTCGCCCCGGATCACGTGCAGATGGCGGGTGCGGCTCGGCTCGTAGACCAGTTCCTGCAGGCGACCGTCCACCTTGAGGGCGCGGATCTTCTCGCCCGGATGGATGGAGCGCAGCAGTGAGACCTGATCCCCCAGGGACAGGATGGGGTTGAGCTGGCTGTGGATCTCCAGGCGGCTGAAGATGGCGGAGAGGGTGTCTCCCCGCTGCACCACCACCTCGTTCCACTCGCCGGCATCGGCGGCCATTTCAGGCGCTGTGTCGATCTCGGCCTCGGCCAGAGTATCGTCCTGAGCCTCGGCCTGCAGTGCCGCTTCCACGTCGATGCCGCTCGAAGCGCGGACAGAGGGGGATTCCGGCAGGGCAAGGGCCATCTGGATGCGTGTGCCGCTGACGTGCTTTTCGGTATCATGCACGGCCTCGACGGCAGGTATCGGCTGCTCGGCCAGCTCAAGGGCGGTGGCGGGCGCGGTGTCCTGGTTCTTGGCCAGAACCACGCCCAGCAGGACCAGCCCCGACATCAGAGCCAGCCCCCTGAGAGGCCAGTGCCGAGAGGTCCCGGAGCGCCGGGAAGCCTGGGTGGACTTATAGTCCCGTTTGAAGAACGAGTGATAATCCACGGATTGTATTCCGTTATTGTTTGCCAGAGCGTAGCCCGAGGCCCCGCTGTGGTCAATCTTGTGGCCCCTCATTTTAAGGGTCGAAGACCAGTTTAGAGCCCCTTCGGGGCGGACACACTATATAAGGAGTACAGGATGCCCGGATTTTCCGACCAGCTGGACCTGATCCGGCGCGGCAGTCACGAGATCCTGCTTGAGGATGAACTCAAGCAGCGGCTCGAATCGGGGCGCCCCCTGCGCATCAAGGCGGGCTTCGATCCGACCGCCCCGGACCTGCATCTGGGTCACACCGTGCTGCTCAACAAGCTGCGCCAGTTCCAGGACCTGGGTCACGAGGCCATCTTCCTGATCGGGGACTTTACCGGCATGATCGGCGACCCCACCGGCAAGAGCGCCACCCGCCCGCCCCTGACCCGGGACGAGGTGA
>NZ_KB898922.1:75000-131362 GCF_000377945.1 Thioalkalivibrio sulfidiphilus
GGAACTAGGCAAAATGGTACCGTAACTTCGGGAGAAGGTACGCCTCTGATGGTGATGGGACTTGCTCCCTAAGCTGTTGGAGGTCGCAGAGACCAGGCCGCTGCGACTGTTTATTAAAAACACAGCACTCTGCAAACTCGAAAGAGGACGTATAGGGTGTGACGCCTGCCCGGTGCCGGAAGGTTAATTGATGGGGTCAGCCTTCGGGCGAAGCTCTTGATCGAAGCCCCGGTAAACGGCGGCCGTAACTATAACGGTCCTAAGGTAGCGAAATTCCTTGTCGGGTAAGTTCCGACCTGCACGAATGGCGTAACGATGGCGGCACTGTCTCCACCCGAGACTCAGTGAAATTGAAATCGCTGTGAAGATGCAGTGTACCCGCGGCTAGACGGAAAGACCCCGTGAACCTTTACTACAGCTTCACACTGAACTTTGAACCTGCTTGTGTAGGATAGGTGGGAGGCTTTGAAGCGGCGACGCCAGTCGTCGTGGAGCCAACCTTGAAATACCACCCTGGCATGTTTGAAGTTCTAACCTAGTCCCGTTATCCGGGACAGGGACATTGTGTGGTGGGTAGTTTGACTGGGGCGGTCTCCTCCCAAAGAGTAACGGAGGAGTGCGAAGGTACCCTCAGCGCGGTCGGAAATCGCGCACTGAGTGCAAAGGCATAAGGGTGCTTAACTGCGAGACAGACAAGTCGAGCAGATGCGAAAGCAGGTCTTAGTGATCCGGTGGTTCTGTATGGAAGGGCCATCGCTCAACGGATAAAAGGTACTCCGGGGATAACAGGCTGATACTGCCCAAGAGTCCATATCGACGGCAGTGTTTGGCACCTCGATGTCGGCTCATCACATCCTGGGGCTGAAGCAGGTCCCAAGGGTATGGCTGTTCGCCATTTAAAGTGGTACGCGAGCTGGGTTTAGAACGTCGTGAGACAGTTCGGTCCCTATCTGCCGTGGGCGTCGGAAATTTGAGAGGATCTGCTCCTAGTACGAGAGGACCGGAGTGGACGTACCTCTGGTGTTCCGGTTGTCACGCCAGTGGCATTGCCGGGTAGCTAAGTACGGAAGGGATAACCGCTGAAAGCATCTAAGCGGGAAGCCCACCTCAAGATGAGATTTCCCTGGACCCTCGAGGTCCCTAAAGGGCCGTCGGAGACTACGACGTTGATAGGCTGGGTGTGGAAGCGCAGTAATGTGTGAAGCTAACCAGTACTAATTGCCCGTGCGGCTTGACCATACAACCCCAAACAGTTTGGGCTGTATGTTGAGTCCGAAATCGACATAACACTGCGCCTAGAATGCTTTCTCGAATTCTGTGTATCGGAATTGACCGGTACATGGTACAAGTTTGCCTGGCGGCAATGGCGAGTGGGAACCACCCGATCCCATCCCGAACTCGGAAGTGAAACTGCTCAGCGCCGATGATAGTGTGGGGCTTCCCCATGCGAAAGTAGGTCACTGCCAGGCACCTATCCCAAACCCCGTGGTCTTTCTGGACTGCGGGGTTTTTTTTGGCCTGCATGGGGAAGCCGCTAAGCGGCGCTCCAGCCTCGCACACGAGGTGCGAGTCGCTCGCATCGGCTGCGTTCGTCCACTGGACGAACGGGTCCCCGCTCGCCCCCATGCGAAAGTAGGTCACTGCCAGGCACCTAACGCAAACCCCGCTGTCCTTTGGGCAGCGGGGTTTTTTATGGGCGATTTTGGAGCAAATGCTTGGTTCAGAGAGCGAGTTTGACGGGTTTGATCACGACTTCAGCCGCAGCAAGGCCCGTGCGACTGTATCAGGGGGTTGGCGTCTGGGGCGTACCCGCCAGTCGCTCGTAGTGATCCATGACCCGGGTGATGTAATTGCGGGTTTCGTTGAAGGGCGGGACACCATTATGCCGGCGTACTGCGCCTGGGCCGGCGTTGTAGGCGGCCAGGGCGAGGGTGATGTCCTGGTCGAATTCCTGCAGCATCCGATGCAGGTAGCGTACGCCGCCCCGGATGTTGTCTAGGGCATCGAAGCTGTTCTGAACACCCAGTTCCCGCGCCGTCGCCGGCATCAGCTGCATCAGGCCCTGGGCACCCACTCTAGAGACCGCCTGCCGGTCGAAGCAGGACTCCACCGTGATGACTGCACGGACCAGGTTCGGGTCGATGCCGTAATGGGTGGCGTAGTGTCGCACGGTGGTGAGATAGGGTTCGGCCCGTTGCGCCAGGATGGTCGGCGTGATGCCGTTGCAGGAGTGGCTGGCGGTGGGTCGCCCGTAGGAGCCTACATAAGTATAGTCGGGTCCCATGTTGCGCCGGTCGGTGAACCACTGGGTGCCGTCCGGGCTGCGGTGGATGTGTATCTGGCCCTGTGCCATGACAGCCGATGGCGCAGCCGCACCCAGAAATACGGCACCGGCCAGCGCACAGTTCAGGAAGGTGGATCTGTGAAATGGTGTCATTGTGTTCATTCCCTGTTGCCACGATCATAGCCGAAAGTCTTTGACGGACAGAACAGGACGTCATCCCATCAGCACCGTTGATCCACAAATCAGTCACGGGCACTCGGATCCGGATCAGGCGGCGATCCAGGACGCCATGATTCTGCTGCATCTGCTGGCGGACGGGCAGCCGCATCCTGCGGCGGCGCTTCCCGGCGACTGGCACGCGTCCCGACTCAAGGGCGCGCTTGATCGCCTGCGCGGCTGGGGGCTTGGATTGATAGGCGATCAGGCCGGCATGCTGCAGCTCGAACGTCCCGTCGAACCCCTCGCTGAAGAACGTATCGTCCAGGATCTTCCAGCAGATCTGCGTGCCAGATTGCGCCTGCACGTCTTCCCCGAGCTGGACTCCACCAGTGCCTGGCTCGGGCGTCTGGCCTGTGACTCCGGCGAGGCCGCTTGTCTCGCGGAACATCAGAGCGCCGGACGGGGCAGGCGCGGCAGGGAATGGCGGATGCCCTTTGGCGGCGGGCTGGCCATGAGTGTGCGTCGGGATGTTTCCCACTGGACGGGGGTGCCGCCACGGCTGACCCTTGCCTTGGGCGTGGCCCTGGTCGAGGCGCTTGATCATGAAGAGATCGGTTTGAAGTGGCCCAATGACTTGGTCGCCCGTGGCCGCAAGCTGGGCGGTATCCTGGTCGAACTGCGCAGTCGGGAGCAACGGTCCGTGCTGGTGGCCGGCGTGGGACTCAATGTGGCACTGTCTGGCGATGTTGCCATCGACCAGCCCTGGATCGACCTCGCCGGGCTCATGGGGGCGGACTTGCCGTCCAGGAATGCGCTGGCTGCCCGTCTGATTCAAGCCCTTTCCCGGGCGCTGGACGACTTCTGCGCTCAACCGGCCGAGGCCCTCCTGGAGCGCTGGTCCCGCTACGATGTGCTGTTCGGACTTCCGGTCAAGGTAAGTTCAGCCTCGGGGGAGATTCTCGAGGGCGAGGCCCGTGGCGTGGATTCAGAGGGTCGGTTGCGGCTCGTGGGTCAGGGCAGCGAGTGGTTGCTGGATGCGGGCGAGGTCAGTGTCAGGAGGGCGATGTCATGACCCGGCTGCTGCTGGATGCCGGCAACAGCCGGCTCAAGTGGGCCCTGGTCAACGCGCCCGGGCAGGATCCGCCGCGGGGTGTCGTGACGCCCGACGCCGAAGGCCTGGAGGGATTGGCCAGGAGCCTTTCGCCCCATGAAAGTCCGGAATCGATTCATGTGATCAGTGTCAGGGATGAGGGTTTCTTCGATGGACTCTCCAGTTTTTGCGCACACCAGGGCTGGCCGGTTCCGCTGTTGCACCAGGCCGTCCAGGAGGCTCATGGCATCCGCAACGCTTACGCGGACCCGGGGCGTCTGGGCGCGGATCGCTATGCGGCCATGGTCGGGGCTCGGCGGCTGTTCGCGGGCAGCCTGGTGGTGATCGACTGTGGCACGGCCCTGACCCTGGATGCGGTTGATCCCGATGGCCGGCACCTGGGCGGTATGATCCTGCCAGGCCTCAGGCTCATGGCGCTCGCCCTGGGGCAGGGGACCGCCCAGATCGGCGTGAAGCCGGATGGGCCACCGGCCCTGCTGGCGGATAATACCGCCGGCGCGGTGTCGGGGGGCGCGCTTTTTGGCATGGCTGCGGCGGTGGACGGGCTCTGTGAGCGTATTGAGTCGAATCTGACAGAACCCTTTCGACGCATTCTCTGTGGCGGGGATGCGCCGCGCATCCTGCCTTGGCTCAAGGGCCGCTACGAACTCTGTCCCTGGCTGGTGCTGCAGGGGCTGGACGTGATGACGGGGGGGCGTGCATGCGAACCCTGGTCCTGATCCTGATCTTGCTCAACGGGGCGTTTCTGTACTGGCAGACCCAGGTCAAGCCCCCCGGGGAAACCGGTTCTCCGGTCGAGAGCCTCGAGATCCGTAATGCTGCCCGGCTGGTGCTTTTGTCCGAACGTGCTGCAGGGGTCGTGCCTGAAGCCCCGCCGAGCGCGCAAACGGCCGGTGCTGCGCCGCGCTGGCACTGTGAAACCGTCGGCCCCTTCATGTCCCGGATGGAGGCCCAGGCCCTCAGTACACAACTGGAGGCTCAGGGGCTCCTGGGGGACCTGCGCAGCGTCAGCCGGGAGATCGTCTCCAGTTACTGGGTCTACCTGCCTCCACGGGCGACCCGCGAGGCCGCGCTCAACCTGGCCCGGGATCTGGCCGGGCGGGGTCTGCTGGATCTCTATGTCATCGGCGAAGGGGAGCACCGCAACGGCATCTCGCTCGGCCTGTTTTCCGAGCATGAACGGGCCAGAAGACGCGTGGAGCAGGTCGAGGCCATGGGTTATGGACCGCGCATCGAGGCGCGCACACGCACCCAGACCCTCTACTGGCTGGATCTGGCGGGGCCCGAGGAGGCCTACGCCGATGTCGCGCTGCCCGTTGGGGTTAACCGCATGGAACGGGCCTGTCCTCCCCTCGTGGTGCCTTAACCCGCATATTTCACCGGGATCGGTGAAATATGCGGGTTAATTGGCGCCTGTCCCCGCCCTGGAGTACACTTCTCGACCGGATTGCGCTGGCGTAGCTCAGTTGGTAGAGCGGCTGATTTGTAATCAGTAGGTCGCAGGTTCGACTCCTGTCGCCAGCTCCACGATTGCTCAGGTCGTCCGGGACTCTGGATCCTCCATCCGAGCCCGGAGACTGACTTGTCCCACCCTTGCCATGGACCCGGTGCCTTAAAACATTTGCAATCTTCTGAACGTACACTATGCTATGCATAATGTGACCTGTGTCACATTGCTGGTGCCGGTGCCGCCGTCTTACTGACGGGGCAAACGGACCAATACCGGTGTCTTTGCAAGGGTTTGATCCGTAGGTTGAATCCCCGGTATGAAGGGCCTCTCAGGCCCAGGGCCCCCTGGTTCAGTTAGGGGTAACACGTTGTATCTGGGCAGTCCGGCAGCCGTCTCAAATCGGCTCGAATCGGCTGCCCCCACGGCCAAGGAGGCGTGTGGATCATGACGCAGAAAGCTGAATACAAGGCCGCAGTCCCCAGTGAGTCGGGCATGTCCGGCTTCAGCGGCCCGGATCGCAGGCGGGCAGGCGAACGCGGGTCCGTCCCGGCGCCCGAGCAAGGCGGCGGTACGGTCACCATGCTGCCGGTCGCTGAGCCCGCAAGACGTCAGAAACCACGCGGCATCCGCCTCAAACACAGCCACGTCCAGATCCTCGGGCGCGAACTCTCCACCCCCCTGGTGGTGCTGGCCATGGCCGAGGCCGTGATCATCATGGCGGCCTTCTATCTCGCCGTGCAGTTTCGTTTCCCCCAGGGCGCGGCCCCCGTTGTCTTTGATGGCCTGGGCCTGAAGCTGGTGATCTTTGCCGCCGTAAACATGCTGGCCATGCTCAGCATGGGTCTCTACCGGCGCGGGTTCCGGGATTCCACCCTTGCTGTGGTCCTGCGTGTGGTCGGCGCGTTCGCCCTGGGTGCCGCGATGCTGGCTGCACTTTTCTATGCATTTCCCTCGCTCCTGTTCGGTCGCGGCATCATGGTGCTGGCCATGGCGGGTGCCTTTGCGGGTGTGATCGTGACCCGTCTGGTCGGCGTACGTCTCCTGGATCTGGACGCACTCAAGCGTCGGGTGCTTGTGCTGGGTGCAGGAAACACCGCCACCCTGTTCAACCGGCTGCGCCGTCGCAGTGACCGGCGCGGTTTTGAGCTCTTCGGATTTGTGCCCCAAGCCCAGGAAGTGAGTCTGGTGCCCCAGGACAGCCTGGTGCATCTGGATCAGCCCCTGGATCAGTACGTGCGCGCCCACCAGATCGATGATGTGGTCATCGCCATGGATGATCCTCGCGGCGGCTTCCCAGTGGATGAGCTGATGGCCTGCAAGATGAACGGGGTCAACGTGCTGGATGTCTCGGATTTCTTTGAACGGGAGGGCGGGTTCCTCAAGCTGGATATCCTGCGCCCGAGCACCATGATCTTCTCCCGGGGCTTCCGTCAGTGCCTGTACCGGGACTACGCCAAGCGCATGCTGGATGTCACGACCAGTCTGGTTCTGCTCGCATTGACCTGGCCTCTGATGCTGTTGACGGCGCTGGGCATCCTGATCGAGAGCCGGGGTCGGGGGTCGGTACTGTTCCGTCAGGTGCGGGTTGGGCAGAACGGCAAGCCGTTCACCCTGACCAAGTTTCGCAGTATGGTGATGGACGCGGAGGGTGACGGGGTGGCCCGCTGGGCCCAGAAACAGGATCCCCGGGTTACCCGCTTCGGCAATTTCATGCGCAAGACACGCCTTGATGAACTGCCGCAGCTGTTCAATGTGCTGCGAGGCGACATGAGCTTCGTGGGGCCGCGTCCGGAGCGTCCGGAATTCGTGGAACAGCTGTCCGCCAAGCTGCCCTATTACCATCACCGTCACTGGGTGAAACCGGGCCTGACCGGCTGGGCGCAGATCAACTATCCCTACGGTGCTTCCGAGAAGGATGCCTTCGAGAAACTCCAGTACGATCTCTACTACGTGAAAAATCAGAGCATCGCACTGGACCTGCTCACCATCATCCAGACCGTGGAAGTGGTCCTGTGGGGCAGGGGTTCCCGCTAACATCGGCAACCAGGTGACCGTGCCTGCACGGTCACCCGGTGATCCTCATCCTCCTCTGTGAAGAATCCCGGATCGTTCTATCACTCCTTTCGAGGTCCGGTTTTCCTGGTTCCATGCGCCAAACCCGTGAGACCTCCAGCTTGCCTGCGATCCGTGCCACGAGTCACGACACGCCACGGATGTCTGAGTGATATGCCGTCGGGGCCGATAGCATGAACATCGGTCTTGCTGGCTATGCCCTGTCCGCCATTGCATTTTCAGCGCTTCTTGCGATCCTGCTGATCGGCTGGAGACGTCCGGGCCCAGTGGGCCATGTCTTGATGTGGGCGGTCGCCGGCAGTGTGCTCTGGTCTGCTCTGTTCGCCTGGCAGTGGAGCAGGCCCGTCTTCAATCCCGGTTTCCTGTTCATCATTGAGGTTTTCCGGGACAGCGCCTGGATCGGCTTCCTGTGGCTGTTGAACTGGAAGGCCACGGGGCCGGAGGATCGAGCCAGGCGGTATCTGGCCGCCATTGGCGTGGTGGCCGGCGTGATCGCTCTTGCGCTCGTGGTCCACTTCATCATCTCGCCCGGCGTCGTCAGCGATGATCCGGTTCGTGATTTCCTGCTCGTCGGCAAGCTTGGCCTGGCCCTGTGCCTGCTCGTGCTGCTTGAACATCTTTTGCGTTCCACGACGCCGGCAGACCGATGGCAGATCAAGTACGTGGCCCTCGGCCTGGGGGGTGTCTACGTCTTCGAGTTCTATATCCATGCCGAGGCGCTGATGCTTGGCGGCATGTCCCAGCACCTGCTGGATGCCCGCGGTTACATCTTTGCACTCATGGCACCGCTCATCGCCATCTCGGCCGCGCGCAATCCCCGCTGGGAACTGGACGTGTTCGTCTCCCGGGGGGTGGTGTTCCAGGGCGTGACCCTGATGGCGGCGGGGCTGTACCTGGTGATCATGGCTGCTGCCGGGTACTACGTGCGCGTGTTCGGCGGCGACTGGGGCACGGTACTGCAGGTGGTGTTCCTGTTCGCGGCCCTCATGCTGCTGGTCGGCGCGCTGTTGTCAGAGCGGCTGCGTGCCCGGCTGCGCGTGTTTGTCAGCAAGCATTTTTTCAGTTACCGCTTCGACTATCGTGACGAATGGCTGCGGTTCATTGCCACCATGGCCGCCAGTGACAGTCATGAGGATCTGCCGGTTCGGGTGATCAGGGCGCTGGCCAATATCGTGGACAGCGGCGGGGGTCAGATCTGGTTGCGCGATGGTGGTCGAACGTATCAGTTGATGGGTACCGTTGGCATGCCGGGCCAGGTGGCGACCGGGGTTGCGCAAGACAGTCCTTTGCCGGTGTTCCTGCGTGACTCTGGATGGATCGTGGATCTTCCCGAATATCGCCAGTATCCGGAACGCTACGGGAACCTGGTACTGCCGCCCGTGCTGAACGACCAGGATGCTGTCTGGCTCATCGTGCCCCTGTTCCATGACCGGGATCTGATGGGCTTCGTCGTACTCATGCCTTCGCTTTCCGTGTCTCGCCTGACCTGGGAGGAGCGGGATCTCCTCAAGACGGCGGGGCTTCAGGCGGCGACGCACCTGGCCCAGCTGGATGCCTCCCGGGCGCTCGCGGAGGTACGCCAATTCGAGGGCTTCAATCGCCTCTCGGCCTATGTGCTCCATGATCTCAAGAATCTCATCGCCCAGCTTTCATTGGTGGTCAGCAATGCCAGGCGACATGGAGACAACCCTGCGTTCCTGAAGGATGCCATTGCGACGGTCGAGAACGCGGTCAATCGCATGAACCGGCTCATGGAACAGCTGAGGGCCGGCGACGTGCCGCCCAGGTATCTGACGGTCGACCTCGAGACGCTGGCCGCTCAGGCGGTGGCCAATCGATCGACCCACAAGCCGGTGCCGGTGCTGCAGGTCGAGGGCGGGCCGTTTCCCGTGCGTGCGGTGCGAGACCGTTTGCTTTCGGTCATCAACCACCTGGTGCAGAACGCCCAGGAGGCCACGCCCGCAGAAGGCAGCGTCACGCTGCGCCTGTGGCGGGACGCTGAGCAGGTACATCTCGCCGTGCAGGATACCGGCGTCGGCATGGACGCAGACTTCATCCGCAGCCGTTTGTTCAAGCCCTTCGAGTCCACCAAGGGGCTGACGGGCATGGGCATCGGAGCCTACGAGAGCCGGGAATTGGTGCGATCTCTCGGGGGTGATGTGGAAGTCACCAGTTCACCGGGTGCGGGTACCACGATGCATATCCGACTACCCGTGTCGGATGAGGCGTGGGATGATCCTCAACGCTCGGGCAGCCTGCGGAGCGAGCATGGCACGGTTTGACGTCAACATGGCCGACCGCAGGCGTCAGTCGAGATTCCGCTGCTCCGTCCTGTCTCTGGCCGGAACGGCTCTACGGGGGGCGGGTCAAAGGGCTTGCAGGCTGCAAGCCTCACCTGCGAAGATGGTTTTATGTCCTGCCCGGCTGCACCCCGGTGTACCCGTCCGACCAATCTACGGCTTCGCTCCTGGCAAGCCCTCTGGCGTTTGACCAACCTGCGTACGGCCTACTGATCATGTACCTGGAGTACTTCAACCTCGACAAGCCGCCTTTCCAGCTGGCGCCGGACTCAAGCTTTCTGTACATGAGCAAGCCCCATGCCCGGGCGCTTGCGTACATGAAGTACACGGTCATGAATCGTGACGGCTTTGCCGTAGTGACCGGCGAGATCGGTTCCGGAAAGACCATCGTTCTGCAGCGACTGCTGGACTCCCTGGATGATTCGGTGGTGGTGGCACGGATCCACCAGACCCAGCTTACCGAGGTGGAGTTCCTGGAACATCTGGCCACGGTGTTCGGCATCGACTCCCATCGCAGCACCAAGGTCGAACTGATCGAGAAACTGAACCGTTTCCTCGCCAATCAGGCCAAGCGTCGCCGAAGCGTGCTGCTGGTGGTGGATGAGTGTCAGAATCTTTCCCGGGATGTCCTCGAAGAGATCCGCATGCTGAGCGACGGTGAGCCTGCGCGCAACAAGGTGCTGAGCGTCATCCTGGTCGGCCAGCCGGAACTGGCGGACCTGCTGGCGGATCCCTCCCTGGAGCAGCTCTCGCAACGTATCCGACTGCGTTTTCACCTGCGCCCCCTGGGGCCCGAGGAGATCGCCGAGTACATCCGGCACCGTCTGGAGGTGGCCGGCTGGCAGGGTCAGGACCTGTTCCCCGCGGAGACCATCGAGCTGATCCACCGCTATACCGGTGGCATCCCGCGGCTCATCAACGTCTTCTGCGACACCGTGCTGCTGGCCGCCTTCGTTGAGCAGACGTCCAGCCTCACACAGGCCTTGATCGAATCTGCCGCCGAGGAGCTTCAGTGGGCACCTTACGCGCAGCGCCATGCGCCCGTTCTGCCGGCCCCTGCCGAACAGACCCACCCGCCCGAAAGCGCCGCTGCTCCCAGACCCGTCGCCAGAGAGGCGCGGCTGATCATCACCCTCAAAACTGCCGTACTCTCCACCCATGCGGTGACCGGTGACATGGAGACCATCGGCCGCACCTCCGCCTGTCGGATTCAGCTTGCGCACATGTCCGTGAGCCGCAAGCACGCGGCGATTCTCAAGGCGGACGAGCACTATTTCGTCGTGGATCTCAACAGCCGCAATGGCATCGCCGTCAACGGCGAGCGTGTCGAGCGTCGTCTGCTCAAGGACGGCGATCGCATCGCGATCGGTTGTTATCAGCTGCATTTCTATAACCCGACCGCTAACCGCTCTGCGGCTGGGCCGAGAAACGACGACACCCTCGCGGGTGAACGCAGCCTTGCTGCAGGCGATCTCGGGCAACCCCATGATGAGCTTGCGGCGAGTTGATCATCGCAGTCTGCCTGCTGATATACCCACGGAGCTGGAGAACTCATGACGATTGACTTCACGGATAGGATGTCCGCCACCCGTGCCCTGGTCCTGAAACGGGAGGGCCGGTCTTGATCCTCCTGCCCCCCGCGCCCCGTGCCTGGCCCATGCTTCCGGCCGCCCTGGGTCTGTTGGGCCTGTTTGTCCTGCTGGTGCTGAGTCATGGACAGTCTTTCGCCGCGCTCTGGGAGGTCTGGCGCAAGCCGGAAGATCTCACCTATTCCCACGGTCCGCTGCTGTTGCTCATCGCCTTGGGCATCGCGGGCTACCGGCTGTGGAGGGAGCCGCAGGCCCTCGGCTGGAATCCCAGCCTGATCGGTGCCGGCCTGCTCCTGGCGGCCTCCGGCCTGTGGCTGGTTTCCACGCTGGCGGTGGTCAAGGTGGGCACCATGCTGGCTGCCTGGCTGGTGCTGGTGGGCGGCGTCTGGAGCGTGTTTGGCGTTCGCGGTTTCAGAATCCTGGCGCTGCCCCTGGGGCTGCTGCTGTTCACCATCCCGCTGTGGTCCGTGTTCAACGAAGCCCTGCGTAGCAGCACAGCCCTGACCGTGGACTGGCTGCTCAACGCCACCGGCACCACCACCGTGCGCGAGGGGGCCGTCCTGCATATCGCCGCCGGAAGCTTCAGCGTGGATGACACCTGCACCGGGCTCAGGCAGCTGGTGGTGGCCATGCCGCTGGCGTTCCTGTTTGCGGCCTGGATCGGCCTCAAACCTCTCTTTGGCTGGGTGATGCTGGGGCTCGCCATCACCATGTCATTCCTCATGAATACCCTGCGCATCTACGTGGTCGTGCTGGCGGGTGCCATGACCGACATGCAGCATTACTTCGTGCAGGAGGATCACATCGGCCTGGGCTGGGTCATGTTCGGGCTGGGCATGCTGGCCTTGTTCTTCACGGCGGCGCGCCTGCTGCCTGACGCTTGGTTCAAATCCCCAAGCGTCTCGGCGGGGACCAAGCTGCGTACTGCCGAACCCCGGCTGAGTGCCGGCGTCGTCAGCGCCACGGCTCTGGGCATCACCCTGCTGGTTGCCCTGCTGCTTGGGCGGCCTGCTGCGGACCTGCTGCCCACGGACCCCGGGCTGCAACTGCCCGAGCGTGTTGCCGGCTGGACCCGGGAGCCCATGGCGGAGACTCAAGGACGGGGCGGTATCTTCCCTGGCGCCGATCTCGAACAGTGGGCGGTGTACCGGCGCAGCGACGGTAGCCGTGTGCTGGTGCAGATGGCCTGGTTCCAGGTGCCCAGGGAGGGGCACAAGGCGGTGGCCTGGGAAAATCGCGTCTATGACCGTGCCCGCTGGCCCCAGACCGGGCACAGGGTGATCGCCCTGGCCAATGGTGAGCGAGCGCTCAGCGTGCGCGAGGATCATCTGGTCTCCCGGGCCGAGGGTGAGCGCCTGGTCTGGTCCTGGTATCAGATCGGTGGCCAGCGTGTGCAGTCGGATCTGTCCGCCGTGGCGGCCGGGATCCTGGGCGGACTGTGCGGTCGGCCGGATTCGGCGCGCTGGTTGATCACGCCCATGGGCGGTGGCGACGAAGCGGTGCAGCGCAGACTGTTGCAGGAGTTCCTGGAGAGTGCTGACAGTGCACTGAAGCTGCAGGTGCAAACGCTGTCCCGCCAGGCCCATCCCGGGGCCTGGTGTTGAGCAAGGTACATACGGATGACGAGACATGCTTGAGCTGACTGCGCGCTGGACTTCTACGCCGAACCGACTGCTGCGAGGTCTGTTCTGTCTGGGCCTGGTGCTCGCCCTGGCGGCCTGTTCACCGGGCGAGGATGCGGCGAGCCGCCTGGAGCGGGCCGCCGACTTCGAGGCCCGGGGAGATTACCGCGCCGCCGCGCTCGAACTGCAGCGTGCCCTGCAGAATGAACCCGATCACGGCGAGGCGCGCCTGCGGCTGGGGCGCCTGCGCGTGCTTTCGGGCAACCCGGAGGCCGCGGAGAACGAGCTGCGCCACGCCCTGCGTCTCGGCATCGACCCGGCTCGGGTCATGCCCTGGATGGTGGATGCCCAGCTGCTGCGGGAGCGTTACAGCGCGGCCCTCGAAGCGATCAACGCACTGCCTGACGAGCAGCTGGCCGGCGATCCCCAATGGCTGGTGCGCCGGGCCGAGGCCTACCTGGGGCTCGACCGGGTGGCGGATGCCGCCCGGGATCTGGAGGCTGCGCGCGGCCTGGATGCGTCGCTGGTACGTGTCAGCGTGGGTCGCGCCCGGGTCGCCTTCGTCCGGGGGGAATATCTGGACGCCCTGAGCCTGGCCCGGGAGGCCACGGCGGCCGATCCCGATGACATGGATGCGCAGTTCGTGGAAGGCTGGTTTGCCCTGCGCCTGGGTCGATTCGCCGAGGCTGAGACGCCCCTGGTCCGTTCCGTGGAACGGGCCCGGGCCCGGGACAACGGCGGCGCGATGGTGCGCGCGCGCATGCTCCTGGTGGAGGCCTACCTGGGCCAGGAGAACATCGCCGAGGCCTCGGCCACGGTGGACGCCCTGGGCGAACAACTCGGTGATGTGCCCGAGATGGGTTATCTGAGGGCACTGGTGGCCTATCGGGAAGGTGATTATGCCCTGGCGCGCACCTGGCTGCGGGATGTGCTGCTGCGCAACCCGGACCACACCCCGGCCTACCTCCTGGCCGGCGGTACCGCCTATGCCCTGGGGGAATATGAAGAGGCAGTCAGGCACCTGCGCCGTTATCTGGCCGTGGTGCCCTCCAATCATTCCGCCCGCCGCCTGCTGGCCGCCGCCGAACTGCGCCGCGGGCGGCCGGAGGAGGCGCTGGGTGCCGTGGAGTCCCTGCGTCAGGGTGATGCCGGCGAGCAGGAGGTCACGGCCCTGCTCGCCCTCATCGGGCGTAGCGCCACCGCTTCCGGCCAGTTCGAGACCGCCGAGCGGGCGCTGACGGCGGCGCTGGAAGGCGCCCGGGGTGATACCCGGCTGCGTGGCGAACTGGCCCAGCTACGTGTCGCCCAGGGACGCTATGACGAGGCCATCCGGGAACTCTCCCGAATGGCCGAGGCCGGGGAGGGGGATGCGGACCTGCTCCTGGTGCGTACCCTGGTGGCCAAGGGCGATATGGCCGAGGCCGCGCGCTTTGCCGCGGAACGTGCCGATCGCTTTCCCGACCGGCCGGAGTGGCAGTCCCTGACCGGCTTGATCCTGCTGCAGCAGGGGGAGCGCCAGCAGGCCCGGGATCGCTTTGCCCGCGCGCTGGCCATCGACGCAGATCATGTGCCGGCCATGCTGCAGATGGGGCGCATGGCCCTGGAAGAAGGCGATGAACCCAGGGCAAGGCGATTTTTCCAGGACGCGCTGAGGCTCGCCCCGACACACCTGGGCGCCATGCTGGGCCTGGCGGAGGCCGCCGAGCGCCGCGGTGATTCGGCCCAGGCCCGGCAGTGGCTCGAGAAGGCGGTCGAGGCGGAGCCCCAGTCTCCGGCACCACGGATCTGGCTATCACGCTACTTCTGGGGGGCAGGTCAGGCCGATGCCGCGCTGCAGAGTGCACGGGAGGCGGTGCGGGTCTCGCCCGAGGATGCCGATGCCCTGCGTTTGCTGGGCGACCTGCGTCGCGAGACGAACGATCTGCCCGGCGCGCTGGAGACCTATGGCACCCTGCTGACTCTGTATCCCCGGGATGTCTCCGCCCGCAGTGTGATGGCCTGGACCCAGGCGCGGGCCGGCGAGCCGGCCCTGGCCCGACAGACCCTGAGCGCAGGGCTGGCTGATCAGCCCGGGGAGCTACGGCTGCTGGCCGACTCCGCCCGGCTGGAGCTGTCCCTCAATGACACCGCACGCGCCCTGGAGCATGCCCGTGCCGCCCAGACGGCCCATCCCCGCTCCCCGGTGGGCTGGATGCTGGAGGGCGAGGTGCGCGAGCGGCTCGGCGAACAGCGGGCCGCCCTGGAAAGCTACCGTCGTGCCCATGGACTGAGTCCCTCCTTCGCCACGGTGCAGCGCATCGCCCGCGTCGCCGATGCCCTGGGAGATCCGCGCCAGGGCATCGGTGTGCTCAACGACTGGCTGGCCGCGAATCCCAACCACGCCCCGGCGATGCTCACCCTGGGGATGCTGTATCAGCGCATGGGCCAGGGGCGGGAGGCGCAGACCCAGTACGAGCGCCTGCTGGCCCTGCACCCCGACGAGACGGTAGCGCTCAATAATCTCGCCTGGCTGTACCTGGACAGGCAGGATCCCCGGGCCCTGGAGGTGGCGCGCCGTGCCTATGAAACGGGTCCCGGCCCGGCCACGGCCCATACCTATGGCTGGACGCTAGTGCAGTCGGGTGATCCGGCCGCGGGCCTGGTCCTCATCGAGCAGGCCGCCGCCGAGGCACCCCTGCCCGAGGTGCGCTACCGCCTGGCGGTGGCCCTGGAACGCACCGGCGAGCGCAGCCGTGCCCGGGAGGTGCTGGCGCGGCTTCTGGAAGAACATCCCTCCTTCAGACAGCGGGCCGAGGCCGAGGCCCTGTACCGCTCTCTTCAGTAGGCGTACGCTGGGTGAATGGCGGGGCAAGTGTGACCCAGTGCACTAAAATCAGGGGAGTTTGAGATGGTTTCGAACACGAACGGATCAGGGAGAAGTCTCATGAGAACGAAATTCATCGGCTGGGTCCTGCTGCTCATCGCGAGCCTCTGGCTGAGTGCCTGCGCCACGGGACCGGATACGACGCTGCCCGAGGCGCCCGCAGTGCCGTCCGAGTCCCGTTACACCATCGGGCCGGGTGATGAACTCAATGTCTTCGTCTGGGGCAACCCGGAGCTCTCCGTGACCGTGCCGGTGCGCCCCGATGGCAAGATCACCACCCCGCTGGTGGAGGACGTGGAGGCGAGCGGCAAGACGCCCACGGAACTGGCCCGGGAGGTCGAGAAGAAGCTCGCCCGCTACGTGAACAATCCCATCGTCACCGTCACGGTGACCCGTTTCGTGGGGACCTCCACGGAGCAGATCCGCGTGATCGGTCAGGCCATGCAGCCCCGTTCCATCCCCTATCGGGTCAACATGTCCGTGCTCGACGTGATCATCGAGGTGGGTGGCCTGACGGAATTCGCCGCCGGCAACCGTGCCACCATCACCCGCGGGCCTCCCGGTCAACAGCAGACCTTCCGGGTGCGGCTCTCGGATCTGGTCAACCGGGGTGATATCTCCGCCAATGTGCTCATGCAGCCGGGCGACATCCTGATCATCCCGGAGTCCTGGTTCTGAGCCTGGGTGTCCAGCGCGGCGAGTCGGTCTTTGACGAAAAGAGGCAGGTTTTTCAGTGCAGCAGTTGATCGATCAGTTCTTCCAGATGGCGCGCAGCATGTGGCGGTTTCGCTGGTACGCCATCGTCGTGGCCTGGCTGGTGTGCCTGGGCGGCTGGTATTTCCTGTCCAAGGTACCCAACACCTACGAGGCCAGTGCCACGGTGTACGTGGACACAGACACCGTGCTGCGCCCCCTGTTGCGGGGACTCACCGTGGAGGTGGACGTCAGTGAAAAGCTGGGCCTGATGACCCGCCAGCTCCTGAGCCGCGCCAACCTGGAAAGGGTGATCCAGATGACCGACCTGGGTCATGCCGCCATGAGCGGCCGGGAACAGGACGAACTGCTCGCCGACATCAGGAACCGGGTCACCCTGCAGGAGATGCACGCGGTCCGCCAGCGCGGTGGCCGCAACCCAGACCTCTACGTGATCAGCTTCCGTCACCAGAGCCCGGAGACCGCCCGCCGCGTCGTGGAGGCCCTGGTCAGCACCTTCGTGGACGACACCACCGGTGATCAGCGCGCACGTACCGACATGGCCCAGCAGTTCCTCGAGCGTCAGATCGCCGATTATGAAACCCGCCTGATCGAGGCCGAGGACCGGCTGCGGGAGTTCAAGCGTCGCAACGTGGATGTGTTGCCCGATCAGGAGGCGAGTTTCTATGCCCGCCTGACTGCGGCCCGGACCAACCTGGAGGCGGTGGAGCTTTCCCTGCGCGAGGCCAATTTCCGGCGTGACGAACTGCGTCGGCAGCTGGACAGCACACCTTCGACCCAACGCGGCCTGGGCCTGGACGGTGCTCCTATTCAGAGTCCCACCGAGGAGCGCCTGCTGGCCCTGGAGACGCGCCTCGACGAGCTGCTGCTGCGCTTTACGGACAACCACCCGGATGTGGTGGCGACACGCAACAGCATTGCCGTGCTGGAACAGCAGCTCGCCCGGGAGACGGAGAGCGGAGGAAGCAGCAGGGGAAGATCCTCGGTGGCCAACCCGCTGCACCAGCAGCTGCGCATGGCACTGGGGGAGGTCGAGACGGAGATCGCCGCCCTTCAGGTGCGCCGGGATGAATTCCGCACCCGCGTGAGTGCCCTGCAGCAGCAGATCGAGACCCTGCCCCAGGTGGAGGCCGAGCTGCAACGCCTGGACCGCGACTACGAGATCATGCGCGAGCAGTACAATACCCTGGTGGCGCGCCGCGAATCGGCACGCATCTCCGAGGACGTGGAGCAGGCAGGCCAGGACGTGCGTTTCCGGGTCATCGAGCCGCCGCGTACACCCATTGCTCCGGTCTCACCGCCCCGTGCCAAGCTCTCAGCCGGCATCCTCCTCGCAGGCGTGGCGGCCGGTGCCGGTGTGGCCTTCCTGCTCATGCAGCTCTTCCCGGTGGTCCACGGCCGCAGGATGCTGCATGAGCTGACGGGGCGCCCCGTGTTTGGCGCCGTCTCCCGGGTCTGGAGTCCCGCCGCGTTGTGGAAGACGCGCATCGATTTTGCGGGCTTCGCCCTGCTGGCCCTGCTCATGGTGCCTGCCTTTGGCCTGGCGCTGTACATGCAGATCACGGGACGCAGCCTGATGGCAGCGGTTGCCGCGCTCGGAGGATTCAGTTAATGGATATTTTCGAACGCGCGGTCAACGCCTCGACGCAGGCGGTGCGCAAGGTCAAGGATGTCGTCCAGCCGGAGCTCGTAGCCGAGCCTCGCAAGGCTGCCGAACCCGCACACAGGCACAACCTGGATCTGGATGCGCTGCAGCGGGCAGGATTCATCACGCCCCGCAAGGCCCACACCCGGCTTGCCGAGGAGTATCGCCTGATCAAGCGCCCGTTGCTGATGAACGCCTTCGGCAAGGGGGCGGCGGTCATCGAGAACGGTAACATCGTGGTCATCACCAGCGCGCTGCCGGGTGAAGGCAAGACCTTCACCTCCCTGAATCTCGCCATGAGCATCGCCCAGGAGCGTGACAGCACGGTGCTGCTGGTGGACGCCGACATGGTGGAGCGCACCCTGAGCAAACAGCTGGGGCTTGGGGATGCCACCGGTCTGAGCGACCTGCTCTCCGATGAGTCTCTCGATGTCGCGGACGTGATCGTCAGCACCAACGTCCCCTCCCTGCGCATCATCCCGGCGGGCACGCCGCGGGGCGGACTCACGGAGCTGCTGACCAGCGAGCAGATGGAGCACCTGATCCGGGAACTGGCTTCCCGCTACGACGACCGCGTTATCCTGTTCGACACGCCGCCGCTGCTCGCGACCAGCCAGGCCCAGGTGCTCGCGGACCTGGCTGGGCAGACATTAGTTGTGGTCCGTGAAGGCAAGACCCCTCAGTCCGCCGTGGAGGAGGCCGTGGATCTACTGGATGAGGACAAGGTGGTCGGCCTGGTGCTGAACAATTGCAGCCGCCTCTCCAGTGGCTCTTACTACGGTGGGTATTACGGGAGCAGGCCAGAGCGGGAAGACTGAGGTCTTCGCCGGATGCATCGGAACCGCGACATACGCAAAACATCAACGCCAGGGCAGCCGTGACCATGAAACCGACAATGAGATGGGTACCTGGGACCAATCTAAGAGGTCGAGCGGTCTCGTTCGGCATTGCCTGCGCGCTCGTTGCCGGCCAGGCTCATGCCGGGTGGGAATTCACCCCCTCCGTGACCCTGGGCAGCATCTATTCGGACAACGTGACCCTGGCGCCCAAGGGCGCCGAGACCTCGGACCTGATCCTGGAACTGGCCCCGGCCCTGGATGCCCGCTTCGACGGCCGCCGGGTGGACGCGGACATCCGTTATCGCGCCCGCAGCTTGTTCTACCGTGATCGCGACGAACTGGATCAGACCTACCATTTCCTGGATGCCCGCACCAACGCGGAACTGGTACAGGATACCTTCTTTCTGGATGCCGGCGTCGGCGTGCGGCAGCAGGTGATCGATCCCTCCGTGGTGATCCCCGGGGAAACACTCAGTGGCGGCGAGAACCTGTCCGACGAATACACCGCCTTCATCAGCCCCCACTGGACCGGCCGCGTGGCGGACAACCTCCGGGCCGATGTCCGCTACGTGCTGGGCGTGGTGCGCTACGACGAGAGCACCCTGACGGACAGCGATCAGCATGTGCTCGCCGCCCTGCTGGAGCGCACTCCCGAGGCCGGCACTCTGTACTGGGCGCTGCGCTACCGTCAGGCCCGCGTGGAATTCGAGGACGAGGACAACGTCACCCTGGAGCAGGGCGCCGGTGAGCTGGGCATCCCGGTCACCGGGCGCACGCGCCTGATCCTCATCGGCGGTTACGAGCGCAACAACTTCCTGCTCGCAGACGGCAGCAATGCACCCGACGATTCTCTCTGGGCGGTGGGCCTGCGTTCCTCCCGGGGCGAGCGCTTCGAGGTGGAAGTCCTGGCCGGTGAACGGGTGTTCGGCAACACCTTCAGCCTGCGTTGGGTGCAGCGCGCGCCCCGCTGGCGCATGGTGGCGAGCTATGATGAAGATTTTGTCACCTATGCCGAAACCCGCCTGAGCATCGATCCCCGTTCCCCGGAGTCCATCCTGCCCGGTCCGGACCTGGGCCGTGCCGCCAGCGACGTCTACCTGCGCGAACGGGCCCAGGTGGATCTGGCCTTCGACTGGCGGCGTACCACCGCGTCCATGCGGGTCTACAACGAGCGGCGCGATTACCAGACCCGCGAGGGCGAGGAGGAGGTGCGCGGCGTCGACTTCAGCATCGACTGGCTGTTTCGGCCCCGCACCAGCTTCGTACTCGCCGCCGGGGTCGAGGAAACCGACATCCTGGGCGCGGACGCGGAAGACCGGCTGACCCGCCTCTCCGCCGGAGTGACCCAGCAGCTGGGGCGGCGCACCGCCGGCAGCCTGATCCTGGCGCGCAGCGACCGCAGTTCGGACCTGGCGGAGCGCGAGTACACGGAAAACGCCATCATCGCCCGTCTCATCGCCACCTTCTAAGCCAACGATCTGTACAGGAGCCATTTGCCATGACGGCCAATCCCACGGCCAGCGGGCCGGTCAATGCCATGACCGTCGACGTGGAGGACTACTTCCACGTCTCCGCCTTCGCCGATGCTATCGACCGTGCCGACTGGCATGACATGCCGTCCCGGGTGGTGGCCAACACCCATCGCCTGCTGGACCTGTTCGACGGGCAGGGTGTGAAGTCCACCTTCTTCGTGCTGGGCTGGGTGGCGGAGCGGGAGCCGGGACTGGTGCGCGAGATCGTCGAGCGCGGGCACGAGTTGGCCTGCCACGGCTACAGCCACCAGCTGGTCTACAACCAGACGCCCGAGCTATTCCGCGAGGAGACAGTGCGCTCCAAGGACTTGCTGGAGCAGGCGGGCCAGGTGCCCGTGCGCGGCTATCGGGCAGCCAGCTATTCCATCACCCGCCGCTCCCAGTGGGCCCTGGATATCCTGGGCGAGGCGGGTTTTGAGTACGACTCCAGCATCTTCCCGGTGCGACATGATCGCTACGGTATCCCGGGCGCCGGTCGCTGGCCCCACGAGATGACCCTCAATGAAGGCCGGCGCCTGGTTGAGTTTCCCCTCTCCACCGTGCGCTGGGCCGGCATGACCCTGCCCATGGCCGGCGGTGGTTATTTCCGGCTCTACCCTTATGCCCTGAGCCGGGCCGGTTTTCGCAACATCAATCAGGGCGCCGGCAAGCCCTTCGTGTTCTACCTGCACCCCTGGGAGGTGGACCCGGAACAGCCGCGCATCAAGGCCAAGGCCCTGTCGCGATTCCGGCACTACAACAACCTGCACCGTTGTGAATCCAGGTTGCGCCGCTTGTTGGAAGATTTCCGTTTCGCCCCCATGCGCGACGTGCTGGCGTCCATGGAGCTGGTGCCTGGCGAATCTTCGGCGCCCGTGGGCGCTGCGTCCGCCCGGGGTTGAGCGTTCATCATGTGCGGCATTGCAGGCATCCTGAACCTGAACGGCGGACCGGCCGTCGAGCAGCGTGAGCTGGAGGCCATGGTGGATCGCCTGTATCACCGGGGTCCGGACGGCCATGGTTTCTACCGGGATGCCCATGTGGGTCTTGGCCATGCCCGCCTGAGCATCATCGATCTCGAGGGTGGCCGTCAGCCCCTGCACAACGAGGATGCCTCGGTGTGGGTGGTGTTCAACGGCGAGATCTTCAACTACCTGGAGCTGCGCGCCGAGCTCATCGCCCGCGGCCATCGCTTTGCCACCCAGTCGGACACCGAGGTCATCGTCCACCTCTACGAAGAATACGGGGACGACTTCGTCCACCATCTGAACGGCCAGTTTGCCATTGCCCTGTGGGACATCCCCCGCAAGCGACTGGTGCTGGTCCGCGACCGGGTCGGCATCCTGCCCCTGTTCTATACGCTGCAAAATGGACGCCTGCTGTTCGCCTCGGAGATCAAGGCCATCCTCCCGGCCCTGGATAGCGCGCCGCGACTCAACGCCACAGCCCTGGACGAACTCATGACCTTCTGGGCGCCGCTCACGCCCCACACCCTGTTCGAGGGTATCGAGGAGGTCTCGCCCGGGCAGCGTATCGTGGTGCAGAACGGGCACATCACCCGCGACACCTACTGGGACTGGTCTTTCCCCGTGGATGACCGTTATCGACAGGGCAATGAGGACGAACTGGCCGCCGAACTGGGTGAACTGCTCGTCGATGCCACGCGCATCCGCCTGCGCGCCGACGTACCCGTGGGCGCCTATCTTTCCGGGGGGCTCGATTCCTCGGCCCTGGTCTCGATGATCCACCGCCAGGGCACCGCGCGACTTCGCACCTTCTCCATCGGCTTCGAGGATGAGGGCCTGGACGAGTCGGGTTTCCAGCAGCAGATGATCCGCCACGTGAATGCCGACCACAGCAGCATCCGCTGTGACACGGCCCGGGTCGGCGAGGCCTTCTTCGACACGATATTGCGCACCGAGGCCCCGGTGCTGCGCACCGCGCCGGTCCCCATGTCCCTGCTCTCCGGCCTGGTCCGGGAGCAGGGCTACAAGGTGGTGCTGACCGGCGAGGGTTCCGACGAGGTGCTGGGCGGCTACGACCTGTTCAAGGAGGGCAAGATCCGCCAGTTCTGGGCGCGCAACGCCGATTCCAGCTGGCGTCCCCTGCTCATCAAGCGCCTGTATCCCTACCTGAACCTCACCCAGGCTCAGGGGCTGACTTATCTGAAGAGCTTCTTCGGTACCGGCCTGGATCAGCCCGAATCCCCCTTCTTCAGCCACATGACCCGCTGGCAGTCCACCGCCCAGTGCAAGGTCTTCTTCTCCGAAGAACTGGGCGCCCAGTTGCGGGGAGACGCCGTGGAGCGGCTGGCGGGTGGCCTTCCGGAAGGCATTCAGCGTTGGCACCCCTTCAATCGGGGCCAGTACGTGGAGGCGCACACTCTCATGTCCGGCTACCTGCTGTGCTCCCAGGGCGACCGCATGCTCATGGCCAACTCCGTGGAGGGCCGTTTCCCGTTCCTGGATCACCGGGTCATCGAATTCGCCAACCAGTTGCATCCCCGCCACAAGATGCGGGTACTCAACGAGAAATACCTGCTTAAGCGGGTCATGAGGCCCTATCTCCCCGAGGCCATCGTCGCCCGCCACAAGCAGCCCTACCGGGCCCCCGACATCCCGGCCTTCTTCAGTGGCGGCAAGACGGAGTACGTGCGGGAGTTGCTCAGCCCGGAGGTGGTGTCCCGCTACGGCTATTTCGACGCCGCCAAGGTGCAGCGTCTGTTCCAGAAGATCGAACGGGGCAGGGCCATCGGTTACAAGGACAACATGGCCTTAGTGGGTATCCTCTCCACCCAGCTCTGGCATTACCATTTCGTTGAGCGCTTCCATGAGAATTTCCGTGATGAGGGTAAAGTGGTTTTGCGCGGGTTGGGGTAAGGATAAAAACCTTTTCCTCTCACGGAGCCACGGAGCCACGGGGAAAGATATTCAGGAGTTGAGCAGATAGCCCATAAGCACAAGGAGGTGCAATGGTGACTGAGAATGAAATCGGCGATCTTGTGGTTGAGATTGCGGTGCGGGTACACAGCAGTCTGGGTCCAGGGTTGATGGAATCAGTCTACGAAGTGGTCATGGAGCATGAGCTCCGTCAGAAAGGATTGATCGTCGAACGACAAGTGCCCGTGGAAATTCAGTATCGCGGCTTGAAATTTGAAGATGCCTTCCGGGCTGACATGATTGTGGAAGATAAGGTGATTTTGGAGTTGAAGAGTGTCGAGAGACTCAATAATGCACACAGAAAGCAGCTTCTGACCTATCTGAGATTGACGGGCAGAAAGTTGGGTTATGTTCTCAACTTTGGCGAAAGTCTCATGAGAAATGGCATTGCCCGTGTAATCAATGGGTATCTCAGTAAGTAGTGGGTTAATCAACACACATGATAAATGCGGTGTTCATCTGAGCATTAGATTTCCTCTGTGGCTCCGTGCCCCCGTGAGAGGATGATCTTTTTGTCTCTGCGCCTCCGCGAGAGAACAGTCTTTGATTTTCTGACTTGGGGTAAAAAATGGAACTGGAAACAAAGATAAAGGGCTACATCCTCGAGAATTACCTCTTCACCGACGACGAGTCCCAGCTCGCCAGCGGGGACTCCCTGCTGGAGCGGGGCATCATCGACTCCACCGGCATCCTGGAAGTCATCATGTTCCTGGAAGACGAATTCGGCGTCACAGTGGACGATGACGAGATGGTCCCCGAGAACCTGGACTCCGTGGCCAACCTGGTGGCCTTCGTGCAGCGCAAGAAGGCCGCGGCCTGAAGGACCACTGCCCGGACGGGAAGGGAATATGCCGATCAAGCCCCAACGCCTGCTCCACGAGATACTGCCGATCCATGCCCGGAACCACCCGGACAAGGTGGCGGTTGTCGTCGGCGGGGAGTCCTATACCTACACGCAACTGGAAGACCAGAGCGCCCGTCTCGCCGCGGCCCTGCAGCAGCGCGGGCTTGGGCGCGGTGACCGGGTGGCCATCTACATGGACAACACCTGGCCCTGCGTGGTCAGCATCTATGCCGTGCTCCGGGCGGGTGCGACCTTCCTGGTGGTCAATCCACAGACCAAGCAGGACAAGCTCGCCTACGTGCTCAACGACTGCACGGTTCGTCACCTCATAACCGATGCTCACCTGGCTTTCGTGTTCCGGGAAGTGCTGCCGGATGTGCCGAGTCTCACTCACCTGATCGTCTCTGGCGGCGACAAGGTGGCTGAACAGTGCGAAGGGCTTTCCCCCGCAGCCGAGGTGTTCGAGACCGTGGTCGAAGGCACCCCGGCCGGGCCCATCGATCCAGGCACCATCGCCCTGGACCTGGCCTCTCTCATCTACACCTCCGGCAGCACGGGCAACCCCAAGGGGGTGATGCACACCCACCAGTCCATGCTGTTCGCCGCCCAGAGCCTGATCGAATACCTGCGCATGGATGAGCGGGAGGTGATCATCAACGTCCTGCCCATGGCCTTCGACTACGGCCTCTACCAGATGCTCATGGCCGTGCAGATGGGGGCCACCCTGGTGTTGGAGCGCTCCTTCACCTACCCGGCCGAGGTTTTCAAGCGTATGGAACAGCATGGCGTGACCGCCTTCCCGGGTGTGCCCACCATCTACTCCATGATCCTCGCCGCCCATGGCCGCAAGCCGTTGTCTTTCCCTTCGGTTAAACGCATCACCAACACAGCTGCCGCGCTGCCGGCGGATTACGTACCGCGCCTGAAGGAGGTCTTCCCCAACGCCCTGATCTTCAAGATGTACGGACTCACCGAGTGCAAGCGGGTGAGTTACCTGGAGCCGGAACTGGCCGAGGTGAAGCCCCGCTCCGTGGGCAAGGCCATCCCCGGTACCGAGGTCTATCTGCTGAGTCCCGAGGGCGAGCCGGTGGGTCCCGGGGAGCCGGGCATCCTCCATGTGCGCGGTCCGCACCTGATGCGCGGTTACTGGAACCTGCCGGAGAAAAGCGCCGAGATGCTCAAGGACGGCCCCTATCCCGGGGAGAAGGTGCTGCGCACCGGAGACTGGTTTCACATGGACGAGGACGGCTGTCTGTACTTCGAGGGCCGCAGCGACGACATCATCAAGACCCGAGGCGAGAAGGTCAGCCCGGTGGAGGTGGAAAACGCCCTCTATGCCATCCCCGGCGTGGAGGAGGCGGCCGTCATCGGCGTCAGCGATGATCTCCTGGGCCAGGCGGTGCGGGCCTACGTGGTACTGGCCGCAGGCAGTGAACTGGACGAGCGTCGTCTCAGAAAGGAACTCACCTCAAGGCTGGAGAACTTCATGGTGCCCAGGGACATCCTGCTGGTGGACAGCCTGCCCAAGTCGGCCAACGGCAAGATCAACAAGAAAGATCTCGTGGCCACTTGATCGTCTCGGGGGAAAGGGGCCGCGTAACACATGAAAAACATGATTTCTCGCGAAGACGCAAAGACACCAAGGAAAAAAACATTTCCTCTCACGGAGATACGGGGGCACGGAGAATGACGAACAAGATGACCTTGACCAAGGCGCGATGGTGCAAGAAAGAAAGCCTCGGCATGAATCACCTCGATGTGTTTGAGGCGACCGATTCGCGATTCAATCGAGAGTTCACTGCCTTGAACTACTCCGTGCCCCCGTGTCTCCGTGAGAGGATGCTTTTAATCTCCTTCTCTGCGGCTCGGCGCTTCCGGGGGGAATGAGTGTGCAAGCGCGCTTTTGTGCGCGGGGGAGTGCCATCATGAAGCATCCTCTCTATCTGCAGTTGCTGGCGCGACTGAAACAGGACCTCCAGGTCCTGCCCGACAAGCCGGACGAAACGCCACGGAACACCCTGGACTGTCTCTGGGCGCTTGCGGCAGGGCAGCCCCTGGCGATCAGCCAGGTCCGGGATGCGGTGATCGACGATCTCGATCTGGAAGCACAGGCCACGTTGAACGCCCTCGTCGACAAGCGCCTTGCGGGTACGCCTCTTTCGCATCTGACCGGTCGGCAGGACTTCATGGGCCTGGTGCTCAAGTCCTCCGAGGCGGCCCTGGTGCCCCGGCGCGAGACCGAGATCCTGGGTCGTGCCGCTATCGGCAAGCTGCAGGGATTGGATGTCGAGGCGCCATGGGTGGTGGATCTCTGCACCGGCTGCGGCAATCTGGCCCTGGCCATGGCCGTTGCTGCGCCCCAGGCCCGGGTCTGGGGCAGTGACCTGTCCGAGGAGGCCGTCGCCCTGGCCCGGGAGAATACAGAGTTCGTCGGACGCCCGGACGTGAGTTTTTATGCCGGCGATCTTGTCGTTCCATTCGATAACGAGGAATTCCTGGGCCGGGTGGACCTGCTCACCTGCAACCCGCCTTATATCTCCAGCGCCAAGGTGGAGCAGATGCCCGAGGAGATCTCCGGTCACGAACCCCACATGGCCTTTGATGGCGGACCCTTCGGCATCAAGATCATCCAGCGCCTGATCCAGGACGCACCGCGCTTGCTGCGTCCCGGAGGCTGGCTGTTGTTCGAGGTGGGTCTAGGCCAGGGCGAGCCCATGAAACAGCGCCTGGAGCGCAATGACGCCTTCGACCAGGTAGAGGTCTTCGTCGATGATCACGGCGACGTCCGCGCCCTGGCGGCGCGGCGGAGACGATAAAGAATAGTTCTCTCACGGAGTCACAGAGGCACGGAGGAGGGCTGAATTTGTTCACAAGCTTTCCCCGTGGCACCGTGCCCCCGTGAGAGGAAACGTACTTAAGTTCTGTTCATGGAGAACAACATGTCCCAGAAGCTAAGCCCGGATGTCCTGAAGATCGACGCCGAAGCCGAGGTGCATCGCATCAGCGCGGCCCTGCGGGAGACCCTGCGCAAGGATCTCAATCGGCGCGGTCTGATCATCGCCATCTCCGGCGGCGTTGACAGTGCCGTCTGCGCGGCCCTGTGCGTCAAAGCGCTGGGGCCGGGCAAGGTCTTCGGACTGCTGCTACCGGAGCGGGATTCATCCTCCAACAGCGTGCGCCTGGGGCGCATGGTGGCCGAGCAACTGGGTATCGAGTACGCCGTGGAGGATATTGCTCCGACCCTTGAGGCCATCGGCTGCTACCGCTGGCGGGATGAGGCCATCCGCAGCGTGTTCCCGGACTACGACGGCACCTGGAAGAACAAGCTGGTCATCCAAGGCGGTCAGCAGGGGCAGATCAATCGCTTCGCCCTGGTGGTGCAGAAACCCGATGGAGAGCTGGCGGAGGAGCGCCTGGATCTCAAGAGCTACCTGCAGATCGTTGCCGCTACCAACTTCAAGCAGCGCATCCGCAAAACCCTGGAGTACTTCCACGCCGACCGGCTCAACTATGCCGTGGTCGGCACCCCCAACCGCCTGGAATATGACCAGGGCTTTTTCGTCAAGAACGGCGACGGCTCGGCGGATGTCAAACCCATCGCCCATCTCTACAAGACACAGGTCTACCAGCTCGCCCGTCATTTCGGTCTGCCCGATGAGATCTGCAGCGCCAAGCCCACCACCGACACCTACAGCCTGCCTCAGGGCCAGGACGAGTTTTATTTCGCACTGCCCTACGACAAGATGGACCTGGCGCTCTGGTCCCTGAACCATCAGGTTCCCGCCGATGAATTGGCTGCAGCCCTGGGCTGCGAGACCAGGCAGGCGGAATGGATCTACAAGGACATCGAGACCAAGCGGCGTACCACGCGGTATCTGTCCCTGGCGCCTGTGCTGATGGAGTCGTAATTCCTTTTTCGGAAACAGATCCATGTTGGCGAAGCGCACCAGTAAAAGCCAGGTGACCCTCCCCAAGGCCATCGTCCGGGCGGCAGGGGATGCGGATTATTACGATGTGAGTCTGGAGGATGGAAGGATCGTACTGACACCCGTCCGGCTGCAGCGCGCTGATGAAGTACGTGCCAAGCTGGCTGAGCTGGGGCTCACGGACAACGATGTCAAGGAAGCCATCGCATGGGCAAGAAAAAATGCCTGACACCACCTCGTGTGGTGCTCGACAGCAATTGCGTCATCTTAGCCCTGATATTCTCCAATGATCTGAATTATCTGGCGCTGACATTATTAACCCGGACCTTGAATAACGAGACAATCGTGCAAGCTCCGTAGGCCCGATAGAGCGCAAGCGGTATCGGGCAGGCTATGCCGGACACCGCTACGCTATGTCCGGCCTACGAATAACAAGAGTGACGGGTTAAGGGCCTCCTCAATATTGTCCGAGGCGTCGATCCATGGTGAAGCTGTCGTAAGTACGGATGAATTCAAACAAGACAAATAAGGCTGGCGCAACGCAAGAGCTGCACATCGATGTCCATGGTCCTGGTCAGCCATTCAATGCTAAGGCCTGGGATGCCTTCCTGGACGCCCTCCCGAATGCAGCACCCTATCATCGCAGCGAGTTCCGGGATCTCATCGAGAGGGTCTTCGGGCACCCCACCTACTATCTCTCTGCGCTGAACTCCGAGGGCACAGTCTGTGGCGTGCTGCCGTTGGTGCGCCTGCGCAGCCGTCTGTTCGGGGATTTCATGGTCTCCATGCCCTATTTCAACTATGGCGGAGCTCTCGCGACCGAGTCATCGGTTGCTGAGGCCCTGATGGATCGGGCCGCTAGCCTGGGCACCGAACTGGGCGTGAGCCATGTGGAGTTCAGAGACGTGGTGTCGTACGACGCACGTTGGCCGGCACGCACCGACAAGGTGGTCATGGAACTGGCCCTGCCCGATGACGAGGAGGCCCTGTGGAAGCAGGTGGGTCCCAAGATCCGTGCCCAGGTGCGCCGGCCACACAAGGACGGCCGGGAGATCAGCGTGGAGCGGGGCGGGCTTGAACTGCTGGCGGATTTCTATCGGGTCTTTGCCATCAACATGCGCGACCTGGGCACACCGGTCTACGGAAAACGTTTCTTCCGCGAAATCCTGGAACGCTTGGGCGACCGGACACGCATCATCCTGATCAAGGTGGCCGGACAGCCCGCAGCAGCGGGTTTCCTGCTCCAGGAAGGAGAGCGCATGGAGATCCCCTGGGCCTCTTCCCTGCGGGAGTTCAACGGCATCGGCGTCAACATGCTCATGTACTGGGAGGCGCTGCGCTTCAGCATCGAGCGGGGTTGCCGGGTGTTCGACTTCGGTCGTTCCAGCGTGGACTCCGGCACCTACCGCTTCAAGCGCCAATGGGGCGCCGAGCCCCGCCAGCTGTACTGGCACTACTGGCTTGCCGGCGGCGGCGCGCTGCCGGAACTCAACCCCAACAATCCCAAGTTCCGTCTTGCTATCCGGGTCTGGCAGCGCCTGCCCGTGGCGGTTGCCAACCTGTTGGGTCCGCCCATTGTTAAAAACCTCCCTTGACGGAAAAGGCAGTTCTCTCGCAGAGGCGCTGGGGCGCTGATGAAGTCAAAGGCATGATGCCTCGCGAAGGCGCAAAGACGCGAAGAACTGCATGAACTTTCAAAAGACTTTCTTCGCGCCTTTGCTGTTTTGCGAGACTAATCGCAAGGGTCGGGACGCCTCAGAACTACCCCATCCCCCCTTGATGGACGTTGCAAAATCATATCACTAAGTGATATAAAAAGGTCGATGAAAAGGATTTTCAGGACACGAAGCTTCAGCCGATGGATGAGCAAGACCGGACTGACGGATGATGCCTTGTATCAAGCCGTTACTGAGATGGCGCAGGGGCTCATCGACGCAGATCTGGGAGGCTGCGTCGTGAAGAAGCGCGTCGCCTTGCCTGGGCAGGGCAAGCGCGGCGGTGCTCGAACGATCGTGGCGACCAGGATGTCGGATCACTGGTTCTTTATCTTCGGCTTCCGCAAGAACGAGCGATCGACCATCGACAAGGACGAGTTGAGAGCGCTTCAGGAGGTGGCGAGAGATCTGCTGGGTTTCGATGAGCGGCAGCTTCAGAGTGCGTTGGATGCTGGCGAGATTACAGAGGTTCTATATGACAACGGCGAGGCGTAAGAGTAGGATTTTGAGCGAGATGCATGAGACCGCACGCGGGCTCCATGGAGCCGGTCTCATAAGCAAACGACGCATGGGTGAAATCGAAGCCTTGTGCCATCTCGATGTCCACGAGATGGCACCGCAGAAGATCAAATCACTCCGAGAGCAGGCACACCTGAGCCAGGCAGTCTTTGCAGCAGTTCTGAACACCAGTGTGTCCACTGTGCAGAAATGGGAGATCGGTGACAAGAAGCCGAGCGGCCCGTCACTCAAGCTGCTGAATCTCATCGAACGGAAGGGGCTTGATGCCGTCTTGTAAGCTGTGCGGAAACGCGGGTTAAAGGCAAAAAGCATATTTCTCGCGAAGGCGCAAAGACGCCAAGTAGTTCATGATATTTCCAAAGACTTTCTTCGCGCCTTCGCGGCTTTGCGAGAGTAATCGCTTTTAATGTTTGTCTTCCCCCGCGTCTCAGGGCCTCCGCGAGAGAATATCGCTCTTCAACATGATCCCATCTCCTGATGTCGTATCAGCCGGATACCATAGATTCGGAAGCGGCTGCCATGGCTCGCTTCGCTGCCGAACAGCATCAGGCGTGCAATGCCGGATAGGTCCATCTGCCGGCCCTCGGGCGCGTTTTCCAGGTCTGTCAGCGGGATGCATTCGCGGCTGCGTGAGCCGGCCTCCAGGGTGATGCGCTGATTGAATCGGTCGGTGAAACGGAAATTGTGGTGCAGGTCATCGATGCGCAGGGTGAGATCCAGGGGCAGGGGACCTGGATTGCCCAGTTCCAGCTCCAGGGCGTCGAAGCCGCGCCAGTCCTTCACCGGCCATTCCCAGGAGACCCCGGGAAAGGCGCTCGTTTCCATCAGAATCTCCAGATATGTCTCCCTGTCCGGACCGGCGGCCAACCGCACCGAGGCGCCGTTGCGATCGATCATCCACAGATCGACACGGTTTTTGGGGCATACGAGACAGGGGAAGTCAGCGTCACGCTTCATCAATGCAGCCGAGATCCCCGCCACGGGCAGGAGCACCAGCGCCGCGAGTATCACGGGTAACAATGCCAGGGACAGCGTGCGAAGGCGCGTCTGGGTGAACTCCGCGACCTGTCTGTCGTAGAGTGCGATGAGCGCCAGGGCGGCCACGGTGCCGGCCATGTTCACGGCCACGTCCCACAGGGAGGCGTTGCGTGCCGTGAATTGCTGCGACCACTCGGTGACGCCCGAGATCACCAGCATCACCAGCAGCGTTCCCCCATAGACCCCCCAGGCATTTTGCCGGCCCGGAGTGGCAAACCGCCTCAGGGCGATAAACACGATGACTGCCAACAGGCCGAACAGGGGAAAGTGTGCCGCGCTGTGCAGGGGGCCGATCAGTGGACCATCGCCCGGCAGGCGTGCGAAATGCCACACGCCCAGGAGCAGGGCGGCCGCAACAGCCAGACCGATCGGGTGCAGCCTGTTGGTCGCGCTTGTCAAAATGATCTGCTCCTCTCGCGGGGGCACGGAGCCACGAAGAAAGTCAAAATCCTGGTCTCTCGCGAAGGCGCAAAGACGCGAAGAAGATCTCTTTACCCAATCATTGCATAAATTTGACGCAACCAGGTTTTCGGCTACTTGCTTCAAGTATTCACGTAATGCAACAGAATCGTAGGCCGGACAAAGCGCAGCGATGTCCGGCGCCCTATCGCCCGATACCGCTTCGCTTTATCGGGCCTACGTTGGGTTGGAGCTCACATTGGGTTAGATCCAGAAACAGCCGTGCAACAGGCGGTTCGTACCGTATATAAGCCGTTTTCTTGTAAAACCGTGCCGAATTTATGCAACTGTCGGGTTTATTCAATCGTTAAGATCTTTCTTCGCGTCTTTGCACCTTCGCGAGAGATCAAGGTTTGGGGTTCAATCTTATTCGCGCCTCTGGGAGAAAACAGGACTTCAGGTGTCATTGTCACCCGGAACGAGGTACCAGGGGCCTGCCAGAAGATCCTGCAACTCCAGGCCTGCTCCAGGAGGGGTGAACAGCATAAGCGGATTCATTTCGCCCCGGGGTTTGAAACCGATCCGTTCGACAGTCCCGATGATGTCAGCACTCGCCGCCATGGCCAGCGAGACCGCATCCATGCCTGCCTTGTGTTGTGCGAGGGTGAAGCGCAGCAGCAGTTCGTCCAGGCTGAGGTGCTGGCCATCATGGGCAAAATCCGCGATGTGCGCACGCTTGTCGCAGTTGGAAAAGATCACGTAACCATCCAGCCTGCCAGCATCGGCACTCTTGACCATGAAGGCCTGGCGTCTGTCGGAAGGGCAGCGCCGGTAGCGCCAGTCGAGGAAGTCGGCGCTCTTCTCGCCAATCAGGCTGTAACCGGATGCGATGCGGCTCCAGAGGTCATCGAAAGTCTCGTCGAAGTGATCCGTGACGACGCTGATCCTGTGTCTGGCGAACGCTGATTTAAGCAGGGCGGGGCGCAGTCGCAGCCCGGTGTCCAGCAGCAGGGCGACGGGACGGCGCAACCAGGCCTGGGGGATGCGCTTGCGCAAATAGTAGTCGGTACGCAGCGGCATCACCCATTCCGCCATGGCGCCAACGCGCTTGTAGCCCACCCGCTGCATGATTGGCGCAGACTTGTTGTTCGGGAAACCGTAGACGAGCTGCACCTGTGCGGCGGCGGCGCAATCAAGCGCTGCCCGCTGCAGCTGCACGGCAGGGCCCAGGGAGCGATGCTTGCGATCGACCATCAGGTCACCGGCGATGGCGCCCGAGAGTGCCTGAGTCCGGCTGCAGAGTCGTCTCGGGAACAGCCCGGTGGATCCGACCTCATGACCGGCAGCGTCGTGGAGCAAGCACAGCAGAGACTCACCTGCGATGTTGTCCTGGTAGAGCCAGCGATAGCGCTCGCGGGAGAACGGGCCGAATACCTCGGTCCATAGGGCGGCGATCTTGTCGGCGGACTGTGTAGGGTCTGCCCGGGTGACCTGGTAGGACATCAGTCTGTCATTGGGAGCGCAGGTTTATGTCGCGTGGAATCATTGTCTCTCGGCCGTTCTCGCGTCCATGTGTCCCAGAAAAAACCGGGCGGTGTAGGTCGGACTTCAGCCCGACAAACGATGCTCGACCGAAACCACTGCCGTCGGGCTGAAGCCCGACCCTCGAACGAGCTGTGTCCTGATGACACCGGAAACTACCACATTCCTGTGGCCTTCGCCTGCGCCTCGTGGATGACCCTCACGCCTTGTACCGTTGCGGATGCAGCCACCGCAAGGGTCGCCTGCGCATCGCAGCCTACGGGCAGCACCTGCCAGTCTTCTATGAGCAACTCCGGGATTTCGCTACTCAGCAGGGCGTTATCTCCGGTCTCACCGAGATCCACGCTGAAGCCTTCCAACGGCATGGACAGTCCCTTACCGACCGCCTTGATCAGCGCCTCCTTGCGGGTCCAGCCCCGGTAGAAAGCGGCAAGCCGTGCCGCCGGATGCAGGGTGGACAGTTGACGTTGTTCCGCCGGGGAGAATACCAGAGCGGCGAGGCTTTCCAGGTCCTCCAGGGGGCGGATCATCTCGATGTCCACACCGACCTCCCCCTCGGTGCTCAGGGCAATGACCAGGCGGTCTTCCGAATGGGAAATGTTGAAGGCCGGCCCGCCGCGACAGAAAGGCTTGCCGTGGACGGTGATCTCCACGGGCACCTGTTCCGGCGCCTCGCCACGTAATTGCCCCAACACGGTCCGGAGCCAGGCGCGGGAGAGCGCGGCGCGCCGGCGCAGCAGCGGCAGACCCAGGCGGGCGATGCGCTCTCGTTCAAGGTCTGACAGCAGCGCATCCATGGGCCGCTCTCCGGTCCAGGGGATGTCGAGCCGGAAGTGCAGGATATCGATGACGCCAGCCGTCAGGGTTGTCATGGTGTCTGTCGTATTGAAAACCAAAACATAAACCCTGTTCTCTCGCAGAGGCGCAGAGGCGCAGAGGCGCGGGGGAATTCAAACCCGCAAAACCATTACTCTCGCGAAGGCGCGAAGCCCGTAGGATGGGTGAAGCGCAGCGCACCCATCAAACCCCGCCCGCAGCATGGGCACGCGATGCTTTGCCCATCCTACTGAACTTCTGAAAAAAGCCAAATGCATGTTCTCTCACGGGGGCACGGAGCCACGGGGAAGGCTTCTTGAACGTATCGCCTTTTCTCCGTGCCTCTGTGGCTCCGTGAGAGGATGGGTTTTTTTCAGCGTAGCCCGTAGGATGGGTGAAGCGCAGCGCACCCATCAAAAAACCCTGAAGCCGGTTCCATGGCGGGAGCTACCAGATACAGGCCAGATCTCATGTAATATGCGCTGTTTGCATTGAACTGCGGCGCTTGCCCGGAGACAAAAACAACAAAAAGGATCAGCATGAATCATGGCCGAGACACCACATGAGATGTCAGGATTGCCCTCCCTGTCCCAGGAAGGCCTCTGGGGCCTCTGCAAGCTGGAGGACACCGGCACGGCCTACAACCGGGGCACCGCGCTGCGTCTGCAGGGGACTCTTCAGGTCGACCGGCTGGAACAGGCGCTCACCGATCTGCTCGCCCGCCACGAGACCCTGCGCTCCCGCTACCCGGGAGAAGAGGGCGTGCCCACGGCACGCATCGCGGCCCCCGGGAAGGTCACTCTGCCGGTGGAGGACGTCTCTGCATCCGAGCGCCCGCTGGATGCCGCCGTGGCCCGTGCCGCCGAGGTGGTCGACCAGCCCTATGACCTGGAGACGGGGCCGCTATTCAGGGCCCGCTTGTACCGGTTGGGCGTGGATGATCACCTGTTGCTGCTGGCCAACCACGAGATCATCGCCGACGGCCTCGCCTGGAACACCGTGCTGGTGGATCTGGCCGCCCTCTACACTGCCCAGGTCACCGCCAGCCCCGCAGCTCTCGAACCGCCCCGGCAAGGCTTCTTTGCACTGGCGCAACGCCAGCGCCAGTCCCTGGCCGAAGACAGGGAGACCCTGGAGGAAGGCTTCGTATACTGGAAGGAGCAGCTGCAGGGTGCCCCGGTGCTCGAGTTCCCTGCCACCCAGCCCCGCCCTGCGGTACTCGGTCATCGGGGCGACGCGGTGGTGTTCGACATCGATGCGGATCTGAAGTCCCGGCTCGATGCCATCGGCCGGGAACAGGCGGCCACGCCGTTCATGGTGTGCCTCGCCCTGTACCAGCTGTTCCTCGCCCGCTATGCCCGCCAGCGCGACCTGGTGGTAGGCATCGCCGAGGCCGGCCGCGCCGATCCGGACACCCAGGGGGTGGTGGGCTTCTTCCTCAACGCCCTGGCGGTGCGTGTGCAGGTGGAGGAAGGCGCGAGCTTCCGGGACCTGCTGGAACAGGTGTTCGAGAAACTGCTGGGTGGCCTGGAATACGCCGCCATCCCCTTCGAGCAGGTGGTGGCCCAGCTGGACATCCGGCGGGATCCCAGCCGAACCCCGGTCTTCCAGACCATGTTCACCTACAAGGACAGTCCCGAGGCGCTGCGCTTCGCCGACCTGGTGGTGAGCGAGGTGCAGCTGCCCCGCCACGGCGCCATGTTCGACCTGGCCCTGTACCTGACCGAGCGCGGCGGTAGCCTGCGCGCAGAACTGGAATACAACACGGACCTGTTCGACCGCCCCTTCATGGAGGCCTGCGCCGCGCAGTTCCGGGATCTCATGGTCCGGGTGGCGGCAGACCCGGACGCCCCGGTCCTGGCGCTGCCTTGGCTGGATGAAGCGCAGGTGCACGAACTCATCCAGTCCCGCGCCGGAGTCAGCGATGCCGACCTGCCCGCCGGCAGTTTCCTGGCCTGGGTGGCGGACCAGGTGCAGGCGAACCCCGGGCGCACCGCCGTCAGCGACGACGATGGCCATGCATGGACCTATGCCGAACTCTGGGACTACGCCGGCCGAGTCGCCGCCGGCCTGCAGGCCCAGGGCGTGGCGCGCGGTGCCCTGGTGGGCGTGAACCTGGAGCGCGGCGCACCCATGCTGGGGGTGGTGCTGGGCATCCTGCGCCACGGCGCCGCCTACCTGCCCCTGGACCCGGATTTCCCCCCGGAGCGCCTCGCCTACATGGTGCAGGACAGCGGTGCCGTGGCGGTGGTCACCGACGATCCGGGCGCTGACTTTGGCACGCTGCCGGTGCTCGACCCCGAGGGCCTCGCCGACTCCGCCGAGCCCACACCCGAGACCCCGCTGCCCGGGGGCGACGATCTCGCCTACGTCATCTACACCTCCGGCTCCACCGGCCGGCCCAAGGGCGTGGCCATCAGCCACGGCAACCTGCGCAACTTCCTGGGCAGCCTGCGTGAGGAACTGGGCATCACCGCCGACGACACGCTGCTGGCCGTGACCACCCTGTCTTTCGATATCGCCGGCCTGGAACTGTTTCTCCCCCTGTGCGCCGGGGCGCAGGTGGTGATCCCCGCCGCGGACGTGACCGGCGACGGCATGGCCCTGGCCGAACGTCTGGCGGACAGCGGCGCCACCCTCATGCAGGCCACCCCCGCCACCTGGCGCATGCTGCTGGATGCCGGCTGGGACGGACGCCTCAAGCAGATCCTGTGCGGCGGCGAGGCCCTGCCCGAACGCCTGGCGGAGGCCCTACTGAGCCACAGCGATGCCCTGATCAACCTCTACGGCCCCACCGAGACCACCATCTGGTCCACCCTGGAGCGGGTCACGACCGAGGGGCCCATCCGGGTGGGCCGGCCCATCGCCAACACCCGGGTCTACGTCCTGGACGAACACGGCAACCCGGTCCCCGACGGCGTGCCCGGAGAGATCTGGATCGCCGGCGCCGGCGTGGCCCGGGGTTACCTCAACCGTCCCGAACTCACCGACGAGCGTTTCCGCCCCGACCCGTTCGTGCCCGGCGAGCGCATGTACCGCACCGGCGACCTGGGCCGCTGGTGGTCGGACGGGCGCCTGGAGCACCTGGGGCGGGTGGACTTCCAGCTCAAGGTGCACGGCTACCGCATCGAGGCCGGCGAGATCGAGACCGCCCTGGAGGGGCTGGAGGAGGTGCGCCAGGCGGTGGTCATGGCCCGGGGCGAGGACGAGGACAGACGCCTGGTGGCCTACCTGGTGTTTGAGCCGGGCCGCGAATTGCTGGCCGGCGAGATGCGCCGCCGCCTGCGTGAATCCCTGCCCGACTACATGGTGCCGGGCCTGTTGGTGCCGCTGGAGGCGATGCCGCTCACGCCCAACGGCAAGGTGGACCGCAAGGCCCTGCCGGATCCCCTGGAGGCCGCGGTTCGCAAGCCGGAGTACGAGCCCCCCGAGGGCAACGCCGAGCAGGCCATCGCCGGGGTCTGGCAGGAACTGCTGGGGGTTGAGCAGGTGGGTCGTCACGACAACTTCTTCGAGCTGGGTGGCCACTCCCTGTTGGCCATGCGCGTCCTGGCCGCCCTGGCCAAGCGTCTGCCGGGCATGGGCCTGCAACCCCGGGACATGTACTACATGTCCGTGGCGCAGCTGGCCGCTATGGCGGGGCAAGACTGAACATGCACCCCATACCGCACACCAGCCCTGTAGGTCGGATCAGCTTGATGGGTGCGCTGCGCTTCACCCATCTACGGTGCAGGGAAAACAAAACCAAAGATTCCGTAGGATGGGCAAAGCAACGCGTGCCCATGCCGACTGGGCTTGATGGGTGCGCTGCGCTTCACCCATCCTACCGGGGCACTGACAGCCGTGCCGGTCAGCGCTGACCATACATCCTATCCCGCACACCCGCCCTGTAGGCCGGAGAATCAGTGCGCGCACTACATAAATCATCCGGGCTAGAACCATGATCCCCATCCACTTCGGCAGCCGTGACCGCCTGATGCTGGGCATCTATTCCCCCGCCGCCGTGCCCCGCAAGCGCCGGGGCGTGCTGTTCCTCAACCCCTGGGGCATCGAGGCCATGCGCGCGCACCGCTCCATCAAGCAGCTTTCCGACATCCTTGTGCGCGCCGGCCACGACAGCTTCCGCTTCGACTACTACGGCACCGGGGACTCCTTCGGCGACGATCGGGACGTCACCCTGTCCGGTTGCGTGGACGACGCCGAGTGGGCCCTGGACGAGCTGCTGGGCGCCGCCTCCGTGGCCAAGGTGACCGTGGTGGGTCTGCGCCTGGGCGGCCTAGTGGCCGGGCAGCTGGCGGCGCGCCGCGCCCGGGAGATCGACCAGGTGGTGTTCTGGGACGCGCCGCCCACGGGGCGTGCCTACCTGGAGGAACTGAGCGCCCGCGCCTCGATACCGGTCGAGGACTTCCGGCAACAGAGCGGCTACGAGATCAGCCCCACCTTTCGGGATGAACTCCTGAGCGCGAGCCTGGACGGTCTGCCCGGCACCCGGGCCAAGGTCCTGGTGGCCAGTTCCGCCGCAAGCGTCGATCCGGCACCCCTCGGCCTCAAGGCCAAGTCGGTGGATGCGCTGGCGGTGGAATCCCTGAACTGCTGGGAGGAGGAGCGGGACTTCGGTGCCGGCGCTGTGCCGGTGGAACTCTGCAAGGGGATCGCCGCATGGGTGGCGTGAGCGAACGGGGCGTGGTGTTCGGCCGGGAGAACAACCTGCTGGGCATCTTCAGCGAGCCGGCCGGCGGCGCCAGCCGTCCCCTGTCCGTGGTATTGCTCAACGCCGGCATCATCCACCGGGTGGGCGCCAGCCGGTTCATCGTGGAAATGGCCCGGGCCCTGGCCGAGGCCGGCTTCCGCACCCTGCGCTTCGATCTCTCCGGCATTGGCGACAGTGCCCTGCCGCGCCGCCAGGGGACCCTGGCAGAGATCGTACGCCAGGACATCGACGACGCCATCACCCTGGCCGGCGAGGGCCTCTCCGGTGACGTGGTCCTGGTGGGCCTGTGTTCCGGCGCCGACAACGCCTTCCACATCGCGCCGGACGACCCGAGAGTACGCGGCCTGGTGCTCATCGACCCCATGGTGCACGAGACGCCCGGCTTTCGGCGAAGAAAGCGCATGGAGCGTCTCACCAGTGCCCGCTCCTGGTTCAACATCTTCTCCGGCCGCTCCCTGTGGCTGCGCATCAAGGAGCGCGTCGGCCCCGAGAAACACGTGCTGCCCCCCGACCACTACGGCCTGCTCACCGATGCCCCCGATGAGATGCGTCGCAAGGCCGCGATCCTGGAGCAGCGGGGCGTGCCCATGCTGCACGTCATCACCGGCGGCGCCCACGGCTACTGCAAATACCCGGGCCAGGTGGCCGAGTCCCTGGGCCTTGCGATGAACTCCCCCGTACTCAACATCCACTGGCGCCCCCAGGCCAACCACCTGCTCAGCGACCGCAGTGACCGGCAATGGCTCAACGACACGGTCAAGGCCTGGCTTGGGGAGTTCGCGGACTGAAAAGGCTTTGTTCTCTCGCGGAGGCGCGGAGACGCTGGGAAAGGCAACGGCATGTTCCTCTCACGGAGGCACGGGGTCACGGGGACAACCAGAAAGGCTTCGCAGGGCGGATAAGCGAAGCGTATCCGCCGGAGCCTTCGAGGCTATGCCGGATGTGGCTGCGCCTTATCCGGCCTACGAATTTTGTAGGATGGGCAAAGCATCGCGTGCCCATGCTGGCAGAGTTTGATGGGTGCGCTACGCTTCACCCATCCTACGGGCTGAGAAAGGCAAAGGCTTGGTCTCTCGCAAAGCCGCGAAGACGCGAAGAAGTTCATGATATAAAGAGTTTTTCTTGGCGTTTTCGCGCCTTCGCGAGAGTCATAATCTTTTTGGGTTTGCCTTCCTCCGCGCCCCTGCGCCTCTGCGAGTGAACCGGTTTGCGCTTTTTGCGGCGAGCACGGCCCGCCCTATGGCGTTTTCCTCCGTGACTCTGTGGCTCCGTGAGAGGATCAGGTCTTTGACTTTTCCCCTGCCCCCGTCAGAGAACATGGTTCATCCGTTTTCCCAGTGTCACCATGCCCCTGTGAGAGGACCGCGCTATCATATACAGTGAGTGGAATTACGGGTGACCCCCATGAAACGCATCGACCGTGACACCGAGCAAGCCGTCCGTCGCTTCCTGGCCCTGATCGCCGATCGATATGACACGGCAGGGGCCATTGTCTATGGCAGCCGGGCACGTGGAACCCACAAGCCAGACAGCGATGCGGATGTGGCCGTGCTCTTGCGCGGTGAACATAAGCGTTTCCTCACGGCCAAGCTGGACATGGCCGACGTCGCCTTCGACGTTCTGCTCGAAACCGGCATCCTCATCTCGCCGCTGCCGGTCTGGCTCGACGAATGGGAGCATCCTGAGCAGTACTCGAACCCTGACCTGCTGCGCAATATTGACCGCGAGGGAGTGCGGCTTTGAGCGACCAGAAATTGACGCCCGATGCATTGATGGCGAAGGCCGACACAGCATGCTCATCTGCCCGCGCATTGCTCGAACTGGGAGATGTGGATGGCGCGTGCAATCGCGCCTACTACGCCATGTTCGACGCCGCTCGTGCCGCATTGTTGGCGTCGGGTGCGCCGGTCGGGTCAGATATAGGCCGCACTCATAGCGGCTTGATCGCGGCCTTTGGCCGCTACTTGGTCAAGAATGGCCCAATATCAAAAGAGGTGGGTCGTCTCTTGAACCGGGCGCACGAAATGCGGCTGGTTGCCGACTACAAAGGGAATTCCGTAGGCCCGGGAGATGCCCGGGAGATGGTAGAGCAGGCTGCATCCTTCGTCGAAGCCATGCGGGCTGGGTTCATGCCGAACTCCCGGTAATCACTTCAAAACCTTAAGGCCCTCTCGCGAAGCCTCAAAGTCGCCAACAACTCATAGGGCGGGCCATGCCCGCCGCACCGCAAAGGCATGATCTTCTCGCAGAGGCGCGGAGACGCCGGGAAAGGCAAAGGCCTGGTCTCTCGCAAAGCTGCCAAGGCGCGAATAACTTCATGATATAGAAGGTTCTCTTGGCGCCTTCGCGCCTTCGCGAGAGTAATGGTTTGGGGATTCGACTTCCCCCGCGTCCCTGCGCCTCAGCGAGATAATCGGTTTGCGCTTTTTGCGGCGGGCACGGCCCGCCCTATGGCATTGTCCTCCGTGACCCTGTGGCTCCGTGAGAGGACAAAGCCTTTGACTTCCCCGCCGCCCCCAGGAACAGACTTCCAACATGCTGAGCCGACTACTCGACCCCCTGTTCATCTGCCTCATCCTCCTGCTCCTCGGCCTGGCGGGCATGAGCCTGACCGGCGCGCGCAGGGCAGGGCGTTTCTGGCTGGGCATCACCTGGGCCGGGTTCATCCTGCTGTGGCTGGCCGCCTCACCGTGGTTCTCCAATTCACTGGGCCGGGCACTGCAACCCTCGCCGACTGATCTGGACACGGCCCTGGCCGGCAGCCACACGGACCAACGTGCGCTGGCGATCCTGGCCCAGACCCTCAAGAACTGGTACCCGTTCGTGCCCATGGTGGAACGTCTCGACGACGCCACCCGCTCCCGCCTGCTGGGTGGTGCGCGCATCTATCACGACCATGGCGGCTTCGGCCTGGTGATCGTCACCGGTCCGGGGGAGGAATACGTGCAGGCCATGGCCGACTACCTGGTGATGCTGGGCCTGCCCCGGGAGCGCATCGTGCTGGAACCCCAGGCGGTGGACACCCTGACCAACGCCAGCCACAGCGCAGCGATCCTGCGGGGCAGGGATATCGGCCCCGTGGTGCTGGTCACCAGCGCCCTGCACATACCAAGGGCGGTGAAGGCCTTCGAGGCTGCAGGTGTGGATGTAATCCCTGCGCCGGTGGATTACCAGACCGGCCAGGGTTTCCAGCTCATCCCCTCCACGGAAACCCTGCAAAGAACCGCCCGCATCACCCACGAACTGCTGGGTCGCCTGAAATCAGATTGATTGAATGGCAAAAAGCGATCCTCTCACGGGGCCACAGAGCCACGGGGAAGGCTTTTTGATCAAAACGCTTTTCTCCGTGCCTCTGCGCCTCAGCGAGAGAATCGGACTTGGTCTTTCCGACGACCACGACCCGGCACACCCCCAACCCCCCTCCTCTCACGGAGCCACGGAGCCACAGAGAAAAGCGTTTCAACTAAAAAGGCCCTCCCCGTGGCCTCGTGGCTCCGTGAGAGGATCATGCTCATGACGTTCCCCGCCCCCGCGAGAGAACCAGTAAATAACGGGATCCGGGAACCAACACGAATTGCGCCACCCGTGCTGGCGCAATTCCGGATTTCGCGCCATAATTGCGCCACAGGATTCTATGAATCGCGCCACGAAACCCTATGCCCACGCCGCAAGACCTGTTCGAAAGTATCCAAGCCAGCCCTGAAGGGCTATCGGTTGCCGCCATACTGCTCCGCCATCCGGGGCTTGCGCGTCGGACCGCCCAACGTTGGCTCAAAGAACTGGTGGCGGAAGGCCGGATCAGGCCCTTGGGCGCAGGGCGGGCGCGACGCTATATCGCTGCGGCCAAGCCCTTGGCGCCCTCCGTCACCGGCGATGACGTCTTTCCCCAGCACATCCCGCTTTCAGCCGATAGCCGAGACATCCTCGCCTATGTCCACCAGCCGCTGACGGCACGCAAGCCGGTGGGTTACCAGCGCGACTTTCTGAGCGCCTATGAGCCCAACCAGACCTGGTATCTGCCGCAGCCGCTGCGGCGCCAATTGCGCAAGATGGGCGATACCGGCCAATCGCTCCTTCCGGCCGGGACGTACGGCCGCGCCATCCTGAACCGCCTGCTGATCGATCTGTCCTGGGCGTCCAGCCACCTGGAAGGCAACACCTACACCCGACTCGACACCCGGGAGCTGATCGAGCACGGCCGCGCCGCGCAGGGCAAAGCCGCGCTCGAAACGCAGATGATCCTGAATCACAAAGCGGCCATCGAGTTCCTGGTCGACAACGCCGAATCGCTCGGATTCAACCGTTTCACGCTGCTCAACCTGCACAGTGCCCTTTCGGAAAACCTCCTGCCCAACCCCGCCGACGAGGGGCGCCTGCGACAACATGGCGTGGAGATCGGCAAGAGCGTCTATCATCCATTGGCCGTGCCGGCCCAGATCGAGGAAATGCTCGATCTCCTGTTGCACAAGGCAAACAGCATCAAGGACCCGTTCGAGCAATCCTTTTTCGTGTTGGTCCATGTGCCTTACCTGCAGCCCTTCGCTGACGTCAACAAACGGACCTCGCGGCTGGCCGCGAACCTGCCGCTGATACGCGCCAATCTGTGTCCGCTGACCTTTCTCGACGTGCCGGAACAGGCATACTCCAGTGCCGTGCTCGGGGTCTACGAGATGACCAGGATTGAGCTGTTGCGCGATCTATATGTCTGGGCCTACGAGCGCTCGACCCAGGAGTACCTGGCCATCAAACAGGATCTCGCCGAGCCGGATCCACTGCGTCTGGCATGGCGTGAGGTAATCAAGCAATCCGTGCGCGAGGTTGTGCGGCAGCCCAGGCGCGCACCGCTGGAGGTCATCGCTGAATGCCTGTCTCGACATGAGCTTGGCGCCGACAGGGACAATGTCGAAGCGCTGGTGATTGAGGAACTGCGACGGTTGCATGAGGGCGTGTTGGCTCGCTACGGACTACGTCCGTCCGAGTTCAGCGAATGGCAGTCACGCCAGAGGCTCACCTGAGTTCATCGACCGCGGAGAGGCCCCGGAGGGAATGGCAGGTCTCGCGTTCAGAGGGGCTGAGAAACGTGAAAGCCCGATCTCTCGCAAAGCCGCCAAGACGCGAAGAAGTTCTTGATATAAAAGGGTTTTCCTGGCGTCTTCGCGCCTTCGCGAGAGTCATAATCTTTTGGGGTTTGCTTTCCCCGCGTCCCAGCGCCTCCGCGAGAGAAAATGCCTTTTAGTCCCAGCTTGGGACTTATCGACTGATACAGGTGCATGGAGTACAGTCATTATCCCGCATATCTACACCACCATTTGTACGAGGGCGTCGAGATGCCGCAGTAGAAGGGTGGTGAGATATGCTGGTTTAACCCGAGCATCAACGGAGTTCTACCCGTGAAGCCTTCTATCGCCTACCTGCAGCACCGCGAGGCCATCCGGCAGATCGTCGAGCGCCATCACGCTAAGAACCCCCGGGTCTTCGGTTCCGTTTTGCGTGATGAGGACACCGATCAGAGCGATCTCGACCTCCTCGTGGATACCACGGAAGAGACCTCTCTATTCGATATCGGTGCCATCCGTGCCGAACTCACGGAACTCCTCGGTGTGGAGGTTGACGTGCTGACCCCGGGTGCGTTGCCGGACAGGTGGAGGGGTGAAGTGCTCAAAGAGGCACGAGAGATATGAGCAAGCGTGATGCGCTTGCGCTGAGAGACGAGACTATCTGGAGCATATCCAGCAAGCCATCGGCCGAATCCAGCGATATCTTGCTGATGTAGACTTCGGGTCTTTTCTGGAAAATGAAGAAAAACAGGATGCGGTCATTCGAAACCTGGAAATCATCGGGGAAGCCGCTGGCAACATCCAAAAACACTTCCCGGAGTTTTCCACCAAACACCCGGACTTTCCCCTGAAGGCTGCCTACGGTACACGTAACGTGCTGACTCACGGCTATTTTAAAGTCGATCTGAGCGTAGTCTGGAAGACAGCTGAGCGGGACCTCCCTCAATTGTCAGTGCAGGTCGACAATGTCCTGAGAACACTCGCGCAGAAGTAGCCTTGCCGGACTTTTGAGAGCATCTCTTGCATCAGCGCCAACAGCCATAGGGCGGGCCATGCCCGCCGCACCGCAAAAGCATGTTCTCTCGCAGTTTTGTAGTTTTGTAGGATGGGCAAAGCACCGCGTGCCCATGCCGGCGGGGTTTAATGGGTGCGCTGCGCTTCACCCATCCTACGGGCTGAGAAAGTCAAAGGCCTGATCTCTCGCAAAGCCGCCAAGACGCGAAGAAGATCATGACGTAGAAAGCTTTTCTTGGCGTCTTCGCGCCTTCGCGAGAGTCATAATTTTTTTGGGTTCGCCTTCCTCCGCGCCCCCGCGTCTCCGCGAGAGAACAAGGTTTTGATTTTCCCCGCGCCCCTGCGCCTCCGCGAGAGAACCGATTTGCGCTTTTGCGGCGGGCACGGCCCGCCCTATATCGTCTTTCCACCGTGGCCCTGTGGCTCCGTGAGAGGATCAGGTCTTTGGGTGTGTGGCGGGCACGGCCCGCTCTATGGGTCTGCAAAGTGGATGATGTTTTTTCCCCGCGCCTCTGCGCCTCCGCGAGAGAACATCATTTATGTTTTGGTCGTCTTAGCGCCTCCGCGAGAGGACCGCTTTTTTCTTCAGGCCCGACCATCCAGCCGCCCGGCCAGCTGCCGGATGGTCGGATAACGGAAGATATCGGTGATGGCCACCTTGCGGCCCAGGGCCTTGCGCAGTTCACCCTGGAGCTTCACGGCAAGGATGGAATGGCCGCCCACCTCGAAGAAGTTGTCCTCCGGACCGATGTCGGCGCGGCCCAGCAGGCGCTGCCAGATCTCCCGAACGGTTGTCTCCATCTCGCCCGAGGACGAATCCTCCTGCGCGCCGGCCGAAGTAGCGGCGAGCGTTTCGGCTGAGGCCTTCGGCTCGTCCCCGGGGCCAGGCGTCGAGGCGGTGTCCCGGGACACGAACGGATCCGGCAGGGCTTTGCGGTCCACCTTGCCGTTGGGGGTCTGGGGCAGGCTGTCCAGCATCACGAACACCCCGGGGACCATGAAATCCGGCAGGTTCTCGCGCAGGTAGGCCTGCATGGCCGACGGGTCGATGGCCGCGCCCGTCTCGCGGACCACATAGGCCACCATCTGTTTGCTGCCCACGCTGTCGTCCCGGGCCACCAGCACGGCGTCCTGCACACCCTCCATGGCGCGCAATACCGTCTCGATCTCGCCCAGTTCGACCCGGTGGCCGCGCACCTTGAACTGGAAATCCCGCCGGCCCACGTAGTGCAGCGCGCCGTCCACCAGGCGCACCAGGTCGCCGGTGGCGTACATCCGCTCGGGCCCGCGGCCGGGCACCACTTCCCGTTCCACGAACCTGCGTGCATTGAGTTCAGGGCGCTGGTGATAACCCCGCGCCAGGCCGTCTCCGGCGATGAACAGTTCCCCGGTGCGTCCCGGCGGCACGGGGCGGCCCTGACCGTCCAGCACATGGCAGCGGGTGTTGACGATGGGGGTGCCGATGGTGATCCGGCTGGCGTCCCTGGGGATATCGGCGGTGGTGGACCAGATGGTGGTCTCCGTGGGGCCGTACATGTTGGTCAGCCGCGCCCCGGCAGGGAGCCGCTGTTGCAGGTTCAGGGCGAGATCCTGTGGCAGGGCCTCGCCGCCGACCAAGAACTGCCGGAGCGAGGAGAAATCCGCCGGGTCCTCGCTCGAAAGCAGCAGCATGCGCGCCTGGGACGGAGTGCACTGCAGGTGGCTGGGCCGGTAGGTGCGCAGGTCCGTGACGAGACCGTATGTCTCGCCACCGTTCGTTGCGAGGGCGTCGAGATGCTGCTGTGACGGGGCGTGCTCCACCTCCCCGTTAATGCGCGTGGCCAGTCGCTGGATATAGGGCAGGTGGGCGAGCACGGTGTCCGTGTCCACGCCGAAATCGATCAGGCAGGCGATCTCGTTGACACCGGCCTCCAGCAAATGATCCACCAGCGCCGCGCACTTGTCCTCGGCGCCCAGCAGGCTGCCGGTCTCGAAGAAGCGCTCGAAGGCAAACTCGTAGAGCTCGTTGCGGGTCTCCTCGTCCATGCGCGCGATGTCGTCCGGACTCACCTGGGCCCCGCTGCCCCGGCGGTAGGCGGTCCAGGTGTCCGCATACTGCCCCACCAGGCTGGCCGAGCTGGCCAGATAGGCCTTCATGGGTTCGCGCACCAGCGCCTTCACAGCCTCCTCGTCCTCTCCGAGGAAGGTGTGCAGCATCAGGGTCACGTGCCCCGCGTCGAAGCCGCTTTCCCGCCGCGCCTGCCGGTAGATGGCGATGTTGTTGCGCACCTGTTCCACGCTCTGGCCCAGCATGTGGGTCAGCAGGTTGGCGCCGACGCGGCCCGCCTGGGCGAAGGTCTCCGGGTTGCCGGCGGCGGTGATCCAGATGGGCAGTTCCGGGGAACGGGGGCGGGGATAGGTGCGCAAAGCCACCTCGTCGCCCACGCCGTTGCGCCGGGTGATCGCCTCGCCGCGCCACAGTGCCCGCAGGGTTTCGATGCCCTCATACATGCCTTCCTTGCGCCGGGCATAGTTCTCCGGGGCCAGGGCGAAATCGTTGGGCTGCCAGCCGGAGGCCATGGCCAGCCCGATGCGGCCGCCGCCCGAGAGCTGGTCCACCAGCGCCCATTCCTCTGCCACCCGCAGCGGGTCATGCAGGGGCAGCACCACGCTGCCGGCGCGGATCGCCACCCGTTTCGTGGTGGCCGCGATGGCGGCGCCGATCACCGAGGGGTTGGGATAGGGTGCGCCGAAGTCATGGAAATGCCGCTCCGGCGACCAGACGGCCTCAAAGCCCGCCGCATCGGCGAAACGCGCCGCTTCCAGGATCAGACGATAGGGATTGTCGCTGACGGTGTCCGTCCCGTGGGCGAAGTGGAACAGGCTGAAGCCCGCCCGGGGCGCGGCATCCCGGATCGGTCGCGCCCCGTGCAGCACCACCTCGAAGCCCCGGGTGAGCGTCCAGAGCAATTCCAGGATGGAGATATCGAAGGACAGGCTGGTGACCGCCAGCCACCGCCCGCCGTCATTGGGCGGGATCACCCGATCCATGCCGGCGAAGAAGTTCACCGCGCTGCGATGCTCGATCATCACCCCGTTAGGCACGCCGGTGGAGCCCGAGGTGTAGATGACGTACATCAGGTCATGGGGTTTCGGCGCGACGGGATCGAGACCCTGGCCCTCGGCAGCGGCGAGGGCAGTCACATCCATCAACCGGGCCTCGGTGCCGTCGAACAGGTGACGGTAGCGGTCCTGGGTGATGATGAAGCGCGCGCCCATGTCGCTGACATAGTGGCGCAGCCGGTCGGCCGGATAACCCGGATCCAGGGGCAGGTAGGCGGCGCCGGCGCGCAGCACCGCCAGTACCGAGGCCACCAGCTCGAAAGACCGGTCCAGGGCGATGCCGACCACCGCGCCGGGGCCGATCCCCTGTTCGGCCAGGCCCCTTGCCAGCCGGGCGGAGAGCTGGCCCAGTTCCCGGTAGGTCATGGCGCGCCCGTTGGCCAGCAGCGCGGTGCGCTCCGGGTGCCGGGCGATGCAGGCCTCGAAGGCGGTGGTGACGTCCACGAAGGGCACCTCCACTGCCGTGGCATTGAAGTGCTCCAAGGCCTGGAAGTCCGTCTCGGTGAGGAGCGTGAGCGCATCGAGGGGGGATTCCGGTCGGCTCGCCAGTTGCAGCATCAGTTGCCGCACGTGGTCCAGGGCGCGCCGGGCCTGCTCAGGCGTCAGGGCGTCGTGGCGGTGGCAGAGCCTGAGCTGGATGTGTCCATCCCCAGTCCCATCGCCGTAACCATACAGGGTCACCGCGAAGGGGGGCTGCTCAAGGAGGGCGAAACGGATATCGCGCAAGCCGGGCCGCAGTCGATGCACGGCAGCCTGCAGGCCCTCCCGGTCGTAGACCACCTGGGTGTCGAAGGGCGGGGAGGGCAGGCCGGGAACGGCCTTCTGGATCTCGGTCAGCGGCAAGCGCTCGTGGGGTCGCACCTCCCGATGGAACCGGGCAACCGCCTCCAGCAGACCCCGCCCGGTCAGACCGCCCAGCCGAACTCTCAACGGGACGTTGTTGATGAACACCCCGAGCATGGCCTCCGTATCGGCCACCGGGCTGCCCTTGCGCCCGGCGCGCACCACACCGAAGCAGACATCCTCATGATCCGTATACCGGGCCAGCAACAGGGCCCAGGCGGCCTCGATCAGCACTGCCAGCGAAACACCCAAGCCCTCGCAGGCCTGGCGCAGTCGCGCGGATTCCTTGCTCGCGAGGACCAGCTCGGCGTTCCCCCAGCGGTGAGCCGCCTGGGGCACCTGAACCAGGGTGGTGGTGCCGCTCAAGCCCTCCAGCCGGTCACGCCAGAACGCCCGGGAGCCTTCCTGATCCTGTGCCCCCAGCCAGTCCAGAAACGGACGTCGATCCGGCCGGGCGGTGATCTCCGGTGTGCGCCCAGCCTGCAAGCCCTCATAGGTATCGAACACCTCGGTCAGCACGCCCGGGAAACACCGCCCGTCCAGCAGGATATGGTGAAAGCTCCAGACCACACGCATACCCGCACCCAGCGGCCCGTGGGCAAGGCGCATGGGCACCTCCCGCACCAGGTCGAAACCGGCCGCACGATCCTCCGCGAGCCAGGCCTCCCAGCCTGATCCAGAAACCCGGTCAGCCACGTCCACCACAGGTATTCGGAAATCGCGGACAGCGATCAGCGACGGATTGGCCGTATCCTCATGCAGCCGCAGCTTAAGGGAGGCGTTGGCGGAGACCACCTGTTGCCAGGCCTGAGTGAACAGCGGCACATCGAGGGGGGAAGGGAAGTCGATCAGGATCTGTTCCAGATCGGCACCGCTGCGCGCAGAGGCCAGGTGGTTGAAAACCATGCCCTGCTGGATGGGGGTCAGAGGGTAGCGCAGGTCATCCATCTCACGTAGGCTCCATGTGCACCGGGCCATGATGCAGCAAAACGGAGCACAGCAACATCATGGAGTATGCCGGCGGAGCAGAATGCCGGGTTAGATGCTTATCATCTCACGGAGACACAGAGGCACGGGTAAACAGTGCAAGCCTTATCATGAAGCTGCCCCGTGACCCCATGCCCTGACTAGAACCGGATTATGGGTTAGCGACCGAGCCGAAAAAAGCCTAACCCGTGTAGGAGCGGCGACCCCGCCGCGAACAGCCAAAGGCCGATCTACCCGCCTTCGGTCACCTTTCGCGCCCGACGCTTCATGCCTTGCTGAACAAGGTTTCCAACCGCCGCCCCCTGTTCATTCCACCAAAAGGTGTACATCATGGTCACGAACGCCAGGTGGAGCTGCAGATAGGGGTAATAGGCGACGGTCAATAAGAGCCCGGCTATCAGACCCGGTAGGGAGAGGTTCATGGAGACAAAGGACTCTCGTAGAGCAGCAGAGGCATTGCCGAGTCAGCGAGCACTATCAGGCAGGAACCTATGATGAGTACAGAGTCAGGCTACCCACCGGTATCTACAGATAAATATTCTCGTCGGTGATCGATCCCCATCAATATTTCGGAGAAAGCTCCCGAGGCAAATATTCTGCCAGAGATCTGAAGCAACACATTTAATTGTAAATAAGGCCACTTAAATGCTTCGAACGTACAAGCAACTTTACAGCATACTCGATGCGCGCGAGAGATTTCTGGCGATGCTCGTTTTTATTCTAATGTTTCTTGTTGCGGTGTTTGAGATGGTTGGCGTCGCATCAATCATGCCCTTTATGGCGGTGCTTACTAATCCTGATGTCATTGAATCAAATAAATACCTTTCCGCTGTTTATGAGTTTCTTGAATTCGAATCTACCGACGCGTTTTTGTTGTTTCTGGGGGCGGTATTTCTTGTTTTGATCGTAAGTTCCCTGATTCTCGGCGCTATTTCATTCTGGGCGCAGGCACGCTTTACCCAATTACGAAATCATGCTTGGGCTTGTCGGCTATTGGAGCGGTATCTCAACCAGCCATATGATTGGTTTCTGAATCGTCATAGTGGTGAATTGGGCGCGTCTGTCCTCCATGAAATGAACAAGATAGTTTATGGTGTGCTCTGGCCTGCGATCCACATGGTTGCTCGTGGTCTGGTTGCGATCTCACTACTGCTTTTGATGGTTGTAGTGGATCCACTACTAGCGGTCTCAGTAGCGTTTGTCCTTGGTGCATCCTATGCGGGCATTTATTTGATGGTCCGTCGCTATCTACATAATATCGGCCATGAGCGTTTCGAGTCGAATGAGCAAAGATTCAAAGTGGTTCAAGAGGCGCTGGGGGGAATCAAGGATGTGAAAGTTTCAGGTCTAGAGAGCGTGTTTCTGGAGCGTTTCAGAGAGCCGTCTCTGAAGATGGCGCGCCATGAAGTTGCAGCAAAGATCGTTGCTGAATTCCCGTCATTTGTGATGCAGGCGCTGGTTTTCGGTGGTGTAATGGTGGTACTGATTTACCTTTTGGCCTCACGAGGTGGGTTTCAGGAGGCATTGCCTATATTCACACTCTATATACTTGCTGGTTATCGCATGCTGCCAGCTTTGCAGCAGATGTACAGAGAGATTTCGAGCATGAGGTTCCATGCGGCTGTGCTTGAAACTATGATTGGTGATTTACGCCTTGATGCGATCAAAGATAAAGTATCAGGCTTAGCTGATTCGCAGGACAATATATCAAGTAAACTCGGCCTGGATAAGGCTTTGAAAGTTGCGAATGTGACTTATAGTTACCCGGGTTCGAAAAGGCTGGCACTAGATAATGTTAGTTTAATGGTTCCTGCGTATTCGAGGATCGGTCTCGTTGGACCTACCGGCTCAGGAAAGACTACTCTGGTCGATATACTGCTAGGCCTTCTTGCGCCATCGTCCGGTGAGTTAACAGTAGATGGTCATGTGCTTACTCCGGGGAACATAAGAGCATGGCAGCGCAACATCGGCTATGTGTCCCAACACATATATCTCGCTGATGACACGATTGCTGGAAACATAGCATTTGGTGTTCCTAGGGAGGAAGTCGATGTGGCTGCGCTTGAGCAGGCGGCAAGGGTTGCCAACATTCATGATTTTATAATCAAAGAATTGCCCGAGGGTTATGATACGCTTGTGGGTGAGCGTGGTGTTCGACTGTCTGGTGGTCAGAAGCAGAGGATTGGTATAGCTAGAGCCATTTATCGCAACCCTGATATTCTCATTCTTGATGAAGCAACGAGTGCCTTGGATAACATCACAGAGCAAGCGGTAATGGATGCTGTGAATAATCTAGGCCGTCGCAAAACAGTGGTCATGATTGCTCATCGTCTCAGCACAGTCAGAGAGTGTGATCAAATAATTTTTCTGGATCACGGCAAGATTGTGGACAGTGGCACTTATGATGAACTTTTGAGCGTAAATCCGAGATTTCGTCAGATGGCTCTGAGCGCAAAATAATGTTGCCTTGTTGTGAGTATCTGTCCTATCACTAATTCATTGGATTAGTGTACTTGCTTGGTCATTGCTTGATGGATTTTTCTGGCGACGTCATGGGTTTTATGTTTTTTGTTGTATGGCATGAGTGAAGTGAGTCTTTGATGCGCAAGCGTGTACGAGATTCGATCAATGTCAATGATGATCTGACTGATGTCTATCGTCTTAGGATTGGCGCAATCTGGCAGCGTCTAAAAGCCGAACCACTCTATTTCTGGTTCTTCTGTGGTTATATCTTTTTTGAGTACGTACGTCCTCAATCGATTTATCCCGCAATCTCAATTATCCCCTGGATGCCGATATTGCTGCTCGGTGCATTATTTTTATTCATTGTCGATGGTCGTGCAAGTAAGAGCCTTTCTGGGCCGCTCACTTTTCCTGTTTTGGGTTTCTTCATCGTAGCCTTTCTATCTATTCCGTTTGCGTATGACCCAAGCGTTTCTATTGAGCAAGTAGACGTATTAATTAATTGGGTTCTTGTTTATTTGCTTTTTATTTGGATTGTGGATTCCAGATTCCGTTTTTTTGTCATATTTTTGATTCTATTGCTGGCGTCATTCAAAATGGCTCAGCATGGATTCAGGGTTGGATTGAGCAGAGGATTTGCATTCGAGAGGTGGGGGGTTGGCGGGCCGCCTGGATGGTTTCAGAACGCTGCGGACCTTGGTGTCCAGATGATAATTTACACTGCTTGGTCGATCGCGTTCTATTTTGGTCTCAAGAATTCCTGGAATAGTAAAATCCTCAAATGGATTGGGCTCTTCTTTATCGTATCAGGCTTCGGTGCGGCGCTGGCCACTGGTCAGCGTAACACTGTGTTGGCATTTGTTGCGATGGCAATCGCATTAGTTATTTTTTCGAAGAGGCGCATTCTCAATCTGTTTCTTATTTTGCTTGTGACTTTGGGTGCATACTCATTGTCATCGCAAGAGTTTAGGGATCGTTTTGTGAATGCGGGTGAGTCTGATACAGCCCAATCTAGGCTTCATTTTTGGCGACAAGGAATCTCATTCTACGCAGACAACCCAGTTATTGGTGTGGGTTACAATAACTGGATTGTCTACTATGCAGCATATGGGGTTGATGATGACATTCATGGCGGGAATGTGATGGTCGCGCATAGCGCCCCGATTACGGTTGCTGCTGAGTTGGGTTCGCTCGGATTATTTTTTTATCACCTTGTCATCCTTGTTACCATTCTTGTAAATATACGAACAGCCCGATTATTTGCTGGTCTGGATCCGCCCTTTTGGCGCCTTGTTGCCTTATCTTTAAGTTACGGGCTAATTGGTTATGTTGTAGCCAGTGCGTTTCTGAGTGTTTCTTATTATCCCTTTCTTTGGGTTCATGCCGCATTATCGGCTTCTCTATATAGAATCGCGGTTTATTGTAAGGAATCACTAAGACCCGGTCATGGGATGTCCAAATTGGCGTCTAACACAAGAGCAACTACACCTCTTTATCGAAAACCGTCTAAATAGATAAGGTCTGTGCTAGTAAAAACGATACGCCTGAAAGATTTCGATGACAAATATATGAGCGCCGAATTTAAGAAGAACATCCTATTTGTTTTGCCTGGGCCGCCGTTTCCGGTGCGAGACTCAGGCATATCTATGCGTTATGGTCCTGTAGTCGAACATTTTTCACAGACATGTCATGTTGATCTTGTGCAAATTGTGCATAAATGGTCTGAACCCATGTCCGACCGGTATGCTGGTTACTTTCATGATTACGCTACTATTGATCGCAGAGATTGGCGTAGATCATTCTTAAAGAAAGTCTATGGTCATTTGCGTCCGGCTTTGTATCCCAGGCCTCCCCGATGTATTTATGATCCTGATGCTAGAATTGTTGCTGAAAAACTGCGAAATATTATAAACGGTAAGCGCTATTCTGTATGTGTCTATGCAACGATAGACTGTTTTGATGGCTGTGTTAATGTTCTCCGTGAACATTGCGATAGAGTGGTTCTCGATGCGATTGATGGGGCGTACTCACACATCTCTAAAATAATAGGCGACAGTTACTTGGGCATGCGCAGCAAAAAATTGGTTCGTGATTGGGAGGTAAGGTTGGCGAGACTGGCTGATGCAGTGACCTACATCTCGGCATCCGATGCCGCAAGCTTATATGAGGCAGGTGGTCATAATGCTAATGTAAATCTACGAATCATTCCAAATGGCCTCTACGATAAAGACTTCGAGTCCCATGTCGCAAAGATAGATGGTATTAATCCATCTGTGCCGGTGATTGGCTATCTTGGTAATATGGGGTACACACCAAATATTATCGCGCTCGAGTATTTGCAGGAACTACTACCACTGGTTAAGGCTGAGGTGCCGAATGTAAAGCTACTTGTGATCGGCAAGGATCCATCCGGTGTCATCAGGGAGAAGTTTTCTGGAGAAGATGTTTATGTTACGGGCTATGTTGATTCTATATGGCCATATGTGAACCGCGTTAATCTATTCGTTTTTCCTCTTAAAGTTGGCGGTGGGCAGCAAAACAAAGTCCTTGATGTCATGTTGGCACGCAAGCCAATTGTGCTAACGTCTGTTGCAAATTCTGGCATTGGCGCGACCACAGAGTGTCATTTATTGCAGAGAGACACTGATGTTGAGATTGTCAGTGCAATTATTGCGTTGCTCAAAGACGCTGATCGAGCAAGAGATCTTGGTGAATCTGGTCATCAATTTGTTTTGCATAAATATGGATGGCCAGTGATTTTCAATGAGCTTGAGAAAGTATATTTTGGGTAAGGTTTTTCTCTTGATGTGGTCAAGTGTTAATTGGTCTCCAGTTTATTCTCTAGTTATCGCAATTGATTAAGAAAAGATCTGGTTTGAGATTTAGGGAACCTCTGATCAAGTCCCGCTGGATGGGATAATCACTAAACCATCCTCTCGGAGCAACAGTGCGCACCATTCAAAAGTTGGGCTTGAACGATTCGGGCTTTGTGAAACACCCCAAGAAGACCCGCAAGGCGCAGTTTCTGGCCGAGATGAACCAGGTGGTGCCCTGGTCCCGGGTGGTGGGCTTGATAGAGCCCTACTACCCCAAGCCCGGCAATGGACGCCGTCCGATCGGGCATGGAGACCATGCTGCACATCCACTTTATCCAGCGGTGGTTCGCCTACTCGGATCCGGCAGGCCTGGGAGACATCGGCAAGCTCCGCAGTCAGATTCAGCAGACCAACCTTGTGTATAATGATGCGCTCGTTACTATGAAGCATGAGGGTTTCCTCTTATGGTTTTGACGGTTTGGTTCGCACCCCCATCAAAAGCGGTCACCCTCACTTTTTTCAAGCCATGTGTCAGATCAAGTCTGAAGTACTGCAGATCACTTAATCAGACATTCCTTAACTAGTCATGCCCCATTAATTTATCACGCCCGAACAAACGGCAAATAAGTGCTGTTGTCTCCGGGTGGAAGAATCTTCGTTCCCCCGGATTCGCTCCCATCTGTAGTTGAGAAAGTTTGCAAGCATGCTTCCCACGGTGCGAACCGGTGATCGGATGCTCCAGCGGAAGAGACCGATTTTGAAAAGCAGATTGTCTTCTACGCAGTAACCGACCTCTACATTGTGAAAGTATTTTTCGAGCAATTCTTTCAGCTCGTTACGTCGATAATGGCGTTTGTGGTCCGGGTAAGGATCGGGTATTTCGTCCCCATTAGGGGTCGTCATTATGAAACTCCCTTTGTCCTTAAGGATTTTTCTCACGTTCTTAACAAATAAGTCATCTTCAGATACATGTTCTAAGACCTCAATCGCGACAACAATGTCAATGCTGCCAGGCTCAATGATAGTCTTTGTCATGTCGTCGATGACATATTTTTCTATGTTGCTGCGCCTACTTAAAACGGTTTTTATGATGGAATCGGTTGCTCCCAAATCAAGGGTGTTTTGGGTCTCGGTTTCCCGGGGGATGTCGGTGATAAGAATGCGTCCCTTAACGCCAATTGTGTAGTTGGATCGGCGACCTCCGACATCAAGAATGAGAGGTGTAGGCCCAGACTTCTGAGAATACTTTCTCAGTAGTCTGTAGACTCGTTGGTATAAGGGGTGTTCGAAATACCTAAGAATGCGATATGCATATTCGAATTTTGTCATTACACTTGGTGCTCCATATAGATTATATTTCATCACTAGTGTCCGGTTAAGAATCGAACAGATTCAATTGGTTACGAGACTCAGGGTCATCGCAGCTGTAGTTTGCATCCAAGAATGCCGCATTTAACGGCATTTTCTCGAA
>NZ_KB898923.1 GCF_000377945.1 Thioalkalivibrio sulfidiphilus
GAGGAAAACACCCCGTTGGCGTAGGCATACGTCAGCACCTTCACCATCATCGCCGGATCAAACGGCTGTCGGCGCCTGCCATCGCCTTCATAGCGGGCATGAAACGCCGTGAGATCCAAGGCGTCCACCGCATCGGAGACGAAGTAGGCCAAATGCTGCTCCGGAAGCCACTCCTTGAGCGACGCGGGCAACAGTAACTGCTGATCGGGATTGTAGGGGCGGTAGGTCGTCGGCATAGCCAATTCTAACGCTGCAGGTTTCTACCGCCCAGGCTCCTAGCCCTTGTTCAAGCAGCATTTCTTATACTTCCTGCCGCTGCCGCAAGGGCACGGGTCATTGCGCCCGAGCTTCGGCGTCTCTCGCACATAAGTCTCCACGGGTGCCCACAGACCATCGTCGGACTGCGACGCAAATCCGTTGGCTCGTTCATCTTCTTTCAACCACATCAATTTCCGCTGCCGGATGGCGATGGGATCATAGAAGGACAGGAAGTGGCCGGGATCGCGGGCGGGTCGGCGAGGCTCGTTGAACGCATCCTCCACATCGGCGACCCCAAAGGCGTAATCAAGTCCTCGCTCGCCCGCGTCGTTGATGCGTACCTGCTCAAGGAGCGCCGAGCGGTGCCGTTCCCTCGGATGGTCCAACAGCGTACAGACTATCAGCTCACGCAGATCCGGATCCTGTGCCGGATCACCCATGATCGCTGCGGCGCGGTCCAGCACCTCCTCGAGACCTTCTTCACCGGCGCGGAAGGTCGATACCAGCCAATCTAGCGCGATACTCCGTCCGTACGCAGAGACAGTGCCGTCTTCCATGATGGCGCACAGAACGGGCCTGATGTGAGCCTCCTTGCCCGAGCTCAGTTGCGCATAATGGGGATGGAACCAGTCCCAGATCTCATCCTCCCCGTGCTTGCGCAACTGGGCCAGACCCGCCGCGAGCGCAGCTCCGGCAGCCTCACCCGATTGTGCCCCGAGGATGTTCATGGCATGAACCAAGGACCACCACACACCATCGTCAGCGCTGTCCGGGGACCAGTTGGACTCGTCCGCGAGCAGCGCATGAAGCCGGGGGATCATGGCCTCGCCGCGCCGAATGCACTCATCGATCAGGACTCGGGGCACTTCATCATGGAGATCCTGCAAGCGCTCCAGCAGGATCTGGTCATCTGCGGCGGCCAGCTCCTCATCGCGGAACTGCTCGTAGAAGGGGTCATCCTCGCTCAACAACAGTTCCAAGACCTCATCGTCGGCGAAATGGTAGATGGCTATCTTGCGCACGCTGGGCGCCACAAGCACGGACCATTCGTCCAGGCTCGATGCATCATCTGCCTGCCCCGGCTCGGCGAACATCTCACGCAGATCGGGATTGATCATGGCATGGATGGGGAGTAATGCCTTGCCGGCATCTAAGTAATCATCATTGCGTGCACACCAAAACGACTCGGCAACCTCGATGCCCTGAACGAAGCCCGCACACCACAAAGCGATATCGGCGCTGCCTGTCCCCCGGGGAAACCTGAAGTTGCCGGCCCGAAGTGCGGCGGCGATTGCCTCCAAGGCCTCATACAGGGCCTCATGGGTCTGCTCTGAGAGCGCATCGAGGGAACCGACTGCGAAGCCGCGCACGAACCAGTCCTCAACAGGGGCGTCTTCCGGTGTGAGCAGCCGAGCGGTCAGATAGCCGTGCAAGGCCTCCAGACCGCCGAGACGTTCGGCAGCCTGTGTGAGCGGTGGAACCTGATGGTCAGCAAACAAAGGCATCATATGCGGATCAAGAGATTTGGGAGAAACCGGGTCAGAGAGGAATTGTCGTTAATATTAGACCAACCCTGTCGGGTTGGCCTTAGGCTGTATGGTGGTGGGGTGGCAGCCCGCGCCAAACGACTGTTGAAAGTACGCGATACCGGCGTTCCGGCAAGTTGATAAGTCCTGCTGGCTGCGGCGAAAAGCGGGGGTTGACAGGCGAATCTGCGGACATTCAAGCAGGTTTTTTGCCCAGACTGGTCTCCGGAAATGGCCCTCAACCTCGTCTGCTCTGGGGGGCCAGTTCAATTCCCGAAACCGGAATCGAACCCGCGTCCGTTAGATCGCCACCTTCCACTCCCGCAGCAGGCCGACCGTCTGCGTGAGGCCTTGCTTGAGCAGGGTGTCTAGGTTCTCATCGGCCGTCTTCGGCGGGTTCTTCAGCGACCGGCGATGGTTGGCGGCTGCCTCGCATACCCGCGCCGGGTGCAGGTCGAGCAGATCGAAGATGATGTCGTCAGGGTGCTGGGCCGCCAGGTTGTAGCGTTGGAGCTGCTCCGCCGGGAAGTCCTTCAGGTTGAACGTCACGATCAAGCTGGCGCCGCTGTGGATGGCGGCTGCGACCACATGGCGGTCGTCAGGGTCCGGCAGTTCGACGGAAGGGATCAAGTGCTCGAACCCGGTGACCAGGCAATCTCGCACGTGGGAGTTCATCAGGGAACGGGTGCGCTCCAGGTCTTCGGGCTTCAGGTCCGGCCGTTGCGCGAGGATGTTGCGCATCCACTCATCGTGGATCATGTCCGACCAACGTGCCCGGAACAGATCGGTCAGGGCCAGGCGCATTAGAAAGTCGCGCAGCGGTGCCGGGTAGAGCACGCACGCGTCGTAGATGACGGTGAAGTGCGAGCTCATTCATTCGTACCCCATCTTGAGCCCCTGCGCCTGCTCGGCCAGGGCGTCGAGGGCCTTGTTGCGGTCGGCGTCGATCCGCTCCTTGTAGGCGATGACGTCCTGGTAGCGGACCCGGCGGTGCGTGCCGACCTTGTGGAACGGAATCTCGCCGCGCTCCAGCAACTGTACCAGGAACGGGCGTGAGACGTTGAGCACGTCCGCCGCCTCCTGCGTCGTCAGTTCGGCATGGATCGGAATGATGCTGACCGCGTTGCCCTCGCCGATCTCGGTCAGGACATCCACCAGCAACCGCAGCGCCGACACCGGGACGCAAACCGGGTGGGCTGCGCCCTTGTCGTCGAAGATCTCGATCTGCTGCGTCTCGGCGTGGGTCTGCAGATAGGCGGACAGGGCCCGGCCACTCTCCCGGGCGAGCGCGATCTCCTCTGCCGAGGGCAGTGGGCGGGCAGATGAAAGAGTGGTCATGGCAGCCTCCTGGGTTCATGGAATATCGTCATGGGAGGAAGTATAAACGAAACAAACGAAACGCCGAAATATCCGAAATAATGCTCGGGCGGTGTCGGGCGACCGCCAGCCGCCAATCGGACACCCATTCACACCCATTCCGGGGTAAAGCAGCCCGCGATGCGGGGCATCGCGCCTTCTATCGCCGCATGTTATGCGGCGAATAACTTGCGCATGCAGAGAATGGAGCCCATAATCTCCGCATGAAAAGCGGCGATTACAAGTACATCTGGCAGTCCAGTGACTGGCCGAACTGGCGCTTCGACCTGGCAGCACTGGCTGGACCCATGGCCGAAGTCAGTCGTGCCCAGGGGCTGTTGATGGGCCGTCTGGCCGACGTCGGCATGGCCTTGCGTGACCAGGCTAGCCTGGCGGCGTTGACCGAGGATGTGGTCAAGACCAGCGAAATCGAGGGTGAGCAGCTCAACGTCGAATCGGTGCGCTCGTCCATCGCGCGCAGGCTGGGCGTGGACATCGGCGCGCTTGCGCCGGTTGATCGGCACGTCGACGGCGTGGTCGAGATGATGCTGGATGCCACGGCCAACTGCCAGGCACCGGTCACGCGGGGGCGTCTGTTCGGCTGGCATGCCGCCCTGTTTCCCACCGGCTACTCCGGCATTTCCAGGATCAAGGTCGGCGGTTGGCGGGACGATGCCAGCGGGCCGATGCAGGTGGTTTCCGGACCCATCGGCCGCCAGCGGGTGCATTTCGAAGCGCCGCCTGCCGATCGTCTCGAGGCCGAAACCAGCCGCTTCCTCGACTGGCTCAATGGCGCATCAAACGAGCCGCCACTCGTCAAAGCCGGTCTCGGCCATCTATGGTTCGTCACGCTGCATCCGTTCGACGACGGCAACGGTCGTATCGCGCGCGCCATCGGCGATCTGCTCCTGGCACGTGCCGATGGCAGCCCGCAGCGGTTCTACAGTCTGTCGGCACAGATCCAGCGCGAACGCAAAGCCTATTACGACATCCTGGAGCGGACCCAGAAGCAGTCCATGGACGTCACCGAGTGGCTCGCCTGGTTCCTCGACACGCTCCATCGCGCCGTCGACCAGGCGCAGCACACCCTCGACGCGGTGCTGACCAAGGCGCGATTTTGGCAGCGCTGGGCAACCACACCACTGAACGAGCGACAGGTGAAGTTGCTGAACAAGCTGCTCGACGGCTTCGAAGGTAAGCTCACCAGCAGCAAGTGGGCGGCCATTGCCAAGTGCTCGCCTGACACAGCCCTGCGTGACATCAACGATCTGCTTGCACGGGGCGTCCTGCGGAAATCGGATGCAGGTGGGCGCAGTACCAGCTACGAGCTGAACGATCTCCCGTAGTAACCGCGCGTCTTCTGAATTGACTTGGCTGGCGGACCGAACAGCGCCTTCATGGACTCCTACCAACTCATTCGGAAGGAGACCAAGATGGAAGTCGCTCACCTCAACCAGAAGCAACTGGCCGCCTGCTGGAACATCAGCGAGGCCACCCTGGAGCGCTGGCGCAGCGCGGGGATCGGGCCCAAGTTACAGACGATCTGCGGCCGGGTGCTGTACCGCCAAGTCGATATCGAGGCCTACGAGGCGTCGTGCCTGGCGGCATCAACCAAGACCGCCGCGGCTCAGGGCGATGCCGGCTGAGAATGTTCCTTTACGTCTGCAGATATCGATAAGTGTCGACGGTTTGCAACGCGAAGGCATCTCGACCACGGCGACAAGCCGGCGTACCGAAAGTCAGCAGTCCGCAAGCGCGGACCGATCAAGCAGGTGATTCAAAATCAATGCCTTGGCATCGGGCCGTGCGGGCTGGTGAGGGTTCCTGCGGGCTCGTGCGGAAAGATTCGAACTCCTGCGGGGTCTCGGCGGAATACTGAAACGAACCCGCGTCCGCAATCCGGGCCAGGGATGTGGTTAGAGGGTGGTTAGGGACACCCATAAACCGGGATGGGCGGTGATGTTGGACATCCACAACCCAGCCCGGTTAGGCAGGCAGCGTAGATCATGGATGTCCTAAACCGTATCCTCACTTGGGGTACTCTGGCGACGCCCTGTCGGGTTTGGTGGCTACTCCAATCAATGCTTGGATGGTTGCGCCGAGCATTCGGAACTCCGGGTGGTTATGCTGCCTTACCGATGACGAAACGCCATTTCAGGCTGCCTGCGCGGGCGGCGGGATCGAACAGGCGCTGGATTTTGTCCTTGTCGTCGCGGCCGAGGCGGCCCCAGGTCGACCAATCGTCCGGTCTGGCGGTGATGTCGAAGCCCGCGGGGACGCTGATGCCAATGACATCAGCGATGAGGTAGCGCTCGTGAAAGTCATCCCAGAAGAAGATCTCCGCTGTCAGACCATGGGCATCGAGTGCGTTACCGAGGATGGCGAAGGCGGCCTTCCAGTCGGTTTCCGTGGGAAAGGTTCGGGCAGGGCCGTCGCCTTTGCAGAAGCTACGGTGAATTTCGATGCGTGGTTTGATCGCTCGGCCGGCAAGCGGCACCAGCAGCTGGCCGAACTCGCGGTAATTGTGGCTGCTCGGGTCCAGATTGGGATCGACGAACATCAACGAATTGGCTTGTTGCAGGATCCGTCCGAGCACTGCGAGGTAGTTTGCCGTCTTGCGGTCCACAGTGACGGATGGGCTGCGAGCCTGCCACCAGGGCGTGCCCGTCAACTTCTCGATGCAAGCGACCTCGGCGGCGGTGCAGTGCTGTTTGGTGCCGTGAGCGGCGATGATGCCGGTGAGCGGGGCGATGCCGTGCCCGGCCAGACCCTCCTGGCACCATTCCAGGGCCGTCGCAGGCGCACTGGCGTTCTGCTGGGGGAAGCGGCGCAGCCGGTTGCTGGCCCGCAGCTTCTTGAGGATCTCCTTGCAGAGCCGGTGCAGGCTGCCGGCATTCTGAAAACAGAACTCACTCCAGCCGCCGTCGCGCAGATCGCGCACCACCGCTTCCTGCAGCAGCGGTTCCTTCAGATGCGGCAGGCACATCTCGATGAAGGCGGGATCGGAATAGGCCGCCGGATCGAAGATGTCCGGGATCAGCGCGTACTCGTCAAGCATCGCCGAACTGCTCCCTCAAGCCTTCCTCGAAGAAGCCACCGGGCCAGGATTTGACCAGCTCGCCCAATTCGTTCAGCGGCATTTCGCGCACGATGCTGCGGGCGCCGTCGGGTTCGACATAGAGCACGGACACATCCTCGGGTGTCACAGGTGGCAGGCCCGTTTCCTTTTTGAGGTAGGTCTCGCGCATCCGGCGCATGATGCGCAGAATGAGATGCTCGCTGTGGGTTTCGAGGATGAAGGTGTTGCCGCGCTCGCCCAGTGCCGCCTCGATGAATACGTCGCCCAGCTCGGCCTGCAACGCAGGATGCAAGTGGATCTCGGGCTGCTCCATCGCCAGAAGCTTTTCCTGCGAACCGTAGGCCATGACCAGCACGGGCAATACTTGTGAAATACCAATACCTACATCACGGTGAGTGACAACCGTGTTGGTTCTCTGATCAAAAAGAACAAGCTCTCGGATCCGGTCTATATCGGAGGAATCCACGACCTTCACAAGTTTTTCAGCAGAATCCTCAACATCACGGAAAAATGGCCTCGCATCATCACGGATTGGAAAGTACTCCATGATCAAGCCATGTTTATCGACTGAACCGATAAACATGGCTTCATCATCATCTTCAATGGAGTCGAGCCCGCTCGCCAATGGCTCCTTAAGTTGATCAGAAGCCACCAAGGAGCGAACTACCAACTTGTATGGAGTTTTTAATTTTCCTGACCCTAACCAACCATTCACCGCTTCACGAACGGCATCATCACGCCGCACCACGTCCCAGGCGTAGCCGCCGCCGGCGTACCAGTTGGCATCCTCGTGCTCGGCGAAGGCGAGATGGCGGGGCGGGAAGGATCGCAAGGGACCGAGGTATTGCAGACGTTTGAGCTCGTTGGCCAGCATTTCGGCCAGCCCCTTGATCAGATCGTTCAGGGTGCGCGGCAGATAGAAGCGAACGGCTTGGGCGATGTCGTCCTTGCGGTTACCCTTGCTGACCGGGAACAGCATGCTCACCGGCGACAGTTCCCCGCCGTCGGCCTTCGGCAGCTCCACGGCGGCGGGGAAGAAGGGATCGACGCGCACCTGCAGCTCGGGCAAGAGGTCGGCGATGGCCGCGTTCGCCCCCTCGAAGTCCTCGGGCCGCATCTCCTCGGAGGTGGTGGCCGACTCGACGATGGCCTTGAGCACCTGGCGAAAAACCGCGTGATCGCTGGCGAGACGATCCAGGCGCAGCGTGCCGCCCTGGCCGTCCGTCCGGCGGCGGCTCATGCGCATAAGCTCCGCGCCGTCGCCGCCGATCTCGATGGATTCCACCCGCGGCTCGGCGCCCGGCACGGGGCGGTCGTATTGATCGAGCGCGATGCCGAGGGCGATGGAGATCGTCACGCTGCGCACCGGCGCCAGCAGTTGCGCCAGCCGCCCTTCGATCGCCGCCACGTCGAGCTCCGCGCCCCACTCCACGCGCCGGTGGGCTTGCCCCCGGTGGACATACTGGCGGAAACCGCCCAGGTCGATGGCGCTGCCGCCGACAGCGGTGTGGTGCACGTCCAGCCGCCGGCCGCTGCCATTCAGGCTGGGCTTGTCGCGGCCAAACTGCGCCTCGTGCGCCAGCGCCAGGCTGTGGATGAAGCTGGACTTTCCCGCGCTGTTGGGGCCGAAGATCAGGGTGATCGGCTTCAAGGGAATGCGCTGGGTATCGGCGAAGGCCTTGAAATTGCCGATGCGAAAGGCGCGGATCGGGCGGCCGGCGCTCATCGCACGGCCTCCAGTTCCTTGGGTAGCGGCAGATTGAGCAGGCGGGCCTGCTGCTCCATCTCCGCCAGCAGTTCCTTCATGTGGGCCTCGCGCCATTTGGCGGTGAGTTGGCCGGAGAAGGCGCGCTGAAGAAGCAGATGAAACTGTGCCCCCAATTTCTCAGCAGCGCGCTCAGCCTGAATCTGGCACGCAATTAGCTGACGCATAACGTTCGAGAATTTGTGCAGGTCCGTTGCTGTCGGCACAGGGAGTCTGAATTGGCGCAGAAACTCTGTCGGCACACGCTGCTGACCCGCCGATCCGGTAAATGCGCTCATTGCATGATTTCTAAAAGATTGCAGCCGTACCAACGCGAAAAGGTATTCGGGCGTGACGTCTGGCCCTGCTCGCAGCACATGAAATTCAGTTGACCCGAAGCCAATTCCACCGACCAATCCGGAGGCAATAGCGGCCTTACCATTTTGCATGCACGGGGTGATCTTTGCGAAAAGTACGTCCCCGTCTTTAAAAGGCGTAAACCCTTTCTTCACCTCACCGTATGGCCGAGACTGCGTGCCCGTGATTCGGCCGAGGACTTCATCCACATCGGCCATGGCTACAAAGGACACCAGAACGGAATCGTCCAACCGCACTCTAGTCCTCGGATTAATCTCGCATACGGCCGGGTCACCCATCAATTTGACCGGCAACCCTTTTGGATTCGTTGCCGGGTCGCCGAACATCTTGAGGAACAGCGCGGGCAGGATGCGGGCGGCCTTGGCGTCGGCCTCGCGGCGCAGACGACGCAGGCGGTCGGCTTCGTCGAGCAGTTCGACGATGCGGGATTGCTCTTTGGGCGACGGAATCGGTGCCTCATGTTCCCAAAACCAATCCATGACCACGCGTGGCATCTTGGCCCCAGCAACGTGATGCGAGGCCTGGTTTACGAATCTAGGGGAGCGCAGGTAATAAGCAAGAAAACGTGGATTGAGCGTTTTGGGGTCTGGTCGCAACGGAATCAACTCAGTTGTTGCAATCCCTACTTCGTCAGGGATCACCACTTTGTTCAAATAGGGTCGCAGCTTCGAATAGAGCACATTGCCAGTATCGAAATTAAATGTGGATGTCCCGGCATTTGAGGCGGCGGCATAGCGTTTTCCAACAATTTCACCGGTTTCGCTTTCGATCTGATCCAGTGAGAGCAGCCACACCTGGTCATCTGGCGCGAAGAGGATTTGCGCTGGAACGGGCGGAGCTACTTTACGCAGAGGTGCAGTTAGCCAACTCATTCCGCCAACTCCTGCATCAGCTTTTCCAGCCCCGCCACCACCTTGCGATAATCGCCCAGTGCGTCGGCAATCAGCTCACGCGGGTCTTCGTCACTGGTCTTTTCCGCCACGCGCGGTTTCCATTGACCGGCCCCCAGGTTGTAGTCGGCATCAGCCAGCTTCTCGCGGCTGACCCACCAACAAGTCGGTTCATCGCTGCCGTGCGGCAGCAGCGTGTTAGCTTCCAGCCCCGGCGGGTTGGCGAAGCCGCTGGCCTTGTAGGCTTTCCACTGCGTGAGCAGGTCGGGGATGTCATTCTTCTCCGGTGTCTCGACGCGGCCGCCGCCGGAAATCTTGTCCGGGTCGTAGCCGTCGTTCCTCACCTCGTAGAACCAAACCTTGTCCAGCCGCTTGGCGGTATCGGAGGCCGGTTTGCGGAACACGAGCACGGCGGTTTTGACGCCGGCGTAGGGCTTGAACACCCCGGCCGGCAGGCTGACCACGGCAAGCAGGTCGAAATCGTGCACCAATTTCTTGCGCAGATCGACGTGTGCGCCGGTGGAGCCGAACAGCAGGCCCTCCGGCACCACCACCGCGCAGCGACCGCCGGGGGCGAGGTGCTGCATCATCAAGGAGAGGAACAGCAGTTCGCTCTTCTTGCTGTGGGTGGGTAAATCGGCGCGGATCGAATCCTTGGGCAACTGGCCGGCAAACGGCGGATTGGCCAGGATGACCTTGTAGCGGCGGCGCAGGTCGTCTTCGGAGAGCCCGCCCATGTCGGAGAGCGCGTTGGCGCGCTTGAGCCTGGCGTGGCGGATGCCGTGCAGCACCAGGTTCATCATGCTGATGCGCACCATCTGGCGCGACACATCGGTGCCGTAGATGGAGGCCTCCAGCAGGTTCCAGTCCGGGATCTTCTCGCCGGCGCCCTTGCGGTAGGTCTGCAGGCGGGGGATCTCGGCCTTGAGCTCGGCCAGGGTCTTGCCCCTTTTCTCCAGCCAGTCCTCGCCATAGATGGGGTATTCGGTGACATGGTCCGAGTACTTGGCGAGCAGCCAGTCCACCGCGTCAATGAGGAAGCCCGCTGTGCCGCAGGCGGGGTCGTAGATGGCATCGCCGATGTCCGGATCGACCATCTCGACCATGAAGGCGCGCAGTTGCCGCGGGGTGCGGAACTGGCCGTTGAGCGAGCTGGAGCCCAGATGGGTCAGCAGGTATTCGAAGATATCGCCTTTCACGTCCGGGCCGAGCTTGCGGAACTCGAAGCCGTCGAGCTCGTCGATGACCTGCTTGAGCACGTTCGGGTCGACGATCTCCAGTACCGCGTCGCGGAAGTACTCGGCCACCTCCGGCTCGTCCTTGGCCAGCGAGGCCATATAGGGGAAGACCTCGTCGCGGATGAAGTCGCGCAACTCGGTCCCGCTCTTGAAGCGCCAATGGCTCCAGCGGTAGCGCTCGGACTGCGCGGGAAACAGCGGCTTGGCGTTGCCGCCGTTCGCACCCAGACGGGCGCGCAGCTCGCGGTCGGACTCTTCTTCGTCGAGCAGCTTCAGGAAAATGAGGTAGGAGATCTGCTCGATGTAGGTGACCGGATTGGTCACGCCACCGGCCCAGAGGACGTCGGTGATGTGATCGAGCTTGCGGCGCAGTTGCTGGTTCATGCGGTGTTCCCGTCGATGTCGGCCGGCTCGTCCGGCAGGGCGTCGGAGATCAGTTTTTGCAGCAGGTCGAGCTTGTGCCGGACTTCCTCGTCGATGTGGGCCGGGTCGGCATATTGCACGAGCAGATGGAGCTGCCCTTTGCGCAACAGCATTGGCCCACCGGCGACTTCCGCCAGACGGCGGAAATATTCTTCGGCGAAGTGCGACAGCTTAAGGCGCTGCGTCTGCGCCTGCCACAACAGGCGGGCGGCATCCGGCGGCAGAGACTTCCAGGTCTGGAAATCGCCATCCTTGTTGGCGAATACCTGCTCACGAATCAGTGTGTCCAGCACCTCGTCGGCCTGTGCTCGGAACAAGGGATCCAAGTGATCTTGCGCATAGGCGCGCAGGACATCGGGAGTGATGAAGTAGTTCTCGGCCTCGTAGCGCGACCAGTACGTGACCGTCAGGGCATTGTCCTGAAGGTCCTGGCGGTTGCGGCCGTCGTTGTCAAGGATGCCCAGCCCCTTGAGGCCTGGGATCAGATTACGCAGGGCGTTGAAATGATCCCGGGGCGTGATGCCGAAGCCGCCCTCGACACGCTCCAGCTCGCTGTCGGCGGTTGCCAGCGGGAAGTTATCCTGCACATAGAACACATTGAGCCGCTCATCCCATTGTCTGGCGACAGGATGATTCAACCGTTCGGCCAAGGCGCGCAATATCTCGACATCGGTACTGCCCTCGACATAGAACACATACCCCCGTTCCCGGGCGCGTATGTAGTGTGCGGCACCGAAATGTTTGAGGCTGTTTTTGATGTCGGCCTTGCGCGCCACATCGTCAGCCCGTCCTTCGAGAAGCAGGACGAGATGGTTGTCCAGGGCTTCGTCGAGGATCACTTCGGAATGGGTGGCCATGAGGATCTGGGAGCCGCATTCCTGGGCGATATCGCGCAGCAGGACATAAATCTGCCGCTGTCGCAGGATCTCCAGATGCGCATCGGGTTCGTCGATCATCAGGATGCTGCCCTTGTGCGCGTAGAGGTAGGCAAACACCAGGAGCATCTGCTGCAAACCACGGCCTGCCTGGGAGAGATCGAAAGGCTCCTTCGCCCCTTGCTGACGGTAGTGCAGTTCCACTGCGCCGCGTGCGTTTTCCAGCGGCTCGCCCAGGTCGATATGGAACAGGCGTTTCATCAATTTCTTGATCTGATTCCAGTCGTCCGGATGGTCGCGATGCACCATGAGACAGAGATTGCGCAGCACCTCGGCGGTGCGTCCCTGGCCGAGAAGGACATCGATACGGCCGGGCTTGAGCACGGGCTCTTCGCTTTCCAGGCCGGACATGGGGTAGAGCAGCTCGACCTTGAGGCCGGCGGCATGGGCCATCAGCGCCATGTCTGCCTTGGCGGCATCGTCGGGATCGCAATAGATCAGTTCGTCGCCCTGGTTGCGAAACCGCATGGTGATCGGCTTGCATAGGCCGTTGTGACACACGCCCACGGTGATGGTCAGCGGGATATCCTTGTTTCCGGTTCGCACCTTGGCCTGGTGCCACAACAGACGGGTGCGCGGTATGGGAACCGCTGTGATGGCCAGCCGGTTGATGGGGGCCGAGGTGCGATCCTTGGCGCTGCTCTCCTTGCGCAGGTCATACCAGGTTTTGACAGCCAGGGACCAGAGCGCGAGCGCCTGAATCGCGCTCGTCTTGCCGCAGTTGTTGGGGCCGATGAGAACGGCAGGATGATCCAGAGCGATGCGCTGCCGCGTGGCGAATCGCTTGAAGTGTTCGATTTCGATGTAGTCGATGTGCATGATCCGGCCTCCCGTTATCCGACCAGCACCGACTGATTGATTTCATCCATCACGGCGCGCAGACCTTGCTCGCCAAACAGTTCAATACCGATGTTGGCCGCGTTGAGAATGGACAGCGGCGGGGCGAACAGGTCGTCGAGCGACACCTTGCCTTTCACCAGGCCACGGTTCTTGAGCAGCGCCAAATATTGCGCCTGCTCGGGGGTGAGGTTCTTGGCCACGAGCCAGGCGCGGAAGTTCTCTTCCACGCGCTCCTCGCGGCTCTTGATCTTGAGTAGCCCCAACGCGGCGCGGATGAAGTCCACCAGGTTGCCACCAGGGTTGCGGTAGGCGCGGCGCAGGTTCTCTTCGTTGAAGTAGCGTTCCGGTTGGTTCAGGCGCTGGGCGAGTGTCGCTTCTTCCTGCTCGCTCAGGGGTTCACCGGCCCTCACTTTGGCGATGATGGGATCGGATTCCACTCCCGCTCGGACGGTGCGCTCCCAGTCGGTGACATAGTCGCGCTTGTCCACTCGCTCGCCATCGGGACCAACCTCGATGTAATGCACGGCATCCAGCCATTCGTCTTCGAGGCCTAGCTCAACAAGCTCGCGTGGGGTCTTGCCGCCGGGCGCCTTGGGTTTGGGTGCGTAGCCGCCTCCGGCACCGCCAGCGAAGATGTCGGTGTCCGAGTCGTTGAAGTGCTCGTGGTTGCGGAAGAAGTCGTAGATGACGAACTTCTCCTTGCCGATGTGGGGCGCCGTGCGCGTGCCGCGGCCTCGCATCTGTTGATAGAGGATGGGACTGCGCACGCGGCGGCACATCACCAGGTGCAGCACCTCGCGGCAGTCGAAGCCGGTGTCGAGCATTCCGACGCTCACGGCAACCATCGGCAGCACCTCCTGCTTGAAACGGCGGATCAGGTCGTCGGCGTTGGCCACGTCTGAGGTGATGACTTCGGCGTAGCGGCCTTTGTGCTCGGGGTGAAGCTCGTTGAGATATTCCGCGAGACGGGCGGCGTGGTGCTTGGTGATGGCGAAGACCACGGCCTTCCCTGGCCCCGTCTTCTGGCCGGGCGCCAGTTCCTTGTAGTTCTGCCAGGCGAGACGGTCGAACTCCTCCATCATCAGGCGATTGCTCGCCTCATTGGTCCACTTACGCTCGAACTCGGCGGGGTCGTAGTGCTCCTCGTCGATGTCCGCGCCTTCGGCCACCAGGGTGGTGATTCCGGTGGCGAACTTGTAGGGCACCAGGTAGCCGGCCTTGAAGGCCTCCTGAATCGGGTAGGAGTAGTCGGGTGTGTCGTCCTTGCAGTGGTAGAACTGAAAAGTGTTGCGCTCGATGTACATGGCCGGGGTCGCGGTCAGCCCGACATGCAACGCATCGAAATGGGTGAGCGCGGTCTGCCAGGCCCCATAAATGGAACGGTGGCATTCGTCGGCGACAACCACGTCGAAGTAGCCGCTGGTGAATTCCTGGTAACGCCCGATCATCGTCTGCAGAAGGCAGACGGTGATCTGTTTCTCCTGGCGCACCATGCCGGGCTTGAGCCAGTAACTGGAGTAGCCGGGCAGCAAGTCCTGAATAGCCTCGATGGCCTGTTTGGCCAACTGGTCGCGATCCACCAGGAACAGCACCCGCTCGGCTTGACCTGCCTGAATGAGGCGCTTGATGTAGAGGACGATCAAGTCGGTCTTGCCACAGCCCGTGGGCAGTTCGATGAGGAAGCGGCGCTTGCCCAATTCCACGGTCCGGTCGAGGGCCTGCATCGCCTCCGTCTGGTAGGGGCGCAGCGTGCGGGTTTCTCCCTGGCGCAGGTAGGTGTCGGGGATGGGGATGGTTGCCAGCGGCTTGCGCTCGGCCCGCATGTGCACCAAGCGCTCCAGGTCGCGCCGGGAAAAGAAGGAATTGACGATGCGGGCGTCGTCGTTCTGGTAATCCCAGAAGTAGATCAGTTCCCCGTTGGTCAGAAAGATGAAAGGGGCGCCGATTTGCTTGGCGTAGGGCAGGGCCTGCTGCTTGGCCACGTAGGGGTGGATCGCCTGTTTCTTGGCCTCGATCACCGCGAGCGGACGGCCCCGCTGATCGAGCAGCACATAGTCGGCGCGCCCGGTGGGAACGGCATCGCCGTCCGCGGTCGACAAGACGGTGGCCTCTGAGCCAGGCTCGGCGACACCCTGGGGAGCGCCCGATACCTTCACCTCGGTGAGGACCTGCGACTTGTCCGCCGGATTCCAGCCGGCCGTGCGCAGCTGATCGTCGATCAGGATGCGCGCGTCGGTTTCTTTGGTCTGGGTGGCCAAGTCACTGCTCCTTGCAATGTTCGTGCTGCAAAATTTCTTGTGAAGCTATCGGTTTAGGCATTTTTTGTGCCAATCACGCGAGCCCGTACTTTTGGAGCCAGTTCGTCAGGGTCTGGTAGCTGCCCAGACCCAAGAGTCTTGCGGCTTTCGACTTGTTCCCGTGGGTTTGTGCCAAGGCGCGTTCAAGGTAGTGGCGCGCGACATCGGCCAAGATATCGGGTAGGGAAATGCCCGTCTCCAGGGGGCGTCCCAGGATCGTTTCAGTCTTGGGTGCGACGGTCACGGCGAGAGCCTCAGCCACATCTTGTGCGGTGATCTCGCCTCCGGGAGCCCAGATGGTCGCCCGAGTCAGCGTGTTGTGCAGTTCGCGCACGTTGCCCGGCCAGGAATGCTGCAGCAGAAGGTTTCTTGCGCCGGCAGATAGTTTCTTGTGCTGAAAGCCTGGTTGGGTTGCCGCCTCGGCGTTGATGGCGGCCAACAGCGCGTCGATCAGGAGAGACAAGTCCCCTTCGCGCTCCCGCAAGGGCGGCAACAACAGCACGCCCACCGCCAGCCTGTGGAAAAGGTCTTCGCGGAAACGTCCTTGCCGGATCTCGTCAGGCAGGGCGCGATTGGTTGCAGCGATCACCCGCACATCAACCGGGCGGGATTTGGTCGTGCCAACACGGGTGATCTCGCGCTCCTGGAGCACCCGCAGCAGTCGCACCTGCGACGCAAGGGGTAACTCTCCGACCTCGTCCAGAAACAGGCTGCCGCCATGGGCGGCTTCGAAGTAGCCGGCTCGTGATGCCGCTGCGCCCGTGAAGGCACCCTTCTCATGGCCGAACAGCTCGGCATCAACAAGTTCTTGGGGGATCGCACCGCAGTTGACGGCAACGAAAGGGGCATCTCTACGCGCGCTTGCCTGATGAATGGCTCGTGCAAACAACTCCTTGCCGGTTCCAGACTCCCCTTGAATAAGGACGGGTACGTCGCGCAGGGCAAGGCGGTGTGCCAACGCTACGCATCTTTTCATCGGTGCACATCGGTGGACGATGGACGAGAATTCGGGCGCCTCCGGGGGCAGTCCCTGCGCCAGTCGGGCCAGCGCTTCGTCAGCCTGCCTGCTCGCCCGAGGAATGAACTCGGCAGACAGTTCGAATGGAATGTGAACGTCCTTGACGCCGTGCTCGCGTGAGGACTCGATCAACCGCGCAGGGTAGCGGGTCTTGGCGAGCAAGACCCAAATCGCAGCCATTGCGGGAGTGCCTGGACTGAGGTGAAAGGTGAGCTCTTCGTCTGGCGCTTGAGCGCTAACCTTGCCCACGACGCGGACCGCCTCGCGATAGATATCCTCGAAGCTGGTGGGGTTCGTCAGCGTGACATGATGGGGCGCTATCTGGCCCGTGAAATGTTCCTGAAGCCAGGTGATGAACCGCGCGGTCCTTTCCTTGTCGTGGTCGGAAAGAAGATGTACAGATGAAAACGACCTTGCCTGGAGCGCGTTCAGGATGGGCCCCGGTTGATCCGATGCAGAGCCTTCGGACGCGCGGAGATCAGTATTGCCCAGCCATGTCAGCAAGGTGGTCATTGATCGCAAGTTCTTCTATGGTATCACAAGAAAAATTGTACCCGCCGTTCGCGTAGATCGAAAGTACCAGCCTGATGGTCAACGGGTCTGGGTTTCGCGCTGACATGGCCAGTAGTCCCCCGTAAGCAGGGGGCAAACCGCAAACTCTGCAAACCTCGGTTTGCACCCTGACGGTGGCGAAGCGCTGCGCTCGCGCCCCCCCGCATGGCTTTTCGCCAAGGGGTGTAGTTTGGGAGGGGTGTAGTTTGGATGTAGTTTGGGACACCCATAACCCAGGATGGGCGGTGGTTTTGGACATCTACAACCCGGCCAGGTTAGGCAGGTAGCGTAGATCATGGATGTCCCAAACCGTCCCCAGATTATGGATGTCCCAAACCGTCCGTCCCAAACCGTCCGCCAAACCGTCCGTCTATCCTGGTGGTGGACCGGACCGAGCTGGAGGGTCAGCTCAAGGGCTGGGTCGAGCGCTTGCTCGGCGAGATGCAGCAGCAGGACATCGCAGTCCGGCGGGCCAACAACAAGGCCGAACTCCAGGCGTTGCTGGACGCCGACTTCCGGGGCCTGATCATCTCGATGATCCACAAGTTCGAGGCGATCCGGAAGGACAGCTGTCTGCGTGACAACGTCTACGTCTTCATCGACGAGGCGCATCGCTCGGTGGCCAAGGACCTGGGCACCTACCTGATGGCGGCCGTGCCGAAGGCCACCATCATCGGCTTCACCGGCACGCCGATTGCCCGGACCTCCCAGGGTGAGGGTACGTTCAAGATTTTCGGCGCCCAGGACGAGCCGGGCTATCTCGACAAGTACTCGATCGCCGAGTCCATCGCCGACGAGACCACCCTGCCCATCAAGCACGTGATGGCACCCTCCACGATGACGGTGCCAGCGGATCGACTCGACAAGGAGTTCTTCGCGCTGGCTGACAGCGAGGGTGTCACCGACGTAGAGGAGCTCAACAAGGTGCTGGACCGCGCGGTGGGACTGCGTACCTTCCTGACGGCGGACGACCGCATCGAGAAGGTGGCCGCCTTCGTCGCGGAGCACTTCAAGGAAAGCGTCCTGCCGCTGGGCTACAAGGCCTTCCTCGTCGCCGTCAACCGCGAGGCCTGCGCGAAATACAAGAGGGCGTTGGACAAACTGTTGCCGTCCGAGTGGTCGGTGCCGGTCTATACCGAGAACGCGGCCGACGCCATCGATCGGCCCCTGGTGGCGGAGCTCCAACTCTCCCCCGAGCGGGAAGAGGACGTCCGGCTGCTGTTCAAGAAGCCCGCCGAGGACCCCAAGATCCTCATCGTCACTGACAAGCTGCTCACCGGCTACGACGCGCCGCTGCTCTACTGCCTGTACCTCGACAAGCCGATGCGCGACCACGTGCTGCTGCAGTCGATCGCCCGCGTCAATCGTCCCTACGTCGATGCCAACGGGGTGCAGAAGCGGGTCGGTCTCGTGGTGGACTTTGTCGGCGTGCTGCGGGAGCTCAAGAAGGCCCTGCAGTTCGACTCCAGCGACGTGAGTGGGGTGATCGAGGACCTCGACGTCCTACTCCAGGACTTCCAACAGAAGATCGCCCAGGCCGAGACGGACTACCTCGACGCGGGCGAGGGCGGTAGCGCCGACGAGCGTCTGGAGCGGCTCGTGTATGGCCGCTTCCTCGCGCCCGAGGCCCGAAAGGCCTTTTTCGAGGCCTACAAGGAGATCGAGGCGCTTTGGGAGATCCTGTCTCCGTCGCCCGAGCTGCGCGACCACATCGCGACCTACAAGCACTTGAGCCAGCTCTATGCAGCGGTTCGCAACGCCTATGCCGACAAGGTCGGCTTCGTGGCCGACCTCGCCTACAAGACCCGACGCCTGATCGAAGGGAGCGCCACGCAGGAGGGGCTGGGGCGGCTCACCAAGAGCGTGACCTTCGACGTTAAGACGCTTGAGTCGCTGCGTGGCGAGAAGGGATCCGATGAAGGCAAGGTGTTCAACCTCGTGCGCGGCTTGCAGCAGGAGGTCGACGAGGATGCCGCGACCGCGCCGGTGCTGCAGCCGTTGAAGGACCGTGCGGAGCGCATCCTAAAGGACCTCGAGGAACGGAAGACCACCGGTCTCGCCGCCATGGACCTGCTGGCTCAGCTAGCGGCCGAGAAGGAGGCGGCGCTCAAGACGGCCCGTGATAGCGGCCTAACGGCACGAGCCTTTGCGATTTATTGGACGTTTCGCGGCGATGCGGCGTTGCGAGGGGCCGGCATCGAGGCCATGGAAATCGCAAGGGAGGCCGAGGCTCTGCTCGGCCGCTTCCCGAACGCGGCGGTCAATCCCGACGAACAACGTCGCTTCCGTGCCGCCCTCTACAAGCCGCTCCTCGCGCTCTCCAAAGATGAGCGCGCCCGCGTAGTCGACTTGGTGGTCAAGCTGCTGCTGACGGAGGGTGAATGATGAAGGCCGGTGGTGCAGCGTATCGCGACTCCCGAGCGACAAGGCGTACCGGATCCGGAAATGGCTCGCTCTATCCGGCTCAGGAACTCAAGCGCCGCGCCATGGCTTGGGCGGTGACTCTGCGTGTCAACCCGAAGGTGATCCGGGTGCAGGAGATGCGCAGGAAGTGGGGATCATGTTCCTCTGCGGGTACCGTCACCCTTGCATCCGACCTCGTCGAGCAAGAAGAGCGGTTCCAGGATTACGTCATCGTCCATGAACTGCTGCACCTCCGTTTCTCGACGCACGGCAGAATGTTCAAGGCGCTGATGAGCGCGCATGTGCCGGGGTGGCGTCGCTGGGAAGTGGCGCGGCGCGGTAACACCAACTGAAAGAGGACGGGCGTATGGACCCGAAACACCTCTTCGTAGATGAGCGCCTAAAAGGAAGCTGCGTCTATTGTGGCGGCCCTCCGGAAACCGTCGATCATGTGCCATCGCGAGTATTCCTGGACGATCCGCTTCCCGAAAACCTACCGGTCGTCGAAGCCTGTAGGGAGTGCAACGGCGGCTTCTCGTTGGACGAAGAATATCTGGCGTGCTTGCTGGAGTGCGTCATGACCGGAACGACCCATATCGAGGGGCTTGCGAGGGAAAAGGTTAGGCGATCGCTGTCGAGAAATCCTCGGCTCACTGCTCAATTGGAGGCGTGTCGCTGGGATGACGACACCGGCCGTCCCTGGTGGAAGCCCGATGAAGCGCGAGTACGCAACGTCGTCATCAAGTTGGCAAAGGGACACGCCGCCTACGAATTGAGCGAGTCCTGGCACGACGAACCCGACGCTTACTCGGTTCGTGCAGTTCCTGCGATGCTGGAGGCGGAGAGGCAGGAGTTCGAATGCATAGGGGGAGAAGCCCAGTGTTTATGGCCAGAGCTGGGAAGCCGCGCTTTCCTGCGTGCCTTGGGAAAATCCGTCCCTCCGGCCCAGGTCGGAGCGTGGCTGATCGTACAGCCAGGTCGTTATAGATATTCGGTCGACTGGCAGACCGGGATCGATGTCCGCATGGTGATCGGTGAGTATCTCGCCTGTAGGGTCGTGTGGAACCGATAGGCAGGCACGCGTGGGAGGGGGCGTGGAAGAAACCAAGGTAGACAGGGTCGTCAGAGACTTGGTCGCGGACCATGATCGACTGGACGGCTGTAGTTTGGGACACCCATAACTCGGGATGGGCGGTGGTTTTGGACATCTATAACCCGGCCAGGTTAGGCAGGTAGCGTAGATCATGGATGTCCCAAACCGTCCTTTGGCCTCATGGCTGGTCAAAGCGAATTGCTCAGACGTTCCTTAGTGCGTAGATCTGGGTGTCGCTGGACACCCAGCGTGCGCCCGATCGCTGTCCCTAGGCGGCCACGGCCTCGCGCAATGCCTCGACTGCGCCGCTGTTCCAGGCCGCATCGGCTGCGGCGGTGATTTCTGCCATGCGGGAGGCGCCGCGCAGTTTCTCGAATTCCAGCGCCTTGTCCTGCATGGCGAGTTCGTGGCCGCGCTCGCCCTTGCGGTCGAGCCACTTGAGGACCTCGGGTGCGAGGCGGAATGCGCCTCCGAGCAGTCCTCCGAGCAGGGTCTCGATCATTGCGCGCCTCCCATGAGCTTGAACTTGATCGCGGCGCCGACCAGGAGTGCGGCCAGCAGGCCCGTGGTCAGCACCTTGACGAAGGTCTGCCAGGCGGTGCGGCGGGCGTCGCGCCAGGCGTCGAGCAGGTCGCGTAGCTCGCGGATGTTACGCGCGGCACTGCCGTTCTCCAGGCCCAGGTGGGCGAGGCAGCGTTCGGCCCCGCGTTCGGCGGCGCAGTCGAGCAACTCTTCGAAGTCCTCGCGGCGCAGCAGGACCATGTTCTCGACGAGGGCGGGTTTGGGGTCTTCGGTCATCGGCGGTCTCCAGAAACGACGAACCCGCCTCGTGGGCGGGTTCGGGACGGTGGGGTGAGGGATGGTTCAGACGGGCAGGCCGGCGCTCCAGCCGGTGGGCTTGTAGACGGCGAGCACGTCCTCGTCCTCGATGAAGCAGGCCCAGCCGACTTTCGGGACGTGATACTCCCAGGCGCCCGCGATGCGCACGGCGATCTGGTCGGTCCTGCCGGACCAGGCGCCGGTGGCGCCGGCGGGCACGATGTAGCGGTCGCCGTTGGCGGGACTGGCCGGTGGCGTGGTGAGGTCGCGGTCCTTCACGGACAGCCCCACCACCGCGCCGAGGCGCTTGAGGTTGGCGTCCATGCCGGCGGCCCAGCCGGATTCACCGGTGCTCCAGCCGTAGTTGAGGCCGAGGTTAGGATCAAGGCTTGCGGGCATCAGATGCCTCCGTAGTACTTGCCGTAGTGAAGTCCATAGCCGGCGCGCTCGAAGCTCACCGAGTGTTTCTGCAGGCTCGTCACGCCCGAGCGGTTCGCCTCGAGCTCGATGCGCAGCAGCGCGTTGGGGCGACCGAGCCCGGAGTCGGTCTCGTCATTTGCCAGGGGGTAGGTCTGGCTCGTGCCGGTCAGCCCGCTGTAGGTGCGGCGCAGGTTTCACGACTGACCGCAGATCCGCATTGGAACACCCATAGTCTGGTATTGTGGGTGTCCCAAACCGCTGTCTCGCACAGCAGATCCGCATTGGAACACCCATAGTCTGGTATTGTGGGTGTCCCAAACCGCTGTCTCGCACAGCCGAAGGCTGCCCGCAGGGCGGCGCACAGGATGTGCGCCGTGAACCCACCCCGGAAACCCTTGAGGAGGCCGTGACATGACAAATTCGTCGGGAACGAATTTGGACAGCCGCAAGGCTGGTCCCGCAGGGACGGGCTCCAGGGATGGAGCCCGCAGCGAAATCCTGATCGACAAGACCGGCCAGGCCGAGGTGATCACCGCGAGCGACGGCAGCCTCACCGTCACCGTGCCGATCCGGATCAAGCGCCGTGGCAGCCGCAAGGCCGTGGCCCTGCCGGACGGCAGCGCCATGCAACCACGCCCGTGGGACGACACGCCGACACCGATCCAGCTTGCGCTCGCCCGCGGCCACCGTTGGCTGGCGATGGTGGAGTCCGGCGAGGCCCGCACGCTATCCGAGGTGGCCGAGCGCGAGGGGATGGATCGGGCCTATGTGAGCCGGATGGTGAACCTCACCACCCTGGCGCCGGACATCGTCGCCGCCATCCTCGACGAGACCCTGCCGCCGGAGGTGACGCTGTTCGATCTGGCGTCGGGGACGCCGTTGTTGTGGGAGGAGCAGCGGGAGCGAGCTGGGCTTTGAAACGGCCGACTTCAAGCCAGCCGATTGACCTTGTCCTGGATGGCGGCGCAGGTTTCCAGAATCGCATCGAACTCCGGCTGATCCGACACCAGAAGGCCGTCCTCGCGCATCGCCGCAAAATCCTGTGCCAACGCCGTGCGTGATGCGCCTTCGGGTACCAGCCTGAGCGAGCCGCTCACAGCCTCGACGTAGTCGATCTTGCCGCCGTTGGCATCCTTCTCGGCAAAGAACATCGACTTGTGCTTGGCCACCTGATGCGCCAGTTCTCGATCGGCGGCGGCCTTGTCGAAGTACTCGGTTTGCGCCAGCGCGGCCAAGTCGTACCAATGACGTGAGTAGCGCTCGCCGCGCAGGCGTTCCTGACGACAGTAGACGTGTGCGGCCGTGGCCTTCTCCCAGAACGTGCGCTCGGCGGCCATCACCAAAGGGCGTGCCGTCGGAAAGGTCACGCCCTCGATCCACGGCGCGATGTCGCAAGCCACCGGATGGAACTCATGCGGCTCGCCCGTGGCCCGCGCCCCGAACTCCAGTTGGACCGTCGCGGAGACATAGCCCGTGCCGGTCTTGACGGCGGGATAGGCGATGATCAGCTTGTCGCGGTCCTGGCCGGCGAGACGCAAGTCCGCCTGCAAGCCGTTCGCGGCCAAGGCGTCATCGATGACGGGGCGTACCGTCTGCTCGATCCAGTCGGGAAGCCGTGCGCGCACCGCGCGGGTGATCTTCTTCTCCTGGCTGGCAGACGCTGGAATCGGATTGCCTTCGCGCAGCAGATCCGGCACCAGGGCGCGGATGTCGTAGGTCAGATCGATGTCTTCCGAGAACCGGTCGATGACCTTGTAAACCTTGGAAAGCGAGGTACCGCCCTTGAAGGTCAGCGTGTCGGCGATGGGGGAAACGTAGATCGCCGCGAGCGTCCACACCACCCAGATGTCTTTTTCCAGCAGATGTGCCGGGCGGCCGCTCTGCGCCGCCGCGTATTCCAGGGCCTCGACCCGATCGGCCTGGCTGAGCCCAAACCAGGACTCAGCCATGCGCATTCATCTCGCTGACGGCGCGCGCCATCCAGCCTGGCAGGACCGCCCGCGCGGCCTGTAAGGCGGCCCATTCTTCGGCAGGCAACTTGGCACGAAGGATGTGCAGGGCGGAGGGCGCTTGCTCGGGCCCTAGCCAGGACAGGGCGCGAATGGCTTTGCCGGCCGCGCGCTTGCCGAGCGCGAGCTGCCAGCGGCTGCCGTGCTTGAACTCGACGATGCGGTTGCCCAGGCGCAGCTTGCGCGTGGGTCCCGAGGTCAGAAAGATCTCCCGGGTCGGCACTTGCGTGGTCAGCCCCAGCGCATTGGCTTCCGCCGCGCCGTTGGGCACGACGACTTCACCGTGGGTGGACGCGATGGCTTCGACGACGGCCTCGGTCGAGGGCGGGCGCGAACCGAAGCGGCTGGCTACCGGCAGGGCGTAGGCCCCCCGTCCCACGCGCAGCAACTTCCCCTCGCGGGCCAGTCGGGCCAGCGCCTGATCGACCGCCGCCCTGGAAGCCAAATGCAGAAATTCCTTGGGCGAGACCAGGCCTCCCTCCGGGAGGGCCTGGGCGGCGGACAGAATGGCTTCGCTGAGGTGACTCATGGGGTGGTCTCCGATTGTCAGAAGTATATAGATGTTTCTGACATTCTTCAAACTGCGTCGGCACCAGCGTGAACGGTGTGGTTTCCTTTGGTCGGGCGATGCTGCAATCCAACCGCTTGATTCGTCCGCGCGCAACGCATTGATTTGTAATGGCCGCGCTCGCGGCCTTTGCGGACTTCGGGCGTGTCCGGGGGAGCGAGGCCGGAGAGAAAAATGGCCGGGAGAGAGAGGAAGGTGGCCCTGGACGGGGCCAGGGGCCGGACGCCGAAGTCCGCAGGCTTCCGCAGGAATCCTCGCGAACACGCGGGAGCCGGCGCGATCGGGCAAGAAAAAAGGCCAACAGCGAACTGTTGACCTTTATGTATTGGTGGCCAGGGACGGAATCGAACCGCCGACACGGGGATTTTCAATCCCCTGCTCTACCAACTGAGCTACCTGGCCTGATCTGACTGACACCACCCGTATCGGGCCTTGAGATGGCCTGGGGCGGGGTCGAAGGGGCTGTATTAAAGCGGGCGCGGGGCCCGGCGTCAAGACAGTGGCTAGTGGCTAGTGGCAAGTGGCAAGGGAAAACCGGTCTTTCCTTGCCACTAGCCACTTGAGACTTGCTACTGTTTATTTGCTGGGGGCTACATAACCCTCGGGCTTGGTGGAGCCGCCGCTGAAGAAGAACTTGTCCATTTCCTCTTCCAGGAACTTGCGGGCCTTGGGGTCCACGGGGGTGAGGCGGTATTCGTTGATCAGCATGGTCTGGTGCTTGACCCACTTCTGCCAGGCCTCCTTGGAGACGCCTTCGTAGATCTTCTTGCCCAGTTCCCCGGGGTAGGGGGGGAAGTCCAGGCCTTCGGCCTCTTTACCCAGCAGTACGCAGTTCACCATGCGAGCCATGTGTCTTTCCTTCTAGAGATCCAGTTTTTCAAGCAGTTGGGCCACCGGGGCTGCGAGCCCGAGGCCTGATGAGGTCCGGGTGTTATACCAGACCCGCCCGGGCGCTTCCATCACACAGCCGGCAGGGTCTTGCAACGAGACCCGCAGCGGGGTGATGCGCAGACGGAAGTGGGTGAAGGTGTGAATGAAGGGATTCCAGGCCTCCAGCCGTTGCGGATCCAGGCCCAGGGACGCGCGGCACCAGGCCAGGGCCGATGCCTCGTCATCCACCTCGGGGAAGCCCCAGAGACCACCCCAGAGCCCCCGCGCCGGGCGCTGTTCCAGCAGCACCCCTTGGGGCGTGGTGACCATGAGCATGCAGGTCTCGCGCAGGGGCTGGACGCGCTTCGGGCGCGGCGCGGGCAGCTCGCCGGTGCGGCCCTCGAGACGCGCACGGCAGTCTTCAGCGACGGGACAGTGGCCGCAGGCGGGGCGGCTGCGGGTACAGACCGTGGCACCCAGGTCCATGATGGCCTGGGTGTACTCGGCCACCCGTTCAGCGGGGGTGTGGGCCTCGGCCAAGCGCCACAGATCCCGCAGCACCGCCGTCTCGCCGCTCCAGCCCTCCACGGCCCGGTGCCGGGCCAGTACCCGCTTGACGTTGCCGTCGAGGATGGGCTGGCGCTGCCCGCAGGCCAGCGCAAGGATGGCCCCGGCAGTGGAGCGGCCGATGCCCGGCAGGGATTTCAGTGCCTCGATGTCCTCGGGGAATCTTCCGGCGTGCTGATCGCGGACCACCTGGGCGGCCTTGTGCAGGTTGCGGGCCCGGGCGTAGTAGCCGAGCCCGGACCAGTGATGCAGCACCTGGTCCAGGGGCGCATTGGCGAGGCTCGCCACGTCCGGGAAGCGCGCCATGAAGCGTTCGTAATAGGGGATCACGGTGCCCACCTGGGTCTGCTGGAGCATGATCTCCGAGACCCAGACCCGGTAGGGGTTGATGTCCTGTTGCCAGGGCAGGTCATGGCGGCCATGGCGTTCGAACCAGGCGAGCAGGCGTTGGCTGAAATCGGATGCGGACATGAGGCGTTGGCAGTTATCTCAGCGGCCCCGGTGAGCCCAGGCGACCCGCTCCAGGCGCGGCATGGATTCACGGAATTGCCGCTCCACGGAGCGGCGCACCATGGGCGGACCGATCAGGGGCGGGATCCACACGTCGGGTTCCACCCGGCCGGAGAACACCAGGCGCGTCTGGCGTTGCGAGACCGCCTCGGTGCGCCAGGAGAAATGCCCGGCGCGCACGTCGCTCAAGGCAGGCACGCTCTGGGCACTGCTCCAGGCGCCACCACCGGGCGCCCGTCGCACGTCCAGGACGTGCTCCAGGCGGCGGCAGAAGAACAGCACACAGCCCTCCATGTGGGCGCGCACCCGCTGCACACCATCGCCGAAGTCCTGCTCGATGCCGCTGTCGACCACCAGGGGGAAGATCAGGCCCAGCCGCTCGTAGTCGTGGATGGCCGCGATGACCCCCTGCTCCGGGGCGACCAGCAGCACGTCCAGGTGGATATCCATGCGCGCACCGTCGAAACGCACCTGCACCGGCTGGCCGGTAGCAGCAGGTGTCGCAGCCGCGATGGCCGACGCGCACAGCGTGAGCGCCATCACAAAACAAAGCACCGGCCACCGGCGCGACCGACGAAGGGTCTCGTACGATCGGCGAACGGGGCCGGTCTGGATTGCTCCGGGGGAAACACCGGGAGTACCGTGAAATCGCAGCATCATCATCAGCAACGAGGTAAGCCGTCATGGACAAGACCGGCATCTACAGCAAGACCCCCAAGGGCCTCGAGGAAATCGACACCCGGGCCCTCAAACTCCCTCCCAAGCTTCGCCAGCTGCTCATCATGGTCGATGGCCAAACCGACGTCGCCAGCCTGGTCGATCGTTTCGAGCAGGAGAACGCCGTGGGTCACATCATCGCCCTGGAACACATGGGCCTGATCACCCTCAGCCGGGGCACCGCGGTACACGACGTGTCGGAATTCGGCGACGGGGCCAACGACCCGGTGGGCCGCGATGAGGACGTCAGCGAGCTGCGGCTCGAACTCAGTCACCTGCTGCTCGACAGCCTCGGTCCCATGGCCACCGACATGGCCATGAAGCTCGAGTCCTGCAAGAGCCGCGCGGAACTGCGCGCCCTGTGCGAGACCTGCCGCAACATGGTCACCGGCATGGTCGGCAAGACCCGGGGCGACAAGTACTGGGCCCAGGTCGAGACCCTGCTCGGCTGAACGCATGTGGCCGGTGCGGGTGCACCGGCCACATGGATGGTTCCTTCACGGCGATGTGATCGCACAGCGCCCGGGTGGTCTGTTATCGCAGGCCAGGCAGCCGGGGCAGGCGGTCGCGCAGCTGCTGTTCGATCTCTTCGCGTCGCTCCTCGATGCGCGGCGTCACCTGCTCCTCGATGCGGCGCCCCGCCTCTTCCCGCACCCGGCCTTCCAGGATCGGCCTGAGATCCAGGCTGAAGGACGGATCGCTGAAGGAACCGCGGATGCGAATCGGCAGGTTCACACCGCGCAGCTCATCCAGGCTGCGCCCGCCCTGGCCTTCCAGGGTCGCCACCAGGGTGGTGTCCACCCGGTAATCCAGCTGTTCCCGGGGCAGGTCCGCGGTGCCCTGGCCGCGCACCCTCAGCAGCGGCGAGGATGCCGCCAGATCGTTGTTTGTGACCACGCCGTTGGCGATGGTGAAGCTGCCGCGCAGTTCGGAGAAGTCGGTCTGGTTGGGTTCGTCGCTGCGCTCCACGGTGCGGCCCCGAAAGCGGGCCTCGGCGTCGCGGATGATCTGGGCGATGTTGATGCCCTTGACCGCGCCATTGGCAAACTCGAAACGCCCGTCCCCGTTCAGGGCGGAGACCATCTGCTTGACGCTGTTGCCCCGGGTGGTGATGCGCGCGTTGAGCTGGGTGGTGCCGGCCAGCTTGCCCTTGCCCTCGGTCATGTCATCCAGCAGCGGTCCGATCTGCACCCCCTGGAGCCTGGGCTCGAAGCTGTAGCGGGGCGTGTCGCCACGCACGTCCAGGCTCATGAGCGCCTCCACGGAACCGTTGTAGAGGTTGGCGGTGAGCGGCTTGACCTCCACCAGGCCGTCCCGGGCGGTGAGCGTCAGGGAGATGCGCGCCAGGTTCAGGCGGTTGATGATCATCTCTCCGATGGTCAGCTGCGCATTGAGGTTCAGGCTGCGCAGCATCTCGACGGGCAGGTCGATGGGGTCATCGGGCCAGCCCTCCCGGGCCGGAGCATCCGGGCGGGGCGCGGCCTCCTTGGCCGGCGGGGGCAGGTAGCGGTCCAGGTTGATGCGGTCCACGTCCAGCTCGGCACGGATGGCCGGGCGCTCGTAGTTGCTCACCCGGGCATTGCCGCGCAGGCGCGTGTCATCCAGCTGAATCAGCAACTGGGACAGGCTGGCTGCCTCGGCGTTGGCCTCGAAGGCCAGATCCACGGCGACCTTCTTGAGCACCTCGGGATCGGCGGTCTCGGGGGCGGCCTCGCCGAGCTTGGTGAGCAGTTCGCGCACGCTGAAGGTGTTGGAACGCAGCTCGCCGGTCGCCACGGGCTTCTCGCCGGTGAGGTTGTTCACCCGCACCAGGCCGACCAGCTGCACCCCCAGGCTCTCCAGGGTCAGGCGTTCCAGGCTCGCCACGTCCTCGGCCAGGTTTACGGCCGCGTCCGCCTCGAGCTTCGCCTCCATGGCCCGGGGCAGGGCCTCTCCCTCGGCCTGGAGCCTGGCCACCAGTCGGCGCAGGGCATAGCGCTGGGCGTCCAGGTCCAGGTTCACCAGGGCATTGAGATCCACCGAGGCGCGCAGGGCGGGATCCTCCTGGATCAGGGTCAGGGACAACGAGAGAGGGGTCTCGACGCCCAGGCGGATGCGGCCCAGCTCAAAATTCAGGGGGTCCACGCGCAGGGCGGTGCCCGCCTGGGCATCCCGCCAGGAGACCCGGGCGTCCAGGATCTCCACACCGCCGATGTCCAGGTCCTTGAGGCCGGGGGCTTCGCGCTCGTGACGCTCACGGTCCTCGCGTTCATCTTCTTCCGCCTCGGCCACCAGGTCGTCCCAGTTGCTGCGGCCCTGGGCGTCGCGCTCGAGATTCAGGCTCAGACCCACCAGGCGGATGCGTTGCACCTGCAATTCACGGCGCAGCAGGGGCATCAGGGCGACGGACAGTTCCACCTCGCCGATGCGCGCGAAGGGTTCGTCGGCGAAGCCCTCCGCGTTGGACAGCCAGGTCTCACCCAGAGACAGGCCCAGCCAGGGGAACAGGGACAGGCCGATCTCGCCCTCGATGACCAGGTCCCGGCCGGTCTGCTCCTTGACCACCGCACTGATGCGGTCCTTGTAGGCGTTGGGATCGAAGGTGGCGATCAGGTAGACGGCCAGCACACCGGCAAGCACCACCAGCAGGACCAGGGCAATCAGGACGCGCTTTAACCATTTCATGGTCGGATGACTCCAGCAAACCAATGGATGAACGATTTTGCCACTCAGTGTAACGCGCGCAGAGACGGCTTGCAGAGGCGACAACCTGTCATGAGCGCGCGTCCCGTGTATACAATGGGCTGACACCCAGCGCATCGACGAGACCCTGCCCCATGGCCACCGGCAAAGCCAATCTGAGACGCAAGCCCCACATCCTGTTCGTCAGCCAGGCCACCTCGGCACGCACGCCCATGGCAGAGGCCTATGGCAAGCGGCTGCTCGGCGATGTGGTGGAGGTACGTGCCGCCGGCATGGACATGAGCAGCCTGGATCCGCGCACCGTCGAGGCGCTCAAACAAGACGGCCTGAAGACAGATGGGCTCGACGCCCGGCGCCTGGACGAGGACCTGCTGGCATGGGCTGACCTGGTGGTAACCCTGTGCGCCGATGTGCAGCGTATCCGCCTACCGGAGCGGGACAGCTTCGTGCACAAGAACTGGCCCATCGACAGCCCCGAGCGCCAGGCCGCCGGCAGCGAGGACAGCAAGCCATACCTGCGCACCCGGGACGAGATCAAGCGCCGGGTCCATCAGCTGGCCACGTCCATCAAGCTGATGCACCGGTAAATCAGTGGCTAGTGGCAAGTCTCAAGTGGCAAGGGAGACCACCCTCACCCCAACCCTCTATTCCGGGCGTCCTGCCCTCCACCCTTCGGGCCAGCCTGGCGGCTGTTCAAATCCGCTCCCGGCGGATTTGTCCCTGAGGGAGAGGGGGTTAAACTTTTTGATCTTCCTTGCCACTTGAGACTTGCCACTAGCCACTGCCTTTCAAATCCCACGTACCCGACTTGCCGCCGGACTTGTGCACCAGGCGCACGCCGCCCATGGTCATGAACCGGTCCACCGCCTTGCACATGTCGTAGACCGTCAGCAGGGCCACCTGCACGGCGGTCAGCGCCTCCATCTCCACGCCGGTCTGGCCGCGGGTCTCGGCGGTGACGCGACAGTGCACCGAGGGGGGCGAATCCGCCGTGGAGAGCTCCACCTCCACGTGGGTCAGGGAGATGGGGTGGCACAGGGGCACCAGCTCGGAGGTCTTCTTGGAGGCCATGATGCCGGCCACCCGGGCGATACCCAGCACGTCCCCCTTCTTGTGGGTCCCGGAACGGATCAGGGCCAGGGTCTCCGGCTCCATGGTGATGTGGCCCTCGGCGACGGCCACCCGGTGGGTGACGGACTTGTCGCCCACGTCCACCATGTGGGCCTCGCCCTTGGCGTTGAAGTGGGTCAGCGTGCTCATAGCGGGTATACTTCCGGTTGGTTATTCAAGCTTTCGAGAGTGTAAGCCTAAACCATGTCCATCACCGTGCGTTACTTTGCCAGCCTGCGCGAGCGCGTCGGCCGCGCCGAGGATCAACTGGATGCCGACGGCAACGACACCGCCGGCGGCATCTGGGCCCGGGCCGTGCCCGAGCAAGCCATGCCCGACCGGGTGCTGATCGCCATCAACCAGGAATACGCCGATGCGGATCACCCGGTGCGCGACGGCGACGAGGTGGCCTTCTTCCCACCGGTCACGGGCGGCTGAGATGAGCGTCTCGCTACACCCCGAACCCTTCGACCCCTGGGCCCGCCTGGCGGCCCACCAGGCCCAGCTGCCCGCCGGCAGCTTCGGCGCCACCGCCGTGTTCGTGGGCACCATGCGGGATTTCAACGAGGGCGACGACGTGCGCGGCATGACCCTGGAGCACTATCCGGGCATGACCGAGAAGCACCTGGAAGGCATCGTCGCCGAGGCCCGCAGCCGCTGGCCCCTGGACGACTGCCTGATCGCCCACCGGGTCGGCCCCATCGAGCCGGGCGATCCCATCGTGCTCACCGCCGTCTGGTCCGCGCACCGCAAGGCCGCCTTCGAGGCCTGCCGTTACCTGATGGAAGAGCTCAAGCACCGCGCCCCGTTCTGGAAGCGCGAGACCCTCAAGGACGGGCAGGTGCGCTGGGTGGAGAAGAACACGGAAGGGTGAAAATCAAGTGGGAAGTTGGAATTGGGAAGTGCGAAGTTAACCCGAATGTTTCATGAATTCGCGCGATGATCGCGCAGGATATTGGCCGCACAGGGGATTTTCCGAGGGAGCGCCGTATCGGGCTATACGGCCGACTGAGGAAAATCCCCTGTGCGGACAAGAGACAAGCGAGGGCGTGCGCAATTCATGAAACATTCGGGTTAAGGGTCTTTCAATTCCGACTTCCCAATTCACACTTCCGACTTCCCTCATTGCAGTATCAGAAAGAACGCCCCCTCGTCCCGCCGGATGTTCAGCAGCAAGCGCTGGCCATTGCTGCCCACGGCGCGGCGCATCTCCTCCAGATTGCTCACCGGCTGACGGTTGACCGACAGGATCACATCCCCCTCCCGAAGACCCGCGCGCGCGGCGGGACTGCCGCTTTGCACACCGGTCACCAGGACCCCCTGCACGCGGCCGTGCAGGGGCGAGGCCTCGGTGATGTCGCTGAAACTCGCACCCTCCAGGCGACGGCTGAACTGCGCGCCCTCGGTGGTGGCGGCGCGGATCTCCGCCACCACGGCGGTGAGGGTGCGGCGGCGGTTGTCGCGCACCACCTCCAGCTTCACCTCGCTGCCCACCCGCAGCAGGCCGATGGCATTGCGCAGCTCCGTGGCATTGCGCACCCGGCGCTCGTTGACCCGCAGCACCACGTCGCCCTCCTTGAGCCCGGCGCGCTCGGCGGCGGAACCGGGCTCCACCTGGGCGATCACCGCGCCCTGGGTCTGGGAGATGCCGAAGGCCTGGGCCAGCTCCGGAGTCAGATCCTGCACCGTCACACCCAGGCGGCCGCGCCGCACCTCGCCGTGCGCCACCAGGTGCTCCTTGACCTGCAGGGCCATGTTCACGGGGATGGCAAAGCCGATGCCGATATTGCCGCCCGCCGGGGTCAGAATGGCGGTATTGATGCCCACCAGCTCGCCGCGCAGGTTCACCAGGGCGCCGCCGGAGTTGCCGGGGTTAATGGAGGCGTCCGTCTGGATGAAGTCCTCGTAGGACTCGATGCCGAGACCGCTGCGCCCCAGGGCGCTCACGATCCCGGAGGTCACCGTCTGACCCAGACCGAAGGGGTTGCCGATGGCCACCACGAAATCGCCCACCCGCAGGGCGTCGGAATCGGCCACCTTCACCGCGGTGAGGCTGTCACCCTGCACCTTGAGTACCGCCAGGTCCGTGGCCGGGTCGGTGCCCACCACCTCGGCGTCCAGACGCCGGCCGTCGTGCAGGGTGACCACGATCTCGTCGGCCCGCTGGATGACGTGGAAGTTGGTGATGATGTAGCCCTGCTCCGCGTCCAGGATCACGCCGGAGCCAAGTCCCTGGGTCTGGCGCTCACGGGGCTGCTGGGGCAGGTCGAAGAAGCGCCGGAAGAAGGGGTCCTCCATGAGCGGATTGCGCTCCACCACGCGCCCGCGGGTAGCGATGTTCACCACCGCGGGGATGGTACGATCCAGCATGGGGGCGAGCGAAGGCAGTGGCTCGCCGTCCACCTCCACCGGCAGGGTGGCCGAGGCCATGGGCGCCATGGCCAGCAGCAGGAGGCAGAGGAAAACGGTCAGGGTGTTTCGAAGTTTGAAATGCACGTGATACATGGGACCTCACCAGTCGATGACTCGCGGTTGATACCACCGAATGCCCCTGTGACTGCCCTGCGGCGGCGGAAGTTCACCGCTTGCTTTCGTTCTGCAACTCGCTGCGCTCCCGGCGGGTCTGCTCCATCTCCTTGGAGAGGAAATAACTCAGGGCGATACGGAATGAAAGATCTCCATGTCACTCCCCTGAACCGCATGCCGTTCGTCGGGTCGAACCGAAAAACCGGTCAAGAACTCCGGGCACTGGCCGACAACAAGCACAAACCGGCTGACATCACCCCATGGCCCCCATGACACATGCCAACCCCCAGCGCCCGCATCGCTGGCGCCAGATGGCCGCCCTGGCCCTCGTGCTGCCCTGGCTGGCGGGCACCGCCGTGGCCTTCTGGTGGTTTGAGCAGGGTCCGGGCAGCCCGCCTGTTCATGCCGCGCTGGCCAGCTTGGATGAGGCCCGGGTGGATGCCCTGACCCGGCAACTGCATAAAGACTCGGTTCAAGAAGGCATTCATCTGGTGCACTTCTGGGACCCCGCCTGCGCCTGCAGTCAGGCCAGCAGTGATCACCTGCACCGCATCCTCGCCGCCGAACCCGCACAGGACACCCGGATCACTGTGGTGGTGCCGGACGAGGGGAGCCTCGAACGGGCCCTGAGGCATTTCCGGCGCATCGACGGCCTGCAGGTGACGGTTGCCGATCCGGACACGGCCCCGCCGGCGAGCCCACTGGCCGCAGTCCTGTCGCCGGAGGGCAGCCTCGCGTATCTGGGCCCCTATCGCGCCAGCACCAGCTGTCGGCCCGCGGCCGACGGCCCGGTGGCCGACACCTTGCTCGATCTGCAGCGGGGCGAAGACCCGCGCCGCCTCAACCTGCTCGATACCGCCTGTTTCTGTGCCTGGCCCGAGACGCACCGTCGCACCTGACTCCGGAGAGACCCATGTCCGCCACCGAAAGCTTCAGCCTCCACAACCTGCACCGCCACGGCGATCTCATCATGGTCGCCGTGTGCTGGTTCCTGCTGGCACTCGCCCTGGCCCTGGCCGGATGGCACAGCACCTGGACCGCGGCCCTGGTCATCGGACTGCCCGCCGCCCTGGTGCCCACCGCCCTGCTGTGGCTGACCCCGGGCAGCCTGCTCAACCGCCTGGTCAACGCCACGGCGCTGATGGTGTTCTCGGCGCTGATCATTCACCAGAGCCGGGGCATGATCGAGATGCACTTCGCCATCTTCGTGCTACTGGCCTTCCTGCTCTACTACCGTGACTGGCTGCCCCTGGTGACCGCGGCGGCGGTGATCGCCGTGCACCACCTGGCCTTCAACTGGATGCAGGAGGCAAACCTGGGCGTGTACATATTCGAATGGCGCACCGGCCTGGACATCGTGTTCATCCACGCAGGATTCGTGGTGTTCGAGACCGCCCTGCTGGTGTACATGGCGGTGCTGCTCAGACGCGAGGCGGTGCAGTCGGAGGAACTGCACCTGATGGGTGGACACATGCGTGTGGATAACGGCATGGTCGACCTGACCTTCCGCAACCCGGCGGCACGCAGTCCGCTGGCCCGTGGGCTGAACGACTACGTGGCGGCCCTGCACGACGCCATCCGCCTGACCCGCTCCAGCAGCCACGAACTTTCCGAGACCGCCCAGGGCCTGGCCCAGGCGGCGGAGCGCACGGACCGGGCCGCCCGGGACCAGCAGGCCGAGACCCAGCAGATCGCCTCGGCCGTCACCGAGATGGAGGCCAGCGCACGGGAAGTGGCGCACAACGCCCAGGAGGCCGCCGCCGCCACCCGCGAGGCGGACACGCAGGCCCGCTCAGGCCGCGAGGAGATCGAGCGCACCGTGGCGGTGATCAACGAACTGGCGCGCCAGGTGGAGACCTCGGCCCGGGTGATCGACCAACTGGAACAGCAGAGCGACAAGGTGGGCGGCGTGCTGGAGGTGATCCAGTCCATCGCCGAGCAGACCAACCTGCTGGCGCTGAACGCCGCCATCGAGGCCGCGCGCGCCGGTGAACAGGGCCGGGGTTTCGCAGTGGTGGCCGACGAGGTGCGCACCCTGGCCTCGCGCACCCAGGATTCCACGCAGGAGATCCGCGCCATCATAGAGCAGCTCCAGGGTGGCGCACAGCAGGCCGCCCAGACCAGTCGGCAGGCCCGCGACCAGGCGGAACAGGGGGTCACGCGCATCGGTCAGGCGGGTCAGGCCCTGCGCGCCATCGCCGACGCCATCGGCCACATCAACGACATGAACATGCAGATCGCCAGCGCCGCCCAGCAGCAGACCCGGGTCACCGAGGCGATCGCCGAGAACGTCAATCAGGTGAGCGAGGCCTCTCTGAGCGCCGCGAACCAGGCCGCCGAGAGCCGTCGCGCCGTGGAACTCCTGCTGGGCCTGAGCCGGGAACTGGAAAAACGCATGGGGCAGTTCAAGACTGAGTAATTCAAAATTCAAGATTCAAAATTCAAAGGAGATTCGCGTCCAGGTTCCCTTTGAATTTTGAATCTTGAATTTTGAATCGCCTTCACCCCAGATGCGCCCTGGGATCGAAGGGCATCTCCTTCGCCATGCGCTCGTAGAACTTGCGCGCCGCCTCGCTGCTGGCCGGCGGGGTGTGGATCTGCAGGATCACATACTGGTCACCGGGTGGCTTGCCGGCCAAGCCCTTGCCCTTCAGACGCAGGCGCCGGCCCGACTGGGAACCCGGCGGGATCTTCAATTCCACGCGACCGCCCAGGGTGGGCACGTTGACCGTGGCGCCCAGGGCCGCCTCCCAGGGGGTCACCGGCAGGTCCAGGTGCAGGTCACGGCCCTCCACACGGAACCAGGGATGGGGACGGATGGCCACCTCCAGGAACAGGTCCCCCGAGGGACCGCCTCCGGCGCCGGGACCGCCCTGCCCCGCCAGGCGGATGCGCTGGCCCTCGGTCACGCCGGCCGGGATCTTCACCTGGAGCTTGCGGCCATTGCCCAGCTGCACCGGCATGGAGCCGCCGTGGGCGGCCTGCTCCAGGGTGATCTCGATGCGCGCGGTCTGGTCCGCGCCCCGGGCCTGGAAACCACCCCCGGGACGACGCCCACCGGCACGGCGCGCACCGCCGCCGAACAGGGTCTCGAAGAAATCGGAGAAGCCGGCCTCGTCGCCACCGAACCCCGGCCCCGCGCGACCGGCGCCAGGGCCCGCGCCGCGGAAGCCGCCGGAGAAGATGTCCTCCCAGCCCGGCGGCGGACGAAAGTCCTGACCCGACTTCCAGTTGGCGCCCAGGTCGTCGTAGGCACGGCGCTTGTCCGCGTCACCCAGCACCTCGTAGGCCTCGTTGATCTCCTTGAAGCGCTCCTCGGCGTTGGGTTCCTTGCTCACGTCCGGGTGGTACTTGCGCGCCAGCTTGCGATAGGACTTCTTGATCTCGTCCTGGGTCGCGGTCCGGGAGACACCCAACAGCTTGTAATAATCTTTGTATTCCATGATCCGTCTACGATAGCGCAAACGATTGCGCCGCGTGGGAACGCGGCGCAATCATGAACATGGGCTCCGTCCCGGCACGAACACCGGGACGGGAACCGACTCAGGCGAGATCAGCCCTCCACGGAGATGCGCCGGGGCTGCACGGTTTCCTGCTTGGGAATGCGCACCTCCAGCACACCGTTGACGCTCTTGGCGCTGATCTTCTCCGCATCCGCGGTGTCCGGCAGGGTGAAGCGGCGGTAGAAGGTGCCGCGTACCCGCTCCACGCGCTTGTAGTTCTCGCGCTCTTCCTTGGTCTCGGACTTGCGCTCGCCGCGGATGGTGAGCACGCCGTTCTCCATGTTCACCTCGATGTCCTTCGGGTCCACGCCGGGGATGTCCGCGTGGATCACGTAGGCATCCTTGTCCTCGCGGATGTCCACCGCCGGGGTCCAGTCGCTGGTGGCGGCGGACTCGCCCGCCTCGGCGCCCGGGTACAGGCGATCCAGTTCGCGGGTCAGCTGGTTGAGCAGGCTCCAGGGTTCGTAACGCATCATTGCCATGATATGACCTCCTATACGTCCGGGCCGCCACGGCGACACCGGGGGTTGTTCATCAGTGGTTCGCTGTTGTTCTCGACGATGGGGTCGGGCGAGAAGATTTCAAGCGCGTCGCACGCTCGAAAGATAGGACCGCGGGGACAGGTCGTCCTTGATCCAGATCAGTCTTTATAGACCAGCGCTGGAGAGGCGGGGGGATGATGCGCGGGGACGGCGAACAACAGCCTGCTAGAGTCGCTCCAGGCGCAGGAGCTTGTGGTTCTCGTCGGTGACCAGGCAGAAACTGCCGCTGATGCCCGTGGGCGTCACGTGACCGCGCAACGCCGAGGCGGGGAAGCGCACGCCGCGACCCTCGCGGTCCACGACGCGCACCGCCGTCGCTGCGCCCTGGTAGTAACGCAGGTATTCATCGCGGCTGATCTTCAGGTCGAAGTAGTAGCGGGGCACGGCTCACTCCACGTTCTGCACCTGCTCGCGCATCTGCTCGATGAGCACCTTCAGTTCCACCGCCGCCTTGGTGGTCTCCATGTCGCTGGACTTGGAGCCCAGGGTGTTGGCCTCGCGGTTGAACTCCTGCATGAGGAAGTCCAGACGCCGGCCCACCGGCTCGTCGCGCTCGAGGATCAGGGCCACTTCTTTCAGGTGTCCGTCCAGACGGTCCAGCTCCTCGTCCACGTCCAGGCGCTGGGCCTGCAGGGCCAGCTCCTGCTCCAGGCGGCCCGGCTCCATGTCCACGCCCAGGTCGGCGATGCGCGCGCGCCATTTCTCGCGCAGGGCCTCCACCACCTTTGGCCGGCGCTCGCGCACCTGGGCCACCAGTTCCGAGATCGCCTTGCAGCGGGTCTCCAGGGTCTCGCGCAGGCGAGCCCCTTCCCGGGCCCGAGTGGCGGCCAGTTCGTCCAGGGCGGCATCCAGCAGCGTCATGGCCTCGCCGTGCAGGGACTCCAGATCCGGGGCCGGTTCGCGCACCACCCCCGGCCAGCGCAGGATCTCCAGGGCCGTGATGCGTGCCGGGTTCATGACCCAGTGCTCCACCTGCCCGCACACCTCGATGAGCCTTTTCGCCAGGGGTTCGTTCACCTCCAGCCCCGCCTCGCCGCCGGCGGGTGCCTGGTGACGCAGGGACACCTCCACCTTGCCCCGCCCCAGCCGGGCCTGCACCCGCTCGCGCACCGCGTTCTCCAGGGCCCGGAAGGCCTCCGGCAGCCGCAGGCTCACCTCCAGGTAACGGTGATTCACGCTCTTCATCTCCCATGCAAGGGTGCCGTTGGGGGTTTCCGCTTCGGCGCGGGAGAAGCCGGTCATGCTATGAATCATGGAGAGATCCTTCGGACAAGTGGCAAGTGGCAAGTGGCAAGTGGCAAGTATAAAGCCCCAGACAACCACGCAAGGGGTTTCCCTTGCCACTTGAGACTAGCCACTTGCCACTTAGGCTATAATCCGCCCCCCGCACGCCCCCAAGGAGTTACCCATGCGACCCAGTGGCCGCCAGCCCGACCAACTGCGCGAAATCCGCTTCACCCGCCGGTTCACCAAGCACGCCGAAGGCTCGGTGCTGGTGGAGTTCGGCGATACCCGGGTGCTGTGCACCGCCAGCGTGGATGACCGCACGCCGCCCTGGCTGCGCAACAAGGGCAGCGGCTGGGTGACCGCCGAATACGGCATGCTGCCCCGCTCCACCCACGAGCGCATGGCCCGCGAGGCCGCCCGCGGCAAGCAGGGCGGGCGCACCCAGGAGATCCAGCGCCTGATCGGCCGCTCCCTGCGCGCCGCCGTGGACCTTGAAGGCCTGGGCGAACGCCAGATCACCGTCGACTGCGACGTGCTGCAGGCCGATGGCGGCACGCGCACCGCCTCCATCAGCGGCGGCTACGTGGCCCTGCACGACGCCATCACCCACCTGATGAAACAGGGCAAGCTCAAGCGCAACCCCCTGTTCGGCGCCGTCGCGTCGGTGTCCGTGGGCATCTACCAGGGCGTGCCGGTGCTGGACCTGGACTACGCCGAGGATTCCAACGCAGAGACCGACATGAACGTGGTGATGAACGACGCCAACGCCTTCATCGAGGTGCAGGGCACCGCCGAGGGCCACGCCTTCCGCATGGACGAACTCAACAGCATGCTGGCGCTGGCCCAGAGCGGCATCCAGGACATCATCGCCGCCCAGCGCGCGGCGCTGGAACAGGACTGAACTGACTTGAACTGAACTGAATGCCGCAGAGGCGCGGAGGCGAAGAAAGATCAAAGTTCATTGACAGGATGAACATGATTCACAGGATTTAAAGCACTTCTTTTGATGACTGATTTTTCATCATGTCAATCATGTTAATCCTGTCCGATCCTTTGATTTTCTCTGCGCCCCTGCGGCAAGTCACTGCAAAAGGCATACAACCATGAAGATCGTGCTGGCCACCGGTAACGCGGGCAAGGTGCGGGAGCTGTCGGAATTGCTCGCCGGCACCGGCATCACCATCCTGCCCCAGTCGGACTTCGGTGTGCCCGAGGCCGAGGAGAACGGGCTGAGCTTCGTCGAGAACGCCATCCTCAAGGCGCGCAACGCCGCCGCCCACACCGGCCTGCCCGCCATTGCCGACGACTCGGGCATCGAGGTGGACGCCCTCAACGGCGCCCCCGGCATCTACTCCGCCCGCTACGCCGGCCCCGGCGGCGACGCCGAGGCCAACAACCGCAAGCTGCTCAAGGCCCTGGAACACGTGGAGCCTTCCCAGCGCACGGCGCGGTTTCGCTGCGTGATGGTCTACCTGCGCCACGCCGACGACCCCTCGCCGGTGATCGCCGAGGGCAACTGGGAGGGCCGCATCGCCAGCGAGGCTCGGGGCCCGGGCGGCCACGGCTACGACCCCATCTTCGAGATCCCCGAACTGGAACTCACCGCCGCCGAGATCAGCCCGGCGGAAAAAAACCGCCGCAGCCATCGCGGGCAGGCGCTTCGGATCCTGCTGGAGCGGCTTCAGGGGCGCTGAAAAGACCAAAACCGTTTCTCTCGCAGAGGCGCAGAGACGCGGGGAAAAGATGATTGAATGGGTTTTCTTGGCGTCTTTGCGGCTTTGCGAGAGATCTGGTTTTTTCCAACGAATCTGCTCAAACAAAAACCCGATCCTCTCACGGAGACACGGGGGCACGGGGTTTTTTCTACAAGATTTTCCCCGCGTCTCCGCGCCTCCGCGAGAGAACAGCCTTTGACTTTACCCCGCCAGCTCAGGCCAGCGCCCGATACCCCAGCAGCACATCCACCGCCTGACCGGTGCTGCCGTCGGCGCGCTCGAAGCGGCCCACCTGGGCGATGAGGTCATCCTCGTTGAGCGCCTTCTCGGTGTTGACGTAGGCGAGATGGATGGCGCTCACGCCCGCGGTCTCCAGGGACTTCAGGTGCTGTGTGCCGTCGGCGTCCATGCGGAACAGGCGCAGCCGGTCGAACACCTCGTCACGGGCGTCGATGACGCCGTCGCCGTTGCTGTCGAAACGGGCCAGTTCGTCGAAGCCGTTGGCGGCACCGTGCTGGTCACCGAAGAGTTCACGCCCGTCGTCGATCACCCCGTTGCCGTTGCGGTCCAGGGCCAGGAACCAGGAATTGCCCGACACGAAGCTCACCTGCTCCTTGCGGCCATCGCCGGTGATGTCGAAGGCCACGCCCTCATCCACCCCGGTGGTCGTCACGCCCTCGCCGCCCAGGTCCAGCACCAGGGGGTCGGCCCGCTGGGGCTGGTCCTGGATGTTCAGGCTGACACTGAAACTCTCCTGGCGGAAGGCCTCGAAACGGATGCGGAACTCGCCGGTGACGGCATTGCCCTCCACCTCCACGCTGATGAAGGTGGTGCGCTCGAAACGCATGTCCAGCTCCAGGCCCGCCGTACCCTGGACCGCAGCACCCTGGGCCGGCGGAGCGGACTCGACCACGGGTTCGATATTGCCTGCCGCCTGCTTCGACGCCTCGGCCGGGGCCTTGTCGTCGTCACCGATGCGGAAGGTGCGCTTGATGATCTGGAAGTCCGTGTCCTGCTCCAGGCGCGCCTTGACCTCTTCCAGCACCCGCACCTGTTCCGCCTCGGGCGGCTCGGCGGGCACCCGTCCCGGCGGCACCGCCGGGACGGCCGGGGTGGCCCGCTGACCGGGACCGTTGGGCTGGGCGGGGATGGCCGGGGTGGCGCGCAGCGGCGCATTGGTAAGGGCGGCAAGCATGTTTCGGGTCCTGCGTAGGGGATACCTGAACCAGAATATCGGCCGACAACCGCAAACCTTGAATCCGAACGTAGGTCGGCCTTCAGGCCGACGAACCAGGCTCCGATGAACAGCGGCGTCGGCCTGAAGGCCGACCTGCGGGCCCTGTCAGAAGGGCTTTCAACTTCCCACTTCCCCATTCACACTTCGCACTTCCATTCCCAACCTCCCCTTCCCGCCCCATGCTCCTGCCCCCCCTGAGCCTCTACATCCACCTCCCCTGGTGCGTGCGCAAGTGCCCCTACTGCGACTTCAACTCCCATGAGGCCCGGGAGGCGGTGCCCGAGGCGGCCTACGTGGATGCCCTGCTGGCGGACCTGGAATCTGAGCTGCCCCGGGTCTGGGGGCGGCGCCTGGAGTCGGTGTTCCTGGGGGGCGGCACGCCGAGCCTGTTCTCGCCGGAGGCCCTGGACCACTTGTTCTCGGCACTGCGTGCGCGCCTGCCCTGGCGGCCGGACATGGAGGTGACTCTGGAGGCGAACCCGGGCACCACGGACGCGGGCCGGTTCCGGGGTTACCGGGAGGCGGGGGTCAACCGGCTGTCCATCGGCGTGCAGAGCTTCGATGACGACCAGCTCAGGCAGCTGGGGCGCATCCACGGCGCCCGGGAGGCGCGGGCGGCCTTTGAGGCGGCCCGCTCGGCGGGCTTTGAGAACATCAACATCGACCTGATGTTCGGCCTGCCGGGGCAGACCGTGGCCGGCGCGCTCAAGGACCTCGCCGAGGGCCTGGCCCTGGGTCCGGAGCACCTGTCCTGGTACCAGCTCACCCTGGAGCCCAACACCCGCTTCGCCGCCCACCCCCCCGTGCTGCCCGAGGAGGACACCCTCTGGGACATGCACACGGCCGGTCAGGCGCATCTGGCCGAGGCCGGCTATACTCAGTACGAGGTCTCCGCCTACGCCCGCGCCGGCCGCCCCTGCCGCCACAACCTCAACTACTGGGAGTTCGGCGACTACCTGGGGATCGGCGCCGGGGCCCACGGCAAGATCTCGCTGCCGGCGGAAGGCCGCATCCTGCGGCGCTGGAAACACCGCCAGCCCCGGCAGTACATGGAGACGGCCCGCTCGGGCGAGGCCGCCAGCGGCGAACACACCCTCACACGGGAGGAGACGGTGTTCGAATTCATGCTCAATGCCATGCGGCTCAACCAGGGCGTGCCCCTGGCGCTGTTCACCGAGCGCACCGGGCTCTCCCCCGAGGCCCTGGAGCCCATGCGCGGCGAGGCCGTGGCACGGGGCCTGCTCACCGCTGACCCCGAACGCCTGGAACCCACCGAACTGGGCCGGCGTTTCCTCAACGACCTGCAGGCCCTGTTCCTGCCCGACGGCGATGCAGCCCCTTGAGTTCGTCAGCCTGATCTGCCCCCACTGCGGCGCGGGCTTCGACACCGAGGTGGACCTCACCACCCTGCCCGCCAGCTACGTGGAAGACTGCCAGACCTGCTGCGCCCCCATCCTGATCACCGCCACCGTGGACGGCGGTGGCATCGCCATCCACGCCCGTCGCGAGAACGACTGAACGATGACGTCGGATTACACCCCGATCTCCTGCGAGCTCTACAGCGAATACGAACTGGCCATCATGCGTGGCCGGACCCTGAAGGTGAGATGGAAGGACCGCTACGGCATGGACCGGGTGGAGACCCTCAGGCCCACGGATCTGCGCACCCGCCGGCACGCGGAATTCATGATCGCCCGCAATCAGCTGGGACAGCGGCGGGTGTTGCGCCTGGATCGGATCGTTATGAAGGAAGAAATGTGAATTGGGAAGTACGAATGAAAAGCCCTTAACTTCGCGCTTCGCAGTTCACACTTCCTACTTCCCAATTCCTACTTCGCCCTTCCGCTTGCCGAACAGGTCGTGTTCTGACGCCGCCGTGATCTCCACGTCCACGAACTGTCCGGCCTCGAGCCCCTCGCCGTCCTCGATCACCACCACGCCGTCGATCTCCGGCGCATCGGCGCTGGAACGGGCGATGATCGCACCGTCCTCGTCCTCGCCGTCCACCAGCACCGTGAGCGTCCGGCCCACCTTGGACTGGAGCCGGTCGGCGCTGATGGCCGCCTGCACCTCCATGAAGCGCTCCAGGCGCTCGGCCTTCACCTCCTCCGGCACCGGGTCCGGCAGGGCGTTGGCGGCGGCGCCCTCCACCGGCGAGTAGGCGAAACAGCCCACCCGGTCCAGCTGCGCCTCCTTGATGAACGCCAGCAGTTCCTCGAATTCGTCCTCGGTCTCGCCGGGGAAGCCGACGATGAAGGTGCTGCGCAGGGTGATGTCGGGGCAGATCTCGCGCCAGGCACGGATGCGCTCCAGGGCCTTCTCCGAGGCGGCGGGACGGCGCATGGCCTTGAGCACCCGGGGACTGCCGTGCTGCAGGGGCACGTCCAGGTAGGGCAGCAGCTTGCCCTCGGCCATGAGCGGGATGAGCTGGTCCACGTGGGGGTAGGGGTAGACATAGTGCAGGCGCACCCAGACCCCCAGGCTGCCCAGGGCCTCGGCCAGCTGCTGGATGTGAGTGCGCAGGGGCCGGCCCTGCCAGAAACCGGTGCGGTATTTCACGTCCACGCCGTAGGCGCTGGTGTCCTGGGAGACGATCAGCAGTTCCTTCACGCCGGCGGCCACCAGGTTCTCCGCCTCCTGCATCACCTCGCCCACCGGGCGGCTCACCAGGTCGCCCCGGAACTGGGGGATGATGCAGAAGGTACAGCGGTGATTGCAGCCCTCGGAGATCTTCAGGTAGGCGTAGTGGCGCGGGGTGAGCTTCACGCCGCCCAGGGGCACTAGGCTCTCGAAGGGGGCATGGGACGGGGGCAGGTGGCGGTGCACCTCGGCCATCACCGCCTCGTAGGCGTGGGGACCGGTGATGGCCAGCACCCCGGGGTGGGCGTCACGCACCTTGTCCGCCTCGGCGCCCAGGCAGCCGGTGACGATCACCCGGCCGTTCTCGGTGAGCGCCTCGCCGATGGCCTCCAGGGACTCCTCCACCGCCGCGTCGATGAAGCCGCAGGTGTTGACCACCACCAGGTCGGCGTCCTCGTAGCTGGGCGAGATCCCGTAGCCCTCGGCCCGCAACTGGGTGAGGATGCGCTCGGAATCCACCAGGGCCTTGGGGCAGCCCAGGCTGACGAAACCCACGCGCCCGCCGCAAGCCACCTGTTCAGACGATTTGCTCATGCACCGACCTCGACAAAATCCTGACGTTTATGCACATCAATGGGGCAGACAATTCGGCCGATGACCGGTTGATGAAAATGATGACAGCCCCCGCGCAGGGAATGCTAATAAAGCAAGCATTTCAGACACTTAAATAATTGGCTATTTTTTAACCGATCCAACAGCCCCCCTGATCCGGCAAGCCCCGGGACCTGTTGACCCCATTTCTTCCACAAAGTTATCCACAGGTTTTGTGGAAAACCCCTGAAGCGCTTGGGGGACAAGCACTTACCCGGACAAGCTGCACGCGGGGGCATGACTCTGGGGCAGCGCAGCATAGTGCCCGGCACCGGTCCTGTGAAGCCCTGACCCCTTGCCCCCGGGGTCCGGATTCAGTATATTGCGCCTCTTTTCCTTGCCAGACATGGTTTTGAGGACGCTTCCATGAAGCCCGATATTCATCCCGATTACCACGAAGTCGCCGTGACCTGCAGCTGCGGCAACAATTTCAAGACCCGCTCCACCTACCAGGGTTCGGAGCTCAACGTGGAAGTGTGCTCTGCCTGCCATCCGTTCTTCACCGGCAAGCAGAAGATCATGGACACCGCCGGTCAGGTGGACAAGTTCCGTCGCCGCTACGGCATGTAATACCCGCTCATGGTTCTCGCTCGAACCATGCAAGGGGCGCACGCACGGTGCGCCCTTTTTTTTGCCGTCCTGTTCGCCGCGCTCCTGCTGGCGACAACCCCCGCCCTCGCCCAGCTGCCGGAGAGCTGCCTGCCCCCGGGCCAGGACCACGGGAAGGCGCGGGTGGACTTCGTCTATGACGGCGACACCGTCAGGCTGGTGGACGGGCGGCGCATCCGCCTGATCGGCCTGGACACGCCGGAGTTCCACCACCGGGACGAGCGGCGCGAGGCTGAGCCCTATGCGGAGGAGGCCCGCCAGGCCCTCATGGACCTGCTCGCCGAGCACGGTCAGCAGGTGCTCGTCGTCCACGACCGGCAGCGCCACGACCGCTACCAGCGCACCCTCGCCCATCTCTACACACCCGACGGCCGGAGCATCACCGCCCTGATGCTGCAGCAGGGCCTCGGCACCCGCCTGACCATCCCGCCCAACGACTGGAACCTGGACTGTTACCGGGACGCGGAACGGGAGGCCGGCATCGCCCAGCGGGGTATCTGGTCCCTGAGCCACAACAGCCTGTTCGAGGCCTCGGAGCTGCCCCGGGACGCCACCGGCTTCCGGCGCGTGGAAGGCCGCGTGACACGCATCGGCGAAAGCAGCCGGGCGATCTGGATCAACCTGGAAGGCGACGTGGCCCTGCGCATCGACCGGGAAGACCTGCAATTTTTCCCGGATCTGGATGTCACAAGCCTCATGGATGCGCGGGTACGGGGACGCGGCTACGTCTATAATCATCGCGGCCAGCTGCGCATCCGCCTGCGACACGCGGCAGACCTCGAGATCCTCGCCGTGAACGGATCCTGAGCCCCGGCACACGGCAGCCGCCCCGATCACCCACACCTGATCACGAAGCACCGCCATGACAAAGCGCACCCTCAGTCTCCTGCTGATCCTCCTGGGCCTGGTCAGTCTGTTCATGGCCGGCTGTGCCACCAACCCGGTCACCGGCCGCCAGCAGCTCATGCTGGTCCCCGAAAGCCAGGCCATCTCCGCCTCCCGCCAGGCCTATGCCCAGATGCTCGCCCCCATCCGCGAGGAGGGCCGGCTCAACAGCGACCCGGCGGTGAAGGCACGCATCGACCGCATCACCGGCCGCGTGGTGGCCCAGGCCATCGCCTACCGTCCCGAGACCCGCAACTGGGAGTGGGAGATGCAGGTGATCGACAACGACGTACCCAACGCCTTCGCCATGGCCGGCGGCAAGATGGGCATCTACACCGGGATGATCACCAAGCTCAACGCCACCGATGACGAGCTGGCCCAGGTGATCGCCCACGAGGTGGCCCACGCCCTGTCCGCGCACACCGCCGAGAAGATGTCCGTGGCACTGGCCACCAACCTGGCGGTGGCCGGCTTCGCCCTGTCCGGCGAACGTTCCCAGGTGGCCATGACCGGCGCGGTGCTGGCCGCGGCCCTGGCCGTGCAGCTGCCCAACAGCCGCCAGATGGAGCGCGAGGCCGACGTGATCGGCATCGAGCTGGCCGCCCGGGCCGGTTATGACCCCCAGGCCGCCGTGACCCTGTGGCAGAAGATGGCTGCCATGGGCAACGGCAGCCCGCCTGCGTTCCTGAGCACCCACCCAAGTTCAGACGCCCGTATTCGCTATCTGAGCGAACTGGCGGTGAAGATGCAGCCCCTCTACGAGGAGGCCCGTGCCGGCACCCCGCCCAGCCACCCGGTCATGTGAATCCTCACACCCGACACACCACACCCGATAACCGATAACAAAACACCATGCCCAAGAAGAACCTGAACGAACGCGCCCTCGACTACCACGCAGCAGCTCCCGCCGGAAAGATCGGCATCACCGTCACCAAGCCCACCGAGACCCAGGACGACCTGATCCTCGCCTACACCCCGGGCGTGGCCGAACCGGTGCGCCGCATCCACAAGAACCCCGAGGACGCCTACCGCTACACCGCCAAGGGCAACCTGGTGGCGGTGATCACCGACGGCACCGCGGTGCTCGGCCTGGGCAACATGGGGGCCCTGGCCAGCAAGCCTGTGATGGAGGGCAAGGCGGTGTTGTTCAAGCGCTTCGCCGGCATCGACGTGTTCGACATCGAGGTCAACGCCCCCGAGCCCGAGGACTTCATCAACACCGTGGCGCGCATCGCCGGCGGCTTCGGCGGCATCAACCTGGAAGACATCGCCGCGCCCCACTGCTTCGAGATCGAGCGCCGCCTCTCCGAGCGCCTGGACATCCCGGTGTTCCACGACGACCAGCACGGCACCGCCATCATCGCCGCCGCCGGCCTGCTCAACGCCCTGGAACTGCAGGGCAAGAGCCTGGAGGAGGCGCGCATCGTGTGCCTGGGCGCCGGCGCCGCCGGCATCGCCTCCATGCGCCTGCTGCTGGCCCTGGGGGCCCGCAAGCAGAACATCTTCATGGTGGACCGCAAGGGCGTGATCCACACCCGCCGCGAGGACCTCAACGAGTACAAGCTGATCTTCGCCAACGACACCGAGGCGCGCACCCTGGCCGATGCCTGCGCGGGCGCCGACGTGTTCGTAGGTGTCTCCGGCCCGGACCTGTTCACCCCGGACATGCTGCGCTCCATGGCCGAGAAGCCCATCGTGTTCGCCCTCTCCAACCCGGACCCGGAGATCCTGCCCGAGCTGGCCCACAAGACCCGCTCCGACCTGATCATGGCCACCGGGCGCAGCGACTACCCCAACCAGGTGAACAACGTGCTGGGCTTCCCCTACATCTTCCGGGGCGCCCTGGACGTGCGCGCGCGCACCATCAACGAGGCCATGCAGATCGCCGCGGTGCACGCCCTGGCGCGCCTGACCCGGGAGCCGGTGCCCAAGTCGGTGCTGGACGCCTACGGCCTCAAGCACCTGGAATTCGGCCCCGAGTACATCATTCCCAAGCCCCTGGACAGCCGCCTGATCGAGGTGGTGCCCCCCGCCGTGGCCCGTGCCGCAGTGGACACCGGCGTGGCGCGCATCACCCCCTAGCCCAGAAATACCGATCCTCTCACGGAGACACGGAGGCACGGAGGTGTTGAAATCTTTGCCTTTCTCCGAGTCCCCGTGGCTCCGTGAGAGGATCGACTTTTGCTTCATCCTTCATCCTTCCCGGGTACCGGTCACCGGCGTTATGTGTCTACACTTAGGTGAGGCCCAAAACCACGGGAGACCCCCATGGAAAAGATAGCGATCATCGGCGCCGGCCGGGTCGGCGAATCCACCGCGCAGTTCCTGGCCAAGAACGACACCTGTCGTGAACTGGTCCTGCTGGACGTCAGGGAAGGGGCGGCGGAAGGCGCGGCCCTGGACATCCAGGAGACCGCGCCCCTGTTCGGTTTCGACACCCGCCTCAAGGGCGGCACCGATGCCGCCATCCTCAGCGGCGCCGAGCTGGTGGTGATCACCGCCGGCATCCCCCGCAAGCCCGGCATGTCGCGCTCCGACGTGCTGGACACCAACGTGGCGATCCTGGACAAGCTCGTGGACGGGATCATGGAACACGCCCCGGATGCCATGCTGCTGCTGGTCTCCAACCCCGTGGACGTGCTCACCTACCGGGCCTGGCAGCGCACCGGCTGGCCGCGCAACCGGGTGTTCGGCCAGGCGGGCGTGCTGGATTCCTCGCGCATGGCCTCCTTCGTCGCCCTGGAGACCGGGCTCTCGGTCAATGACATCAACGCCATGGTGCTGGGCGGGCACGGCGATTCCATGGTGCCCATGCTGCGCTACTCCACCATCAACGGCATCCCGGTGCGCCATTTCCTGTCCGAGGAGGCCATCGCGCGCATCGTCGAGCGCACCCGCCACGGCGGCGCCGAGATCCTGGCCCTGAAACAGACCTCCAGCGCCTACGACGCCCCGGCCGCGGCCATCGCCGCCATGGTAGACGCCATCGCCCTGGACCGTAAGCGCGTGCTGCCTACCGTGGCCCTGTTGGAGGGCGAATACGGCGAGCGCGACGTGGCCATGGGCGTGCCCTGCATCCTGGGCCGCAACGGCGTGGAGTCGGTGATTGAACTGCCCCTGGAGCCCAGCGAGCGCAAGGAATTCGATCAATCCCTGGCCGGCGTGCGCAACGACATCAACCGGCTCAAATAGGCCCCATGCGATTGCACCCCACCCCTGCTGCCGTCACCTGGCTGCTGCTCCTGTGCCTGGCCTGGGCGCCCGCCCAGGCCCAATTCCAGACACTGAACAGCGGACAGGCCAGCGGTGAGACCCTGCGGGTGGGCATCTACGTGAACCCGCCCCTGATCGGCATCGATGCCGAGGGACCCCGGGGCCTGGTCATCGACCTGCTGGAGGAGGCGGCGCGCCGGGAGGGCTGGAAGATCCATTACGTGGCCGCCTCCTTTGCGGAGCTGCTGGAAATGGGCCAAAACCGGCAGATCGACCTGATCGCCGCCATCGCCTACACCCCGGAGCGGGCCCAGGTACTGCAGTTCAACCGCGAGGCCATGCTCACCAACTGGGGCGTGATCTACCGGCACCGGGACGTGGTCGTGGATTCCGTGCTGGACCTGGCCGGCGCGCGCATCGCCGTGAAGGCCGGCGACACCCACGCCCAGGCCCTGGAGTCCCTGCTGCGCGAGTTCAACGTGCAGGCGGAGCTCCGTCCCGTGGCCGACTACCGGGAAGTGATGCAGCTGCTGGCCCATGGCGAGGTGGACGCCGCCGCCGTGAACCGCCTGGTGGGGCGCCAGTTCCGGGTGCCGGAGGCCATTCCCACCCACATCATCTTCAACCCGGTGGAACTGCACTTCGCCAGCGCCCGCCCGGAGATGGCGCCGGTCCTGCAGGCCATCGACCGGCACCTCAGAGAGCTCAAGACCCAGCCCGGCTCCCTGTACCACTTGAGCATGAACCGCTGGCTGGGCGATACCGGCGGGACGCCCAGACCGCTTCCCGGCTGGCACCCGGTGATTCTGGCCGGCATCGTGCTGCTCACGCTGCTGGTCATCGGCCTGGCCCTGTTCCTGCGCCAGCAGATCCGCCACCACACCCGGGCCCTGCGCGCCCAGTCCGAGGCACTTGCCCAGGAGGTCCGGGAGCGCGAGCAGGCCCAGGAACGGCTCAACGAACTGGCCTACTCCGACAGCCTGACCCAACTGCCCAACCGCACGCTGTTCCAGGACCGCCTGCACCAGGCCATGGAATACGCCAAGCGCCACGAGCGGCTGATCGCCCTGCTGTTCATCGACCTGGACGACTTCAAGCGGGTCAACGACAGCCTGGGGCATGCCGCCGGCGACCGGCTGCTGCAGGAGATCGCCCGGCGCTTCGGCCGGGTGCTGCGCGAGACCGACACCCTGGCGCGCCTGGGGGGCGACGAGTTCACCGTGATCCTTACCGACATCCAGCGCCCCGAGGACGCGGTCACCTTCGTGCGCAAGCTGCTGGACACCCTGCGCGCGCCCTTCATGCTGGGTGAACAGAGCATCACCATGAGCGCCAGCATCGGCATCACCCTCTATCCCAGCGACGACACCGCGGAGGCGGACCTGCTCAAGGACGCCGACACCGCCATGTACCAGGCCAAGTCCCGGGGCAAGAACACCTTCGATTTCTATTCGCCGGAACTGACCCGGAGCGTGCGCGCCCGGCTGACCATGGAGGGCGAACTGCGCACCGCCCTGGACACGAACCAGTTCCTGCTCCACTACCAGCCCATCGTCTCCCTCAGCGGCGCGGGGGTGCGGGGCCTCGAGGCCCTGATGCGTTGGCAGCACCCGGTGCGCGGCCTGGTGCCACCGGACGAGTTCATCCCCGTGGCCGAGGATTCCGGGCTGATCCACGAGATCGGCGACTGGGTGATCGATGCCGCCTGCGCGCAGCTGGCCCAGTGGGACGCACGGGGGCTTTCGCACCTGACCCTGGCCATCAACCTCTCCCCCGTGCAGTTCCGCCGCGACGGCCTGGTGAGCCGCATCGCCCGCCGCCTGCGCCAGCACCGCATCGCCAGCGAGCGCCTGCACCTGGAGATCACCGAATCCCTGCTCATGGAGCAGAACCGTCACGTGGCGGAGACCCTGCAGACCTTGGATGCCATGGGCATCGGCCTGTGCATCGACGACTTCGGCACCGGCTATTCGGCACTCAACTACCTGCGCCACTTCCCCATCCGGCAGCTCAAGGTGGACAGGAGCTTCGTGGAAGACATGCTGCACGCCGAGGACACCCGCGCCCTGGTGCGCGCCATCGTACTCATGGCCCACGCCCTGCGCCTGGAGGTGGTGGCCGAGGGCGTGGAGGAGAAATCCCAGCTGGACCTGCTGCGGGAGATGGGCTGCGACCAGGTGCAGGGCTACCTGCTGTCCCGCCCCCTGCCCGCCGCCGAGATCCCCGGCTGGATCGAGACCCAGCGGCTGCGCATCGTGAGCTGAGCGCGCAGCTGATAAGCTACGGGCCTTGCTCCCTGCCCGCCCGGACACCCCGTGACAGACCCCGACCGCGCCAGCCCCCTGTGGCTGGTGGACTCCAGCATCTACGTGTTCCGCGCCTGGTTCACCCTGCCCGAGGCCATCACCGACCGTGAGGGCCACCCGGCCAATGCGGTGACCGGTTTCGGCGAGTTCCTGGTGCGCCTGCTCACCCGGGCCGCGCCGGCGCCGGTGGTGTTCGCCTTCGACGAAAGCCTCGGCCAGTCCTACCGTCACGAGATCTACCCCGAATACAAGGCCAACCGCCCGCCGGCCCCGGAATCCCTCAAGCGCCAGTTCCGCCAGTGCCGCGCCCTGGTCACTGCCCTGGGCTTTCCCGCCTTCTCCAGCCCCCGCTACGAGGCCGACGACATCATCGGCACCCTGACCGCCCGTCAGCAGGCCGCGGGCGGCAGCGTGCACCTGATCACCGCCGACAAGGACCTGACCCAGCTGGTGGGCCCCGGCGACCTGTGGTGGGAATTCCAGCAGGACCGGCGCCTGGACGCCCGGGGCGTGGAGAAGAAGCTGGGCGTGCGCCCGGAGCAGGTGGCCGATCAGCTGGCCCTGGCCGGCGACAAGGTGGACAACATCCCCGGCGTGCCCGGCATCGGCATGGCCACCGCCGCGCGCATCCTGCGCCGGTTCGGCGACCTGGACACGCTGTTTGCCGATACCGATGCAGTGGCGAAACTGCACATCCGCGGCGCCAGGCGCCTGGCGGACCTGATCGCCGAACACGAGCACAGCGTGCGCCTCTCGCGCCGGCTCACCGGCATCCACTGCGACATCGAAGACCTGCCGCAAGACCTGGACCTCACCCCCGCCGCCCCGGACCGCGCGGCCCTGACCGCGCTCCTGGATCAGCTCGGCATCGACGGCCCGCGCCGGGTACGTTGGGAAGCGCTGATCGACCGGCTGGAAGACAATTCAAGATTCAAAATTCAAAATTCAAAGAAACACGACTCCACCCCTTTGAATTTTGAATCTTGAATTTTGAATCCAATGCCCATCCCCACCCACCTGATCACCGGCTTCCTCGGCGTAGGCAAGACCACCGCCATCCGCCATCTGCTGGCCCATCGTCCAGCGGGCGAACGCTGGGCGGTGCTGGTCAACGAGTTCGGCCAGGTGGGGGTGGACGAACAACTGATGGAAGGCGAGGACGTGGCCATCCGCCAGGTGCCGGGCGGGTGTCTCTGCTGCGTCAGCAGCCAGGCCTTCACCGTGGGGCTCAACCGGCTCATCCGGGAGGAGCGCCCCGCGCGCATCCTCATCGAACCCACCGGCCTGGGCCACCCGGCCCGGGTGATCGAGACCCTCACTGGTGAGTTCTACCGGCAGGTGCTTGATCTGCGCGCCGTGATCACCCTCATCGACGCACGCCATCTGGCCTCACCCCGGCACCGGACGCACCCCACCTGGCAGGACCAGATCGCGCTCGCCGACGTGCTGGTGGCCAACAAGGCCGATCTGTACAGCGATGCGGAGCGGGAGGCCTTCCTGGACTTCGCCCGGAGGCTGGACCCGCCCAAGTCCCGCACCGCCCTGGTCAGCCAGGGTGCCCTGGACCCCGCCTGGCTGGACCTGCCAGCCCATCCAAAGCGATCCGTTGAGGACACCCATGATCCACTTGGGGACACCCATCATCCTGGGCACGATGATCTACTTGGGGACACCCATCATCCTGAGTACGCGCATGGTGATCTACTTGGGGACACCCATCATCCTGAGTACGCGCATGGGGACAGCCATGATTCACCTGCGGGCACGCGGTCCGACTGGTTCCTGGCGACCCAGCACGGCGACGGCTACCACGGCATCAGCTGGCTGCTCGGCCCCGCCGTTCGGCTGGCGCACGAAGGCCTGATCGAGCTGCTGCACGGGGGTGCATGGGACCGGACCAAGGGCGTGCTGCACACCGACCGGGGCTGGTTCACCCTCAACCGGGTCTCCGGCGAGGGCACCCTTGAACCCCGCACACCGGGGCAGGAGACCCGCCTGGAGATCATTCATCACGCGCCATTGGATGCCGGACGGCTCGATGCCAGGCTGCGTTCCCTGCGGCTCTGAAGCGCCCCTTGATGAACTTTGCCCAGCCTGCACTTACCAAGCAGTCAGGTTATGTGATAACAAGGCACCCCACGATCAGCGACCCGTTTCACCCATGCAGCCATTCGCCCTACAGCCCCTGCGCCGCCTGCTCACTGGCCTCGTCCTGTTCCTGGCGGTTCTGCTGAGTGCCCAGGCCCACGCCCACCCCCACGCCTGGATCGACCTGCGGGTGGCGGTGGTGTTCGACGAGGCGGGGCGCATTACCGCCCTGCGCCAGGTCTGGCGCATCGATCCCTTCTACAGCCTGGTGCTGCTGGAAGAGATGGCCACCGATGCCCGGGGCAACACACCGGAGGAAAAGCTCGCGGACATCGGCAACCGCATGATCGAGAACCTCGCCCCCTACCACTATTTCACCGAGGTGAGCCACGGCGGGCAGCGCATGCAGGGCTTCAGCGTCCGGGATCATGGCCTGGTCAATGCCGCCGGTCGCCTGGAACTGGGCTTTACCCTGGTGTTGCCGGCACCAGTGAACCCTGAGACCGCGCCGCTCACCTACGCCGTGTTCGATCCCAGCTACTACATCGAGATCCTCCACGACCCGGACGCGACCGTGGCCCTGGAGGGCGCCTCGGAACGCTGCGGCCTGCAGATCCGCCAGCCCCGGCCCGATCCCGTGATCGTCGCCCGGGCCGCCGCCCTGGACGCCAACCAGACCGGCGACCCGGACCTGGGCCGCCACTTCACCGAACACGGGGAGGTGCGATGCGACCCGGCACCCTGATCCCGGCCGTGCTGATCGCACTGCTGCTGTGGGCCCCGCTGCTCGGGGCCTCACCCCTGTCCGGCGGCAGTTCAGCGCCCCATGCCACGGCCAGCGAACCGGAAGCCCTGAACGCCTGGGAGCGGGCCACCCTGTGGGTGCTCAACACCCAGCGGGACCTGCACCGGCAGCTGGCCCGGGGCATGGAGCGCATCCAGAACGCCCCCACCGCCGCCAATACCTTCGCCCTGGTGCTGGTGGGCTTCCTGTACGGCATCTTCCACGCCGCCGGGCCCGGCCACGGCAAGGCGGTGATCACCACCTACCTGCTCACCCATCGCCAGCACATGACCCGCGGCCTGGTGCTCTCCTGGGCCTCGTCCCTGCTGCAGGGACTGACCGCCATCGCCCTGGTGGTGGGCGTGGTGGTGATCGCAGAGCGCCTGACCCGGGATGCCCTCGGACAGGTGAGGACGCTTGAGATGATCAGCTTCGCCCTGGTGGCTGCGGTGGGTGCCTGGCTGGTGTTTCGCGCCCTGCGCGGCCTGTGGCGCCTGCGCCCGGTGGCGCAGCATGCACATGATCATGATCACGCGCACGGACACGACCATCATCACGATCATGAACACGGCTGCGGCTGCGGCCACGCCCACCACGTCACCCCCGAACAGGCGGCCCGCAGCGACAGCCTGGGTGCCATGATCGGCACCGTGGTGGCCGTGGGCATCCGCCCCTGTACCGGCGCGATCCTGGTGCTGGCCGTGGCCAACGTGCTGGGCCTGTGGCTGGCGGGCATCGCCGCCGTGCTGGCCATGTCCGTGGGCACCGCCATCACCGTGTCGGTGCTGGCGATCCTCGCCGTGCAGGCCCGCCACTGGGCCGGGCGCATCGCCGGCAACCAGGGCGGCAGCCTGGCCTGGGCCCGGGCCGGCCAGGGGGTGGCGCTGGCCGGCGGGTTGCTGATCTTCGCCTTAGGTCTAAGCCTGCTGGGCGCCGGCCTCGACGCCCCCGCCCACCCGCTGGGGCTGTGACACCGGCCGGGTTTCTTCACTGCAGGAGGCCCGACTTCGTGCCGAAAACCGCAGCCCGGTAAACTCCGCTGTTCGCGACGAAGTCGTTGCTCCTACAAGTCAACATCCGACGAGGCCCCGGTGCCGCGCATCATCCTGCTCAACAAGCCCTTTGACGTGCTCTGCCAGTTCACCGATCGGGAAGGCCGGCGCACGCTGGCGGACTACGTGCCCGAACCCGGGGTCTACGCCGCCGGCCGCCTGGACCGGGACAGCGAGGGCCTGGTGGTGCTCACCGACGACGGCCGGCTTCAGGCGCGCATCAGCGACCCGAAACACAAGATGAGCAAGACCTACTGGGTGCAGGTGGAAGGGGTGCCCGATGCGCAGGCCCTCAAGACCCTGGCCGAGGGGGTGGAACTCAAGGACGGCCTCACCCTGCCGGCCCGGGTGAAGATCATCGACGAACCGCCCGGCCTCTGGTCCCGGGATCCGCCCATCCGGGTGCGCCAGTCGATCCCCACCACCTGGCTGGAACTGACGATCTCCGAGGGCCGCAACCGCCAGGTCCGGCGCATGACCGCCGCCGTTGGCCACCCAACCCTGCGCCTGATCCGCTACCGGGTCGGCTCCTGGACCCTGGACGGCCTCGGGCCCGGGGAGCGGCTGGTGCTGGAAAGCTGAAAGCGAAAACCTTGTGCTCTCGCGGAGGCGCAGAGACGCGGAGAAAGAATTGCTGATCAGCTTTCCCCGTGCCTCAGTGGCTCCGTGAGAGGATCGTGTTTTCTGCGATGCCCGGCAAAACCCATGTCCTCTCACGGGGGCACGGAGCCGCGGGGAAAGCCGTTTGATCAAATAAGGTTTTCCCCGCGTCCCTGCGCCTCCGCGAGAGAAAGTCTTTTGATCTTCAGTCGCGACCAGGCAAAGACCCCTCCATCGGCCATTCCGCGACGTCCCTTGAATATCAACCCGCCCTTATTTGCATTACTTAGGCGGTAAATTTAAAGTCGATTCCAGGCGTGGCCGACCCGGCCCGCCGCGGAGGTCACCCGTGTACACGCGCCGTTCACTGTCCTGGCTGCTGGCCCCCCTGCTGGCGGTTCTCCTGGCCGGCTCTGCCAACGCCGCCACCACCCCCGAATCCCGGCTCGAAGCACAACGGGCCCTGTTCAAGGCCACCGAAGAGGCCCTCAACCGACGGGACCGGGACGCCTTCAGTAAGGGCCTGGAAGGGCTCGCCGACTATCCCCTGCTGCCCTATCTCCTGTTCGCGGATCTCGAATTTCGCCTTTCCCGCGCCAGCAGCAAGGAAGTGCGCGAGTTCCTCAAGGCCCACGCCGACACCCCCTACGCCGAACGCCTGCGCCATGCCTGGCTCAACCGCTTGGCCCGGGAGAAACGCTGGGCGGAACTGACCCGCGACTTCGACGCCCCCAGCGCCACCCCGACCCTCAGCTGCCTGCACAGGCAGGCCCTGCTCAACCTGGGCCACGACGACGAGGCCCTGCGCGGCGTGGAACAGATCTGGCTCAGCGGCCGCTCCCTGCCCGAGGCCTGCGACCCGGTGCTGGACGCCTGGCGCAAGGCCGGCCACCTCAGCACCGAGCTGGCCTGGGGCCGCTTCAGCCTGGCCATGGAGGCCGGACAGCCGGGTCTGGCCCGCTACATCTCCCGCTACCTGCCCGAGGCCGAGCGCGCCTGGGCACAGCGCTGGCTGGACCTCTACCACCGGCCCGCCCAGGTCGGGCGGGTGGCGTGGAAGGCCGGCGATCACCCCCGCGCCGGCGCCATGCTCGCCCATACCTGGACCCGCCTGGCCCGCCAAGAGCCGGAACAGGCCATGGAGATGTGGCAGCGTTACGGTGAGGCTCAGGCCCTGCCCGAGGCCCTGGCCCGGGAAGTGGAACGCACCCTCGCCCTGCGCCTGGTGCTGCGAACCGGCGCCGAAAGCCTCCCGCATCTGGCCGGCCTGCCTGCCGAGGTCTTCGATGCCCAGTTGCGGGAATGGCAGGTGCGCGCCGCGCTCAGCGCTGGCGACTGGCAGACCGTGCAGCAGGCCATCGCCGAAATGAGCCCCGAACAGCGCGACGATCACGCCTGGCGCTACTGGCGCGCCCGGGCCCTGGAGGCCACGGGCCAGAGCGGCCAGGCCCGCGCCCTGTACGGTGCCCTGGCCGAGGAACGCAACTTCTATGGCTTCATGGCCGCCGATCGCGCAGGCCTGCCGTATCGCATCGGCCACCGCCCCCTGGAGGTCCCCGCCGAGCGGCTCGATGGGCTGGCATCCCGGCCCGAATTGCAGCGGGTCCGGGAATGGGTGGCCCTGGAAAGGGGCATCGAGGCACGCAGGGAATGGGAACGGGTGCTGGCCGGTCTGGACCGGGAGGACCTGAAGGCCGCAGCCCTGCTGGCCCACCGCTGGGACTGGCACGACCGGGCCATCTTCGCCGCGGCCCGGGCCGGTGAGTTCGATGACATGGACCTGCGCTTCCCCCTGGCCCATGCCCGCCTGATGCTGGAACAGTCCGCCCGCCAGGGCATCAACCCCGCCTGGTCCATGGCCGTGGCCCGGCAGGAAAGCGCCTTCATGGTGGATGCCCGCTCCCACGCCGGCGCCCTGGGCCTGATGCAGGTGATGCCCGACACCGGCCGGGCCATGGCCCGCCACGTGAACATGACCCTGCGCAATCCGAACGACCTGCTGGATCCCCGGATCAACGTGCCCATCGGCACCTACTACCTGCGCCGCAACCTGGACCGCTTCGGCGGACACCCCATCCTGTCCACCGCCGCCTACAACGCCGGCGCCCACCGGGTGAGCGGCTGGCTGCCGACAGAGGGCGCCATGGACGCGGACATCTGGGCCGAGCTGATCCCCTTCCCCGAGACCCGCGGCTACGTGCGCCGGGTGCTGGCCTACCAGGTGATCTACGAGATGCGCCTGGGCCTGCCGCCCACCCGCATCAGCAGCCTGTTGCCCCCCATCACCGCCCAGTCGGATCTGGAGGCCTCACGCCTGGCTCACAACGAGCGCTGGGACAATGGGGGCTTGGCGGCCTTTACGCAGGTGTGTGATGCGCCGGGTTACGAGGAGATTCCTTGCTCCTGAGAGCAGTGGCTAGTGACTAGTGGCAAGGTAAGTCAAAAAATTTTTCTCCCTCTCCCTCAGGGAGAGGGTTGGGGTGAGGGTGGCTTCCCTTGCCACTTGAGACTTGCCACTAGCCACTTCATCAGCGCAGCTGATGATGCACCACGATCTGCCGCAGCCGCCCGGCAATCCCCTCCGCCATGAACACCCACTGCTCCGCCAGCCCCGGTTCCAGGTGCTCGGCGGTGGTGGCGCGGAAATGCTCCAGCCAGCGGTCGATGTCCGCGTCCTGAATCCCCAGCGGAAAGTGCTTGCCCACCATGTCCACCTGGGGCGGATGCTCCAGCCGCCCGCCCATGGCCGTGTACCAGAAATCCGAGATACGGGCCTCGTGGGCGCTGAAGTCCTCGATATGGGCGAAGAAATGGCCCAGCTGTGCATCGCTGCGCAGCTTGCCGTAGAAGGCGTGGATCACGGCCTTGATGCGCTCATGGCCGATCTTGTCGCACAGGGGTTGCAGGGTTCGTTTCATAAAAGTCGAGAGGCCAAGAATGAAGGATGAACCTCTCATTCTACCTCGTAGGGGCCCGGGTCTCTCTGCGAACCGACACCGCCAACCTGGACGGGTTTGCTCCAGGGCTTCCGGACGACTAAAGTCGATGTGAGAAACTGATTGCATCAATCTCGCCAGCCAAAGGGAGACGGCTCGTGCCAACTGTGCTCAAGGAGGGGCCGTATCGGTTCTATTGGTACAGTCACGAACCAGGCGAACCGCCCCATATACATGTGGACCGCGACGACTGTTCCGCCAAGTTCTGGTTACAGCCCGTATCACTGGCCCGGAACCTGGGCTTCCCTGCACACGAACTCCGTACCATCAGGGGTATTGTAGAATCAAACCATTCGGCACTTCTGGAGGCTTGGCATGGGTACTTTGGCGCTTAACGCTGACGAACGCGTCGCATCGGTGGAATTCTCTGAAGACTACCTGACGGTCAGCCTAAAGGACGGGCGGAGGATTTCTGTACCCGTCGAATGGTATCCGCGCCTTGCCCACGCGACAGCGCGTCAGCGAAACAACTGGAAGATCTGTGGCGGAGGCTACGGTATCCATTGGCCTGATCTGGACGAAGACCTCAGCACCGAGGGACTATTGCGAGGGGCGCCCTCACCGAATGCCGCAATTAACAAATGAATCTCATCTGCCTGCTGACCGGACTTCCTTTTTCCCTTGCCATCGGCCGGGCGGTTCTTCATCCGATCTTCATTCTCCACCTAAAGCTATGCGATCGCCCTTCTTTGCGCAGTGCGCGATATCTGCCTTTGAGCACTGGCGATACCGGGAAATCTTCAGGCACGATTGTTCTTCAAACTTCCGTCCTCGGGCTTCATCCATTCTGACCCATGTCTCTCGAATCCCTGATCACACAGTCCACCGGCAAAGCCTTTCGCCTTGCCGATGAACGTGCGACCGGCGGCGGCTGCATCAACCAGGCCGCCGTCCTCACCGGCACCGACGGGCGGCGCTTTTTCGTCAAGCGCAACAGCGCCCGGCTCTCGGACATGTTTGCCGCGGAGGCCGAGGGGCTGCTGGCGCTCGCCGAGTCGCAGGCCATCCGCGTGCCGCTGCCTGTGTGCCACGGGGTGGAGGGCGCTCAGAGCTTCCTGGTCATGGAACTGCTGGAACTGGGTGGACGCCTCGATCCGGCTGTCTTCGGCGAGCAGATGGCGCAGATGCACCGGCACACCGCCGAGCGCTTCGGCTGGCACCGGGACAACACCATCGGTGCCACGCCCCAGGTGAACACCTGGCGGGAGGACTGGATCGGCTTCTGGCGCGAGCAGCGCCTGGGATGTCAGATCGACCTGGCCACGCAACGGGGCGGCGGCAGGGGGCTCCAGGATGCGGTGCGCAGGCTCATGGAGGCCCTGCCCGGCTTCTTCGACGGCTACAACCCGGTGCCCTCGGTGCTGCACGGTGATCTGTGGAGTGGCAACTGGGACGCGGACCGGGAAGGCAACCCGGTGATCTATGACCCGGCGGTGTACTTCGGCGACCGGGAGACGGACCTGGCCATGACGGAACTGTTCGGCGGGCCCGGCAGCCGCTTCTACGACGCCTACCACGCCACCTGGCCCATCGACCCGGGCTACCGGGTGCGCAAGGACCTCTACAACCTCTACCACCTGCTCAACCACTACAACCTGTTCGGCGGCGGCTATGCGGGCCAGTCGGAGCGGCTTGCCAGGCGCCTGCTCAGCGAAGCGCGGTGAACCGGCCGGGTTCGAGGTATCACCAAACTGTCCCGAGTCACAAATCTCAGCCGGCCTGCGGGTCCGGCCTGGGCGGTTCCGGGTGCCCCTGGCCCGCGCGCTTGGCCGGGGGCAGGTCGCGCACGTGGATATCCATCTGCGGGTAGGCGATCTCGATGCCCTTGTCGCGGAATTCCTTGATGATGGTGCGGTGCAGTTCGCTGATGGTGATCAGCCGGTCCTTCATCGCATTGACGTAGACGCGCAGCTCGAAACTCAGGGCACTGTCGCCGAACTTCAGGAACAGCACCGTGGGCGCCGGCTCCTTGAGCACCAGCGGGCTCTCCTCGGCGATGGTCTTCAGGGTGCCCATCACCTCGTCCACGTCGGCGTCGTAGCTCACGCCCACCGGGATCACGATGCGGGTCATGGTGTCTGAGAGGGTCCAGTTGATCAGGCGCTCGGTGATAAAGTTCTTGTTGGGCACCACGATCTCCCGGTTGTCCCAGTCGACGATGGTGGTGGCGCGGGTGCGGATACGGGCGACGGTGCCGCTGTATTCACCGATGGTGATGGTGTCGCCGACGCGCACCGGGCGTTCGAACAGCATGATGATGCCCGAGACGAAGTTGGCCACCACCTCCTGCAGGCCGAAGCCCAGGCCCAGGGTCAGGGCCGCGATGTCCGCCTCGATGGCGGACAGGCTGGTTTCCTCACCGATGCGCGGCTGGGTGCCGAGCATCAGGGTGATGCGCTGCAGGGCCTCGTCGATGCGCTCCCCCGCGGCCCGGGCCAGTGCCGCCCGTTCCAGGGCGCCACGCAGACGCTCGGCCCCTTCGGTCTCCAGGTCGATGGCCGCCTGCCACATGCTGCGCTCCGCGGAGTCCTCGGCCGTGGCCACCATGCGCTCGGCAAAGCGCGCCGCCGGACTTGCCTCCAGCCAGGCCTCTGCCCGGGCGATGTCGATCACCTCCGCCATCTGCATCAGCCGCGCGCGGTTGTCCTGGAGCGAGGCGCGCAGCTCCAGCAGCTGCTGGGGCGATACCGCCGGCATGGCAGGGCCAACGGCCCCGTTCATCTCCTGTGCCGTGGCAAACGCGAACCAGGGCAACAGGACGGCAAGGATCAGGAGGCGTAGCAAGGTCTTCAACGGGAGGCGCATGTGAGGGTGGCGGCGTCAGGATTGGGGTGATCGGCCGGTCGGATTCCCGATGGCGGAAAGGGGGAAGCGCTCATGGATCAATCGTGTGATGAAGATCCATTGCATAGTCCGGCACAAATCGGCGCGAAACGCCCTCAGGCAGGCAATGTGATGGGGTCGTTGTCCTGGGGGCTATCAGGGCATGTGCACCGCCAGCGCAGTCACTTGTCTTTGGCGGCGTCGTGCTGAATGAATCGCCGGGAGCGATTCATTCAGCACGACGGGGTAAGGCGCATGGAAGCGCCGAACAAGCCTGACCTACGCCTGGGATCTTAAGTGCGGTCCGGCTTGCGCTGTTCGAGGCCGAGGTACAGGGCGGAGTAGTCTTCCTCCCCGTGCCCTGTGGCCATGACCCGTTCCAGGTTCTCCCGCACCGGCGCCAGCAGGCCCGCGTCCACGCCCGCCTCCCGGGCGGCGAGGGCCACCAGGTTCACGTCCTTGAGCATGTGCTTCACGGGGAAGTTGGGGTTGGAGAAATCCGCCTTGAGCATGCGTTCCAGCTTCTTGTCGAAGGTGGGCGCATAGAGGGCGCTCTCGCGCAGCATGTCCATGAACAGATCCACGGAGACCCCTTCGCGGCGGATCAGGGCGAGGCTCAGGGAGAAGGCGGTGGTGAGGCTGGCGATCAGCTGGTTGAAGGCGAGCTTGAGCGCCGCCGCCTGGCCCACCCCGCCCACGTGCACCGGATTCGGACCGAAGGCGGTGAACACGTCTCGCCATTGCTCGAACGCCTCGGCCGAGTCCGCACCCACCATGACCAGCAGATTCGAGGCCCTGGCCTCCGGAATGCTGCCCAGCACCGGCGCCTCCAGGTACTCGCCGCCCGCCTCGACCACCGCATCGCGCACGGAACGGCTTTCGTGGGGGGCGATGGTGCCCATCTGGATCACCGTACGCCCGGCGAGCGCTGCGCGTGACGCGTCGGACAACAGGCTCGCCTCGATGGCCGCCCGGTCGCTGAGCATGAGCACCACCACCTCGGCCTCGGCCAGCACCCGGGCTGGTGCATCGCACCACGACGCGCCCGCCTCCAGCAGCGGCTGCGCCCGTTCACGGGTGCGGTTGTAGACCCGCAGTTCGTGCCCCGCACGCAGCAGCGCCTCGCCCATGGGCACCCCCATCAGCCCCGTGCCCAGCAGTCCGACCTTTGACATGTAGTTCCCCTAAAACCCGAAATACCTTGGTCCGCAAATGAACGCGAATAAACGCGAATTGATGCTCAAGCGCCGTGCCGCAAGGCCGGCAAAGATTTTGCCACGGACACAACGGAGTTATCTCAATGAAATGAGTTCAGGTCCTTGGGCGTTCGAATCTCTATCATTCCATTTGCGTTCATTCGCGTTCATTCGCGGACCCCATCCCGATCGGCGCCGTGAGGAGATGCGCGCTGTCGCCGGCGCGGCCTTCTCGGGCGATGCGCCAGCCCTCAGGCAGCGCGGGCGGCTGGCCCGAGGCGGCGTATTCCACGTAGACCCGCGCGCCGGGGCGCAGGCAGTGTCCCCGGGCAAGGCCTGCCAGGGCCTTGTTCAGGAGGTCGCTGTGGAACGGCGGGTCCAGGAACACCAGATCGAAACCCTCGTCGCAGCGCGCCAGGTAGGCAAGCGCATCGCCGGCGATGATCTCCACCCGATCGGCCGCGCCGAGCAGCTGCACCTGCTCGCGCAGGTGAGCCGCCACCCGCGGCGCCGCCTCCACCATCACCACCCGCGCCGCGCCCCGGGAGGCGGCCTCGAAAGCGAGCCCACCGGCGCCTGCGAACAGATCCAGGCAGCGAGCCCCGGGCACGATACCCTGCAGCCAGTTGAACAGGGTCTCACGCACCCGATCCGGCGTGGGCCTAAGCCCCGGCGCCGAAGGTACCGCCAGCCGCCGCCCACGCCATTCCCCGGCGACGATACGCAAACGCCCCGGAGCACCGGGGCGTGGCTGGCTGGTGTGGCGTTGTTTCATGATGAGACAAGACCTCGTTCGCCGCAGAGGCGCGGAGACGCGGAGACGCGGAGAAATCCAGGGATCTGACAGGATTTACATGATTAACAGGATTTGATCCATTGGCCTGAAGCTTCTGCCTTGAAATCATGTCAATCATGTAAATCCTGTCCAGTTGTTTTTTCCTCTGCGTCTCTGCGGCAAAACCATCCCCGCGCTTCAGCCCTCACCACCCACGATCACCGTGACCATGCGCTCCGGATCGAGGCGGCGCTGGAAGGCGTCGCGAATGGTCCGTTCATTCACGGACTCCACGCGTTCATTGAAACGCTCCAGGTAATCCAGGGGCAGACCATAGAAACCCATCATCGCCAGGTTGTCCATCATGGAACTGTTGGAGGCGATGCGCAGGGGGAAGCCGCCGGTGATGTTGAGCCTGGAGGCGCGCAGTTCGGTGCTGCTGGGGCCTTTCTCGCGGTACTCGGCGAGGATCTCCTGCATCACCTGGCGGGCCTCGTCGGCCTGGGCCACCTGGGTCTGCACGCCCATGATGAAGGGACCGTCCGCCTCCATGGGCATGAAGTAGCTGTACACGCTGTAGGCCAGGCCCCGGCGGCCACGCACCTCCTCGAACAGCCGCGAGGTGAAGCCACCACCGCCGAGCACGTGGTTGCCCACGAACAGGGGGAAATAGTCCTCATCGCCCCGGCGCATGCCCGGCTGGCCGATGAGCACGTGGGCCTGGGCCGAGGGGAAGGGCACGCGGATGGTGCGGGACTCCGTCAGGGGAGGCACCTCCGGCAGCGGGGCCGCGGCACGGCCCTCGGGCAGCGCGGCGGAGATGCGCCCGGCGATGGCCTCGGCCTGGGCGCGGTCGATACCGCCCACCAGCACCAGCACACCGTTGCGCGCCACGTAGAACTCCCGGTGGAAGCCCACCACCTGTTCCCGGGTGATGGCGCGCACGCTGGCCTCGGTGCCCAGGGGCACGTTGGCGTAGGGGTGATCACCGAACACCGCCTCGAAGAAGGTGCGCTGGGCCACCGAGCCGGGCCGCTGGGCCTCGGCGTCCAGGGCCACCAGCGTCTGGCGCCGGCCGCGCTCAAGATCCCTTTCCGGGAAACGCGGATCGCCCAGCACGGTGGTGAAGGTGTCCAGGGCCGTCTCCAGCCAGTCGGCCTCCGTGAGCGTGCGCAGGCTCAGGTGTGCCATGTCGCGCAGGGCATCCGAGCCGAACTGCGCACCCACGGATTCGAAACGCTCGGCAATGGTGTCCGCGTCCCAGTCGCCGGCACCGGTGTTCAGCAGCCCGTTGGTGAGCCGCGCGAGACCCGGGGCATCCCCGTCCCGGGCGCTGCCGGCGCGAAACACCACGCGCAGGTCCAGCATGGGCAGTGCCGGCGCGGGCATGAAGTAGACCTTGAGCCCGTTGTCGGTCTCCCAGTGTTCGATGGCCGGGTTGGCGTGAACCGGCGCAATGAGCAGCAACACCAGGAGAATGCCGATCAGGATGCGCATGGATCCGAGTTGTTTCATGGAGGTACCTTGTGCTTCGTGCTTTGTGCTTGGGAACTGCTGTCTCTCGTAGGCCGGGCCGGGCTTCAGCCCGACCTATATGCCTGACACCTCACGCCTAACGCCTGACGGCTTAGCGCAGGTGTCCCTCGAAAGTGCTCGGCGGGTTGTCCGGGTCGATGGGCAGCGGCTCCAGCCAGCCCACGGTGCGCCGGTCCACGTCGAAGTATTTCTGCGCCACCGCCTGCACCTGCTCGGCGGTCACGGCGCGTACACGCTCGGCGATCTCGTCCAGGGTGCGCCAGCCCAGGCCCACCTTCTCCAGCATGCCGATCTGCATGGCCTGGCCTTCCACGGAATCCAGCCGGTAGACCTCGCGGGCCACCACCTGTGCCTTGACCCGTTCCAGTTCCGCCTCGGAGACCGGTTCGCGCTTGAGCCGCTCCAGGGACTCGGTGAGCGCCGCCTCCAGGTCCGCCAGGCTGGTGCCCTGGGAAGGGGAGGCACTGAGCATGAACAGGGTGTCGAGCCGGTTGAAGGGGCTGTAACCGGCGCCGGCGCCGGCGGCCAGTTCCTGCTCACGCACCAGGGTGCGCGCCAGGCGCGCGCTCTCGCCGCCGTCCAGGATGCCGGCGGCCACCAGCAGGGCGTAGGGTTCCCAGTCCTCCCCGGCGGTGGGCAGCACCGGCACCTTGTAGCCCATGAGCACCGCCGGCACCCGGGCCGGTGCGCGCACGATGATGCGTCGCTCGCCGAGCTGGCGGGTCTCGGTCCGGGGCTTGATCTCGGGGAGCTCACGGGCCTTGATGGGGCCGAAGTAACGCCGCGCCATGCGATACACCGCATGCGGATCCACGTCGCCCACCACCACCAGGGTGGCGTTGTTGGGCGCGTACCAGCGGTCGTACCAGTCGCGCATGTCGGCGATGGTGTAGTGCTCGATGTCGGTCATCCAGCCGATCACGGGGATGCCGTAGGGGCTGTTCAGCCAGGCGGTGGCGTTGACCTGTTCGAATAGCAGCGCGTTGGGGTTGTCCTCGGTGCGCAGGCGCCGCTCCTCCTTGACCACGCGCATCTCCTGCACGAACTCATCCTTGGGCAGGGTGAGGTTGCGCATGCGGTCGGCCTCGAGCTTGAGGGCGATCTCCAGCCGGTCGGCGGCCAGCAGCTGGTAGTAGGCGGTGTAGTCGCGGCTGGTGAAGGCATTCTCCCGGCCGCCCTGCTCGGCGATGATGCGCGAGAACTCACCGGCCGGGTAACGGGCCGTGCCCTTGAACATCATGTGTTCCAGGGCGTGGGAGATGCCGGTGATGCCGCCGTGCTCGTGGGCGGAACCGACCCCGTACCAGATCTGGGACACCACCACCGGGGCCCGGTTGTCCGGTTTCACCAGGATCCTCATGCCGTTGGAGAGGGTGAATTCGTGCACGCCCTGGGCGGAGGCATTGGCCGGGACATTGGCGTGTGTGGCCAGGGGCGCAAGCGCCAGCAGAAGCGTCAGGAGAACAAGGTGGCAAAGCTGTGAGTACTTCATTTCCGCGTGTGGCCCCCGGTGGTAGGATGAGCGCTCTCGTGACTGCATAGACACCCAAGATCCATGTTCGGTTTCAGAAAAAATCGCCCCGAGGGCGAAACCAAGACCCCGGAGCCCGCGCAAAGCGAGGGCCTATTCTCCCGGCTGCGCAAGGGTTTGTCCAAGACAGGCCAGGCGCTCACCGAGGGCATGGCCACCCTGGTCATGGGCCGCAAGGCCATCGACGACGAGCTGCTGGAGGAACTGGAGACCCGCCTGCTCATGGCCGACGTGGGCGTGGAGGCCACCCAGCGCATCCTGGACGGACTCACCCGCCGGGTGGCCCGCAAGGAACTCACCGACGCCGATGCGCTGTTTAAGGCCCTGCACGAGGCCATGACCGAGATCCTGGTCCCCGTGGCACACCCGCTGGAGATCGACCCCGGCAAAAAGCCCTTCGTGATCCTGGTGGTGGGCATCAACGGCGCCGGCAAGACCACCACCATCGGCAAGCTGGCCAAGCGCCTGCAGAACGAGGGCCGCTCGGTGATGCTGGCCGCCGGCGACACCTTCCGCGCCGCCGCCGTGGAACAGCTGCAGGTCTGGGGCGAGCGCAACCAGATCCCGGTCATCACCCAGGGCAAGGGCGCGGATTCGGCCTCGGTGATCTACGACGCCGTGCAGGCCGCCAAGGCCCGGGGCGTGGACGTGCTCATCGCCGACACCGCAGGCCGCCTGCACACCCAGACCAACCTCATGGAGGAGATGAAGAAGGTGCGCCGGGTGATCCAGCGCCTGGACCCGGACGCCCCCCACGAGACCCTGCTGGTGGTGGACGCCGGCACCGGCCAGAACGCCCTGAACCAGGCCCGGGAGTTCCACCAGGCCGTGAACCTCACCGGCCTGGCGGTGACCAAGCTGGACGGCACCGCCAAGGGCGGCATCGTGTTCGCCATGGCCGAGCGCATGGGCATACCGATCCGGTTCATCGGTGTCGGGGAAGGGATCGATGACTTGCGTACCTTCCGTGCCGATGACTTCGTGCGGGCCCTGCTCAGCGGAGCTGAGTGAGTGGCAAGTCTCAAGTGGCTAGTGGCAAGGAGAGCAAACCCGCTTGAGCCATTCCGCTTTTCCTTGCCACTAGCCACTTGAGACTTGCCACTGCCTTCATGATCCAGTTCCAGAATGTCGTCAAACGCTACCCCGGCGGACAGGAAGCCCTGTCCCAGGTGAGCCTGCGCATGGACGAGGGGGCCATGGCCTTCCTCACCGGGCATTCCGGCGCGGGCAAGAGCACCCTGCTCAAGCTCATCGCCCTGATCGAGCGGCCCACCCGGGGACAGATCACGGTCAACGGTCAGCACCTCAACACCCTGCCCCGGCGCAAGGTGCCCTATTTCCGGCGCGGCATCGGCATCATCTTCCAGGACCACCACCTGCTGCACGACCGCAGCGTGTTCGACAACGTGGCCCTGCCGCTGGTGATCCTGGGCTACCGGCGCCCGGAGATCGCCCGGCGGGTGCGCGCGGCCCTGGACAAGGTGGGCCTGCTGCACAAGGAGAAGGCCCAGCCGGTGACGCTCTCCAGCGGTGAACAGCAGCGGGTGGGCATCGCCCGGGCGGTGGTGCACAAGCCCGCCATCCTGCTGGCGGACGAGCCCACCGGCAACCTGGATCCGGCGCTGTCCCGGGAGATCATGGAGCTGTTCCTGCAGTTCAACCAGGTAGGCGTGACCACCCTGATCGCCAGCCACGACCTGGAACTGATCACCACCCTGGGCAAGCCCATCCTCAAGCTCCACGCGGGCAAGCTGGTGCACGCCGACCCGCAGCCGGAAATCGCGCCATGAGCCGCGCCCGGGGCAACGCGCCGCCCATCCACACCCGTTTCCAGGCCTGGGGGGTCAACCACGCCCAGGCCCTGGTGTTCAGCCTCGGGCGCCTGTACCGCAACCCCTTCGGCGCCGCGCTCACGCTCGCGGTGATCGCCATCGCCCTGGCCCTGCCCAGCGGCCTGTGGCTGGCGCTCAAGAACCTGCAGGCGGCCAGCGGCGACTGGGACCACGGCGCCCAGCTGTCCGTGTTCGTGGCCGACTCGGTGACCGACCCCGCCCTGGTGCAGCTGGCCGGACGCATCCAGGCCCTGGAGGCCGTGGAACGGGCCCAGCCGCTCACCCGGGAGGATGCCCTGGCGGAGTTCCGTGCCCTGTCCGGCTTCGGCGAGGCCCTGGACCTGCTGGACCACAACCCCCTGCCCGCCCTGGTGCTGGTGACCCCGGTGCCCGCCCACCAGGGACCCGCCGAGGTCCAGGCCCTGGCCCGCCAGCTGGAGGCCCTGGAAGGGGTGACCCAGGCCCAGGTGGACATGCAGTGGGTGCAGCGCCTGCAGGCCCTGCTGGAGATGACCCGCCGGGGAGTGGTGCTGGTGGCCATCCTGCTGGGGCTGGGAGTCTTGCTGGTGGTGGGCAACACCATCCGCCTGGACATCCTCAACCGGCGCCGGGAGATCGAGGTGGCCAAGCTGGTGGGGGCCACCGACGGCTTCATCCGCCGCCCGTTCCTCTACGGCGGCCTGTGGCTCGGCCTGTTCGGCGGCCTGCTGGCCCTGTTCATCGTGGGGCTCGCCCTGGTGCTCCTGAACGGCCCCGTGCAGCAGCTGGCCGCCCTCTACGGCAGCGACTTCCGCCTCCAGGGCCCCGGCTTCAGCGGCGCCCTGGGCCTGCTCGGCACTGCCGTCGCCCTGGGCCTGGGCGGCTCCTGGATCGCGGTGGGCCGGCACCTGAGGGAGATCGAACCGCAATAAGGCACATTCAGTGATTCAAGATTCAAGATTCAAGATTCAAAATTCAAAATTCAAAATTCAAAATTCAAAATTCAAAGGAAAGACAAAGACCTGCCATCTCACCACCTTTGAATTTTGAATCTTGAATCTTGAATTTTCCCTCCGGAACTCCCACCCCCTTTAGCACTCTAATTCCGCGAGTGCTAAAATGAGCACGATCGAATGCATCAGGGGGTTTGACCACATATGACGTCTACAGCACTGATGAAAGGCGGCCCGCATCTGGCCGTGCCGGTGGGCAGCCTGGACAGCTACATTCAGGCCATCACCCGCTTGCCGGTGCTGGATGCCGATGAGGAGAAGGCCCTGGCCCGGGACCTGCGGGACCACCAGGACCTGGAGGCCGCCCGCAAGCTGGTGATGCACAACCTGCGCTTCGTGGTGCACATCGCCCGGGGCTATTCCGGCTACGGCCTGGGCCTGGGCGACCTGATCCAGGAAGGCAACATCGGCCTGATGAAGGCAGTCAAGCGCTTCGATCCGGAGATGGGCGTGCGCCTGATCTCCTTCGCAGTCCACTGGATCCGCGCCGAGATCCATGAATTCATCCTGCGCAACTGGCGCATCGTCAAGGTGGCCACCACCAAGGCCCAGCGCAAGCTGTTCTTCAACCTGCGCAGCGCCAAGCAGCGCCTGGGCTGGTTCAACAGCGAGGAAGTCAACGCCGTGGCCGACGACCTGGGCGTGACCCCGGCCCAGGTGCTGGAGATGGAGTCCCGCCTGGCCGGCCAGGACGTGAGCTTCGACCCGGCCCCGGCGAGCGACGAGGACGGCCCCAGCCTGTCTCCCGCCGAGACCCTGATCGACGAGTCCGGCGACCCGGCGGAGCGCCTGGAGGCGGACGACTGGGCGGCTCACCACGAGACCCGCCTGCACTCGGGCCTGGAGGCCCTGGACCCGCGCAGCCGCGACATCGTCGCCCGTCGCTGGCTGACGGAACAGAAGGCCACCCTGCACGAGCTGGCCGCGGAGTACGGCATCTCCGCGGAACGGGTGCGGCAGCTGGAGAGCAACGCCATGCGCAAGCTGCGGGCGAGTCTAGCGGCCTGAAACCAACTGACACCCAGAAATGAAAAAAGCGGCCCTTGGCCGCTTTTTTCATTGGGCTGCCTTGGCAGGCAGCCTGGCGAGATCCCTCAGCCGCCGAAGAAGATGACGGACAGGAAGCTCAGCCAGGACATCACGATCAGGGCGATGGTGATGGTCAGGGGAAAATTCTCGAAACTGAACATGGTCTCAGCCCTCTGCTGACGGGTCCGGTGTGTCCGGACCATTTCGAACGGGCGGTGTCCAGACAGACCCCCCCACCCACATAACCGGGGCACATCCTAGTCAATCAGTCGCCCCGCTTCAAGTCGTCCCTGCCCCCTGCCTCACCCTGCTCCTCGTCTCGGGGGATCATGGGGTCGTCGTCATCCATGAGGATGCGGTGGGCCGGCCCTTCCAGGTCCTCGTACTGTCCGGAGCGTACCGCCCACAGGAAGGCGGCGATCACCACGGCCAGGAACACCATGCCAAGGGGAATGAGCAGGTAGAGGATATCCATGAAAACAGGTCATCTCCGTGGCGGTGAATGTCAGCGCCGGGGTGACGGGTTCTCGCGCAGGCGCAGGGAGTTGACCACCACGATCAGCGAGGACAGCGACATGCCCAGGGCCGCCATCCAGGGGGTCAGCACACCGCTGGCCGCCACCGGCAGGGCAATGACATTGTAACCGATGGCCCAGCGGATGTTCTGGCGCACGATCTGCACCATGCGCCGGGACAGGCGGTGGGCGTTGGGCAGCTGGCCCAGGCGGTCGCCGTACAGGATCATGTCGGCGCTGGCCTGGGCCAGGTGCGTCCCCTCGGCCATGGCGATGGAGACGTGGGCCCGGGACAGGACGGGTGCGTCGTTGATGCCGTCCCCCACCATGGCCACCACCGCCCCGGGACGCGCCTGCAGTTCGGCCAGTGCCTGGAGTTTGTCCTCCGGCCTCAGGCCGCCCCGGGCCTGGTCGATGCCCAGGCCTGCGGCCACGTGGCGCACGGTGTCCGGATGATCCCCGGAGAACAGGTGCACACCGAGGCCCCGGGCCTTGAGGGCCGCCACGCACTCGGCGGCGTCCTCGCGCAGCCTGTCTTCCAGGACGAAGGCCGCCAGCGGACCCGACTCGCCGCCCAGCAGCACCAGGCTGCCGGTGGGATGTCTGCGCGCCAGCTCGGCGAGTGCCTGCGTGGGCCAGGATTGCGCGGGAGCGAGCGCCGCCACGAAGTCGGCGGCACCGATGCGATAACGCACCCCATCCACACGGCCCTCCATGCCCAGTCCCGGCGTGGAGCGCTGCTCGGTAAGCTGACCCGCCGGGGTCCCGGCGCGCTGGAACACCCGGGCCACCGGGTGTTCCGAGCCCTGTTCCAGCACCGCCGCCAGGGCCAGGCAGGCTGCCTCGCCACAGTCCCCCAGCACCAGGGTCTCCGCCCGCGCCAGACGGCCCTCGGTCAGCGTGCCGGTCTTGTCGAACACCACGTCGGTGGCCTCCGCCAGGGTCTCCAGGGCGTGGCCCCGTGTGACCAGTACACCCCGGCCCGTAAGGCTACCGGTGGCGGCCGTGAGGGCCACCGGGGTGGCCAGGGCCAGGGCGCAGGGACAGGTCACCACCAGCATGGCCACCATCACCCAGAAGGCCCGGGAGGGATCGATCCAGAACCACCACACCGCGCCCACGATGGCGGTCAGCAGCAGCACGGCGGCAACGAAATGCCCCGTGCCCCGCTCGGCCATGCGTGCCAGGCGCGGCTTTTCCGTCTGGGCCCGGTCCAGCAGGCGCTGGATGGCGGAGAGCAACGTGTCCGCGCCCACCTTGTCCACGCGCATGACCAGGGGGCTTTCCACGTTCACCGTGCCGCCGGTGAGTTCGTCGCCGCTCTGGCGCAGCCTGGGCAGGCTCTCGCCGGTGATCATGGCCTCGTTGACGCTGGAGCGTCCCTCCAGCACCGTGCCGTCGGCGGGCACGGTATCGCCCGGGCGAATCCGCACCCGGTCGCCGGGGGCCAGGTCCGCCACCGGCACCGGCACGTCGCCCTGATCGGTGATGCGGATGGCCATGGCGGGCAGCAGCTTGCCCAGGGCCTCGGTGGCCTGGCCGGCACGCTGGCGCGCGCCCATCTCCAGGTAGCGCCCGGTGAGCAGGAAGAACACGAACATGGTGACCGACTCGAAGTAGACCTCCCCCGAGGCGGTGATGGTTGCCCAGCCGCTGGCCAGGTAGGTGCTGCCGATGGCGAGCGCCACGGGCACGTCCATGCCCAGCTGGCGTTGGCGCAGGTCGCGCCAGGCGCTGGTGAAGAAGGTGCTCCCGGCGTAGAGCACCACCGGGGTGGCCACCAGGAAGGCCACCCAGCGGATGAACTGCATCATGCCCTCGTAGTCCGGCTCGTCACCGCCGATCCACAGGGCCACCGCCAGCATCATCACCTGCATCATGCCCAGACCCGCCACGGCGAGCCGGCGCAGGGCGGCGTTGCGCTCCCGCTGGTAGACCTCTTCCTGGCGGCCCGGGTCGAAGGGGTGGGCACGGTAGCCGATGTCGCGGATGGCCTTGAGGATGTCGCTCAGATGGATCTGCGAGTCGTCCCAGCGCAGGCGCGCCCGGTGGGTGGAATAGTTGACCGCGAACTCCAGCACCCCGGGCAGGGATTTCACGTGACGCTCGTTGAGCCACACGCAGGCGGCGCACACGATGCCCTCCAGGATCAGGGCCGCCTCGCGCACGTTGGCATCGTCCACGCGCACGAAGCTGCGCTGCAGCTCGGGACGGTCGTAGAGGGCCAGCTCGTCGCGCAGGGCGGCGGGCATGGCATCGGCGGGGCCGGCGGGGGTCTCGGTGCGGTGCAGGTAGTAGTCGCTCAGGCCGGCGTCGACGATGGCCTGGGCCACGGCCTGACAACCCGGGCAGCACATGGCCCGGGGCTGCTTGTGGATGGTCACCCCGTAATGGGCACCGGGAGGGATCGGCTGAGCGCAGTGGAAACAGGACGCCTCGGCGCCCTGACGGTCCGGCGTCAAGGCGTCAGGCGATGACGTGTCCTGTGCAGCGGGGTCTGCGCTCACCCTTCACGTACGGAGGTCATGCCGCGCTGCTCATGGACCTCATCGCCGCGCCGCACCCTGACAAACACCTCCCAGGCACCCGGCAGGGGCAGGGCCACGGCGCCCTGGAACACGCCGGGGGAGACGGACTGAAGCTCGAAGCCGGTATCGTCGCGGGCATCCGAGGGGCGTGCGAACATGCCGTACACCTGCACGTCGCTCAGGGGATGGCCGTCGCGGTCGGTGACCTTGACCTGGAAGGTGGCCGGCTGGCCGTGACGCGGGGCCTGCAGCCAGCCCTGGCTCACCTGCCAGCCCCGTTCCCGCTGCTCCAGCACGCGGTCCAGGTATTCGCTGTACTGGGTTTCCTTGCGGAAGTGGTCGTTGATCACCGTGCCAGGGAAGTGCGAGGTGACCTGCTGGGCGCCACCCCGGGGTTCGGGCAGCAGGGTGCCGACCAGGTGGCTGGGCATGCCGTTATTGGCCAGGTAGATGATGGTGGCGTCCACGCTGGCGATGACGAAGAAGAAGCCCACGATGGTGGCCGGCGCCCAGTGGAACCAGCGTCCGCCCTTGCGTCCGGAGCCGCGGCTCGCCTCCCACTGGGAGGTGATGATGCCCAGGCCATAGGGCACGATCACGAACAGGGCCAGCTGGATGGCGAACACATCCGCGCCGTCCCAGAAGATGATCTGCAGGGGCAGGAACACGCACAGCATGGCCACGATGACCACCAGGGTCGCCTGATAGGCGCGCAGCGTGGTCATGCGGTAGACGAGCACGTAGGCCAGGAACGAGGCCAGCACGCCAATGCTCAGTTTGATCAGCAGATGTTCCACGAAAACACCTCCTCTCGCGGATGGTTCAGCCGCTCAGCGACTGTAAAAATGGCTCGGCAGTTCCAGTACCGAAAGGTCTTCGTTGTCCAGCGGCACGACGCGGAACAGGATCTCACGCTGGTGCACACTGGGGTCGCTCACGTGATAGCGCACCCGCGCCAGCACCCGGGTGCTGTGTTCCGGGGTCAGATGCACCACGTCGATGCGCCCGGTGTCCAGCTCCGCCCCCTCAAGCCCGTGCAGCTCGATGCGCAGGGCCACGGTCTGCTGGGTCTTGTTGTTGATCTTGATCTCGTAGCTGTTCTGGATGGCGCCGTCCGAGAGCTGTACGAACAGCGGCTGACGCACCTGCGCCACGGAGGCATCCAGCTGCGGCTGGGTGAGGATGCTCCAGGCCAGCAGCACGACCATGATGGCCAGGGCCACACCGTAGCCAATGTTCTTCAGCTTCAGCAAGCGGGTGGGCTTGCCTTCCAGGGCATTCTCCGAGGTGTAGCGGATCAGCCCCCGGGGCCAGTTCATCTTGTCCATGATGGTGTCACAGGCGTCCACGCACAGGGCACAGTGGATGCACTGGTACTGAAGCCCGTTGCGTATGTCGATGCCGGTGGGGCAGACCTGCACGCAGTAGCCGCAGTCGATGCAGTCGCCGACGCCCTTGGCTTGGCGTTCTTCCCGGGTCTTGAGCCCGGCAGCCACCTTGGCACGCCCGGCACTGCCCTCGCCCCGCTTGTCGTCGTAGGAGACGATCAGGGTGTCCCGATCGAACATCACGCTCTGGAAGCGGGCATAGGGGCACATGTAAGTGCACACCTGTTCCCGCGCCAGTCCCGCCATCACGTAGGTGGTGACGGTGAGGAACACGGTCGTGGCGTAGGCCGGGAACGGCGCCTGACCTGTGAAGATCTCCTTGAACAGGGTCGGCGCATCGGCCCAGTACAGGGTGAAGGTCAGGCCCGTGGCGAAGGCCGTGAGCAGCCACAACGCATGGGTGGCGCCCAGCTTGAGGATCTTCTCGGCGCCCCAGGGCTGCTTGGACAGACGGATACGCGCCGGGCGCTCGCCCTGCACCAGCCGCTCGAACAGCATGTAGACATCGGTCCACAGGGTCTGGAAACAGAAGTACCCGCAGAACACCCGTCCCGCCAGGCCCGTGACCAGGAACAGCAGCATGGCGGCGATCATCAGGAAACCCGCCAGCCAGAAGATGTCCTGGGGGTAGACGATCAGGTCAAAGAGGTAGAAGCGGCGGCCGGGGATGTCGAACAGCACCGCTTGGGCGGCGCCGTAGTCCCGGTGCCAGCGCACCCAGGGGAGCAGGAAGTAGACCGCGTACGCGAGTGCCAGGATGCCCCATTTGAGCGTGCGGAAGCGACCCTTCACCGACCGCGGGTAGATCGCGATTCGGGCCTGGTAGTCTTGCTCGCGAGTGTCACTCATAGGATTGCCACAGGCGCGTTACAGAGGCGCAAAAACCCAGGGCCGGCCAGCCGGCCCCGGGTATTCAGACATCATGTCTGTGAGAATGTTGCTTACTGACCGCCGCCCAGCTGATGCACGTAGGCCGTCAGGACCTTGATCTCGATGGGCGAGAGACGGTCGGCGAAGGCCGGCATCTGGCGCTGAATGCCATTGCGCAGCACGCTCTTGACCAGTTCCACGCGGGCATCATGATCAGCCGCGTTGGGCACGTCGATGATCTGCCAGATGTTGTTGGTCAGGTTGGGGGCGCCCTGGGACGTGCGGCCCACACCACCGACGTTGTGGCACTGGAAGCAACCACCCTCGGCACCGTGGAAGATGCGGTCGCCACGGCCGATGGCATCGGCGTCACCGCCCTCGTAACCGGCGATGGACAGCACGTAGACGGCCACGTCGGTCATCTGGTCGGCGTTCAGGGTCTCGCGGTAGGAGGGCATGTAGCCGAGGCGGCCCTGAATCAGGGTCTCCTCGATGCGCTCCACGGTGCCGCCCCACAGCCAGTCGTCGTTGGCCAGGTTGGGATACAGACCCACGATGCCGGCGCCACCCACCTGGTGGCAGGCGGCGCAGAAGTCGCCGTAGATGCCGTGGGCGTAGGAGCGCACGAAGGCGAGCTTGTCGGCGTCGGTGAGGATCTCCTCGTAGCTGGCGGCAGCGATCTGCTCCAGGAACTCGCGCTGGCGCACGGCGGACGGACTGGACTGCATGTCGCGGACCAGCAGGGCGCGGGTGTTCCAGTGGGTCGTGCGCTCCTCGCCATCCACCTCGAAGGTGATGGTGTTGAAGCCCTTGGTGAAGGTGTTGCCCACGGGCCAGGCCGGATACATGAGCCAGTACACCACGGCGAACACCACGGTGGCGTAGAAGCCCCACAGCCACCAGCGCGGCAGCGGATTGTTGTATTCCTGCAGATCACCGTCCCAGGCATGACCCGTGGTCTGGACTGCGCCTTTCTTCTCGGTCGGCTTGCTCATCGCTTTTTCCCGTTATCGCTGTTCGCCGGTTCGTCGTCATCGTCCAATGGCATGAGACGATAGGACTCAAGGCGTTTGGATCGCTTCTTGCTGCCGAACAGGTAGATCAGGATGCCGATGTACAGACTGAAGAACAGCAGCAGGGCGACCACCTTGCTGTTGCTCATATCGGTAAACCAATACCACAAGTCCAGCAACGTTCTTTACCTCTAGGCCGATCGGGCGCGCGACATGTCGCGCGCCTGCGGATCAGCGGAATTGGACGAAGTAACCGTCATCGTACTGGGTGAAGTCCACCATGGTGCCAAGCACCTGCAGGTAGGCCACCAGAGCATCCATCTCCGTGATGCGAGAAGGGTTGCCGTCGTAGTTACCCGCCCGGGCCTGGGCGACCAGGTTTTCCTCGGCGCGGTTGATGTCCAGCCAGCGGGCGGTCTCCTCGCCGAAGCGTTCCACGTTGGCCTGGTACTCCTCGTCGTTGAGGGAGTACGGCACGCCCACCCTGCGCAGGGCGCGCAGACGGGCCTGGATGTCGGAGTACTTGAGATCGTTCTCGATCAGCCAGGGGTAGCCGGGCATGATGGATTCCGGCACCACGGAGCGCGGATCGATCAGGTGCTGTACCTGCCACTCGTTGGAATACTTGCCGCCCACGCGGGCCAGGTCCGGTCCGGTGCGCTTGGAACCCCACTGGAAGGGGTGGTCGAACTGGGACTCGGCCGCCAGGGAGTAGTGGCCGTAGCGCAGCATCTCATCGCGGAACGGGCGGATCATCTGCGAGTGGCAGGTGTAGCAGCCTTCACGCACGTAGATGTCACGACCACGCTGCTCCAGCGGGGTGTAGGGGCGCACGCCTTCCACATCTTCGATGGTGTCGTTGATGTAGAACAGCGGCACGATCTCCACCAGACCACCGACGCTGATCACCGCCAGCGTCAGGATGATCAGCAGGCCGGCATTGGTTTCAACGGTTTCATGCTTCATTGTCGTTAAACTCCTTCAATGCCGGATCAGGACGCGGCGCCGGCCATCTTGGCGGCGATCTTCGCTTCCGCACGTGCGGCCTCGCGGCGCGCGGCGGTGATGGTCATGAAAATGTTGTAGGCCATGATCACGATGCCGCTGACGAAGAACATGCCTCCGATCATGCGCACCACGTAGGGCTTGTGCAGGAAGACCACGGACTCGACGAAGGTGTAGGCCAGGTTGCCGTACTCGTCGAATGCCCGCAGCATCAGGCCCTGGCCGATACCGGCCACCCACATGGCGGTGATGTAGAGCACGATGCCGATGGTGGCCAGGAAGAAGTGCACGTACACCAGCTTCAGGCTGTACAGCTTGGTGTTCCACAGACGCGGGATCAGGTGGTACAGGGAGCCGAAGGAGATCATGGCCACCCAGCCCAGGGCGCCGGAATGCACGTGGCCCACGGTCCAGTCGGTGTAGTGGGACAGAGCATTGACGCTCTTCAGGGACATCATCGGACCCTCGAAGGTGGACATGCCGTAGAAGGACAGCGCGGTGATCAGGAACAGCATGATCGGGTCGGTGCGCAGCTTATCCCAAGCGCCGGACAGGGTCATGATGCCGTTGATCATGCCGCCCCAGGAGGGCAGCAGCAGCAGGATAGAGAAGGTGGCCGCCAGGGTGGAGACCCAGTCGGGCAGCGCGGTCCAGTGCAGGTGGTGCGCGCCCACCCACATGTACAGGAACACCAGCGCCCAGAAATGGATGATGGACAGGCGGTAGGAATAGATCGGACGGCCCGCCTGCTTGGGCACGAAGTAGTACATCATGCCCAGGAAGGCCGCGGTCAGGAAGAAGCCTACCGCGTTGTGGCCGTACCACCACTGGGTCATGGCGTCCTGCACGCCGGAGAACAGCGAGTAGGACTCCAGGCTGAACAGGCTCACGGGCACCTGCAGGTTGTTGAAGATGTGCAGCAGGGCGGTGGCCAGGATGAAGGCCATGTAGAACCAGTTGGCCACGTAGATGTGCGGCTGCGAGCGGCGCAGCAGGGTCTGCAGGAACACCCAGAAGTAGACCACCCAGGTGACGGCGATCAGGATGTCGATGGGCCACACGAACTCGGCGTACTCACGACCCTGGGTGTAACCCAGCATGTAGGTCACCACGCCCAGGGCGATGGAGATGTTCCAGCCCCAGAAGGTGAAGGTGGCCAGGGAGTCGCTGTAGAGGCGGGCCTGACAGGTGCGCTGCACCACGTAGTAGGAGGTGGCGAACAGGGCATTACCACCGAAGCCGAAGATCACCAGGGTGGTGTGCACCGGGCGGAAGCGCCCGAAGCTGATCTCGGCGATGTCGAAGTTCAGGAAAGGGAACGCCAGCTGGGCGGCGATGTAGGTGCCTACACTCATGCCCAGCACGCCCCAGATCAGGGCCATGATGGCGAATTTCTTGATGATTTCGTAGTTGTACTGCTCGGCTGAGGCAACGCCTGTAGCGGCGTGCGCGCCAGCCATGGTCGTGGAATGGGCCATATCTCTCACCTACCCTGATAGGGGTTTCAACTTCTGGGGCTGAAATCAGGGCGTGGAGAATACAGCAATTCTCCGGGAGTGGAAACTTAACCGGAGCGCCCTGCTCGGGTATCAAAAAATCCCCCGGACTCAGGCCATTAACATGATAAATAGAAGGAATAACCTTATCTATGACGCGGCCGTGCTGACCCGCGGTGAACGCAGCACGTAAATCAGCGCCAGGACAGAGAGTAGCAGCAAAGCGGCGCCCGCGTTATGGGCCACCGCCACCGGGAGCGGCAGGTAGAAGACGATGTTGGAAATGCCGAGACCGATCTGAGCCACCAGCAGCACCAGCACCGCCCCGGCCACAGCACGCACGGCACCCCGCGCCCGGGCCAGCAGCCAGAGCGCGAGGGCGCCGAGCACCAGCAACGTGGTCAATGCGCCGATGCGGTGGGTCAGGTGGATGGCGGTCCGCGCCGGCCCGTCGAGCACGCCGAATTCGTAGTCGATGCCGGTGCCGCGCCACAGGACGAATCCCTCACTGAAATCGGTGTTTTCCGGCCACCACTGCATCTGGCACTTGGGGAAGTCGGGGCAGGCCAGGGCCGCATAGTTGGTGCTGACCCAGCCGCCCAGGGTGATCTGCACCAGCAGCACCGCCAGGGCCACCAGCACCAGGGGGCCTGCCGCACGCGGCGCCGCGCCTTCGGGCGGACCGGCAGGACGGGTGGACAAGACCATCCACCACAGCAGCGCAAGCGTCGTGAACCCACCCAGCAGGTGAGCGGTCACGATGGCCGGCTTGAGTTGCAGGGTCACGGTCCACATGCCCAGGGCGGCCTGGAAAATCACCACGCCCAGCAGCACGAAGGGCAGGACCACCGGCTGGCCAGGCCGACGCCGACCGCGCCAGGCCAGCACGGCCATGAACAGCACCAACAGTCCCAGCATCCCCGCGGCGTAGCGGTGCACCATCTCCTTCCAGGCCTTGGCCACCTCCACGGGACGCTCGGGGAAGACCTCGTTGGCCCGCTCGATATGCGACGCCTGGGTGGGCGCCAGCAGGCGGCCATAGCATCCGGGCCAGTCGGGACAGCCAAGCCCCGCATCGGAGAGCCGCACCCAGGCACCGAGCACGATCACGATGAGGGTCAATACGAGGGAGATACACAGGGATTGACGGAACAGTCGCTCGGCGGTCATGGGCTACCCGTGTTCCAAACATCGTTGCGAGTCAGAAAACTGCTCATTAATCCGGCCAGCACAGCCGGCGAACGGCGCCGGAGGATGACCTGCCCGTGTAAAATAGCGCCGACTCCAGGGAAGTTGAAACATAAAGGGCCAGAAAACATGACAACGCCGGATTCGCACTACGGACCGCTGCCACTGCCCGCCAGCCGCCGCCTTGCCGCTGCTTGGCTCGGCCTCGGGGTGTGTGCCCTCGGCGTGGCCGGCATCTTTGCCATCCTGCTGGTGCTGGCACGGGCGCCCGGCACGTCGGCCCTGTTTCCCACCCAGGACTTTTTCCGCACCGCCCTGGTGGTGCACGTGGACCAGTCGGTCCTGATCTGGTTTCTGGCCTTCGCCGGCATGCTCTGGAGCCTGCATGCACGCCCCGGGCTGTTGCCCCTGCGCTGGCTGAGCCTGGCCCTCGCCGCCGGCGGTGCGGCGCTACTGGCCGCTTCGCCCTTCCTGGGTGCCGGCGATCCGTCCCTGAACAATTACGTGCCGGTGCTGCGTCACCCGGTGTTCCATGCCGCCCTGCTGCTGTTCGGCATCGGCATCGTGCTGCAGGTCCTGAGTTACGGTCTGCGCCACCACCCCGCGCGACTCTGGCCGGATCCGCTGCACATCGGCATCTACACCGCCGGCCTGGCCACCCTGGTCAGCGTCGGCTCGCTGATCTGGAGCGGTCTTTCCCTGGCGGACCTGCCGGGGCGCGGCCAGAGCGAGGCCTACTTCGAACTGCTGTTCTGGGGCGGCGGCCATATCCTGCAGTTCGCCTACACCCAGATCATGCTGGTGGCGTGGATCTGGATCGCCCGCCCGGCCGGCATCCGCATCCCGCTGGCGGACCGCTGGCTCAGCCTCATCCTGCTACTCGGCGTGCTGCCGTTGCTGGCCGCGCCGCTCATCCACCTGGCCTACCCGATCGCCTCGACGGAGTTTCGCAACGGCTTCACCGCCCTGATGCAGTACGGCAACAGCCTCGCCGCCGTGCCCATCGGGCTCCTGATCCTGTTCGGCCTGAGCGCCGGGCGCGCCTTCCGGGATCCGGCCATGACCGCACCCTACCGCGCCCTGCTCGCCTCCCTGCTGCTGTTCGCGGTGGGCGGGCTGCTGGGGGTTATGATCGGTGACGTAAACACCGTGATCACCGCCCACTACCATGGCTCCATCGTCGGCGTGACCCTGGCCCTCATGGGCCTTTCCTATCTGCTGCTGCCCCGCCTGGGCTGGGCACCCGCCACCGGGCGCATGGCCCGCATCCAGCCGGTGATCTACGCCACCGGGCAACTGCTGCACATCGGCGGGCTGGCGGTGTCCGGGATGATGGGCATCGAGCGCAAGACCGCAGGCAGTGAGCAGGGCCTGGACGGACTGACCCACTTCTTCATGGGCATCATGGGGCTGGGCGGCCTGCTCGCCGTGATCGGCGGCATCCTCTTCGTGCTGGTGATTGCCCGATCCTTCCTGGGAGGCGAGCGGTACTGAACGCCTCGACACAGGGCGGCGCAACGGATGCGCCGCCCTGTCATCAGGCCATCATCATGCGCACGTAGTGATCCACCAGCAACAGGGCGAACATGGCGGTCAGGTAGACAATCGAGTAGCCGAAGGTGGGCATGGCGTAGCGGTCATCGGAGCTGCGCCACAAGCGGTAGGCATGAAACACGAACCCGATACCCAGCGCCAGGGCACCGACCAGATAGATCAAGCCGGTCATGTGAATGATGAAGGGCACCAGTGACACGGTCAGCAGCATCAGGGTGTAGAGCAGCACCTGGAGCTTGGTGAACGCCACGCCGTGGGTGACCGGCAGCATGGGGATGCCGGCCCGTGCATAATCTTCCCGGCGCCGGATGGCCAGGGCCCAGAAATGGGGTGGCGTCCAGACGAAGATCAGCAGCACCAGCAGCAACGGCTCCACCGTGATCTGGCCGGTGACCGCGACCCAGCCCAGCAGGGGCGGCAACGCGCCCGCCAGACCACCCCAGACGATGTTCTGGGGCGTGGTACGTTTGAGGAACACGGTGTAGATCACCGCGTAGCCGATCAGCGCAAAGAAGGTCAGCACCGCGGTCAGCACATTGACGGCGAGCACCAGGATCCCCATGGCCACCACGCCCATGGCAATGGCAAAGACCAGGGCCTTCTGGGTCTCCAGCTGCCCGGTGGGTAGCGGGCGGTTGCGGGTCCTGTCCATCACCGCATCGATGCGCCGGTCGATGACGTGATTCAGGGCCGCGCCCGAGGCCGCGGCCAGGCCGATGCCCAGCAGACCAAACAGCATGATGTGCCAGGGCACCATGCCGGGCACGGACAGCAGCATCCCCACCAGGGCTGTGAACAGGATGAGCGCGACCACCTTGGGCTTGCCCAGCTCGTAGTAGCGGCGCCAGGACCCTGCGTGAGACTTGGACAGCGTCAGATCAGCGATGGCCATAACCAGCTCCCTTTACCCAGTTTCTTGATGCCTTGAGAAGAAATTCCATGTCCCTGAGGACGTGTTTCGCCGGGGCGTCCTCTGCATACGTCATCATCAGGTTGCCCATGGGGTCCATGATGAGCATGCGACTGTCCGCGGAATCCGGCCCTGGCAGCTGCGCCTGCAGGGACTGCAATGCCTCGGGGCCGATCAGCGCCACGTGCATGCCCGGGAATGCTTGCGCGATCGCATCCACCGACTCCCCCTGGGGCACGATGAGCAGGCGTTCCACCACGTAACGCCCCTCCCCTACGGCGAGACGGATCTGGCGCATGTCCACCAGCTGTCCGCGGCAGGCGTCTGCGCAGCCCGAGACGCCAAGGGTCACCAGGGACCACTTGCCATGCAGCTGGGCGGGATCGAAGGCTGCGCCATCGGCCTGGCGCAGGGCGAGGCGTTCGTCGAGGGCAACCACCGGCTCGATCAGCTCACCCAGGTTCTTCCGCCCCGTGGGCAACTGGTCGGGGTTGAGATAAAACCACCACGCCGCCATCACCGGCAGTGAAAAAATGACCAGCAGGATCCACAAGGGCATCATCCTGCGCCAGCCCGGGGTCTGCGCCACAGAGGCCTGATCGGCCTGCACTGCATTCATGGAGCCTCCTTCATCACGGCTTTGGCGCTCAGACTCAGGCGCAGGTAGATGACCATCACGATCAGGGCGAAGGCAAACCACTGGATCGCGTAACCGATATGCATACCCACCTTGGGCTCTTCACGGGGCCAATCACGGACAAACCCATGGGGTGCACCACGCTCAAGCAGCAGCAGCATGGGCACGACCGGCGAGTCCACCGTGGCACGGAACAGTTCCACGGTCATGTAGGGCCAGCGGCTGCCCCAGCCCCTGGCGGCTTCCGGTCCTGCATGCAGGGTGATCGCCGGCGGTGAAGGCTCATAGACCATCCCGGTGACCGTCACCTCACCCTCCGGCACTGCCGCCTCGGGAAGACCGCCTCCGGGCGGTGCCTCGACCCAACCCCGATTGACCAGCAGCAGCGCATCGCTGCCCGTGAGCCGCAACGGCGTGATCACGTGAAAACCGGTGCGGCTGCCGTACCTGCGGTTTTCAATGAAAAACTGCCTGTCCGCATCAAAAACTCCCAGGGCCTGCGCATGGCGATAACGCAGTTCCTCGGGATCGACCTGAGCATACACAAGACTGACGGGCGGAAGTGCGTTGCGCTCATCCATGGTGCGCGCCAGCTCACGCTTGAATTCAGCGCGCTCCAACTGCCAGACACCGAGGCTCGAAAACAACGTGACCAGTATCAGCATGATGAGTGTAGGAAGCGGGCGAATTCTGAATACATACTTACCCGCTGTCATGGAATTGCTATAGTTGCGTGAATCAAGTTGATGACTCGCTGCCGCCAAGGGCCATGATCATGAAAATTGTCGTCGTACTGTTCCTGGCCTTCATCGTGTTTTCCCTGTTCCAAGGTATGTATTACCTGGCCAAGGATGGCGGGGAGCGAGACAAGACCCGCGTCGTGCGTGCGCTGACCTGGCGCATCGGACTGTCCCTCGCACTGTTTGCCCTGCTGCTGCTGGGCTATGCCACGGGACTCCTCCAGCCCACCGGGCTTCGATAAACCCGCCCCACCCGCACACTCGGGATGGCCAATGGTTGTGTCCATTGGCCATCCCGAGCGCTTACAGCCAGTAGACGAACACGAACAGCGCCAGCCACACCACGTCCACGAAGTGCCAGTACCAGGCCGCCGCCTCGAAGGCGAAGTGGTTATGGGGCGAGAAGTGTCCCTTGATGGCACGACCCAGCACCGCCAGCAGCATGATGGCGCCGACGATCACGTGGAAACCGTGGAAGCCCGTGAGCATGAAGAAGGTGGATCCGTAGATGCCCTGCTCCAGGGTGAGGTTCAGGTCGCGGTAGGCATGGATGTATTCGTAGGCCTGGAAGCCGACGAAGATGAGACCCAGCACGACCGTGGCAATCAGGCCCCAGATCAGTTGCTTCTGGTCGTTCTTCTTCAGCGCCCAGTGTGCCCAGGTCAGGGTAGCACCGGATGACAGCAGGATCGCGGTGTTGAGCGCCGGGATACCCCAGGCGCCCATGGCCTCGAACTCACCGGCTGTGGGTTGCGGCCCAGCGGTGGGCCAGACCGCCTCGAAGCCGCTGTAGAGCAGATGGTGCGTCATGGCCAGATAGCCCTCGCCACCCAGCCATGGCAGCGCGATGGTGCGCAGATAGAACAGGGCGCCGAAGAAGCTCAGGAAGAAGAACACTTCCGAAGCGATAAACCAGAACATGCCCTGGCGGAAGGACCGGCTGACCTGTGCATTGTAGACATTGGACAGGTTCTCCCTGACCACGTCGCTGAACCATCCGTAGAACATCACGGCCAGCAGGATGAAGCCGCCGAAAAATATCCAGGCACCGAGGCCGACCGCGTTGATCCACAGGGCGAGGCCGAAGACCATGAGCAGTGCCGAGATCATTGCGACGATCGGCCATGGGCTGGACTCGGGTACGTAGTAGTGGTCTTGTCCGTGCTGTGCGCTGGCCATGCTTTACCTCATTTGTAATGTTTTTTATTGAAATGCCTTAGCCCGAAGTGAACGGAGTTCGCCGCCACTCAACCATCCAGGTGCATGAAGTTGTAAGACAGGGTCAGCGAGGTCACCCCGTCTGGCAATGCCGGCGACACCACGAAACGCAATGGCATCTCCCTTCTCTCCCCGCCGTCGAGGGTCTGCTTCACGAAGCAGAAGCATTCCGTTTTGTTGAAGAAATCATTGGCCTGCCACGGGATGACTGTGGGCAGTGCCTGGCCCGTGACCTTGGCCGAAGAGCGATTACTGGCCACGAACATCACCTCGTGGATCTCACCCGGTCTCACACGCAGGCTGCGCTCGTTCGACTCCAGTGCCCAGGGCAGGCTCGGGTGCACGGTGGTATCGAAACGCACCGTCACCCAGCGGTCCTGCACCTCACCCAGCGGGTCGACCCTGGCCTGGACGTTGAGCGCTCGCTGCTGATCGGCGGACTGGATGCCCACCACCTGGCAGTACAGGTTGTACAGGGGCACCAGGGCAAAACCGAAACCGAACATCCCGATGGTCAGGGCGCCCAGCCAGAGCACCATGCGGCCGCTGGCCTTGCGCACATCCGGATCCCTTTCCATACCGATCACCTCACTCCCGTGGCCAGCTCAAAGAGCCCGACCCAGAAGGGCACCGCCGTAATGAACATCAGGATCACGATCACCAGCACCCACAGGGCAAGCTTGACGTTCTTGCGTCTGAGCTCAGGCGGGTACTCGGGTCTGCTCATCATGATTTGCCTCTCTTTCTCAGGGCGAAGGCGGCGCTGCCGCCTTCGCTGTCAGGATCAGGCCGTCTTGATGGTCGGTGGTGTAGTCCAGGTGTGATGGGGCGGCGGAGACTCCACTTCCCATTCCAGACCCTGGGCGCTCTCCCAGGCCCGGGCCTTGGCCTTCTCGCCGCCCCGCACCGTCTTGATGATGATGTACAGGAACAGCAGATGGCTGATGCCGAAGAAGAAGGCACCCACGGACGAGATCATGTTGAACTCCGTGAACATCACGTTGTAGTCCACGATGCGCCGCGGCATACCCGCCAGGCCGATGAAATGCTGCGGGAAGAAGGTGATGTTGAAGCTCACCACATGCAGCCAGAAGAAGGTCTTGGCCAGCTTCTCGTCGTACATGTGCCCGGTCCACTTGGGCAGCCAGTAGAACACGCCGGCAAACAGACCCCAGACGGCACCCGGTAGCAGCACGTAGTGGAAGTGCGCCACCACGAACATGGAGTCGTGGTACTGCATGTCGGCGGGCACCACTGCGAGCATCACGCCCGTCAGCCCACCGAAGGAGAACATGAGTATGATGGCCACGGTAAATAGCATGGGCGTTTCGAAGGTCATGGCGCCACGCCACATGGTCATCATGTAGTTGAAGATGATCAGCCCCACCGGGATCGAGATCAGAATGGTCATGATCATGAAGTACTTCACGGCGGCCAGTGACATGCCGACGGTGTACTGGTGATGCGCCCAGACGATCATGCCCAGGGCCGCAATGGCGATCATGGCACCTACGAGGGAATGATGGCCGAACAGCGGCTTGCGGGAGAAGGTAGGCAGGATGGAGGCCAGCACACCCAGGGAGGGCAGGATCAGGATGTACACCTCGGGATGACCGAAAAACCAGAACAGGTGCTGGAACAGCACCGGGTCACCACCGCCGGCCGCGATGAAGAAGCTGGTGCCGAAGTGTCGGTCGAACAGCAGCATGGTCACGCCGGCCGCCAGCACGGGCACCACCAGGATCAGCAGGAAGGCGGTAACCAGCCAGGCCCACACGAAGATGGGCAGCTGCATCATGCGCAGGCCCGGGGCGCGCATGTTGAAGATGGTGACGATGATGTTGATGGACGCCAGCACCGACGATACACCCAGCAGGTGGATGGCGAAGATGAGGAAGTCCATGGACATGCCCACCTGCAGGGACAGGGGTGGGTACAGCGTCCAGCCGGTGTTGATCTGGGTGCCGCCGCCGGGGAAGAACGGCACGACGAACGACAGGATCAGCATCAGGGCCGCCGCGGGGAGGATCCAGAAGCTCAGGTTGTTCATGCGCGGCAGGGCCATGTCCGGCGCGCCGATCATGAGGGGGATCATCCAGTTGGCCAGACCCGCAGCCGCCGGCATCACCGCGCCGAAGATCATGATCAGGGCGTGGTTGGTGACCAGGTTGTTGTACAGGTCGGGCTGCACCAGCTGCAGACCCGGCATGAACAGCTCGGCACGGATCACCATGGCACTGGCGCCGCCCAGGAACAGCATGATCAGGGCGAACACCAGGTACATGGTCCCGATGTCCTTGTGGTTGGTAGAGAACAGCCAGCGCTTCAGGCCGCTCGGCGGGCCGTGATGCTCATGATCGGCGTGGGCATGTGTGGCAGTCGTCATGTCTTTATTCTCCTGGCAGACTCAATCAGCGCGCGGCATTCACGTCGGAGGGCTGGACCACGTCACCGGTGTCGTTACCCCAGGCATTGCGCTGGTAGGTGATGATGGACGCGATCTCCAGATCGTTCAGGGAATTCCAGGCAGCCATGGCGGTGCCCGGGACGCCCTTGAGGACGACCTCCATGTGGCGGGGGATGGGACCCGTTGCCACGGCACTGCCCCGGATGGCCGGGAAGGCCGGCGGCATGCCGGAACCATCCACCTGATGACAGGCGGCACACATGGTGTTGTAGAGCCGCTCCCCTCGGGCCATCAGCTCGTCCTTGTCCCATTCACGCTCGGCGGTCGCCTCGGCCAGCGCAGCCAGCTTGACCTGCTTCTGTTCCTCGATCCAGGCATCGAAACGCTCCTGGGAGACGCCTTCCACCACGATGGGCATGCGCGCATGCCAGGTGCCGCAGAGCTCTGCGCACTGGCCGCGGAACACGCCTTCACGGGTGAGGTTCACCCAGGTCTCGGTGACATAGCCCGGAATGGCGTCCTTCTTCACGGCCAGTTCGGGCACCCAGAAGGCGTGCAGCACGTCACTGGCTGTGTGCAGAAAACGCACCCGCTGGTGGGTCGGCAGCACCAGCCGGTTGTCCACTTCACGCAGGTAGTGGATGCCCGCCTCTTCCTTGGGCACGAAGCGGCTCTCGATCTTCACGTCGTGATCCAGGTAGACGAACTCCCAGTACCACTGGTGACCGATCACCTTCACGTCCAGGAGCGGCTGATCCTGGGGCACCACCCAGACACGCTCGAGGGTCTTCTGGGCCGCGCCGGCAATGGTCAGGTCCACCCCGAGCACCATCACGGGCACGAAGACCCAGGACCAGCGACCGAACCAGGTTTCATGGAAATGCTGGTCGGCGGGATAGCCCCGGGACTTGCGGTGAACGATCAGGGAGTAGATCACCACGGCAAAGATGATCACCAGCAAGATCGTGGCGATACCCATGGTGAGCATGTGAATGTCATAGATCTCCTGCGCCGTGGTGGAAGCCGGCGGGGGGAAGTTGACCCCCCAACGCTGCACCTCGTCCGCGGCCGCAGTGGCACCGAAACCGGTGACAGCCAGGGCAGCGGCAAGAAGGGACCCGGATCGTGATCGCTTGGTGGCCAACATGAGGCTCCTCGTCCTGCTTAGTTATTATTCAAGGCTGGTCTTCGTGCTCGCGGCGGCTCCGGATGACACCGGTCTCCACCGCACGAAGGACTCCCCCATTTCCATCAACACCCGACCGGCCGCACAAGGCGCGGCCGTTCGATACTTCATCTGACGACCACAGGCCCATAGATGGCGGAGCGCAGGGCGCTTGCCAGGCCGCGCCGCTCGTCTTCCCGCAGGCAACTGCCCACCTCGACCCAGACATCGCGGGCCGCCAGGAACAGTCGACTGGGATGTCCTCGCCAGGGCGAGGGCCTGAGCACCACCCTGGAGTCCTCCCGGGGCAGGCGCGTGGAACGCTCAAAGCGCCTGCCGACCACCGACACGGTGACCGCCCGGGCCGTGATATCGATGATTTCCGTGATCAGTCCGCGCCGATAGAGACTCAGCACCGCCAGGATGATCACCAGGAGTTCCAGACCCGCAAACGGCGCGACCACCCAGTAGCCGGCACTGACGAACACCGCCGCAATGATCCCGAGTGCCAGCGCCACCACGGCAATGAACAGGAGATTGCCACCCAGACTCAGGGAGCGATTGGGGCGAATCACGAAACGACGTTCGCTGGCTTCGCTTTCAGGAGTGACGACTCGCATCAGATCATGAGCCTCGCGTACAGCAGCCCTTTTATAGTTCTTATGTTTCGGGAATCTAGAGGTAATCCGGGCGGCATTAAAATCAATATTTTTAATGCTGCTTATAATGAAAAACCTCGAGACCAGCCCTTTTTCTTATTTTCCAAGGCTTCCAGCCCTTAGAAACCAATTTAATTCTTATAGCACCTATTTGTTTTTTTTCAGGGATGACATCCCAAAACGGATAGAAATTGAACAAATCAGCGCTGGCGCAGGCCGTGAATGCCTGCCCACAGAGGGACAGAGCGAGGTTTGCTCACAGGAAAAACGGGGCGGCAGTCCGCCCCGTCGCCCGATCAGGATTCGGGCGTGATGGGAATGAAACGCTCGGGGCGGCCGGCCGGCCCCGCCACAGGGACATTCGGCGCCCAGGCATGGCCGTAGACGACCTCGTAGCTGGCCGGCAGACTGCCGTCGTCCCGGCGAAAGACCTCGTAGGCGGCTTCCAGCGCCCGCAGCCGGGAACGGGGCGTGAGTCCGCGGGGACGGCCAGCATTGGCGTTGCTGGCGCCGATGGCACGCAGGTCATGCATCAGCTGGCCCAGGTCGGCGTAGGTGACCGTCATCATCTCCATGTCCATCACCGGGTCCGCGAACCCGGCACGCACCAGGGCGTCGCCGATGTCATGCATGTCCAGGAAACGATTGACGTGGGTACCCTCGGGGTCCACCCGGCGCCAGGCCTCGCGCAGCTCCCGCAGGGTGTCGGGGCCGAAGGTGCTGAACTGGAACAGCCCGCCGGGGGCGAGCACCCGCCGCACGCCGGCGAAGGTGCGGTCCAGGTCATCGCACCATTGCAGCGCGAGACTGGACACGACCAGGCCGAAGACCCCGTCGGCGAAGGGCAGGCGCTCCGCGTCGCCGGCCACCCACACCGGGCGGCGCCACCAGCCGGCAGCGCGGCGCGCCTGGCGCAGCATGCCCTCGGACAAATCCAGCCCGCACACCAGAGACCGCTTGTAGCGGTCGCGCAGGCCCCGGGCAGCGCGCCCTGTGCCCGTGCCGATGTCCAGAACCCGGGCGGGGGACAGCCTCACCAGATCCAGGCGTTCCAGCAGGCGGTCACAGACCTCGTGCTGCAGCACGGCCGTGCGATCATACCCGCTGGCTGCCCGCTCGAAGGTGGCCCGCACCCGGCGCTTGTCGAGGCGGTAGGGCTCGTCAACCGCCATCGCACCACTCCAGCAGGCGATCCCCCACTTCCGGCACATGGGTCAGCAGGGGTGCATGCCCCGCCCCGCGCAGCACATGCACCGACATGTCCGGCCGCAGCCGCTGCAGGTCCGGGACCACGGCCGCCGGCACCAGGGTATCCAGATCGCCGAACAGGCCAAACACCGGCACCCTGAGTCCGGCGAGCTCGGCACGCAGATCCGTGTCCCGCAGGATCTCGAGCCCTTCCGCCAGGGCCCCCGGCGCGGGCGGCATGGCCAGGCAGCGGGCCTTCAGGGTTCGCAGGGCCTCGCCGCGACCGGGCGCGCCGAGAAACTGCAGGGCGAGAAACCGGGCCAGGGTGGACGAAAAGTCGCCCGCCAGGTCCCGGGCGAAGTCCGCCAGCACCCCGGGATCCATGGCATGGGGCCAGTCGGGGGCGCGCACGAAACGGGGGGTGGCGGCCAGCAGCACCAGGGAAGAGACCTTGTCGGGATGACGCCGCGCCAGGCTCAGGGCCACCAGCCCGCCCAGTGACCAACCCACCACACAGACACGTGCGTCCAGCCCCGCGGCCAGCTGATCCACCGCGGCCTCGAGGCTCCCGAAGCGGCCTTCACCGGCCCGGGCGCCATGCCCAGGCAGGTCCGGGGCGAGCACCCGGGCACGCCCGGCCAGGGCGCCGGCCAGATCCTGCCAGACCGAACCGTTGAGCCCCCAGCCATGGAGGCACAACAGGGTCGGCGGCATGCCCGCGGCGGATTCCCGGCTCACGGATTGCCGCCCCGCCCAACTCGGGTATCATGCCCAGTCCTGTTGTCCACAGCTTCAATCCACATCGTTCAAATTCTTAATAAGGGATCTGTCTCATGTTGCTGGCCTCAGCCCTGGTCCTCGGCGCCTACCTGCTGGGCTCGGTGTCCACCGCCATCCTGGTCTGCCGCCTGGCTGGCCTGCCGGACCCCCGCAGCCAGGGCTCCGGCAATCCCGGCGCCACCAATGTGCTGCGCACCGGGCGCAAGGGGGCGGCCATCATCACCCTGCTGGGGGATCTGCTCAAGGGGCTGGTGCCGGTGCTCGTCGCCCACGCGCTGGGGCTCGAACCGGCCTGGATCGCCGCCGTGGCCCTGGCCGCCTTCCTGGGGCATCTCTTTCCCGTCTACCACGGCTTCCGGGGTGGCAAGGGTGTGGCCACGGCGCTGGGCGTGATCCTGGGCATCCAGGCCTGGGTCGGGCTCGCCGCCCTGGCCACCTGGCTCATCGTGGCCGCCATCAGCCGGATCTCATCCCTGTCCGCCCTGACCGCCGCCACCCTGACGCCGGTGTACATGTATCTGCTCACCGGCGAGCGCTGGTACGAGGCCGCCGGCGTAGTCCTCGCCGGGTTCATCTACTGGCGCCACCGCGCCAACATCCGCCGCCTGCTGCGCGGCGAGGAACCCAAAATTGGGAAAGGCTGAAGGCGGAAGGATGAGGGATGAATGAAGTCATCGACACCTCTTACCCCTTACCCCTTCCTCCTCACCCTTGAGCCAGGTTCCACCGGGCGCGCGCCCGGATGGTCAGGTCCTCGCCCGCACCCGCCTGGAAACGCATCAACCCCGCCAGGGCAATCATGGCGCCGTTGTCGGTGCAGAACTCGAATGGCGGGTAATGCACGCTGGCACCCTCGGCGCCCACCGCCGCCCTGAGCCTTTCCCGCAGGCGCCGGTTGGCGCCCACGCCGCCGGCCACCACCAGGCGCTCGGCCCCGGTCTCCTGCACCGCTCGCAGGCACTTGATCACCAGGGTATCCACCACCGCCTCCTCGAAGGCCCGCGCCACGTCGGCCCGATCCTGCTCGGTGCGCGCCTCGCGGAGGGTGGTCAGGGCCCGGGTCTTGAGCCCGGAGAAACTGAAGTCCAGGCCCGGGCGGTCGGTCATGGGGCGGGGAAAGCTGAAACGCGCCGGATCACCCTGTTCCGCCAGGGCCGCCAGGGCCGGGCCGCCGGGGTAGCCCAGCCCGAGCAACTTGGCGGTCTTGTCGAAGGCCTCGCCGGCGGCGTCGTCCAGGCTCTCGCCCAGGATCCGGTAACGCCCCACCCCCTGCACGTCCACCAGCATGGTATGCCCGCCGGAGACCAGCAGGGCCAGGAAGGGAAATTCGGGCGGTTCATCGCCCAGCAGGGGCGCAAGCAGGTGCCCCTCCATGTGGTGCACGCCCACGGCGGGCAGGCCCCAGGCCCAGGCGAGACTGCGCGCCACCCCGGCACCCACCAGCAGCGCGCCCAGCAGGCCGGGGCCCGAGGTATAGGCGATGCCGGTGAGATCCGGGGCGGCGGTGTCCGCCTCGTCCAGGGCCTGGCGCACCAGGGGCAGCAGCTTGCGGATATGGTCCCGGGAGGCCAGTTCCGGCACGACGCCGCCGTATTCCGCATGCAGGGCCACCTGGCTGTAGAGGGCGTGGGACAGCAGCCCGTGCTCGGCATCGATCACCGCCACGCCGGTCTCATCACAGGAGGTCTCAATACCCAGGATGCGCATTCAGGGGTCCAGATTCTGAAGAAAATCAAGAAGATGACAAGCAGATCGGGGCAAGGCGGCCCGACCCATCCCGGGCGACACACATCAAGCCAGTCGCCGCAGGTGAACGGCCGGTCATTATAGACATGCGAACCCCGAAAAATCCTGTTCACGCCGGGCACGACGGTCCCTCACCCGACGCGCACGGAAACTTTGGCATTTCCCGGATGAATCCTTATAATGCGCGATTCTCTGTCCCCGGATACCGGGGCGTTGAACGTTTAACCCTGACAGGATGATCTGATGCCTCACGTACGCGTCAAAGAAAATGAACCCTTCGAGGTGGCCCTGCGCCGCTTCAAGCGCACCTGCGAAAAGGCCGGTGTGCTGACCGAAGTCCGTCGTCGCGAGTTCTACGAAAAGCCCACCGAGATCCGCAAGCGCAAGGCCGCTGCCGCCGTCAAGCGCCAGGCCAAGCGCGTGTCCAAGGAAGTGGCTCGCCGCGAGCGCCTGTACTAAGTCTCGACTGACTGACTCGGGGTTCGCCTTGACGCGGACCCGCCCGGAGAGCCCGGACCATGTCCACCGACAGCCCGCTGAAGGCCCGCATCACCGAGGACATGAAGTCGGCCATGCGCGCCGGCGACAAGTCACGGCTGGGTACCATTCGCCTGATGCTCGCCGCCGTGAAGCAGGTGGAAGTGGATACCCGCGCATCCCTGGACGACACCCAGGTGCTGGCCGTGCTCGACAAGATGGTCAAGCAGCGCCGGGAATCCATCGAGCAGTACCGGGGCGCGGGCCGGGACGACCTGGCTGACGTAGAGGTGCGGGAACTGGAGGTCATCCAGTCCTATCTGCCCGAACCCCTCTCCGAGGGCGAGATCACGGCGATGATCGACGCGGCCATCAGCGAGACCGGCGCCAGCTCCGTGCGCGACATGGGCCAGGTCATGGGCTTGATCAAGCCCCGGATCCAGGGCCGCGCCGACATGGCGGCGGTCAGTGCCCAGGTAAAGGCCCGCCTCGCCTGACCCGCCCGGCAACCCCAGCGCCCCTGGGGTTGCACACCGCCAACCGGCGCATTCATGCTTGATGTGATTGACAGGCACCCGCGGTGCGCGACGGTGCCTAAACGTGCGACACGGCTTACAGGTATCCGTCATGGCCAACCCGATGCAGTTCCTCGAAATCCCCCGCCAGGACCCGAAGAAGACCCCGGCGCAGGTGCGCATCCATGAATTCAAGGAGATCTACGGGCAGTTTGACCCGGAGACCGCCAAGCACCAGTCCGGCCGCTGCCTGGCCTGCGGCAACCCCTACTGCGAGTGGAAGTGCCCGGTCCACAACTACATCCCCAACTGGCTCAAGCTGGTGGCCGAAGGCAACCTGTTCGAGGCCGCGGAGATGTCCCACAAGACCAACTCCCTGCCGGAGATCTGCGGCCGCGTCTGCCCCCAGGATCGCCTGTGCGAGGGCGCCTGCACCCTCAATGACGGCTTCGGCGCCGTCACCATCGGCTCCATCGAGAAGTACATCACCGACGAGGCCCTCAAGGCCGGCTGGCGCCCGGACCTCTCCGGCGTGGTGGCCACCGGCAAGCGCGTGGCCATCGTCGGTGCGGGCCCGGCGGGCCTGGGTTGCGCCGATGTGCTCACCCGCAACGGCGTGGAGGCGGTGGTGTTCGACCGCTACCCGGAGATCGGCGGCCTGCTCACCTTCGGCATCCCCCCCTTCAAGCTGGAAAAGGACGTGGTCAAGACCCGCCGCCAGCTGATGGAGGAGATGGGCGTGAAGTTCCGGCTCAACACCGAGATCGGCCGTGACGTCCCCTTCCAGCAGCTGCTGGACGAGTACGATGCCGTGTTCCTGGGCATGGGCACCTACACCTACATGAAGGGCGGCTTCCCCGGCGAGGACCTGCCCGGCGTGCACGAGGCCCTGCCCTTCCTGATCTCCAACATCAACCGGGAGATGGGCTTCGAGCGCTCCGCCGACGACTTCATCGACATGAAGGACCAGCGGGTGGTGGTGCTGGGCGGTGGCGACACCGCCATGGACTGCAACCGCACCTCCGTGCGCCAGGGAGCCGCGAAAGTCACCTGCGCCTACCGCCGCGACGAGGAAAACATGCCCGGTTCCCGCCGCGAGGTGGTCAATGCCAAGGAAGAGGGCGTGCAGTTCCTGTGGAACCGCCAGCCGGTGGAGATCGTCGGCAACGGCCGCGTGGAAGGGGTCAAGGTGGTCACCACCCAGCTGGGCGCGCCCGACGAGCGTGGCCGCCGCCGCCCCGAGCCGGTGCCCGGCTCCGAGGAAGTGATCCCCGCCGACCGGGTGATCATCGCCTTCGGCTTCCGCCCGAGCCCCTCCCCCTGGTTCGCCGAGTTCGGCATCACCCTGGACGAGGGTGGCCGGGTGCGCGCCCCCGCCGACGGCAAGCATGCCTTCCAGACCGCCAATCCCAAGGTGTTCGCCGGCGGCGACATGGTGCGCGGCTCCGACCTGGTGGTTACCGCGGTGTTCGAGGGGCGCCAGGCCGCGGAAGGCATCCTGGATTACCTTGGCGTGTAAAGCAGTGGCAAGTGGCAAGTGGCTAGTTGCATGGCAAAACCACTTCCTTGCCCTCCCGAATATCCGGGGTCACAAGGCTGTTCCTTGCCACTTGAGACCAGCACCTGGCTACTGACGTTATGAATGAACTGAAAAACGACCGCCTGCTGCGCGCCCTGCTGCGCGAACCCGTGGACACCACGCCCGTGTGGATCATGCGTCAGGCGGGCCGTTATCTGCCCGAGTACCGGGCCACCCGGGCCCGGGCGGGCAGCTTTATGGATCTGTGCAAGAGCCCGGAGATGGCCTGCGAGGTCACGCTTCAGCCCCTGGAGCGCTTCCCCCTGGATGCGGCCATCCTGTTCTCCGACATCCTCACCATCCCCGACGCCATGGGCCTGGGCCTGTATTTCTCCGAAGGGGAAGGCCCGTGCTTCGAGCGTCCGGTGCAGGACGCCGCCGCCATCCGCGCCCTGGGCGTGCCCGACCCCGAGACCGAACTGCGCTACGTCACCGACGCGGTGCGCCTGATCCGCCGCGAACTGGACGGACGGGTGCCACTGATCGGTTTCTCAGGCAGCCCCTGGACCCTGGCCACCTACATGGTGGAAGGTGGCTCCTCCAAGGAATTCGCCCGCATCAAGGGCATGCTCTACGACGACCCGGCCACCCTGCACCACCTGCTGGGGGTGCTGGCCGAGGCAGTCACCGTGTACCTGAACGCACAGATCGCCGCCGGCGCCCAGGCGGTGATGGTGTTCGACACCTGGGGCGGCAGCCTGACCCCCGAGGGCTACCGGGAGTTCTCACTCGCCTACATGCAGCGCATCGTGGCAGGACTGACCCGGGAGCATGAGGGCCGGCGCGTGCCCGTGACCCTGTTCACCAAGGGCGGCGGCGCCTGGCTGGAGTCCATGGCCGAAACCGGCTGCGACGCCCTGGGCCTGGACTGGACGGTGAACATCGGCGAGGCGCGCCGGCGCGTCGGCGACCGGGTGGCGCTGCAGGGCAACCTGGATCCGGCGGTGCTCTACGCCTCCGCCGAGCGCGTGCGCGCAGCCGCCCGCAAGGTGGTCGAGGACTTCGGCCCCGGCAGCGGCCATGTCTTCAACCTGGGCCACGGCATCCACCCGGGCATCGACCCGGAGAAGGTCGCTGCCCTGGTGGATGAGGTGCACAAGGCCGGCATGAAGCAGGAAGTTAAAAGTAAGAAGTGTGAATTGGGCGGTGCGAAGTGAAGGCTTTCAATTCCCACTTCCCAATTCACACTGCTCACTTCCCAGCAGCCCCCTGACCTCCTTGATCCCCGCCCGGCGCATGGGCTTGCCGTCCACCGGGCTGGGCGGCGCCTGACGGATGCCCTTGACGGGAAACACCACGGCCTCCACGTCGGCACCCGGGCCGGCGAAGGCGATCACCGGGTAGAACACGTACCCCTGCCCCGAACGCATCCGACGCTCATCACCGCGCCAGCGGATACCCCGATCCTCCAGGTGGAAAATCACCTCCTCCACGCTGTCGGCGAACAGGTGCAGGGTGATCTCCTCGCGTCCGTTGACCAGCCCCTCCAGCACCGGCCCCACCAGGCGCGGCTCGAACGGAGCCAGCAACTCCATGGCCTGCACGGCCGCCTCGCGCAGCCGCATCAGCGCCTCGCGGCTGGCATCGTCCTCGAACAGCCGCTGGCGGGCATGCACCGCCTCCTCGATCTCCACATTGCGCGGCAGGTTGCGGGTCTGGCCGGCGCCGAGGCGCTCGGCCGCCTTGCGCTTGGCAAGCCCGTAATCAGCCACCCCCTCGTCCAGGATGATGCGCGCCGCCTCCTCCATGATGAGCTGGCGTACTCTGAGATCATTGGTGGACATGGATCGATCTCCGGATACCGAGGGAACCCCGGCTCAGTCTACCCCGCAAACGGCGGGGATCACCATGCGGCGAATACGCTGATGCGGCAGAACGCGGCTGACGCAGGGATCAGAACAGGAATTCGGGGCGCACTTCGTCCTGCCCGGTCCCAGGCGTCTCGCCGGCAGGCGCGGGCACGCTGTCCTGCGCCTCCGGCACCTGCTCCGGCGTGAAGGTCTCGAACAGGGCGCGCCGGGTACGGGCAGTGGCCAGGCCACCGGTCTCGGCATCGATACGTACCGTCACCATACCCTCGGGCTCATCCATGATGCGCAAGGGACGGCCGGACAGGGCCTCGCGCATGTACTCGATCCACATGGGCAGGGCGGTCGCGCCCCCGGACTCCCGAGGACCCAGCGGCGAGTTGTCGTCAAAGCCGACCCAGGCGGTGGTCACCACCTCCCCATTGAAGCCGCTGAACCAGGCGTCGCGCAGATCGTTGGTGGTGCCGGTCTTGCCGGCGATGTCCTCACGGGCCAGGGCCCGGGCACGGCGTGCGGTACCGTCCTGGATCACGTCGCGCATCATGCTCACCATCTGGTAGGCATTGGTGGGCGACAGGACACGTTCCGCCACGCGCAATCCGTCCACCTCGAGCGGTTCGTTCACCTCACCCGCACCCATGGAAGCGATCTGCAACTCGACCCGCTGCTGTGGCTCACAGGGCGCCTCGCAGACCCGGATCGGGTTGGCCTGTTCCAGGATCTCGCCATCGGGCCACTCGATACGCTCGATAAACCAGGGCTCGATGCGATATCCGCCGTTGGCGAACACTGCATAGGCGGCGGTCATCTCCAGGGGCGTGACGGCACCGCTGCCCAGGGCCAGGGACAGGTCCCGCGGATGACGGGAAGGGTCCAGGCCGAAACGGCTGGAGACGTAATCATGGGCATAGCGCACCCCGATGGCATGCAGCAGCCGGATGGAGACCAGGTTGCGCGATTCGGTCAAGGCCTCGCGCAGGCGGGTGGGGCCATAGAAGCGGCCGCTGTAATTGGTGGGCCGCCAGGTGTCCTCCAGGGCGGGATCCTCGAACACCACCGGGGCATCGTTGATCAGGCTCGCCGGCGAATAGCCGCGCTCCAGGGCCGCGGAATAGATGAAGGGCTTGAAGGCGGAACCCGGTTGGCGCGAGGCCTGCACGGCACGGTTGAAACTGGCCTGGAAGAAGTCGTAGCCCCCCACCAGGGCGATAATGGCACCGTTTCGCGGGTCCAGGGACACCAGGGCACCGCCCACAGCAGGCATCTGGGCCAGGCGCCATGACTCATCCCCCTGACGCTCCACCCGCACCAGGTCACCGGCACTGAGCACGTCGCTCACCCGCTCCGGCACGGGCCCGGTACGGGACACATCAATATAGGGCCGCGCCCAGGACACGGCCTCCAGGTTCAGGGACACTCGACTGCCCGAGCCCAGGTAGACCTCCGCGGACTCGGCAGTCACCCGGGTCACGACCCCCGGCCAGAGCCGGCCACCCACCCGCGCCACCTGCCCCAGCACCCGGTCCAGGGCGGCGTCATCGGCATGCTCGGACAGGTCAATACGCGCCTCCGGGCCGCGATAGCCATGACGGCGGTCGTACTCCATCAGGCCGTTGCGCAGGGCATTGTTGGCAGTGCGCTGCAGGCGACTGTCCAGGGTCGTGTAGACGCGGAAACCCTCGGTGTAGGCAGCCTCGCCAAAGCGAGCCAGCATCTCCTGGCGCACCATCTCGCCCACGTAGGCGGCCTCCAGTTGCACCACCGGGTTGTGCAAACGGGCTACCACCGGCCTGGCGCGCGCCTCGGCGAAGGCCTGCTCGTCGATCATGCCCAGATCGCGCATGCGCCCGAGGACATAATTGCGCCGTATCTCGGCGCGCCGCGGACTGGTCACCGGGTTGGTGGTGGACGGTGCCTTGGGCAGGCCTGCGATGGTGGCCATCTGATCCAGCGTGAGTTCGCCGACCGGGACGCCGTAATAGACCTGGGCCGCGGCGCCGACCCCGTAGGCCCGCTGACCCAGGTAAATCTTGTTCAGGTACAACTCGAGGATCTCGTCCTTGCTGAGCTCGCGCTCGATACGGAAGGCGAGGAAGATCTCGGTGATCTTGCGGGTATAGGTGCGGTCGCGGGTCAGGAAGAAGTTGCGCGCCAGCTGCATGGTGATGGTGCTGCCACCCTGGGTCTTCTCGCCGGTGGTGATCAGGTTCACAGCCGCCCGCAGCAGTCCGTGGTAATCCACCCCGGGGTGGCGGTAGAAACGATCATCCTCGGCGGCCAGAAAGGCCTGGACCAAGGGCTCGGGCATGTCCTCCAGGCGCAGGGGCTCACGGCGCTGCTCGCCATACTCCGCGATCATCAGGCCGTCCTGACTGAAGACCCGCAGGGGAACCTGCAGCCGGACCTCCCGCAGAGTGTCCACCTCGGGCATGTCCGGGGCTACATATAAATAGGCGCCGGCTACCACCAGCACGCCGACGAAGAACAGGGCGAACAGGGTAGTCACACCCCAGCGGAGAACATTCAGAACAAAGCGCATGATGAGGACAGGGCCGCAGGGCCGCGATGGGGCATGATGTCGGTCAAATGATACCGTTGCTCAGACCAAGTGGGAAGTCGACCATATTTTGCACAAATATAAGCTAGTATTTTTATGGGGTTGGGACTAGTATCTAGAAAAAATATAAGTTATACCTAGCCGCAAAGAATAACGACATAACGACAGGGAATCTCTCGACACCATCACGCGCACGGCGATTCGTAGCAAGCGACGCCCTGCCCGGAGTGTCCCAAGCGCCGGGGTCCAGCCCCGCGACCGAACGAGATATCCCCCGGATCTGGCCGGGCCAGAAGAGAAAGGGAGCGCCGTGATAGGGTTCAGCCGCAAGAAGCCGCCCTTGCTGGGCATCGACGTCAGCTCGACCTCGGTCAAGCTGGTGGAACTCAGCCAGTCCGGCGGCAAATACCGGGTTGAAAGCTACGCCGTTGAGCCTCTGCCGGCCAACGCCGTGGTGGAAAAAAACATCCAGGAACCCGAGGCCGTGGGCGATGCCATCAAGAAGGCCCACAAGCGTTCCGGGAGCAAGACCCGCACCTGCGCCATGGCCGTACCCTCCTCCGCCGTCATCACCAAGGTGATCACCATGCCCGCCTCCATCAAGGAGGAGGAGATGGAAGGCCAGATCCAGATCGAGGCCGACCAGTACATCCCCTACGCCCTGGAAGAGGTCAACCTGGACTTCGAGGTGCTCGGCCCCAGCGCCAAGAACCCCGAAACCGTGGACGTCCTGCTCTCCGCCTCCCGCAGTGAAAACGTGGAGCTACGGGTGAGCGCCGCCGAACTGGCCGGCCTTGAACCCGTGGTCATGGATGTTGAGGCCTACGCCATCGAGCACACCTATCCCCTGCTGCTCGCGCAGATGGAGGATGTGGAGGCTTCTGGCACCGTGGCGGTGATCGACATCGGCGCCACCATGACCAGCATCAACATCCTGAGCGACAGCAAACTCATCTACACCCGCGAACAGACCTTCGGTGGCAAGCAGCTCACCGAGGAGATCATGCGCCGCTACGGACTGTCCTACGACGAGGCCGGCCTGGCCAAGAAGGAAGGTGGCCTGCCCGACAACTACGTGCCCGAAGTACTGGAGCCCTTCAAGGACACCATGGTGCAGCAGGTGGGCCGTTTCCTGCAGTTCTTCTATGCCGCCAGCCAGTACAACCACGTGGACCAGATCGTGCTTGCCGGCGGTTGCGCCGCGATCCCCGGCGTGGACGAACTGATCGAATCGCGGCTCGGCACACGCACCCTGATCGCCAACCCCTTCGGGCGCATGTCCCTGAGTACCCGCGTCAACCCGCAGCGACTCGGCAATGATGCCCCCTCGCTCATGATCGCCTGCGGCCTGGCCATGAGGAGCTTCGACTGATGTCCCATATCAACCTGCTCCCATGGCGCGAACAGCGGCGCAAGGAACAACAGAAGGAATTCGGCATCCTCGCGGGTGTCGCTGTCGTGGTCGCTGCCCTGGCGGTGTTTCTGGGTCACATCCATGTCAACGGCCTGATTGAGCATCAGCAGGCGCGCAATGCCTACCTGCAGAACGAGATCCGCATCCTCGACCGGCAGATCGCCGAGATCCGCGACCTTGAAGCCACCAAGAAGGCGCTGATCGATCGCATGACCATCATCCAGGAACTGCAAAGCAGCCGTCCGGTGGTTGTGCGCCTGTTCGACGAATTGGTTGTGCAACTGCCCGACGGCACCTACTACACCGCCATCGAGCAGCGTGGCAACAACCTGACCATCCGAGGTCGCGCCGAATCCAATGCCCGCATCTCCGCCATGATGCGCAACCTGGAGGCCTCCCCCTGGTTTGGTGAGCCTAGCCTGCAGGTAATTGAGACCCGCGAACAACAGGGCACCCGCATCCGGGACTTCGTCCTCAACGTGCGCCAGGCTACACCCAAGAAGGACAACGAAGGGGGGGCGTCGTGAACCTGCAGGATCTGAACAATATAGATCTCAAAACGATCGGTACGGCACCTGTCGCCATCAAGGCGATCGCCATCGCCATCCTGATCATCGCCATCCTGGGCATCGGGTACTGGTTCGTCATCAAGGATCAGCTGGAGCAACTGGACCGGGTTCAGGCCCAGGAAACCCAGCTGCGACAGACCTTCGAGACCCGCCAGCGCCGCGCCGCCAACCTGCAGGCCTACAAGGATCAGCTGGAGGAGATGCAGCGTACCTTCGGCACCATGCTGCGCCAGCTGCCAAGCCGCACTGAGATCCCCAGCCTGCTGGTCGACATCTCCCAGACAGCACTGGCCAGCGGCCTGGAGATCGACCTGTTCCGCCCCCAGGCCGAACAGCGCCGCGGCTTCTACGCCGAAGCCCCCATACAACTGCGTATGCATGGCAGCTACGAACAGATGGCCGAATTCACCAGCGGCGTGGCCAGTCTGCCGCGCATCGTGACCCTGCACGACGTGGTGATCCGTCCCACCCAGGACGGCAGACGGCTGACCATGGAAGCCACCGCCAAGACCTATCGTTACCTGGATGAATCCGATGGCTGATCTTCATACCGCGTCAACCGCCTACGCGACGCGTCTGGGCGTTGCCATCTCCACTGCCGTGCTGCTGGTGGCCGCCCTGACCGGTTGCGGCAGCGGCATGAGCGACCTGGAGCAATACGTGGAACAGACCAAGGCCCGCCCCGGAGGGCGCATCGAGCCGATCCCCGAGGTCCAGCCCCAGGAGGTCTTCGTCTACCCCGGTCATGCGCGGGACCCCTTCGACGCCTCCGTGATCATCACGCGCGCGGCGCCGCAACGCCCGGTCTCCACAAGCACGATCACCATCGACCCGAACAGGCCCCAGGAATACCTGGAAAACTTCCCCCTGGATACCCTGCGCATGGTGGGCACCCTGTACCAGGATGGCACCACCTGGGCGCTGATCCGCACGCCGGACCGCACCATCCAGCGGGTGACGGTGGGCAATTACATGGGACAAAACCACGGACGCATTACCCGGATCACTGAAAGCGGTGTCGATCTGACCGAGATCGTCCCGGACGGCTTCGGCGGATACATGGAGCGAGCCGGCTCCGTTGCGCTCAGCGAATAAGAAACGAGGAACCGACGTTATGAGACTGGCGACACTCACCTGCCTCCCCCACCGCAACCGGATGACCGCGAAGGCATCTGGCAGGGGCCTGATGCGCAACACGATTACCTTCTTGGCTCTCTGTCTGCTGCTGGCAATTGTCAGCAGCCCGGCACTGGCCCAAGGCAACGTTCTCGAGCGGATCACCTACACCACCCTGCCGGGCGACCGACTACAAGTGACCTTGGGCTTTGCCAGCCAGCCGGCGGCACCCACCAGCTTCACCATCGACAACCCGGCCCGCATCGCCCTCGACTTCCCTGACACTCGTATCGGTCTGGCCCAGCGCAGCCAGGACATCGGCGTCGGGCTGGCGCGCTCCATCTCCACCGCGGAAGCCCGCGACCGCACCCGCGTGGTGGTCAACCTGGTGCGCATGATGGCGTTCGAGACCCAAGTGCGCGGCAACGATGTGGTGCTAACCCTGTCGCCCGATGCCAGCGCCCCTGCCGCCGCGGTTTCCCAGACCGCCGCAGCGCCTGCGACCCGAACGGTCACTGGCGACACCCAAATCAGCAATGTGGACTTCCGCCGCGGCGCCGAGGGTGAAGGCCGGGTCGTGGTGCACCTCACCGACCCAAGGACCCGCGTGGATGTGCGCGAGCAGGCGGGCCGCATCGAACTCAACTTCCTGCGCACCGGTCTGCCCGAGGACCTGGAGCGCCGTCTGGACGTGATCGACTTCGCAACTCCAGTTCAGACCATCGACACCATCCGCGAGACCGACCGGGTTCGCATGGTGGTGGCGGCCACAGGCAAGTACGACACCCTCTCTTACCAGGTGGAAAACCAGTACATCCTGGAGGTCAAGCCCATCACCGAGGCCGAGGCCGAGGAGATCCAGCGCGACCGTTTCACCTACACCGGAGAGCGCCTCTCCCTGAACTTCCAGGACATCGAGGTTCGCTCGGTGCTGCAGTTGATCGCCGATTTCACCGACTTGAACGTGGTGGTGAGCGACTCGGTGACTGGCAATATCACCCTGAGACTGCGCAACGTGCCCTGGGATCAAGCCTTGGACATCATCCTGCGCTCCAAGGGCCTGGGCATGCGTGAGGCCGGCAATGTGATCTTTGTTGCGCCCACGGAAGAGATCGCCGCCCGGGAGAAGCTGGAAATGGAAAGCCGCAAGCAGGTGGAAGAACTGGCCCCCCTGCGCGCCGAGTTCATCCAGGTCAACTACGCCCGTGCCGAGGACGTGGCCGCCATCATCCGAAGTGACCGCACTACCTTCCTGTCCGATCGCGGCAGCCTGACCGTGGACAACCGCACCAACACCCTGCTCGTGCAGGACACCGAGGCCAAACTGGCCGATATCCGTCGTCTGATCGACCGGCTCGACATCCCCGTCCAGCAGGTACTGATCGAGACCCGCATCGTGATCGCCAGCGATGACTTCGCCCGTGACCTGGGCGCCCGCTTCGGTGTGACCGGCGTGGGGCAGACCGGCCGTACCCAGACCTTCACGACAGGCAACCTGGCCGGCACCACGGAGATGATCCGCGGTGATGAACTGAGTCTGTTGAATCGCCTCAACACAAATCTGCCTGTAACCTCCACCAGCGCCGGCAGCATCGCACTGTCCATCCTGCGCCCCGACGTGTTGCTGGACCTGGAGATCTCCGCACTGCAAGTGGAAGGCCGCGGCGAGATCATCTCCAGCCCGCGCGTCATCACCGCCAACGGTCAGACCGCCCGCATCCAGCAGGGTGAACGCATCCCCTACCAGGAGGCCACCTCCAGCGGCGCCACGGCCGTGCAATTCATCGAGGCGGTGCTGGCCACCGAGGTGACGCCCCAGATCACCCCCAACGGCAACATCATCCTCAATATCAGGGTGAACAAGGACAACCCGGGCACGCTGGTGGTGCAGGGCACGCCCTCCATCGAGACCCGCGAGGTGGAGACCCAGGTGTTCGTGCGCAACGGCGAGACCGTGGTGCTGGGCGGCGTCTACGAGATAGATAACCTGGAAACCCTGGAGAAGGTGCCCTTCTTTGGCGATCTGCCTGGCATCCGCCACCTGTTCCGGCGCACCGGCAAGTCCACCCGCAAGGCGGAACTGCTGATCTTCGTCACGCCGAAGGTCATCGAGGAAACCGCCTTCAACCGCTAAGGAATACCACTGAGCCCATGAACCACCCGGCGCCCGCCCCTTGGCGGGCGCCGTCATTTCGACCATGACCCAGACCGGCAACATCATCCTCATCGGCCCCATGGGCGCTGGCAAGTCCACCATCGGACGCCAGCTGGCCGCTGCCCTGCACCTGCCCTTCCGGGACAGCGACAAGGAGATCGAGCGGCGCACCGGGGTGGACATCCCCACCATCTTCGAGTTCGAGGGCGAAGAGGGCTTCCGCAACCGGGAGTCCGCCATGCTCGAGGAGTTGTGCACCGAGCAGGGCATCGTGCTGGCCACCGGCGGCGGCGCGGTGATGCGGCCACAGAATCGCGCCCTGCTCAGGGACTGCGGCCTGGTGGTTTACCTGAAGACCTCGGTGAAGACCCAGCTGCGGCGCACGGCCCGGGACCGCAATCGCCCCCTGCTGCAGACCGAAGACCCCCGCGCCCGGCTCGAGGAGCTCATGCGCATCCGCGACCCGCTGTACCGGGAGATCGCTGAGCTGACCGTGGACACCGACCGGGACTCCATCCGCAAGGTGGTGCAGGAGATCTCGCGGTACTACCGCATGAAAAACAATGACAGGATGGACAACGCCTCGCATAGCATCCCTAGGCCGGACAAAGCGTAAGCGGTGTCCGGCGCAAATGCCCGATGACGCTTCGCTATATCGGGCAGGCTGAAGGCGGGGGATACCCCCTGTCTCGCCAGCCAATCCCGTGAAATCCTGTTAATCTTGAAAAATCCTGTTCATCCTGTCCATGGCATTTCCCATGCAGACCCTCACCGTAGAACTCGGCGACCGCAGCTACCCCATCCACATCGGCCGTGGCCTGCTGGATGATCCTGCCCGCTTCGCGCCCCACATACGCGGCAAACGGGTGATGATCGTCACCAATGAGACCGTGGCCCCCTTCTACCTGGACCGCCTCAAGCGCACTTTGGGTGACTTCCGAGTGGATACAGTCATCCTGCCCGACGGGGAGGAATACAAGACCCTGGAGACCCTCAATCAGGTCTATACCGCCCTGCTCGAGGCCCGCTTCGACCGCAAGGCGACCCTGGTGGCCCTGGGCGGCGGGGTGATCGGCGACATCACCGGCTTTGCCGCCGCCAGCTATCAGCGGGGCGTGGACTTCATCCAGGTGCCCACCACCCTGCTTTCCCAGGTGGATTCCTCCGTGGGTGGCAAGACCGGCGTCAACCATCCGCTGGGCAAGAACATGATCGGCGCCTTCCACCAGCCCCGCTGCGTGGTGATCGACACGGACACCCTGGACACCCTGCCGGACCGGGAGCTGCGTGCCGGCATTGCCGAGGTCATCAAGTACGGGCTGATCTGCGACCGGCCTTTCTTCGACTGGCTGGAAACCCACATGGACCGCCTGCTGGCCCGCGACCCCGAGGCCCTGGCCTATGCCATTCACCGCTCCTGCCAGGACAAGGCCCAAGTGGTGGCCGAGGACGAGCGGGAAGGCGGACGCCGCGCCATCCTCAACCTGGGTCATACCTTCGGCCACGCCATCGAGACCGGCATGGGCTATGGCGTGTGGCTGCATGGCGAGGGCGTGGCCGCGGGCATGGTCATGGCCGCGCGCCTGTCCCGGCGCCTGGGCTGGCTGAATGAGGACGATCTGCATCGCACCGAGGCGCTGATCGCCAGGGCAGGCCTGCCGGTCGAGCCGCCTGCCGAGATCACCGCCGAGCGTTTCGCCGAACTCATGTCCGTGGACAAGAAGGTCCTGGACGGCCAGCTGCGCTTGGTACTGTTGCGCGGCATCGGCGAGGCGGTGGTTACCGCCGATTTCGATCCAGCGGCCCTGGACGCCACACTACGGGAGCCGAGGGGATCGTAGGCCGGACAAAGCAAAAGCGGTGTCCGGCAAAGGGGTGCCCGATGCCGCTGACGCTCTATCGGGCCTACGAACTGACCACTGACCACTGCTGATTGCCATGGACGAACCCCGCCTCGCCCCCTACGCCGCCAGCGACGCCACCAGCCGGGGCCGTCACCACCCTGAGCACCCGCCCCAGCACCGCAGTGAATACCAGCGTGACCGGGACCGCATCATTCACTCCACCGCCTTCCGCCGCCTGGAATACAAGACCCAGGTATTCGTCAATCACGAGGGCGACCTGTTCCGCACCCGCCTGACCCACTCCCTGGAAGTGGCCCAGATCGCCCGCTCCATTGCCCGGGTACTGCATCTGAACGAGGACCTTACCGAGGCCATCGCCCTGGCCCACGACATGGGTCACACACCCTTCGGCCACGCGGGTCAGGACGCGCTCAACGAGTGTATGGCCGACTACGGCGGCTTCGAGCACAACCTCCAGTCACTGCGCGTGGTGGACGAACTGGAACGGCGCTATGCCGGCTTCGACGGGCTAAATCTCACCTTCGAGACCCGCGAGGGCATCCTCAAGCACTGCAACCTGAACATCGCGCGCACCCTGGGCGACGTGGGCGAACGCTTCATCCACAGACACCAGCCGAGTCTCGAGGCCCAGCTCACCAACCTGGCCGACGAGATCGCCTACAACAACCATGACGTGGATGATGGCCTGCGCGCCGGCCTGATCACGCTCGAGCAGCTGCTCGAGACCCGGCTGTTCCGGCGCCAGTACGATGCGGTGTGTCGCGAACACCCCGCCCTGGACGCCAAGCGCCTGCGCCACGAGATCATCCGGCGCATGATCAATGAACTGGTCGGCGACCTGGTCGACACCAGCCGCGCGCGCATCGAGGCCGCCGCACCGAAGAGCCCCGATGAAGTACGCCTGCAGGCTGAGGCATTGATCGGCTTCAGTCCACAAATGCACGCCGACAGCCTTGAACTCAAGCGCTTCCTGCGCGAGCATCTGTACCGTCACGAACGGGTCCGGCACATGACCGGCAAGGCCGCAGAACTGATCCGGCGCCTGTTCACCGCCTACCTGGAGGACATCGCGCTGCTGCCCCCGGAACACCAGCAAGAGGCCAGCCGCAGGACCGAGTCCCACGGGCAGGCAGGCCGCGCCCGGGCCGTGGCCGACTACATCGCCGGCATGACTGACCGCTTTGCCATCGCCGAACACGCCCGCCTGTTCCATCCCGAGACCCTGACATGACGCAGTCCGCCGAGCCGATTCACACCGCGCCCCTTCCCATGGACTGCCTGCTGCGGCACGGGCTGGAACAACAGCCCTTCGACGCCGTCGCCGGCGACACCTTCCTCTACACCGACCCGGCCCTGGACATGCCCCTCGGTGTACTGCTCGACCACCTGCACAAGGACGACAACCTGCTGGTGTTCAAGGGTGACCTGGGTGCCGGCAAGAGCACCCAGCTGCTGCGCCTGCTCTCCCGGGGTGCCGAGACCCTGGACTTCTGCGCCTTCAAGGCCCGCCCGGGCACCAGCTTCGCCGCCATCGACTACACCATCCGCCAGTTCTGGGGAGAGCGCACCGACTCCGACGAAGACACGACCCTGGCCGAACTGCTGTGCGCCCTCGCGCAGGGCAGCAAGCGGCCGGTGCTGGTCATCGACGACGCCCACCACATCGAATCCGGCGCGTTGGCCGAACTGCTCAAGCTGCGCCGACAGACCCACACCCTGTGCGATCACGCGCCGGGCATCCTGCTGGTGGGTGAACCGCGCCTGGAACTGCTGCTGGAACAGGCCAACGCCGGCGACCAGCCCAGCGAGGCTCACATCAGCGTGCAACTGCGCCCCCTGACCCGCGAGCAGACCGAGGCCTACCTGCGCCACCGGCTCCAGGTGGCCGGCGCCGACAACCCGGACATGCTGTCCGGCGAGCAGGCTCAGGCTATCCACCTGGAAAGCGGCGGACTGCCCCTGAACATCAACGCCGCCGCCAACCGCGCCCTCCTGCAGCTGGGCGCGACGGGTACCGCAGGCGCCGGCCCGAAGGCACACATCGCCGCGACGCCACCGTGGAAGCAGCGCTGGTTCGTACCCTCGGTGGCCGCCGTGGTGCTGGTGGGCGTGGTCATCACCGTGATCAACATCCTCGGCTCCGGCGGCGATGACGCGCTGGAGACCCGGGAACTGCTGGTGCTGCCCGAACCCCGCCCCCTGGTAACGCCCCCGCCACCGCCCGCACTGCCCGATCCGGCCATCGAGGAACCCGCTCCGATGGTCGAACCGGAGCCCGAGCCCCTACCGCCTCCGGTGGCGGAAGCGACACCCGACGCCCCTGTCAGTGCACCGCTGGCCGAGGCGCAGCCCGCACCGGAGCCGCCACCCGCCAGCCCGCCCGCAGCTCCGGCACCGCCCCCCGCCGCGCCAGCCCCTGCTGCGCCTGCGCCTGCCACACCCGCCCCGGTCGCCCCGGCGCCGGCCCCCAGGCCCACCGGCCTGCTCGACGCCACCTGGCTGCGTGAACAGCCCGCCAGCCGCTACACCATCCAGGTCCTTGGCCTGAGCGAGCTGCAGGCCCTGCGCAACTATGCCCGGGATCAGGCCTTGCAAGGTGAGGTGGCCTGGTTCCGCACCCAGCGCAACGGCGCCGACTGGTATGTGCTGGTGGTGGGCAGCTATCCCGATGCCGACGCCGCCCGTGCCGCCATCGCCACCCTCCCCGCGGAGGTGCGTCGCAACCAGCCCTGGGTACGCACCTTCGGCTCCATCCAGCAGGCGATGTCCCAGGCCCGCTGACGCGGGTCTGGGACAGTGGCAAGTCTCAAGTGGCGAGTGGCAAGGAAATGCAAAAGGCCTCACAACCTTGTGGTTTTCCCTTGCCACTAACCACTAGCCACTTGCTACTTATTTGAACCACCCCCTCCGCCCCTCTATACTGTCGATCCTTTTGGCCGTGGCTTTTTGAGTCGGCCTCTCGAAACAGTCGAAATCCGTCATCCCGGGGCTTTTGCATCCCGGGATACGCGCGTGGGAGATCCATCGGTGACCAACATGAGCGCAACCCTCGGCGGTCTGTACCGCCCCGAGTTCGAACGCGACAACTGCGGCTTCGGCCTGATCGCGCACATGGACGACAAGCCCAGCCACTGGGTGGTGGATACCGCCATCAAGGCCCTGGCCCGCCTGACCCACCGTGGCGCCATCGCCGCCGACGGCAAGACCGGTGACGGCTGCGGCCTGCTGATGAAGAAACCCGACGCCTTCCTGCGCGAGATCGCCCGGGAGGCCGGCTTTGAACTGGGCGACCAGTACGCCGCCGGCATCGTGTTCCTGAACACCGACCCCGCCCTGGCGCAAACCGCCCGGGACACCCTGAACCGCAATCTCGAGGCCGAGGGCCTGGGCGTGGCCGGCTGGCGCGTGGTGCCCACCGACCAGTCCGCCTGCGGCGTCGAGGCACTCAAGACCCTGCCCGTGATCGAGCAGGTGTTCGTTAACGCCGGCGCGGACATGGACGCCGCCGCCTTCGAGCGCGCCCTGTTCATCGCCCGCCGCCGCACCGAGGTCGCGCTCAAGAACGACCCGGTGTTCTACGTGCCGACCCTGTCCGCCCAGGTGGTCTCCTACAAGGGCCTGGTGATGCCGGAGAACCTGCCGGTGTTCTACCAGGACCTGAACGACCCGCGCCTGGAGACCGCCATCTGCGTGTTCCACCAGCGCTTCTCCACCAACACCTGGCCCCAGTGGCGCCTGGCCCAGCCGTTCCGTTTCCTGGCCCACAACGGCGAGATCAACACCGTGCGGGGCAACCGCAATTGGGCCCTGGCCCGGGCCCACAAGTTCGCCTCTCCGAACCTGCCCAAGCTCTCCGAGCTGCAGCCCCTGGTGAACATGGAGGGCTCCGACTCCCAGAGCCTGGACAACATGCTGGAAGTGCTGCTGGCCGGCGGCGTGGACCTGTTCCGCGCCATGCGCCTGCTGATCCCGCCGGCCTGGCAGAACGTCACCCACATGGACCCGGACCTGCGGGCCTTCTACGAATACAACTCCATGCACATGGAGCCCTGGGACGGCCCTGCCGGCATCGTGCTCACCGACGGCCGCTATGCCGCCTGCACCCTGGACCGCAACGGCCTGCGCCCGGCCCGCTACGTGATCACCGATGACCGCCATATCACCCTGGCCTCGGAGATCGGCGTGTACGACTACGACCCTGCCTCCGTGGTGGCCAAGGGCCGGCTCAAGCCGGGCCAGATGCTTGCCGTGGATACCTCCACCGGCAAGCTGCTGCTGCCCGACGAGATCGACCGCATCAACAGCCAGCGCCAGCCCTACCGGCAGTGGCTGCGCGCCCAGGCCAAGCACCTCAAGGCGCAGCTTTCCGACCAGACCCTGATGCGCGCCCCCATGGGCAGCGCGCAGCTGGACGTCTACGAAAAGCTGTTTGGCGTGTCCTTCGAGGAGCGCGACCAGGTGCTGCGCGTGCTGGCCGAGGCCGGCCAGGAGGCCGTGGGCTCCATGGGCGACGACACCCCCATGCCGGTGCTCTCGCGCACCGAGCGCTCCCTGTTCGATTACTTCCGCCAGCAGTTCGCCCAGGTCACCAATCCGCCCATCGACCCGCTGCGCGAGCAGATCGTCATGTCCCTGGAGACCTGCCTGGGCCGGGAACGCAACCTGTTCGAGGAGACCCCGGAACACGCCGCCCGCCTGCTGGTGGATTCCCCGGTGCTGTCCGAGGAGAAATTCCAAGAGCTGCGCGCCCTGAACGGTGATGAATACCGTTCCACGCTCATCGACCTGAACTACGACCCCGCCATGGGCCTGGAAGCCGCCATACGCGCAGTCTGCGACCAGGCCGTGGCCGCGGTGCGCGACGGCACCGTGATCCTGGTGCTCTCCGACCGGGAGATCCGCCAGGAACGTCTGCCCATGCACGCCTTGCTGGCCACCGGCGCGGTGCACCACCGCCTGATCCGCGAGGGCCTGCGTTGCGACACCAACATCGTGGTGGAGACCGGCACGGTGCGCGACCCGCACCACTTCGCCGTGATCATCGGCTACGGCGCCACCGCCGTGTTCCCGTACCTCGCCTACGAGTCCCTGCAGGGCATGGTGGACAGCAAGGAGATCAGTGAGGTCCCCGCCGACAAGCTGGCCCAGAACTACCGCAAGGGCATCAACAAGGGTCTGTTCAAGATCATCTCCAAGATGGGCATCTCCACCATCGCCTCCTACCGGGGTGCGCAGCTGTTCGAGATCGTGGGTCTCGACGACGCGGTGGTGGATCTGTGCTTCAAGGACAGCGTCAGCCGCATCCAGGGCGCCGGCTTCGTCCACCTGGAGGATGACCAGAAGCGCCTGGCCGCCGAGGCCTGGAACCGCCGCAAGCCCCTGCGCCAGGGCGGTCTGCTCAAGTACGTCCATGGCGGCGAATACCACGCCTACAACCCGGACGTGATCCAGACCCTGCACAAGGCGGTGCAGACCGGCGACTACAACGCCTACAAGGAATACGCCCGTCTGGTGAACGAGCGCCCGGTGACCGTGCTGCGCGACCTGTTCAAGGTGCGCGACGACGTGGCCGCCATCCCGCTCGACCAGGTGGAGCCCATCGAGCAGATCCTCACCCGCTTCGACTCCGCGGGCATGAGCCTGGGCGCCCTCTCCCCGGAGGCCCACGAGGCCCTGGCCATCGCCATGAACCGCTTAGGCGGACGCTCCAACTCCGGCGAGGGCGGCGAGGCCGTGGAGCGCTACGGCACCGAGCGCATGTCCAAGATCAAGCAGGTGGCCTCCGGCCGCTTCGGCGTCACGCCCCACTACCTGGTCAACGCCGAGGTGCTGCAGATCAAGATCGCCCAGGGCGCCAAGCCCGGCGAGGGTGGCCAGCTGCCCGGCCACAAGGTGAACAAGATGATCGCCGAGCTGCGCTACTCCAGCCCGGGCGTTGCGCTCATCTCGCCGCCGCCGCACCACGACATCTACTCCATCGAGGACCTGGCGCAGCTGATCTTCGACCTCAAGCAGGTCAACCCCAAGGCCCTGGTGTCCGTGAAGCTGGTCTCCGAGGCGGGTGTCGGCACCGTGGCCGCAGGCGTTGCCAAGGCCTATGCGGACCTGATCACCATCTCCGGCTACGACGGCGGCACCGGCGCGAGCCCGCTGACCTCGGTGAAGTACGCCGGCACCCCCTGGGAGCTGGGTCTGTCCGAGGCGCAGGTGACCCTGCGCGCCAACGACCTGCGCGACAAGGTGCGCCTGCAGACCGACGGCGGCCTGAAGACCGGCCTGGACGTGATCAAGGCGGCCATCCTCGGCGCCGAGAGCTTCGGCTTCGGTACCGGCCCCATGGTGGCCCTGGGCTGCAAGTACCTGCGCATCTGCCACCTGAACAACTGCGCCACCGGCGTGGCCACCCAGGACAACGTGCTGCGCATGAACCACTTCATCGGCCTACCCGAGATGGTCATGCACTACTTCCAGTTCGTGGCACGGGAGACCCGGGAGTGGATGGCCTCGCTGGGCGTGAAATCCCTCACCGACCTGATCGGCCGCACCGATCTGCTGGAGCGCCTGCCCGGCGAGACCGGCAAGCAGCAGGGCCTGAACCTGGACGCCATCCTCTCCGACGGCGGCGTGCCTGCGGACAAGCCGCGCTTCTGCGTGGAGCCCCACAACGTGCCCTTCGACAAGGGCGAGCTGGCCGAGCAGATGGTGGCCGACATGCTGTCCGCCATCGAGAGCAAGGCCGGCGGCGAGTTCAGCTACGAGATCCGCAACACCCAGCGCTCCATCGGCGCCCGGGTGTCCGGCGAGATCGCCCTGCGCCACGGCAACTACGGCATGTCCGACGCCCCCATCACCGTGCGCTTCAAGGGCACGGCGGGCCAGAGCTTCGGCGTGTGGAATGCCGGCGGCCTGCACATGTACCTGGAAGGCGATGCCAACGACTACGTGGGCAAGGGCATGGCGGCCGGCAAGCTGGTGATCCGCCCGCCCCGGGACAGCCGGTTCAAGAGCCAGGAGACCACCATCATCGGCAACACCTGTCTGTACGGCGCCACCGGCGGCAAGCTGTTTGCCGCGGGGCTGGCCGGCGAGCGTTTCGGCGTGCGCAATTCCGGTGCCATCGCCGTGGTGGAAGGCGTGGGCGACCACGGCTGCGAATACATGACCGGCGGTGTGATGGTGGTGCTCGGCCCCACCGGCGTGAACTTCGGCGCCGGCATGACCGGCGGCTTCGCCTTCGTGCTGGACCAGGACAACGGCTTCGTGGACCGCATGAACAACGAGCTGATCGACATGCACCGGCTCGACACCGAGTACATGGAGGCCCACCGCAACTACCTGGAAGACCTGCTGCGCGAGTACGTCGCCGAGACCGAAAGCGACTGGGGTCGGGAGATCCTGGAGCACTTCGACACCTGGCTGCACCACTTCTGGCTGGTCAAGCCCAAGGCCTCGGAACTGCGCAGCCTGATCGCTAATCTCAGGCAGGCTGCCTGAGAAGTGGCTAGTCTCAAGTGGCAAGTGGCAAGGAAAATGACTCCCTTGCCACTTGCTACTAGCCACTTGAGACTCGAATGATCCCCCAGCACTTCATCGATGAACTCCTCGCCCGCACGGACATCGTGGAGGTCATCAATGGCCGCGTCACCCTGAAGAAACAGGGGCGCGAGTACGCCGCCTGCTGCCCCTTCCACGGGGAAAAGACCCCCTCCTTCTTCGTCAGTCCCACCAAGCAGTTCTATCACTGCTTCGGCTGCGGTGCCCACGGCACCGCCATCACCTTCCTCATGGAGCACGACAACCTCTCCTTTCCCGAGGCCATCGAGGAACTGGCGCGCCTGGCGGGCATGGAGGTACCCCGGGAACAGGGCACGGGGGATCGGGCCGAGGATCACCGCCCCCTCTACGACGCCCTGGAAGCGGCCGCGGAACACTACGTCCGCGCCTTGCGCCACAACCACGAGGCCGTGGACTACCTCAAGGCACGCGGCCTGACCGGCGAGATCGCCCGGGATTTTCGCCTGGGGTTTGCCGAGGACCGTTGGGACGGGCTCATCTCGGCCCTCTCCCCCCGCTTCGACGACAAGACCCTGATCGAGGCGGGGCTCGCCATCCGCAAGGAAGGCGGCCAGGTCTACGACCGTTTCCGGGGCCGCATCATGTTCCCCATCCGGGACACCCGCGGCCGGGTCATCGGCTTCGGCGGCCGCATCCTGGGCAAGGGCGAACCCAAGTACCTCAACTCCCCGGAAACCCCCGTATTCCACAAGGGCCAGCAACTCTACGGCCTGTTCGAGGCCCGCAAGGCCGCCACCCGGCTGGAACAACTGCTGGTGGTGGAGGGCTACATGGACGTGATCGCGCTGGCCCAGCATGGCATCACCCACGCCGTGGCGACCCTGGGCACGTCAACCACCCGGGATCACCTGGAGCGGCTGTTCCGGGTCGTGCCCCGGCTGGTGTTCTGTTTCGACGGCGACGCCGCCGGACGCAAGGCCGCCTGGCGGGCCCTGGAACAGGCCCTGCCGGTGATGCGCGACGGCCGCGAGGCCGCCTTCCTGTTTCTGCCCGAGGGGGAGGACCCGGACACCCTGGTGCGCACACTGGGCGCCGAGGGCTTCCGGGAACGGGAGGCGACGGCCCAGGCCCTCTCCGACACCTTCCTGGACGGACTCAAGGCCCGCTACGACGCCCACACCCGGGAGGGCCGTGCCCGGCTGGGCTCGGAAGGCGCGAAACTGCTCAGGGCCATGCCCGAAGGCCTGCTCAAGACCCAGCTGGTCAATGATCTCGCCCGACTCTGCGCCGTCTCCCCGGAGCAGTTCGCCCGCCAGACCGAGGCCCACGCCGGCCACGACCAGCCGCCGCCGAGCGCGGTCGATCAACCCGTAGCGCGGCCCGGGCGACGGCCAGCGACCGCCGGAACGCAACGCCTGGCCATGACCCCGGCCCGCCTGGCCCTGGCCCTGCTGGTCCGCGAACCAGGCCTGGCGGCCGGGCTCAAGGACTGGGATTACCTGGCCGCGAGCCCCGTGCCCGGGGCCAGATTGCTGGCCCAGGTCATTGAAACTCTGCGGACGAGCCCCCATCTAACCACGGCAGGCCTCCTGGAACGCTGGCGGGACAGCGACGAGGGGCGGTTTCTACTAAAATTGGCACAGTGGCAACCGCCCGACGCCGAGGACGCCCCGCCCGCCCGCATGCTGAGCGACGCCCTGACCCGCCTCCGACACCTGCACGACGAACAGCGCGCCTCCGAGTTGCTGGAAAAGGCCTCGGCGGCAGACCTGAGTGCGGCGGAGAAGGAGGAACTCAAGCGCCTGCTCTCGGCCCGCCACGGTGGCGGGCCCTAGCGGCCCCTGTATATGGAAGCCTACCCCTATCCCTGCTAAACTAGGGGGTTCGCTTCGCCCTGACCATTTTTCAGTCTCGAGTATGTCCATGGATCACGCAGAACAGCAGTCACGCCTCAAAGAGCTCATTGCCAAGGGTAAGGAGCAGGGCTTCCTGACCTACGCCGAGGTCAACGATCACCTGCCCGACACCATCGTCGATCCGGAGCAGATCGAAGACATCATCGCCATGATCAACGACATGGGGATCGCGGTGCATGAGCAGGCGCCGGACAGCGACAGCCTGATCCTCTCCGACAGCACCGTCTCCACCGACGAGGACGCCGCCGAGGAGGCCGCCGCCGCGCTGGCCTCCGTGGACAGCGAGTTCGGCCGCACCACAGACCCGGTGCGCATGTACATGCGCGAGATGGGCACCGTGGAACTGCTGACCCGCGAGGGCGAGATCAAGATCGCCAAGCGCATCGAGGATGGCCTCGGCCAGGTGCTGTTCGCGCTCGCCCACTACCCCCAGTCCATCAGCACCCTGCTGTCCGAGTTTGACAAGGTCGAGGCCGGCGAGATGAAGCTCACCGACCTGGTGGTCAGCTTCATCGACCCCAACGCCGATGACGTGCCCGCCGTTGCCGCCAACGACAACGACAGCGTGGACACCGACGCCAGCGCAAGCGCCGACGACGACTCGGACGCCGACAGCGATGATGATGACGACGACACCTCCGCCAGCGAGCCCGAGGACACCGGCCCCGATCCGGAAGAGGCCCGCGAGCGCTTTGCCAAACTGCGCGCCATGTACGAAGAGGCCATGGGCTTCGCCGCCAAGAAGCACACCGCCAAGTACCGCAAGGCCCGCGAGGAGATGGCCAAGTACTTCATGGAGTTCAAGCTGCTGCCCCGCTTCGTGGACCAGCTGACCGCCGATCTGCACGAGATGGTGGAGCGCATCCGCATGCAGGAGCGCACCGTGATGGACATCTGCGTCAACCGCTGCAACATGCCGCGCAAGGAATTCATCACCGCGTTCCCCGAGAACGAGACCAACCTGAAATGGCTGGACACCCAAATCAAGGGCAAGTCCAAGCACGCCAAGCTGCTGGCCGAGCACAAGGACGAGATCCTGCGCATCCAGAAAAAGCTGGTGGCCATCGAGGAGGAGTCCAACCTCACCATCAGTGAGATCAAGGACATCAACCGCCGCATGTCCATCGGTGAGGCCAAGGCGCGCCGCGCCAAGAAGGAGATGGTGGAGGCCAACCTGCGCCTGGTGATCTCCATTGCCAAGAAGTACACCAACCGCGGCCTGCAGTTCCTGGACCTGATCCAGGAGGGCAACATCGGCCTGATGAAGGCGGTGGACAAGTTCGAATACCGTCGCGGCTACAAGTTCTCCACCTACGCCACCTGGTGGATCCGGCAGGCCATCACCCGCTCCATCGCGGACCAGGCCCGCACCATCCGTATCCCGGTGCATATGATCGAGACCATCAACAAGCTCAACCGCATCAGCCGGCAGATGCTCCAGGAGATGGGTCGCGAGGCCACCCCCGAGGAACTCTCCGAACGCATGGAGATGCCCGAGGACAAGGTGCGCAAGGTGCTCAAGATCGCCAAGGAGCCCATCTCCATGGAGACCCCCATCGGCGATGACGAGGACTCCCATCTGGGCGACTTCATCGAGGACGTGAACGTCATGTCCCCCATTGAGGCCGCCACCCGGGAAGGGCTGTCCGAGGCCACCCGAGACGTGCTCGCCAGCCTCACCCCCCGGGAGGCCAAGGTGCTGCGCATGCGCTTCGGCATCGACATGAACACCGACCACACCCTGGAAGAAGTGGGCAAGCAGTTCGACGTCACCCGCGAACGCATCCGCCAGATCGAAGCCAAGGCCCTGCGCAAGCTGCGTCACCCGAGCCGCTCTGAGATGCTCAGAAGCTTCCTGGATCTGGAGTAACACCAGTGGCAAGTTGCAAGTGGCTAGTCTCAAGGGTTTTCCTTGCCACTGGCCACTTGAGACTTGCCACTGTCCTTCCGGGCCTGTAGCTCAGTTGGTTAGAGCAGGGGACTCATAATCCCTTGGTCCTCGGTTCGAGTCCGAGCGGGCCCACCATTTTCATGCCTCAAAAATCCCTCACTTAACAAACTGCTCGCCGAAGCCAGCTTATGCCTCACGGGGCTGCGCTCGAATTACTCGCTGCGAGCGCCCCAGATTAATCCCTCCGGGTCAGCGTGAGTCTGACTCTCGGCTCGATGACCTCTTCACCGCCCCCCGGAATACCCCTTGCACATTTGATTTCATAGCAATATATTGCATGCAATGAATGCAATTCGAGGATATAGCAGTGGCCATGCTGACTGTACGCAATCTGCCCGACGAGGTGCATCGCGCCCTGCGTGTCCGTGCTGCCCGGCATGGCCATAGCATGGAGGCGGAAGTACGCGAGATTCTGGAATCCGCCGTCTCACCCGGCGGCCGGGTGAAACTGGGGTCACTGCTGGCCGAGATTGGCCGCCAGACCCGGCTGACCGATGATGAGTTCGCAGTTCTGGAGCAGGTGCGCGGCAAAGCCCCTGCGCGGCAGGTTGACTTCGGGTGATCCTGCTCGATACCAATGTCATCTCGGAGCCTCTGCGCAGGGAGCCGGACCCCCGCGTTGTGGAGTGGATCGACAACCAGCCTCTGGAAACCCTCTATCTCTCAGCCATCACAGTGGCCGAGCTGAGGGCAGGCATTGCATTGCTTCCCGCCGGAAAGCGCCGGGCCGGTCTGCAAGAGAACTTTGAAAAGCGGGTGCTGCCACTGTTCGCCGGGCGCATCCAGCCATTCGATCTTTCCTGCGCACAGGCCTATGCGGAACTGATCGCCAAGGCCCGAAAATCCGACCTGGCCATAGCCGCTGCTGATGGCTATATCGCAGCCATTGCTGCTACAAACCGTTTTTCCGTGGCTACGCGTGACACAACCCCATTCAATGCTGCCGGCGTAAGCGTGATCAACCCATGGGAACCATAGAGCCCTGCCACCCCATGAGCCAGGCGGTCGACACGGACAGCGAAGGAACCACCACGCGCATCGCAAGGCCCGCAGTATCGACCACCTGATCGCCACAACCCTGTGAGTTGCAGGCTAATGCCATCATGGTCACACCCCCGGACATCCTCCATGCCCCCAGAACGTGAGCCACTCGCCAGCGCCCCCGCCGCCCTCTTGCTGACCGGCCCCGGCTGCCCCCATTGCGCAAGCGTGCGTCAGGCGCTCGAAACCCTGCGCTCGGAAGGATTGCTCGGCGGGATTGAGGAGATCGATCTGAGTCAGGCGCCGCAACAGGCCGAGGCCCTGGGCGTGCGCTCCGTGCCCTGGACACGCATCGGTGCCATCGAACTCTCGGGCCTGCATAGCCTGGCCGAACTGCGCCACTGGGCGGCGCTCGCCGCCCGGCCCGAGGGCCTGGACCTGCACCTGGCGGATCTACTGGGCAACGGTCAGCGGGCCCAGGTGCTGGCCCGCACACGGCGCGAGCCGGCGCTGATCGCCCGCTTGGCCGCCCTGATTAGCGACCCGGACAGCGAACTGAGCGTGCGCATCGGCGTGATGGCCACGCTGGAGGAGCTGAAGGACGAAGGCTTCCTGCATGGGCAGGCAACCCACTTCCTACCCCACACCACCCATCCTGAACCGCGCGTGCGGTCAGACGCCTGCTATGCCCTGACCCTGATCGGCGGGGAGGACGCCCTCGCTGCGCTACGCGCCTGCAGTGAAGATCCGGACCCTGAGGTGATGGAAACGGCGCAGGACGGCGTCGAAGTCCTGACTCGGACTGAGTGAATAGGGACATGCTAGGAGCCTGTCGGACTTAGGTGCCCGTAGCGAGCCGGTGGGAGAGCGAGGCCATTTTTCCGATCGTTTGAGGAGAATAGCCGTCGCTATTTAACGAAAAGGATCGGGAAAATGGGCCGCTCTCCCACCGACGCAGTAGGTGCAGCCTAAGTCCGACAGGCTCCTAGGCCCGACAGACAAAACCACCACCCTCTCGCCCATCTTGAGACCGCGCTCAGCCTGAACTAGGATGTTACATGTAACATCCAATAGAGACACACAGACATGGCTACCGACACCGCGGCACGCGTACAAAAGCGGCGCGACGCCCTGCGCAAGGCGGGACTGCGTCCTGTGCAACTCTGGGTACCGGACACCCGCCGCCCATCATTTGCCGAAGAATGTCATCGACAATCGGCCAGGCTGTCAGATGACGCGCATGAAAAGGATGTGCTCGACTGGGTCGAGACTGTGACGGATACAGAAGGCTGGCAATGAGACGAGGTGACCTGATCACCGTTGCCATGCAGGGAGATTATGGCAAGCCCCGACCGGCCCTGATCATCCAGTCCGATTTCTTCGATACCCACCCGTCCATCACCGTGTTGCCCGTGACCAGTGAACTGCGTGACACCCCGCTGTTTCGCATTACCGTCGAGCCCTCTGAAGCCAACGGACTGCAGAAGACATCCCAGGTCATGGTGGACAAGACCATGACCATACCCAGATCCAAGGCCGGGGCAGCCTTCGGCACACTCGACAAGGACGTGCTCGTGGAAATTGAACGCAGCCTCGCAGTCTTTCTGGGAATCGTAAAATGAGGCCCCCTCCAATAACTGCGCCACCACGTCCCGACTGAAACCAACCACCAGCCTGCGGCAAGGCCATGGCTTAGAGCTTCACATATGAGCCAGACATTGCGCCTCTAAGCACCTGTTTGGTTGGCTTTTTTCGGCGCATCATTCAAGAGATTAGTGAGTTGCCGTGGTCCGACCCCGAATCACCGTATGCATAGGAAAAAAGGGGCGGTGACAAATGATTTTCACTTGTCACCGCCCCTTTACATTAAATCTGTATCACCGGAAACGGTCTCGCAACATCAATGGGCTGAGTCAGCTCAGTCTCTCCAGCCCCGAACCTTGCCTGCACAGACCCAGTCCTTAGAGGGGTTAGTCACACCAACGAACCGCCATTCATAATTGCCATCCGCATTGTTGGTCCATGTGTTATGTGTGCGTCCCGCGCCGATACCCGTTGCCCCACAGTCTTTGGTGCCGTTATTTCGCGTGTGGCAGTAGCGTAAATAAATTCTTGCGTCGCAGTTATTCGTGTATCTCACTATCAGCTGGTCACTGCTGCGCTGGCTCCAGCTTGAGTTGGCTGTCACACACCAGTTCGGCGCATTCCAGCATGAATCTTCGTCCGTCTGAACCGCCATTGCGGATGCGGGTAATACCATGATTACAAAAGTCAGTAAGAATGTTCTGATCATCGGATTTCTCCCTTGATGTCCCCTCAGTCAATGCACGGAGATGTCTGGGCGTCCAAATCCCGCTCCGCGCCCCCTGGCGTATTCCTTCACCACAAATCAATCTAATGCCCTCTGCGAATAAGCGCATCACCCATTTGGATGAAATCCGGGCGCACTTATCGACATCCATCATTTCGTTGGCCATGGGGGCCAAGAATTATTAGCATTTGCTAATATTTATTGATACGACGACCCAAACATGACCGACCCAATCCAAAAACCCGCCTGGAACGACCGCCTGGTAGACGCCTTGCGTTCACGGGCGACACTGCTGTTCCTGATCGGGCTGCTGCTTGGCTGGCTGATCTTCGCGGACCATGGTGAACCCGAGACGCTGATGGTCACCGTGCACAACGACAGTCCGGTACTGATCGAGGCCATCTGGTTCGATTTCAGCCACGGGCATCGACAGTCCAGCCTGTACGAGGGACAGATCCGGCCCGGCGAGTCGCGCCTGGTTGCGCTGAATCATCCGCCGGGGGCGGGATTCAATATGAAGGTGCGTTATGCGGACGGGATGGTGCAGGAGTTTTGTGCCAATCGCGGAGTCAGGGAATGGGTTCAGGAGGTGCGAATTTATCGCTAAAGTTATCCACCGGCCGAGGGAACCCAGCAAAGAAAGAAGCCCTGCTGCGATCAATCGCAGCAGGGCTTCTTTTACTGGCTGTACAACAAGCCGAAACTACTTCAGGGTTACCGCTTGTTGGCGTTCAAAGGCGAACCATCCAAGAAGAAGCTCGGCTCGTTGTCGTTCGTATCCACCTCTGCCGCGACATAGACACCGAAGAACTCATGATCATCGCCCCCGAAGCGGGCAATGTAGAGGACTTCCAGAAAACCACCACCAAGGTCGTCGAGAACGAGCACAAGCACGCCCAGATCGGGATCAACAGACCACTCAAAAGGCTCCGTCACATAAGAACCACCCGCTTCAGGCGCGTATGTAATAGACCCCGTGCCAAGATCTTCACCTTCAGGAGGCGAATTAAACTCCAGGACCACCGGATCACTATCAAGCTCTAATGCGATATCGTAGGTTCCAAGCACTCCCTCTGCAGTAAATGGAATGCTCTCGGTCATGCTGGCTACGATGTAGCCGGCTTCGTCGAAAGGATCATACTCCACCAGATAACGGGTGGTGTTCTCTACACCCAATCATTGCATAAATTTGACGCAACCAGGTTTCAGGCTGCTTGCTTCAAGGTATTCAGGTAATGCAACAGCTCGGATTTCACGGCGGGGTTAGCGCTCATGGTCAGCGTCAAGGCGCCCTGGGGTCTTGTCAGGCGCCCGGCGCGCTGGATCAGTTTGCGCCGCAGGGTGCCGAGTTGTTCGAAACACCACAGCGGCGCGCGCTTCTCAGTCGTGTTGCGGACCTGTTCATGACACAGCATCTGCATTTCCCGGTTGAGATTGTGC
>NZ_KB898924.1:0-30478 GCF_000377945.1 Thioalkalivibrio sulfidiphilus
GGCGTTGTTACGCTTGCTTGAAATGGGGGTGGCCATTCCTGCGCAAGCGTGCCTAGCCACACGCCCGCGCAGCCGCGCTGAATGACAAGATATTTATCAGACAGGACACTAGTGTCGCCGGGACAGGCCACCCGGATTGCGGGTGCTGCCCCCGGCACCGATCCCCTCGAGCAACTGGCCCGACGCATCGTCGAGGACCACCGGGACCGGCTCCCGGATCTCACCTCGGTCACCCTTCTGCGTCCCCGTGCCCACGGGGACGCCCGTCTGCGCCGCCTGCTGCTCGCCGCCGCCCGGGAACAGGGAGTCGAGGCCCTGCTGGGCCCGCGCATCACCAGCCTGCGCCAGTGGGTGATGGAACAGGACCCCTCGCACGGCGCCCCGCTGCTCGGCGATCACGGCCGTGAGCTGATGCTCTTCGAGGCGCTGCGGGAGCACCCGCAGCTGTTCGAGCGCCACGATACCTGGCGCCTGGTGGACACCCTGCTGGCGCTGTTCCGGGAACTGACCTTGAGCGGCGCCACCCCGCCCGCCGCCTACGAGTCCTTCGTGCACAGGCTGCGCGAGGCCTACGGCCTGGGCGGTAATGATTCGGCCTGCCTGGAACCCCTGGGTCGCGAGGCCCGCATCGTGCACACCCTCTGGCACGCCTGGCTGGAGCAGCAGCGGCAGGAAGGCCGGGAAGACCCGGATGCACACTACCTGCGTGCCCTGGCAAGCCTCGAACCCGGCAACATCCCCCCGGGCAGCCTGTACGCGGCTGGCTACGACGAACTCCTGCCCGCCGAGACCGCCCTGCTCAACGGCCTGACCCGCGAGGGCCGTCTGCACTGGCTGGTGGGATTGCCCGCCGCGCCGGGCATGCCGCAACCGACGTCCGACGGCGCAGACCCTCAGACACCCTTCAGCGCCTTCCTGGACCAGGTGTTCGACACCGATGGGGCACCGCTGCGAGATCGCGCCCTCGCCTTCGCTGTCCGGCACCCCACAAGCCCCGCCACGCCGCGTCTCGCCCTGCTCGGCGCCGAGGACGCCGAGGCCCAGGCCGTCGCCCTGGACATCCGCATCCGCGCCTGGCTGCTGGAAGGCCATCGTCACATCGGCGTGGTCACTGACGACCGGCGCCTGGCCCGGCGCCTGCGGGCCCTCCTGGAGCGCGCCGGCATCGACCTGGATGACCCGGGCGGCTGGGCCCTGTCCACCACCCGTGCCGCCGCTGCACTGGAACGCTGGCTGGAGGCCCTGGAAGAGGACTTCGAATACCAGCCCCTCATGGACGTACTCAAATCCCCCTTCGTGTTCCCGGACCGCACTGAAGAACACCTGTTCGCCGTCTACCGCCTGGAACAGGACGTGATGCTGCGGGAGAACATCCCCAGAAATCTGGCCCGCATGCGCGAGCACCTGCTCAAGCGTGCCAGGCGCCTGGGACCGGCCTCGGAGCGTAGCACCCAGGCCGTGAGCAATTTATTGGATGCGCTGGAAGAGGCCGCCCTGCCTCTCAGGGACCTGATACGGGGCGCTGCCCGGCCCGCCGGCGAATGGCTCACCGCCCTGCAGGAAAGCCTGCACCGGCTGGGCATGCAGGCAAGCCTGGAGGCGGACCCCGCCGGACGCCGGCTGCTGGAGGAAGTGCGCGCCATGGCCGCGGACCTCGGCTCGCGGCCGATGTCCATGGACTGGCGGGAATTTCGCACCTGGCTGGGGCGGGTGCTGGAGACCCGTCATTTCCGCCCCCACCCGCGGCCCGCGCCGGTGCGGCTCATGAGCCTCGGCGAGACCGCGCTGGCCCGTTTCGACGCCCTGATCATCGCCGCCGCCGATCGTGAACACCTGCCCGGGCATGAGCCGGCACGCGCCCTGTTCAACGACGGTGTGCGCCATGCCCTCGGGCTGGAGGCCTGGCATGACCGGGTGGCCCGCCAGCAGGGCCGCTTCCGGCGCCTGCTGGAGGCCGCGCCCCGGGTGTTGATCACCTGGCAGCGGGAACGGGACGGGGGCCCGCAGCGCCCCGCGCCCTGGGTGGAACTGATCGACGCCTTCCACCGCCTGGCCTGGGGCACACCGCTCAGGGACGAGTCCCTGGAGGCCTGGCTCAAGACGCCTAACGCCTTGGTGCAGAGCCCGGACACGGCCCCCCTGCCGGCCACCCCGCAACGTCCGGCGCCGCTGCTGCCCGCAGCCCACGTGCCTGCCAAACTCTCGGCCAGCGCCCATCAGGATCTGATCGACTGCCCCTACCGCTTCTATGCTGCGCGCGGCCTGGGGCTTGCGCCCCCCGAGGAACTGGCCGAGGCCCTGAGCAAGGCCGATTACGGCGAACGGGTGCATCTCTGTCTGCAGGCCTTCCATGGCGGCACGCCGGAACTGCCCGGCCCCTGGCAGGGGCCTCTCGACGAGGCCCACCGCGCCGAGGCCCAGGCCTTGCTGGAGGCCATCAGTAAGGCGGTGTTCGAGAAGGACCTGGAAGACAACTTCATGCACCGGGGCTGGCTCGCCCGATGGCGCGCCCTGATCCCCGCCTACCTGGACTGGGCCATCGAGCGGGCCGAGGCCTGGCGGGTGCAGGACACCGAGGTTTCACGGGAGGTGGCGCTTGCCACCGGCGCGGTCCTCAAGGGCCGCCTGGACCGGGTGGATGCGAGTGAAGCGGGCCAGGGCGTGATCGACTACAAGACCGGTACGCCGCCCGCTCAGAAGGACGTGGACGCCGGCGAGGCCGTGCAGCTGCCCACCTATGCCCTGCTGCTGGAAGACAGCCAGCGGGTGGAATACCTGCACCTGGACCGGGACAAGGTCAAGTCGGGCGCAAGCCTGGAAGGCGAGGCCCTGACAGCATTGCGCGAGGCGGTGGCCACGCGACTGCTGCAGCTGCTGGAGCGCCTGCGCGCGGGCAGTCCCATGCCCGCATGGGGTGACGAGAAGGCCTGCCAGCATTGCAGCATGGACGTGGTGTGCCGTCGCGGCAGCTGGGAACAGGGCCTTTGAAGTGAGAAGTGAGAAGTGAGAAGTGAGAAGTGAGAGCGGGGCGGTGAGAAGTGGGTGGGTTAAGGGCTAGAATCAGGCAACACCCTAGATCAACGCTCCCCCGAGCGGACAACAGAAGAGACACCATGAAAATCACACGCTTGTTCACACTGAGTCTGTTACTGCTGCTCCTGCCCCTGGGTCAGGCCTGGGCCGATGCCTACGATGACACCATCCAGGTCTTCCGCGAGGCCATCGAGTCCAAGCACTTCTTCGACAACGCCTACGGCTACGCGGTGTTCCCCACCATCGGACGGGGCGGCATCGGCATCGGCGGCGCCCACGGCCGGGGCCGGGTCTACGAACGGGGCAATTACATTGGCGACACCCGCATGACCCAGGTGACTGTCGGCTTTCAGCTGGGCGGGCAGGCCTACAGTCAGATCATCTTCTTCGAGGACCAGCGGGCGCTGCGGGAATTCACCAGCGGCAACTTCGAGTTCGGTGCCCAGGCCTCCGCCGTGGCCATCACCGCGGGTGCCTCCGCGGGCGTCGGCACCACCGGCGCCACCGCCGGCGCCAGCGGCACCCAGCACGATGCCCGCGCCGTGGCCAACTACTACCGCGGCATGGCGGTGTTCACCGTGGCCAAGGGCGGCCTGATGTACGAAGCGAGCATCGGCGGGCAGAAGTTCAGCTATACGCCGAAGTGAACTGACTGCGGTTATTGCCACAGAGGTCACTGAGAAAAACCGGTTCTCTCGCAGAGGCGCAGGGACGCAGGGAAAATCCTTAGAAGCAAAATCCGGGGACTCTATAGAGGTGCGAAGAAAGTCATATCAATCTCATTCTCACACCGAGACACGGCGCCGCAGAATTTGAATCGAGAGATTTCCCCTCTTCCCGCTCAACACCGATTCCGGAGGACGTTATGCAACACGCGAAACAGGATGCCCTGGAGGCCATCGCCAAGCTGCCCGATGACACCGACATGGACGAGATCATGTACCGACTCTATGTGCTGGATAAGATCCGCAAGGGCCAGGAGGCAGTAGAGCATGGCCGCACTACCCCCAGCGAGGCGCTGAAACACGAGATTGAATCGTGGTGATATGGTCGGATCCGGCCAAGGCCGATCTGCGTTCCGCGAGCTGTCGCTCTACTCCTACCGCATCCTCTACGAGATCCGGGATAACGAGGTCTTTGTACTGGCGGTGATCCACAAACGACGGGATTTGCAGCCGGAGATGATCGGGCGATAGTCTCTCCACCCCCTTTGTTAATCAGCCACAGAAAGTACCCTGGATCGCCAAGACGCTAAGACGCCAAGGATAAGCATTTTCAAACGGTTTTCTTGGCGTCTTCGCGTCTTGGCGAGAATTACGGGCTTTAGATTCCCAAGATTTCCCCTGCGCCCCTGCGCCTCCGCGAGAGAACCGGTTTTCCCTGTGACCTCTTTGTCCTCTGTGGCAAAACGCCTTTCAGCAGATCCGCGGCAACGGATCGTCCTCAAGCTCTTCCAGGAATCGCTGGCCACCCAATGCAGTCTCCAGGATCACCCGCGAAGCGCCCTCCTCCAGCTGGCCGATCCGTGACGGCTCACTGCCGTCAATGCCGCGCCAACGGGCAAGGACCTCATCAGCCGCCTCAGGGTCGACGACGGCCACCACCCGGCCCTCGCAGGCCAGGTAATAGGGGTCATAACCCAACATCTCACACACGGCGCGCACCGGATCCTTCACGAGGATGGCAGGCTCTGAAAGCCTGACGCTCAGGCCGCAGGCACTGGCGATCTCGTGGGCCACGGTGGCCAGTCCGCCCCGGGTTGGGTCGCGCATGAAGCGCAGGCCCGGCAGGTCGAACAGGGCCTGGGCATAGGGCAGGACGCTGGCGGCATCCGATCGCAGATCACCGCGCAGGCCGAACTGTTCACGGGCGAGCATCACGGCGGTACCGTGATCGCCCACCGAACCGTTTACCAGCAGCGCGTCCCCGGGCCGGATGTTGCGAAGACTCAACACGCCGGGCGTGGCACGCAGACCGATGCCGCTGGTGGCCAGATACAACCCGCTGCACTCGCCGTGGGGAAGCACCTTGGTGTCACCGGCCACCACCTGCACGCCACAGTCCCGCGCGGCCCGGGCGAGATCCGCGACGATGCGCTCCAGTTGCGCGAACTCGAGCCCTTCCTCGATGAACACATTGAGAGACAACACGCGCGGGATGGCACCGGCCACGGCGAGATCATTGACCGTGCCGTGCACGGCCAGGGATCCGATGCTGCCGCCGGGGAACTCCAGCGGCTTCACGGTGAAGCCATCGGTGGTGAACAGCAGGTCACCGGAGAGATCCAGGTGAGCGGCGTCCGTGTGGGTGTCCAGCTGACCGTCGTTGAGATGGCGCGCGAAGACCTCGTCGATGAGTTCCCGCATGAAGCGCCCGCCGTTGCCGTGGGCCAGGGTGATGCGTCGCTGTGCCATGCCCGTCCCTATGCTCATGAGGAGAAAACCGACTCGATGATCTGGCCGACACTGAGGCCCGCGTCATTGTAGGGGACCTGTTCGGGCAGGTGCACGGCAAAGCCCCGTGACTCGAGCCGCTGCATGACGCGCTCCACCAGTGGCCGGTTCAGAAACACACCCCCACTCAGGCCCACCGTGAACTCGCCATGGATCTCCCGCAGGCGTATCGCCTGTGCCGTCAGTCCCTGCGCCAGCGCCTCATGCATCAGGCAACTGCGTTCGGCGATCGACCGCCGCCCGTCGAGCATGAGCGCCACCAGCGGCGACCAGTCCATGCGCAGCACGCCCAAGGCGTCCTGCTCAAGCGGCAGGCTCGGCACCTCGATGGATGCGTCTGCCTCACGGCACAGGGACTCCCAGACCATGGGCGCCTGGGCCTCGTAGCTGGTCTGCTGCATCACACCGGAGAGCGCTGCGCAGGCATCGAACACCCTGCCCATGGCCGTGCTCACCGGGGTGTTCAGTTGCCGTTCCCAGGCCTGACGCGCCAGGGAGACATCGAGCCCCTCCGGTTGCCAGTCCCGGCCCGTCTCCCAGGCCAGTGCCGCCGCCGATCGCCAGGGTTCGCGGCCTGCCCTCTCGCCCCCGGGCAGCCGGAAGGGCCGCAGGCTCGCCACCCGTTGCCAGTGCCCGGGTACACCCAGCAGCGCCTCGCCGCCCCAGATCGTGCCGTCCTCGCCGAAGCCTGTACCGTCCCAGGTGAACACCAGCCAGCGGGAGATCTGCGGCTGTTCGCCGGCGAGCATCGCCGCGTGGGCACGATGGTGAAACACCGGCCGCCGTTCGAGCCCGTGACGTTGCGCGTGAACCTTCGCCCAGCGAGTGGAACCGTAGCCAGGATGTGCATCATGTACCACCCGTTCGGGACTGACCCGGTAGAGCGCAAAGAGATCCCCGATCACCTGTTCGAACACCGCGAGGCTGCGCGGGCTGTCCAGTTCGCCGATGTGGGGCGAGATCACCACCCGGTCCTCCCAGGCGAGCGCGATGGTATTTTTCATGTGCCCGCCCACGGCAAGCGTCGGCCTCTCGACTCGCCGTGGCAAATCCAACTCCAGCGGCGCCAATCCGCGCCCGATGCGCAGGCGCCGCCCGCGTCCGGCGATCACCCGCATGACGCTGTCATCAGCAGGCCGAAGGATTTCGCGGTCGTGGTGCAGGAAGGCATCGGCCACCGCGGAGAGCGCCGCCTCCACCTCGGCGGCCTCGATGAACACCGGCTGACCGGAATGGTTCGCGGAGGTGGCCACCAGCGGCGCGCCAAAGTCCCGGCTGAGCAGGTGATGCAGGGGACTGTAGGGGAGCATGGCGCCGACTTCGGACAGCCCGGGTGCGATGCCCTCGGCAAGACCATGGTCGGCCTTCAGCGTCACCAGGACGATGGGACGTTCGGGCCCTGTGAGCAGGGCCGCCTCGGCATCAGCTGGATGAGCATGCCGGCGCAGCGACGCGAGACCGTCATCGCCCTCCCAGGGAAACAGCACGGCCAGCGGTTTGTGGGGCCGGTGCTTGCGTTCACGCAGGCGCGCGACCACGGCAGGATCGGTGGCATCACACAGCAGGTGGTAACCGCCCACGCCCTTGACCGCCACGATGCGTCCCGCCTTCAGGGCGGCCACGCAGGCGGCCAGCGCCGCCTCGTTGCCGACGCTCTCGGCATCGTGCTCCTTGAATGTCAGCGTCGGTCCGCAGGCCGGACAGGCCAGGGGCTCGGCGTGGAAGCGCCGGTCCGCGGGCGAGGCGTATTCCGCGCTGCAGGCCTCGCACAGGGGGAAACCTGCCATGGCGGTGTTGGCCCGGTCGTAGGGCAGTGCCCGGATCAGGGTGTAGCGGGGTCCGCACTGGGTGCAATTGATGAACGGATAGCGATGCCGGCGCGCACCGGGATCGGCGAGTTCGCCCAGACAGGCGTCGCAGGTGAAGAAATCGGGCGGCACATGGACGCGGGGGGGTGCCCCGGCATCGCTGGGAAGGATGCGGAAATCGCTCGCGGATGCCTGGGACAGTTGCAGCTGATCGATAAGCCGTGGACGTGCCAGCGGCGGCGCCTCGTGCAACAGGCGGTGGAGGAAGGTCTCCAGAAGATCCGGCTCGCCGCTCGCCTCGATGAGCACCTCGCCGGTGCGGTTCTGCACCCAGCCGCGGATGCCGAGGCCCAGGGCCTGGCGGTAGACGAAGGGACGAAAGCCCACCCCCTGCACCTGCCCGCCGATGCGCAGGCGGCGGGTCTCAGGCGACACGCGGCCTCTGCTGCCGAACGCCCCCGGCCCACCAGATGCGGCACGCCCCCTCGTCGGAGACCATGCACGGCCCGACCGGGTTTCGCGGCGTGCAGGCCTTGCCGTAGAGCCGGCATTCATCGGGGTAGATGCGCCCGAGCACCACCCGGGCGCAGTCGCAGCCGGGCGGCATCTCCCCGGCACGCTTGCGGGCCTCGTCCTCATGGGAGGGAAATCTCAAGCGGGCGTTGTGCGCGGAAAGCCCCGCCTTCAGTTCAAAGCCCGAATCGGGGATCACGCCGATGCCGCGCCAGTTGGCATCCGCCACGTCGAGCACGCCGTCGAGGTGGCGTCTCGCGGTGGGGTTGCCGCCGGGGCGGACCACGCCGGGATAACAGTTGTCCAGGAAACGCTCGCCGGAGAGATGCTGGCGCAGCACCGAGTAGGTGGCCGCGAGCAGGCTCTCGGGGGTGAAGCCCGCCACGGCGGCGGGCATGTGGTGGCGTTCCACCACGAAGCCCCACTCCTCGGGTCCCATGACCGTGGCCACGTGTCCCGGCGCGATGAGCGCATCGAAGCCCGGGCTCTCGGATTCCAGCAGCATGGCCACCGCCGGCCAGGTCCGGCGCCCAGAGAGCAGCACCGAGAGATTCTCCGGCACGCCCTCGGCCAGCATGGCCGCCACCGGCGCGGTGGTGGTCTCGAAGCCGGCGGCGAAGAACACCACGGCCCGATCCGGATGATCGCGGGCGATGCTCACCGCCTCGGTGGGCGAGGCGATGGGACGCACGTCGGCGCCCGCCGCCTGGGCCTCCACCAGGGAGCGGGCCTCGCTCTTCTTCACGTTCACCGGCACCCGCAGCATGTCGCCGAAGGCGAGCAGGATCACGTCTTCCTGCAGCGCCAGCTGGATGGCCTGGTAGATGTCCTCCTCGGGACAGACGCAGACCGGGCAGCCGGGACCGGGGATCAGTTCGATGGATGGCGGCAGCGCAGATCGCAGGCCCGCCAGGGTGATGGAACGCTCATGCCCGCCGCAGACGTTCATGATGCGCACCCGGGGCGGCAGGTCCAGAGCGCGGATGCGCTCAAGCCACTGGCGCGCCTCGCTCATGGCTGCGCATGAGAATGAGGGTGATGGGCATGCAGGCGTGTCCCGTCGGGCTGCACCGCCGGGCGGGCGCTCTGCCCCGCCTCCAGGCGCTCGCGCTGGGCGCGGATCTCCGTGCGCAGCCAGGCGAGCCAGGCGTCCATACCGGCGCCTTTTTTGCTCGACACCCGGATCACCGGCGCCGGGTTGGCCAGGTTGCGCAGCGCGGTCTCGGCGGCCTCACAGTCGAAATCGTCCAGCACCGGCAGCAGGTCGGTCTTGGTGAGCAGCATGAGATCGGCAGCGCGGAACATCACCGGGTACTTGGCCGGCTTGTCGTCGCCCTCGGTGACCGAGAGCAGGGTGACGTTGCGGTGATGGCCGAGATCGAAGCTCGCCGGGCACACCAGGTTGCCCACGTTCTCGATGAACACCAGGTCGATGCTGGAGAGGTCCAGCTGATGCAGGGCATCGTGGACCATGTGGGCATCCAGGTGGCAGGCAGTGCCGGTGGTGATCTGGATGGCGGGGATACCGTGACGACGAATGCGCTCGGCATCGTTCTCCGTCTCCAGGTCCCCCTCGATCACCGCGATGCGCAGTTCGTCCCCCAGGGCCTGGAGGGTGGCCTCCAGCAGGGCCGTCTTGCCGGCACCGGGCGAGGACATGAGGTTGATACACAGCACGCCGCGGCTGTCGAAGTGGGCGCGGTTGTGGGCGGCCTGGTGGTCGTTTTCATGCAGCAGGCCCTGCAAGACCTTGACGGCGGACTGGCCGTCGGCGGTCGTCGAGAGCTTGCCGCTGATCACCAGGTGCCGGTTGCCCGGAGTGATGTTGCAGCCGCAGGTGTCACACATGTTCACTCTCCTCTGCCGTCAGCAGCTCCAGGGTCTCCAGCAGCATCTCCTCGCCGCTGATGACCCGGGTCTGCCAGTCGCCACAAACACCGCACAGCAGCCGGTTGGCGGGCACCTCCGACTCCGCCTCGCAGCGGTTGCACACCACCCGTACGGGCAGCGATTCCATCTCCAGGCTCGCGCCTTCGGCCAGCGTGCCCGCCTGGGCCAGGGGGAAGGCTCGTGCCAGCAGTTCCGGCTCCACCCCGGACAGCACACCGATGCGCAACCGGATGCGGGTGATGCCGCGCGCGCCATGCTCCCGGGCAACGGCCTCCGCCTGGCGGATCACGGACTGGCAGATGGCAAGTTCATGCATGCTTCATCCGCCTCACGCCTTCATCCTTCATCCTTCATCCTTCTGCCTTCCACGAGGAGCATCTCGTCGTAGAGCTCCCAGGCGGTGCGGGCGTCCGCCTCGCTCATCTTCTGGATGGCGTAACCCACGTGCACCACCACGTGATCACCGGGTTGCAGCGGTTCATCCTGGAGCAGGAACAGGCTCACGGTGCGCTCCACGCCCTTGGCCTCGCAGCGGGCGTTGAATCGATCGATCTCGACGATACGCATGGGAATCCCGAGACACATGGCGGGGGGCTACCCTGACGGAATGGTCAACGTCCATTAGAGACCATGGAGTTTTGGCGATCAAGAGCACAAGACCTGATCTCTCGCCAAGACGCGAAGACGTCCAAGAAAAGCAATTCGCTTTAAGAATGCCTTTCTGGTGTCTTCGCGTCTTGGCGAGAAACCCTGTTTTTTGAAGGCCAATTCACGACCCAGGCGATTCGCGAAACTCTCCACCAAAGAATTGCTCCAGATCACTAGCGAAGTGAAAATCCGCTGCTAGTATCTAATCCATCGATCATCCGCGCAGGAAGCCGTCCCTTGCAGGCCCAGGCCTACCCCGTGATAAAAGACACCGCCAGGACCCTGGTACTGGGCCTTGGCAACACCCTGCTGCAGGACGAGGGGGTGGGTGTCCATGTCATCAGAGAGCTGGCGCGGCTAGACGCCCCCCGGGTGGACTACATGGACGGCGGCACCCTGAGCTTCACCCTGGCAGGTCCCATTGGCGAGGCGGATGCCCTCATCGTGGTCGACACCGCCCAGTTGGACGCTGCACCCGGCACCGTGCGGGTGTTCGAGGGAGCGGACATGGACGACTTCGTCGGGAACGGCCGCAAGACCAGTGTGCATGAAGTCAGCCTGCGTGACCTGCTGGCCATTTCAAGCCTGGAAGGCCGACTGCCCGCCCGCCGCGCCCTGGTGGGCATCCAGCCCGGGGTGATGGACTGGGGCAACGCACCCTCCCCCGCCGTCGCAGCCGCCATCCCCCGGGCCTGCCGGGCGGTTCAAGACCTGCTGGAGCGCTGGAAACCATGAGCGGTCTCGACGGCATCCCGGTCCGGATCGAAGCGCCCGAGTTCGACGGCGAGGACGTGCTCACGGGCATGGCCGATGCGCTGATGCGGGAGATCCACGCCCACCTGGTCAATCTCCACGAGCGGGGCGAGAGCCACACCATCGACCTCAAGGGCCTGCCTCTGACCGAGGCCGACCGGCGCCAGCTCAGGGAGGCCCTGGGCAGGGGCGAGGTCAGCATGACCGTGGAGGCCGCCGGGCCCACCGAGGTGTATGAGACCGCCTACGCGGGCGTCTGGTGGATCGACTACCAGAACCTGCTCGGCAGCACGGCGCTCACGCACATCGAGATCGCCCGGGTGCCGGCCATCGCGCCCACCCACCCCGAGGACATCGCCGACGCGCTCCAGCGCCTGGGCGAGGCACTGAACGACAGGGAACCACAGACAGACAACCCACCAACCGACTGACGCCGGCTCACAGGAGGCGATTATGCATCAGGGTAAGACACCGGAAACACTCGGCGAGGAACTGCGCCGACGCGGCATGAGCCGACGCACCTTCCTCAAGTTCTGCGCCGCCGTGGCATCCAGCATGGCACTGCCCGCGACCATGGCGCCGGTGATGGCGGAGGCCCTGGCCAAGGCCCGACGCCAATCGGTGATCTGGCTGTCCTTCCAGGAGTGCACCGGTTGCGTGGAATCCCTGACCCGCTCCTATGCGCCGACCCTGGAATCCCTGATCTTCGATTTCATCTCCCTGGACTACCAGCACGCCCTGCAGGCGGCCGCCGGCCACCAGGCCGAGGAGGCCCGCGAAGCGGCCATGAAGGAACACTGGGGCAAGTACCTGGTGATCGTGGACGGCTCCATCCCGCTCAAGGACGGCGGCGTCTATTCCACCGTCGCGGGCGAGACCAACCTGGACACCCTGAGGCACGTGGCCGAGGGTGCCGCGGCCCTCATCAGTGTGGGCACCTGCGCGGCCTATGGCGGGCTGCCCAAGGCGCACCCCAATCCCACCGGCGCTGCCGCGGTCACCGACATCATCAAGGACAAGCCAGTGATCAACGTGCCGGGTTGCCCGCCCATCCCGGAGGTGATGACCGGCGTGATCGCCAACTTCCTCACCTTCGGCCGTCTGCCGGAGATGGACGCGCTGCACCGGCCGATCGCCTTCTTCGGTGATACCATCCACGACCGCTGCTACCGGCGCCCCTTCTACCGGCGCGGCCAGTTCGCCAAGCGCTTCGACGACGAGGGCGCCCGCAACGGCTGGTGCCTGTACGAACTAGGCTGCAAGGGTCCGGTGGTGCACAACGCCTGTGCCACCACCAAGTGGAACCAGAACCTCACCTTCCCCATCCAGTCCGGCCACGGCTGCATCGGCTGCTCGGAACCCGACTTCTGGGACAAGGGCAGCTTCTATGCGCCACTGTCCACCGGCCGCTGGGGCAGCGCCGAAGGCATCGCCTTGGCCGCAGCGGTAGGAACGACGGTGGGCATCGGCAGCGCCCTGCTCTCCCGGGCGCGCCAGTCCGACATCATCAGGAAGGGCTGAGACCATGGACCTGCTGGAATTCGCGCGCGGCCCCGCCATGCAATGGGCCCTGATTCTCCTGGTGCTGGGCACCTGCTGGCGCATCGCCGGCATCGTGTTCCTCAAGCGCAAGCCGGATCTCTCCGAACCCCGCAGCCACGGCCAGATGGCAGGCGCCCTGCGCACCATCTTCAGCCGCTCGGTGCCGGCCAGGGCATTTCGCTCCCGGGTGCTGTACTCCAACCTGCTGGGCTATACCTTCCACATCGGGCTCGCCATCGTGGTGTTCGCCTATCAGCCCCACATCCTGTGGTTCGAGAGCATCCTCGGCTTCCAGTGGCCGGCGCTGCCCAATGCGGTGATCTCGGTGGCGGCGGTGGTCACCCTGTTCTCCCTGGTGGCCCTGCTGGTCAAACGCCTGACCAGCCCCGTGCTGCGCCTGATCTCCAACTTCGACGACTACTTCAGCTGGGCGGTCACCGTGGCGCCGCTGGTGACGGGGCTCATGGCCGTGGCCGACGTGGGCTTCGGCCTGCGCTACGAGACCCTGCTGGCGGTTCACCTGCTGAGCGTGTGGCTGCTGTTCGCCTGGCTGCCCTTCGGCAAGCTGGGCCACGCCTTCCTGGTGTTCCTCAGCCGGGGTACCACGGGCGCGCTGTTCGCGCGCCGGGGAGCACGCACATGAGCACCGCGGACCTGGATCAGAAGCATCCCCTGGATCTCGAATCCGCCCGCATCGGCGTGCGCAAGCCCGAACAGCGCTACGACGTGCAGGGCGACACGCCGGACGAGGCCCGGGTGCATGCGGCCATGGTGAACTTCGTGAAGGACTTCGGTGCCACCGCCGCCACCTACATGGAGTCCTGCATCCACTGCGGCCAATGCGCGGAGGCCTGCCATTTCTATGTGCAGACCGAAGACCCCCGCTACACCCCCATCTGGAAGCTGGAACCCTTCAAGCAGGCCTACAAGCGTGAGGCCGGCCCTTTCTCCCTGGTCTACCGCCTGCTGGGCCTGAAGAAGAAGGTCACGACGGCGGAACTCAAGGAATGGCAGGAACTCATCTACGACTCCTGCACCATGTGCGGCAGGTGCACCATGATCTGCCCCATGGGCATCGACATCGCCACCCTGGTGGGCCAGGCCCGGCATGGCATGTTCCAGGCAGGCATCGTGCCCCACGAACTGTGGTCGGTGGCGGAACGCGCCCAGCGGGAAGGCAGCCCGCTCGGCGCCACCCCGAGCGTGTTCGAGGAGCGGGTGGAATGGATGGGCGATGAACACGAGGTGGAGATGTTCATCGACAAGGACAAGGCCGACGTGGTGCTCACCATGTCCTCCATCGAGATCCAGAAATATCCCGAGTCCATGGCGGCCATCGCCAAGGTGATGAACCACCTGGGGATCGACTGGACCTTCCGCACCGACGGCTACGAGGCCACCAACTTCGGCCTGCTGTCCGGCAACACCGCCTGGCAGCGGGACATGAGCCGCAAGATCGTGGATGCCGCGAAGCAATGCGGAGCACACACGGTGATCCTGCCCGAGTGCGGCCATGCCTACGGCGCGCTGCGATGGCAGGCGGCCAACCTGCTGGGGGAGAAGCTGCCCTTCAGGGTGTTGCACGTATCTGAGTTCCTCGCCGAGCAGGTCAACAGCGGCCGCCTCAAGCTCAGGAAGGTGGATAAATCCGCGACCTTCCATGACCCCTGCCAGGTCTCCCGGCGCGGTGGCGCGACCCAGGCGCCCCGGGATGTGCTCAAGGCGCTGGGCGTGGAACTGCGCGAGATGGAAAACGCCGGCGACTACAACTGGTGCTGCGGCGGCGGGGGCGGCGTGATCACCATCCACCGGGCCGATCCGCTGCGTTACAAGACCTTCGAGATCAAGATGGCGCAGATCGATAAAACCGGCGCCGAGGTACTGCTCACCAGCTGCTCCAACTGCCGCCAGAACTTCGACGACAGTCAGGCGCATTTTCACTGGGACAAGACCATGCACAGCCTGCTGGAGCTGGTGGCGGACAACCTGGTCGAGCACTGAACACACGCACACTTCACTTCATCAACCGGGGTTGCAACCTGAATGAGCACAGAACGCATCGTCGTCGATCCCGTCACGCGCATCGAGGGCCATCTGCGCATCGAGGCCGAGGCGGACGAGCACGGCAACATCACCCATGCCTCCAGCTCCGGCACCATGGTGCGCGGCATCGAGACCATCCTCACCGGCCGCGACCCCCGGGATGCCTGGGCCTTCGCCCAGCGCATCTGCGGCGTCTGCACCCTGGTGCACGGGATCGCCTCGGTACGCTCGGTGGAAGACGCGCTCGACTACCCGATCCCGCCCAATGCCCAGCTGATCCGCAATCTCATGATCGGCGCCCAGTACGTGCACGACCACGTGATGCACTTCTATCACCTGCACGCCCTGGACTGGGTGGACGTGGTCTCCGCGCTCAAGGCCGACCCCAGGGCCACCTCGGAACTGGCCCAGTCGCTCAGCAGCTACCCCCGCTCATCCCCGGGCCACTTCGCCGACGTGCAGAAGCGGGTCAAGGAGTTCGTGGAATCCGGACAGCTGGGTATCTTCGCCAACGGCTACTGGGGGCATCCCGCCTACAAGCTGCCGCCGGAGGCCAACCTCATGGCGCTGGCCCACTACCTGGACGCACTGGCCTGGCAGCGGGACGTGGCCAAGCTGCACGCCATCTTCGGCGGCAAGAATCCGCACCCCAACTTCCTGGTGGGCGGCGCACCGTCGGCCATCAGCACCGGCGGCGACGGCAGCCGCGGCGGCACCGCCATCAACGACGTGGGCCTGGCCCAGGTGCGTGACATCATCGGACAGATGCGAAGCTTCGTGGACCAGGTCTACCTGCCGGACACGCTGGCCATCGCGGGCTTCTACAAGGACTGGTTCCGGCGCGGCGAGGGCACCGGCAATTTCCTCACCTACGGGGATTTCCCGGCAAAGGGCCTGGACGATCCCGCCACCTACCTGGTGCCCGCGGGCGTGATCCTGGACCGGGACCTGTCCCGCATCCATCCCATGGATCTGAACGATCCGGAGCAGATCCAGGAGTTCGTCTCCCACTCCTGGTACGACTACAGCACCGGCAAGGACTCGGGCCTGCATCCCTACCAGGGCGAGACAAAGCTCAATTACACGGGGCCCAAGCCCCCCTACCAGCACCTGGACGTGGAGGCCAGCTATTCCTGGCTCAAGTCCCCCCGCTGGCGCGGCAAGCCCATGGAGGTGGGGCCGCTGGCGCGGGTGCTGATGATGTACGCCAACGGCCACGAGCCCACCCGTGAACTGGCGGGCTATGCCCTGAAGACCCTGGACCTGCCGCTGGAGGCCCTGTTCTCCACCATGGGCCGCACCGCCGCCCGGACGCTTGAGAGCAAGATCGTCGCCGACCAGATGATGACCTGGTACGACAACCTCATGGCCAACATCCGCGCCGGGGATCTCAGGACCCACAACCATGAACTCTGGGACCCCTCCACCTGGCACCGGGAACACAAGGTGCGCAAGGGCGTGGGCTACATGGAGGCGCCCCGCGGCGCCCTGGCCCACTGGTCGGTGATCGAGAACGGCAAGCTCAGCAACTACCAGGCGGTGGTGCCCAGCACCTGGAACGCCGGCCCCCGGGACGCGAAGGGCCAGTTCGGCCCCTACGAGGCCGCGCTCATGGACAACCACCAGCTGCACGACACCCACCAGCCGCTCGAGATCCTGCGCACCATCCACAGCTTCGATCCCTGTCTCGCCTGTGCGGTGCACATGGTGGACAAGGACGGCAAGGAATTGGTACAGGTGAAGGTGCGCTGACGAATGGCCGCTGCCATGACGGCTGCATGACCGAATGTTGACTGTCTTTTCATAAGGGAGACCCGAGATGCGATTTGCCCTGTCCTTGAGCCTCGCAGTCCTGTGCCTGCTCTTCGCCAGCCCGGCCTTTGCCCACATCCTGCCCGACGAGACCGGCGGACTGCTTGCCGGACTGGCCCACCCGGTGTTCGGGATCGATCATCTGCTCGCCCTGCTGGCCATGGGCCTGTGGAGCGCAGCCATGACCGGGCGCACACGCCTGCTCATCATCCCGGCGGTCGGTCTGCTGATGGCGGCCTCGGCCCTTGCGGGTCTGGCCGGGCTGGCCCTGCCCTACATGGAGACCGGCATCGCCCTGTCCGTACTGATCCTCGGGCTGATGCTCTCCTTCGCCTTGCAGCAACAGGTGCCGGGCCTGCTGCTGATCGCCCTGTTCACCCTCTTCCACGGCAACGCCCACGGTCTCGAGGCGCCATCGGGCGTCTCTCTCGCTGCCTATTTCCTCGGCTTCGCCCTGGCGAGCCTAGCCCTGGTCGCCGCCGGCCAGTGGCTGGGCCGCGTGGTTCTCCACGGACCCGTGCTGCGCCTCTCCGGCGGCGTAGTGGCCCTGGCCGGGGCCTGGATGCTGCTGGGCTGAAGGATCCCCCCGACGGTTGACAGCCCCGGCAAAGCACAACAACATCACGCCAGGGTTTTCATCACGGGCACATCTTCGGGGGTAGCTGAAATGGGGATCAGGACTGGCGTACTGGCCGCGGCCACGATTGCCTTGCTGTTGACCGGCTGCGGCAAGACCGACAGGGAGACCGTTCACGTCTACAACTGGTCGGATTACATCTCCGACGAGGTGGTCAAGCGCTTCGAACAGCAGACCGGCATCCGGGTGGTCTACGATGTCTACGACGCCAACGAGATCCTGGAAGCCAAGCTGCTGGCCGGACGCAGCGGCTATGACGTGATCTTCCCCACCGCCCACCCCTTCGCCGAGCGCCACATCCAGGCGGGTCTGTATCTGGCCCTCGACCCCGATCTGCTGCCCAACCGCGTCAACCTGGAGCCCAGTCTGATGCGCAAGCTGGAGGCCGTGGACCCGGGCAACCGCTTCACCGTGCCCTATATGTGGGGCACCACGGGCATCGGCTACAACGTGGCCCAGGTCGCCGCCGCTCTCGGCGAGGAGGCGGAAGTGGATTCCTGGTCCCTGATCTTCGATCCGGAGATCGCCGAGAAGCTCTCCAGCTGCGGCATCGCGGTGCTGGATGATGAAGGCGAGGCCCTGGCCGCCGCCCTGCTCTACCTGGGCAAGGATCCCAACACCACGGACCCGGCGGACATCGAGGAGGCCGCCAACCTGTTCATGCAGGTGCGTCCTTTCATCCGCTACTTCCACGCCTCCAGGTACATCAATGATCTCGCCAACGGCGACATCTGCGTGGCTCACGGTTATTCCGGCGACGTGATCCAGGCCCGTGACCGGGCCGAGGAAGTGGGACGCGGCGTGGAGGTGGACTACGTCATCCCCCGGGAGGGTGCGGTGCTGTGGTTCGACCTCATGGCCATCCCCGCCGATGCGCCCAACCCGGGCAACGCCCACGCCTTCATCAACTTCCTGATGCAGCCGGAGAACATCGCCCTGATCACCAACGAGGTGGCCTATGCCAACGCCAACCGCGCGGCCACGGCGCTGGTTGACGAGGAGATCCGCAACGATCCCGGCGTGTATCCCACGGATGAGATCCGCGAGCGCCTGGTGACCCTGCAGTCCCTGCCCGACGAGGTTCAACGGCACCGGGTCCGGACCTGGACCCAGATCAAGACCGGGCGGTAAGCCGGTCATGACTCACCCCGGAACCGGGCTCCGGGGGCGCGGGCGCGCCCGACGCGGCTGAGGCGTCCAACATGCCTCAGCCCAAGCGCGACCCCGCCGCCCTCGACGCCTGGCAGGATCCCTCTGCCAGGCCCTTTCTCGAGATCCGCAACGTCACCAAGGTCTTCGACGGCGGCACCTACGCCGTCGACGATGTCTCACTGAGCATCTTCAAGGGCGAGTTCTTCTCCCTCCTGGGGGCCTCGGGCTGCGGCAAGAGCACCCTGCTGCGGGTGCTCGCAGGCCTGGAACGCCCCAGCCACGGGCGCGTGCTGATCGAGGGAGAGGACATCACCGAGCTGCCACCCTACGAGCGCCCGGTGAACATGATGTTCCAGTCCTACGCCCTGTTCCCGCACATGACCGTGGAACAGAACGTGGCCTTCGGCCTGAAGCAGGAACGTCTCGGGCGCGGCGAGATCCGCGAGCGGGTGGCCGAGATGCTGGAGCTGGTACGCATGACGGAGTTCGCCCGGCGCAAGCCAGACCAGCTCTCCGGTGGCCAGCGTCAGCGGGTGGCACTGGCGCGCTCGCTCGCCAAGCACCCCAAGCTGCTGCTGCTGGACGAACCGCTGGGCGCCCTGGACCGCAAGCTGCGCGAGCGCACCCAGTTCGAGCTGGTCAACATCCAGGAACGGGTGGGCACCACCTTCATCATGGTCACCCACGACCAGGAGGAGGCCATGACCATGTCCACGCGTCTCGCCGTCATGGATGCGGGGCGCATCCTCCAGGTGGGCACGCCAGGGGAGATCTACGAATATCCCGGCAGCCGCTTCGTAGCCGAGTTCATCGGCGCCGCCAATGTCTTCGAGGGGCGCGTGGTGGAGGCCCAGGACGAACTGCTGGTGATCCAGAGCGACGCGACGGGGGGCGAGATCGCCATGTATCACGCCCAGCCGCTCACCGTCGGCACGCCGGTATCGGTGGCGCTGCGACCGGAGAAGCTCCGCGTGGTGGAAGCGCCGCCCGCAGACGGGCGCAACTGGGTGCGCGGCAGGGTGCGCGAGATCGGCTACCTGGGCGATGTCTCCATCTACCACGTGGCCACGGAACAGGGACAGACCGTGCAGGTGCAGGTCACCAACCGGGCGCGGCGCACCGCCGGACCCCTGACCTGGGATGACACCGTGTGCCTGGCCTGGGACACCGAGGCCGGCGTGGTGCTCACCGCGTGAGCGGGCCCGAGGTCACGGCCACCGGCTCCACCCGGCTGCGCCGCGGCATCGACCGGGGCGTGAAGAGCCTGACCCAGGGGCGGCTTGGCCGCGCCCTGGTGATCGCCCTGCCCTACGCCTGGCTGCTGCTGTTCCTGCTGGTGCCAGTGTTCATCGTCATCAAGATCAGCCTGGCGGAGATGGCACTGGCCAGTCCGCCGTACTCCCCGATGCTGCAGTGGCTTGAGGGGCGCACCCTGGCGCTGCGCGTACACCTGGGCAACTACGCCTTCCTGTGGCAGGACCCGCTGTACCTGGCCGCCTACCTGAACTCCCTCAAGGTGGCCGCGGTCTCCACCATCATCTGCCTGCTGATCGGCTATCCCATGGCCTACGGCATTGCACGCGCCTCGCCCAGCTGGCGCATCGTGCTGCTGATGATGATCATCCTGCCGTTCTGGACCAGCTTCCTGATCCGGGTCTATGCCTGGATCGGACTGCTGCAGAACAACGGACTGTTCAACAACCTGCTCATGGGGCTCGGCCTCATCGACCAGCCCCTGCCGCTGCTGCATTCCAACTTCGCCGTGTACCTGGGCATCGTCTACTCCTACCTGCCCTTCATGGTGCTGCCCCTGTACGCGACCCTGGTGCGCCAGGACCTCACCCTGCTGGAAGCGGCGGCGGACCTGGGCTGCCCGCCCTGGAAGTCCTTCCTCACCATCACCCTGCCCCTGTCCCTGCCGGGCGTGATCGCGGGCTCACTGCTGGTGTTCATCCCGGCGGTGGGCGAGTTCGTGATCCCCGACCTGCTGGGTGGCCCCGACTCCCTCATGATCGGCAAGATCCTGTGGAACGAGTTCTTCTCCAACCGGGACTGGCCGGTGGCCTCGGCAGTGGCGGTGGCCATGCTGGTGGTGATCGTCATACCGCTACTGCTCCTGCAGCGCATCGGTGAACGCCAGACCGCCGGAGAGAGTCGATGAGCGGACGCCGGCCGTTCCTGCTGTTCACCGCGGTGGCCTTCGGCTACGCCTTCCTGTACCTGCCGATCATCACCCTGATGGTGTACTCCTTCAACGACTCGCGCCTGGTGACGGTGTGGGGCGGCTTCTCCACCCGCTGGTACGTGGAGCTGTTTCGCAACGAGCAGATCCTCTCGGCCCTGTGGCTGTCGGTGCGCATCGCGGCCATGAACGCGACCTTCGCCGTGGTGCTCGGCACGCTGGCCGCGCTCACCCTGGTGCGTTTCACGCAGTTTCGCACCCGCATGCTGTTCGCCGGCATGGTGACCGCGCCTCTGGTGATGCCCGAGGTGATCCTGGGTCTCTCGGCCCTGCTGATGTTCGTGTCCCTGGAGCAGCTCATCGGCTGGCCCGAGGGACGGGGCATGACCACCATCACCATCGCACACATCACCTTCACCACCGCCTACGTGGCGGTGGTGGTGCAGTCGCGTCTGTCGCAGCTGGACGGGAGTCTGGAAGAGGCCGCCATGGACCTGGGCGCGCGGCCCTGGAAGGTATTCCTGGTGATCATCCTGCCCATCATCTCGCCGGCGCTGATCGCCGGCTGGCTGCTGGGCTTCACCCTGTCCATGGATGACCTGGTAATCGCGAGCTTCGTCTCCGGCCCGGGCTCCACCACCCTGCCCATGGTGGTCTACTCCAGCGTGCGCCTGGGAGTGAGCCCGCAGGTGAACGCGCTGGCGACCCTGATCGTGGTGGTGGTCAGTACCGGCGTGATCATTGCCGGCTGGCTGCTGCACCGGCAGCAGCGCCGGCACACGGGGAAAGCCCGCTGAGAGCGTACTACTCGACGATGACTACCAGGGTGCCGAGCGGCACCTGATCGAACAGCTCGATCACCGCGGCGTTGGTCATGCGCACGCAGCCATCGGATGCCGGCTGGCCGATCAGGCCTTCCTCGTCGGTGCCGTGGATGTAGATGAAGCGCTGGAAGGAATCCACCTCGCCGCCCCGGTTCACGCCCTCCTCCAGGCCGTCCAGCCACAGGATGCGGGAGGTGATGTTGTCCTCGGGGCTGGTCACGGGGGTGGTGAGGATGTTGGCGATGCGCCCGGTGTTGGCGCGCCCGCGGAAGATGGTGCCGAGCGGCGCGTCATCTCCGATCCTGCGCCGCACCTGGTGCACGCCGAGTGGCGTCTTGAGGCTGCCGTCCCGGTTGCCGATGCCGTACTTTGAGGTGGACACGGGGTAGTCCTGAAACGGCACGCCGTGACGGATCAGGTAGAGACGCTGCTCACCAATGCGCACGACGATCAGGGGATCGAGGGGACGATCCGGGTAATCCCGCGCCAGGCGATCGCGGATCTCGCCATACCAGGTGGTCACGGGTGGCACCGGCGGGCACTCATCCATGGATTCGTCCCACCAGGCGGCGGCCGGCGCCGCCAGCCACAACAGGCAACACAGACACCAGAGAGTGACCCTCGCGCGCCAGACATGAGACATGACTCGGGGCGCGTGTCTCAGGTGTTGTTGTGCAGATCCAGGTGGGCATACTCCCGGGACTTCATCTGCTTGGCTGAATCGCTGCGCCTCTGGCGCAGGTGGTCGAGGTATTCATTGCCGATGCCGGTGATGTACTCGCCGTTGAACACGGAGCAGTCGAAGCGTTCCAGTTTCGGATTGCCCTTGCGCACCGCGGCCACCAGGTCTTCCAGGTCTTGGTAGATCAACCGGTCGGCGGCGATGGCCTGGCAGACCTCCTCGTCGCTGCGCCCGTGGGCGATCAGCTCCTCGGCGGAAGGCATGTCGATGCCGTAGACATTGGGATAGCGGATCGGCGGCGCGGCGGAGGCGAAGTAGACCTTCTTGGCACCCGCCTCCTTGGCCATCATGACGATCTCCCGGGAGGTGGTGCCGCGTACGATGGAATCATCCACCAGCATCACGTTCTTGCCCTTGAACTCGAGCGCGATGGCATTGAGCTTCTGGCGCACCGACTTACGCCGCTGGGTCTGACCCGGCATGATGAAGGTGCGGCCGATGTAGCGGTTCTTGATGAAGCCCTCGCGGTATTTCACGTTCATCTCGTGGGCCATCTCGATGGCCACGGTGCGGCCGGTATCGGGGATGGGGATGATCACGTCGATGTCGTGATCCGGCCACTCGCGCAGGATCTTCTGGCCCAGCTTGGTGCCCATGCGCATGCGTGCCCGGTGCACGAAGATGTTGTCGATCACCGAGTCCGGACGGGCGAAGTACACATACTCGAAGATGCACGGCGAGAACACCGCCGTCTCCTCGGCGCACTGGCGGGTATGCAGCCTGGCGTCGCTGTCGATGAACACCGCCTCGCCGGGCTCCAGATCACGCACCAGTTCGAAACCCAGGGTATCCAGGGCGACGCTCTCGGAGGCCACCATGTACTCCTCCCCTTCCGGGGTGCTGCGATGGCCGAAGACCACGGGGCGGATGCCATGGGGATCGCGGAAGGCCAGGATGCCACGCCCGGCGATCATGGCCACCACTGCATAGGCACCGCTGCAGCGCCGGTGCACGCCGCTCACCGCCCGGAACAGATCCTCGGGCTGCAGGCTCAGGCTCTCGCTCTTGAGCAGTTCCTGGGCCAGCACGTTGAGCAGGATCTCGGAATCGGACTCGGTGTTGATGTGTCGCCGGTCCTGGAGGAACAGCTCGCGCTTGAGTGCCTCGGCGTTGGTGAGGTTGCCGTTGTGGCCTAGGGCGATGCCATAGGGGGAGTTCACGTAGAAGGGCTGGGCCTCGGCGGAGGAGGAACTGCCCGCGGTGGGATAGCGCACATGGCCGATGCCCATGTTGCCCAGCAGGTTCTGCATGTGCTGGACGTTGAACACGTCGCGCACCAGTCCGTTGTCCTTGCGCAGGTGCAGGTGCCCGTCCGCGTCGCAGGTGACGATGCCGGCGGCGTCCTGCCCACGGTGCTGCAGGACCAGCAGGCTGTCGTAGAGCGCCTGGTTGACCGGGCTACGACCGACGATACCAACAATGCCGCACATGAGGACTCCCTCGAAAAACGCAAATCGAATGAATGATGTTAGAACAGTTCAGAACACTAGAAGACGAAATGGGCGGCAAGATCCTCGGAGAGGAAACCCCGCAGCCAGATGGCCAGGCGCTCGAAATGGGGCAGCAGCAGGCTGTCGCTCCACCAGGGTTCCTGGGGCAGGACGGTCAGCGCCGCCAGCAGCACCAGCACCGCCACCACCAGCAGTCCCCGAGCCATGCCGAACACCACCCCCAGGCTGCGGTCGGTGCCAGAAAGTCCGGTGCGCTTGACCATCTGTCCGGCCAGCACGTTGATCACACCGCCCAGGATCAGGGTCAGGATGAACAGCACCGCGAAGGCGATGCCGACCCGCAGGGTGGGATCCTCGAGGCTTGCGGGCAACAGACCGGACAGGGGGCTGGCGTAGCTCAGGGAGACCCAGAAGGCCACCACCCAGGTGGCCAGGGAGATGGCCTCCTTGACGAAGCCCCGGAACAGGCTGATCAGGGCCGACAGGGCGATGATCCCGAGGATGACGAAATCGATCCAGATCATGGGGTCTCGGGGACGGCTCGATGAGACAAGAAAGGCTCCGGACGCAGGTCGGTCATGTGAGGCGGCATTCTACCAGTCCGCCATGGCACAGATAAGGGCAGACAGGGGAACCGGGACGACCGTTCATCGTTCAGGGGTGGGTCACCACGATGCCCTGGAGGGATTGCTCTGTGCCCAGCCGGCTGCGCAGCCTTTCCGCCTCCTCGCGGGTGGAGACTGGCCCCACCTTGACCCGGAAGATCTGCCGGTCACCGGCGCGGGCCGGCTCCACCAGCACCTGGAAGCCGGCGCGGCGCAGGCGGTCACGCTCCGCCTCGGCATTGGCCCGTTCACCGAAACTGCCCACCTGCACCGCCCAGCCGCCGGGACCCGGATCGCTGGCGGCCGCCGGGGCCCGGGTGGGCGCGGGCGGCGGTGTGGCCGGCGCCGGTGCTGTCGGGGTTCGTGACTGGGGCGCCGGTTCGGCGGCAGGCGCGGCGGGCTCTGGCACCGGCTGCGGTGCGACCTGGGGAACGGCCTGGGGAACGGCACGGGCCTCGCTGCGCGGTGCGGGGCGGGTCTCCTGGGGCGGCACCGGCGTGGCCTGGCGTTCCAGGGGTGCGGGGGCTTCGGGGCGGGCGAATTCCGGCTCGGGGGGAATGCCGTCGCGCAGGTTCAGTCCGGCCTGATGACCGGTGCCGTCCAGCAGCATGGGCAGGAAGATCACCGCCAGTGCCAGCAGCACGGCAGCGCCCACCAGGCGTTGTTTGAGTCTTGGATCCAAGGTCAGGCCCAGGGTGGAGACTTTGCCGGACATTATACCCTTCGGGGCATGCCACTGTCGGCCCTTAAGGTAAGTGGCTAGTGGCTAGTAGCAAGGGTAGGCCATGAGCCGATGGGGCCATTGCATCTCCCTGCCACTTCGATGGGCTGTCTGCCGCAGAGACGCTGAGACGCAGAGGTGGGAGGGGGTGAGTGGCCTGTGGCTTGATCGGACTCAGACACAGGTTGCCAAGGGGTCCACGTGGGTATCGTCAGCTCAAGTCTCTCTGCGTCTCCGCGTCTCTGCGGCGCAGTGAGAGGATCAGTTTCAAATGGGATGGACAACAGGGATCGGGGATGTCCCCATGCGCCCACCCAGCAGGCATTCATGGGTGCACTCGACGGTCGATAGCCCGACACAGGCGCATCAAGCCACGCGCGCGCCTTCCAGATCGAGCACCGCCGAGACGGTGTAAAACGAGCCGAGCACCAGCACCCGATCCCCGGGCCCGGCCGCCGCGCAGGCCAGTCGGTAGGCCTCGGCCACCGTGTCATGACAACTCACCGCCTCCCCGGCGACTGCCCGCAGATGGGCGCACAGGGACGCCGCATCCATGGCCCGGGGCAGCTCCGGCAGGCCCGCTGCGAACCAGCGCTCCACGCGGGGAGCCAGGTGCCGGATCACCACCGGCACGTCCTTGTCCGCCATCATGGCAATCACCGCCAGCGTGCGCCCCGGCACGGGATGGCCCGCCAGGGTCCTGGCCAGCACCTCGGCGCCCTGGGGATTGTGAGCCACGTCCAGGATCACCGCGGGATCGGACCTGAGCCGCTGGAAACGCCCCGGCAGGCTCACCGACATGAGCCCCCGGCAGATGGCCTCCCTCGGCACGGGACAGCGCGGCGCCAGCAGGGTGATGGCGGTGAGTGCGGTGGCGGCGTTGTTGAACTGAATGGCCCCGGGCAGGGCCGGCGCCGGCAGGTCGTCAAGCACCACATCGCCGGGGCCACGCCACTGCCAGTGATCCCCGGACGTGTTCACCGACCAGGAGAATGCCTGACCTGCGGCGTAGAGCTTCGCATCCAGCCTGGCGGCGGTGCCGGCGATGCTTGCAGGTGGCGTCGGGTCACCACACACCGCCGGTTGTTGCGCACGGAAGATGCCAGCCTTCTCGGCACCGATGCTCTCCCGGTCCGGGCCCAGCCACTGTTCGTGATCGATGCCCACCGAGGTCACGACCGAGACGTCCGGGTCGATGATGTTCACCGCGTCCAGGCGCCCGCCCAGGCCCACCTCCAGGACCAGGATATCCGCGCCCGTCTCCCGGAACAGCCACAGGGCTGCCAGGGTGCCGAACTCGAAATAGCTCAGGGTGTCCTCGCCCCGGGCGGCATCCACGGCTGCGAATGCCCGGCACAGGCTGGCATCATCGGCGAGGCTGCCATGGATGCGGATGCGTTCGTTGTAGCGCAGCAGATGGGGCGAGGTGTAGGCGCACACCCGGTAACCGGCGGCCCGGTAGATGGCCTCCAGCATGGCCACGGTGGAGCCCTTGCCGTTGGTGCCGGCCACGGTGATCACGGGGCAGGCGGGGGTCAGCAGGTCAAGCCGGGCGGCCACCCGGGCGACCCGCTCAAGGCCCAGGTCGATGGCCCTGGGATGCAGGGTCTCCTGCCAGGCCAGCCACTGGTCGAGGGTGTCGAAACGCATGGGTGTCAGTGTGCGGGATGCGGGCCCCAGGCCCGCCCCGGGATCAGAGGCTGGGGGCGGGGCGGCGGGTCATCATGGCCATCAGCGAGGCGAGCCGCTGGCGCATCTGGCGCCGATCGATGATCAGGTCGACGGCACCTTTCTCCACCAGGAACTCGGCGCGCTGGAAACCCTCGGGCAGGGTCTCGCGCACGGTCTGCTGAATCACCCGGGGACCGGCGAAGCCGATCAGCGCGCCGGGCTCGGCCACGTTGATGTCCCCGAGCATCGCGAGGCTGGCGGACACGCCGCCCATGGTGGGATCGGTCATCACCGAGATGTACGGCACACCCTTGGCGCGCAGGCGGCCCAGGGCCGCGCTGGTCTTGGCCATCTGCATGAGGGAGAACAGGGCCTCCTGCATGCGCGCGCCGCCGCTGGCGGAGAAGCACACCAGCGGGATGCCTTCCCGAGCGGCGGTGTCCACGGCGCGCACGAAGCGTTCGCCCACCACGGAACCCATGGAGCCCCCCATGAACGAGAAATCGAAGGCGGCAGCCACCACCGGCACGCCATGCACCCGCCCCTGCATCACCACCAGGGCATCCTTCTCGCCGGTGGCCTTCTGGGCGGCTGTGAGCCGGTCACGGTATTTCTTGCTGTCGCGGAACTTGAGCACGTCCACCGGCTCCACGCCGGCGGCGATCTCCTCGCGGCCATCCTCGTCCAGGAAGCTGTCCAGGCGGCGCCGGGCGCCCATGCGCATGTGATGACTGCACTTGGGGCAGACATCCTCGTGGCGCTCCACCTCGGGACGGTAGAGGGTGGCGCCGCAGCCGTCGCAACGCATCCAGAGACCCTCGGGCACGGCGCGCTTGGTGGTGGCGTCGGTACGGATCCGTGATGGGACGAGTTTTTCAAACCAGCTCATAGGGGCGATTCAAGGTTCAATATTCAATATTCAATATTCAAAATTCAAAGGGAAGGCTGTTTGGATTCAAGGTTCTGGATCGCACCGGGGTTTCCCCCTTTGAATCTTGAACTTTGAATCTTGAATTCGCCTTTATCCATCCATGGCCTTGCGCATCTCGGCGAGCAGCTCACTCACCGCACGGCGCCCGGCCTCGGGGTCGTGCTCGTGTTCGGCAATGCGATTGACCAGGGCGCTGCCCACCACCACGGCGTCGGCGACCCGGGAGACCCGGGCGGCGGAGTCCGCATCGCGGATACCGAAACCCACGCCCAGCGGCAGGTCCGTATGCGCCCGGATGGCGGCAAGCTTCTCGGCCACCGCGTCCACGTCCAGGGTGGCGGCCCCGGTGACGCCTTTCAGGGACACATAGTACACAAAGCCCGAGGCGGCGTCGCAGATGCGCTTGATGCGCGCCTCGTGGCTGGTGGGCGCCAGCAAGAAGATGGGATCAATGTCGTGGGCGCGCAGCACCTGCACCAAGTCGTGGCTCTCCTCGGGGGGCAGGTCCACGGTGAGCAGCCCGTCCACGCCGGCGCTGGCGGCGGCGTCGGCGAAGGCCTCGTAGCCCATGATCTCCACCGGGTTGAGGTAGCCCATGAGCACCACGGGGGTCTCGGCGTCCTTCTCCCGGAAGGTCTTCACCATGCCGATCACCTGGCGCAGGCTCACGTGATGGCGCAGGGCACGCTCGCAGGCCTGCTGGATCACCGGGCCGTCGGCCATGGGATCGGAGAACGGCACGCCCAGCTCGATGATGTCGGCACCGGCCGACACCATGGCGTGCATGAGCGGCACGGTGTTGTCCGGGTTGGGATCACCGGCGGTGACGTAGGGGATCAGGGCCTTGCGGCCGGCGGCCCGCAGGGCCTCGAAACGTCGGGCGATGCGGCTCACAGTTCGATCCCCTCCAGGCGCGCCACGGTGTTGATGTCCTTGTCACCGCGACCGGAGAGATTGGCGATGATGATCTTGTCCTTGTCGAGGGTCGGTGCGAGCTTCATCACGTGGGCAATGGCGTGGCTGGACTCCAGCGCCGGGATGATGCCTTCGGTGCGGGTCAGGTGATGGAACGCGGCCATGGCCTCGTCGTCGGTGACCGAGACGTAGCAGGCACGCCCGGTGTCCTTGAGCCAGGCATGCTCCGGGCCCACGCCGGGATAGTCGAGACCCGCGGAGATGGAATGGGTCTCGATGATCTGGCCGTCGGCGTCTTCCATCAGGTAGGTGCGGTTGCCGTGCAGCACGCCGGGCTTGCCGGCGCACAGGGGCGCGGAGTGCCGGCCGGTCTCGATGCCGTCACCGGCCGCCTCCACGCCGTAGAGTGCCACGCCCTCGTCACTCAGGAAGGGGTGGAACAGACCGATGGCATTGGAACCGCCACCCACGCAGGCCACCAGGGCATCGGGCAGGCGCCCGGTGCGCTTGAGGCACTGTTCCCGGGCCTCGCGGCCGATCACCGACTGGAAGTCCCGCACCATGGCCGGATAGGGATGGGGGCCGGCCACGGTACCGATGATGTAGAAGGTGTTGTCCACGTTGGTGACCCAGTCGCGCATCGCCTCGTTCAGGGCGTCCTTGAGCGTGCGCGAGCCGGAGGTCACCGGCACCACCGTGGCGCCCAGCAGGCGCATGCGGTAGACGTTGGGGGCCTGGCGCTGGATGTCCTCGGCGCCCATGTACACCACGCACTCCAGGCCCAGGCGCGCCGCCACCGTGGCGCTGGCCACGCCGTGCTGGCCGGCACCGGTCTCGGCGATGATGCGGGTCTTGCCCATGCGCTTGGCCAGCAGGGCCTGACCGATGGTGTTGTTCACCTTGTGGGCGCCGGTGTGGTTCAGATCCTCGCGCTTGAGGTAGATCTGCGCGCCACCCAGTTCCTGGCTCATGCGTTCGGCGTGGTACAGAGGGCTCGGGCGCCCCACGTAGTCGGCCAGGTCCGCGTCCAGTTCCGCCAGGAACTCGGGATCCTTCACGTAACGGTCATAGGCCTCGCGCAGTTCCTCCAGGGGCTCCATCAGGGTCTCGGAGACGAACTGCCCGCCGTAGGGACCGAAGTGGCCGTGGGCGTCCGGGTAGGCGCTCCAGTCGAGCGCGGTCTTCTTTTCAGCCGTTGCAGTCAACGCGTTTCACCTCATTCACAAAGGCCTGCATGCGCGCGGGATCCTTGATCCCCGGCCGCGCCTCCACGCCGCTACTCACATCCACGGCCCAAGGGCGCACACGGCGCACCGCCTCGGCCACATTGTCCGGGTTGAGCCCGCCTGCCAGCACCAGGCAATGGTGCAGGTCACGGGGGATCCGTTCCCAGTCGAAGGTCTGTCCCGTGCCGCCCGTCTTGCCGTTGCCATGGCTGTCCAGCAGAAAGCCCGCCGCATGCGGGTAGGTGTCCATGTAGGCCACGGGGTTGAGCCCCGCCGCCATGGGCACGGCCTTGAGGTACGGCCTGCCGAAACTGGCGCAGTCGGCGGGGCATTCGTCGCCGTGGAACTGCAGCAGGTCCAGGGGCACCACGTCCAGGACGGCCGCCACTATCTCCGGCGCCGCGTCCACGAACAGCCCCACCCGGCTCACGAACGGCGGCAGCGCCAGGGCCATCTCCCGGGCCGCCTCGGGCGTCACCGCCCGTGGGCTCCTGGCATAGAACACGAAACCCAGGGCATCGGCGCCCGCCTCGCAGGCCGCCAGGGCATCCTCCATGCGGGTGATGCCGCAGATTTTGACCCGGGTGCGGGGTGTTGCCATGGGTGCTTGTCAGGGGGCTTCCAAGGAACGAGTACACTATCAGAAATCAGGGGGTTGTACTAAGCACCGGGGTAGCAGTGTGGTGATTTTGGAGCATTGTCCATTGGCTCTGCGTGGTTTAGGACAAACTGTAGCCTGGGTGGGTATTGATCGTCTGAGACACCTAAAGTCAAAGGCTTCCGATCCCCGCTTTTCGCGGGGCTCGGGTTACTTTTCTTGCTTGTCCAAGAAAAGTAACCAAAAGAAGGACACCCCGATGCCGCACCCGCTGTTCGCGGGTGCCCTGCGTTGCTCGGCTTCGAGGGGGTCGCCTGACAGGCCGTCC
>NZ_KB898924.1:30638-72085 GCF_000377945.1 Thioalkalivibrio sulfidiphilus
AGGAAGAAGAGGATGACCGGGAGGAGGTCATAGAGCAGTTTCATGGGGGGTAGTTTGGCGGGTTTTGTGGGGTGGGTGCAAAGCCTCGTTTTGAGGTTTGGGGTTGAGTCGGTCAACGTTAAAGTCAAAGTCAAAGGCTTCCGATCCCCGTTGCACGGGGCTCGGGTTACTTTTCTTGCTTGTCCAAGAAAAGTAACCAAAAGAAGGACACCCCGATGCCGCACCCGCTGTTCGCGGGTGCCCTGCGTTGCTCGGCTTCGAGGGGGTCGCCTGACAGGCCGTCCCTGGCCTGGCAGGCGACGCGCCGCATCCCTGCGGCGCCCCTTCGGGCTTTTTCCCTCGAAGCCTGCGCTACTCGGTGCGGCATAAGGGGGCAGGCAGGTCAAAACCGCTTCGATCTGCCTTGGGTTTTCCTGGTAGGAGCCCTGACCCCGGGGCGAATGGTGGGAAATTCGCCCCGGGGTCGGGGCTCCTACGAAACCAGGCAAGACTACCTACCTTGTGGAGGTTGCTGCCTTTGACGTTCCCCCCCGTTTTTCTCGCCGAGCACGGGGGTGTTCCGGGGTTAAAGCCCGATAGGGGCGCCGCAGGGATGCGGCGCGTCGGCTGCCAGGCCATGGACGGCCTGTCAGCCGACCTCCCCGGAACCCCCCCGCGCGCAGGGCACCCCGCAGGGGCGAGAAACTCGGGTGTCTTTTCTTTGGTTACTTTCTTTGGACAAGCAAAGAAAGTAACCCGAGCCGGCTGCAAGCCGGATCGGAAGCCTTTGACTTTGATTTTTTGACATTAGGACGCTGCAAAGAAAATCTGGCCAATCCACACCAAATTAACCCTCACCCCCATCCCGCGCTAAAATCCCCCTCCCCAAACCCGAAGGACCGCCCCCCGTGACCCGCAGAATCGAAATCCACCCCGACAACCCACAGGCCCGCCTGATCCGGCAGGCGGTGGACGTGATCCGGGAGGGGGGCGTGATCGTCTACCCGACAGACTCTTGCTACGCACTGGGTTGCGGCATCGGCAACAAGACCGGCATGGAGCGTATTCGCCGCATCCGCCAGCTGGACGAGGACCACCACTTCACCCTGGTGTGCCGGGACCTGTCCGAGATCGCCACCTACGCGAAGGTGGACAACACCGCCTACCGGCTGCTGAAGAACCTCACCCCGGGGCCCTATACCTTCCTGCTCAAGGCCACCCACGAGGTGCCCCGGCGTCTGCAACATGCCAAGCGCAAGACCATTGGCCTGCGGGTGCCGGATCATGCCATCACCCAGGCCCTGCTGGCGGAGCTGGGCGAGCCGCTCATGAGCACCACCCTGCACCTGCCCGGGGATCATCTGCCCCTGTCCGATCCCTACGACATCGAGGAACGCCTCTCGGCCCACGTGGACCTGATCCTGCTGGCCGGGTCCTGCGGCGTGGAGCCCACCACGGTGGTGGACCTGGTGGGGGAGGTGCCGGAGGTGGTGCGCCAGGGGCGCGGGGCGGTGGACTGGCTTTGAAGGCAGTGGCCAGTCTCAAGTGGCGAGTGGCAAGGGAAAACCTTAAGGCTTTCGCCCGGGGGCGGGGTTTGGCGGTATAATCGGCGTCTCTATGGATAACATCATCCAGACCATCGCCATCTGGGCGATTCCCGTGTTGTTCGCCATCACCCTGCACGAGGTGGCCCATGGCTGGGTCGCCAAGCTGCTGGGGGATACCACCGCCCAGATGCTCGGGCGGCTCACGGTCAATCCCTTCAAGCACATCGACCCGGTGGGCACCGTGCTGGTGCCCGTGGGGCTGCTGATCTTCTCCGCCATGACCCCGGGGCCACCGTTCGTGTTCGGCTGGGCCAAGCCGGTGCCGGTGAACAGCCGCAACCTGTCCCGGCCCCAGCGGGACATGGCCATCGTGGCGGCGGCCGGACCCATGGCGAATCTCATCATGGCCCTGTTCTGGGCGCTGATGATCAAGCTGGGCTTCAGCCTCATGGGCAGCTTCGACTGGGTGGCGGTGCCCCTGGTCTACATGGGCATCGCGGGCATCGCCATCAACATCCTGCTCATGGTGCTCAACCTGCTGCCCGTGCCGCCCCTGGACGGCGGGCGGGTGGTGTCCGGCTTCCTGCCGCCGCGCATGGCCGCCACCTACGACCGCATCGAGCCTTATGGGCTGTTCATCGTCCTGGGCCTGCTGGCCACGGGGATGCTGGGCGCCATCATCGGGCCCTTCTACGGCTTCTTCGTGGAACTCATCGAGCGTCTCTTCGGGCTGCCCTTCCACAAGCTTCGCTGATCCACCTCCAAAAGGAATCCATGCCATGACGGCAAAACGCCTCCTGCTGCTCCCGCTGCTGCTCATTGCTGTCCTGGCCCTGTTCTGGCCCGTCTGGCTGGGCGGACAGGCCCAGCGCCACCTGGACAACTGGCAGGGCGGCAACTTGGGTGACCTGCGCGTGGACCATCGCCTGCAATCCTTCCAGCGCGGCTGGTTCACGTCCACGGCCACCAGTCAGCTGCGCCTGGTGGTCCAGGGGGAGCCGGTGGAATTCGCCATGCAGCACCGGGTGCGCCATGGCTACGGTGCCCTGACCCTGGTGTCCGAGCCGGTGTATCCGGATGACGTGGCCGTGCGCCTGGACGCCGTCTTCGGCGGCCAGGTGCCGCTCACCCTGCACACCGTGATCGATCCCATCACCCATGTGGCCGAGCTGCGCATCGTGTCCCCGTCCTTCGAGGCGGAACTGCCCGACGAGCCGGGCACCTGGCTGCGCTCCGAGGGCCTGCAGGGGGCGTTCCAATGGAGCCGCGAGCGGCTCGCGGGCAGCCTGGAGCTGCCGGAGATGGAGATGCGGGATGCGGACAGCCACCTGCGGGTCAGCGGCCAGCGCCTGGACCTGGACCTGACGGACCCGGGCAGCCGGGTGTCGGACGGCTGGTTCGAGTACCGGGTCGCGGTCCTGGACCTGGAGGGCCGCGGGGATCAGGGGCCGCTGCATCTGGAGCGCCTGCGCCTGCGTTCCGGCCAGAACCGGCAGGGCGAGTACCTGCACCTGTATTTCGACCTGGGCTTCGGCGCCCTGCGCGCCGCCGACTGGGAATCCAGTGGCGGGGACCTGCAACTGCGCCTGGGGCCGCTGCACGGGGAGGTCTACGACCTGTTCCTGCAGCGCCTGGAGGTGCTCAATGCGCTGGACGAGGTCCAGGCCGGGGAGATGGCGGGCCTGATCCTGCTGCAGAGCCTGCCGGAGATGCTGGTGCATTCCCCGGCCCTGAGCCTGGAGACCCTGCGCCTGCAGATGCCCAAGGGCGAGCTGGAACTGCAGCTCACCGCGCGCTTCAACGGCCAGGGCTTCGACCCCAACACCGTGGATTACCTGCCGCGCATCGGCCTGGACGGCCGCCTGCAGGGGGGCAAGGCCCTGCTGGAGGAGCTGGCCGGGGAGATCAGCCTGCGTTCCATGGAGGACGAGGAAGGCACCGCCATGGACCCGGCGCTGCGCGAGATGCTGACCCGTTCCCTGGGCCGGGGCGTCATGGAGGGCCTGGTGGAACAGGGCTACGTGCTGGCCGGTGAGGACGCCTACCGGGCGGAACTGGAACTGCGCGACAGCCGCCTGACCCTCAACGGCCAAGACCAGAGCCAGTGGCTGTACCTCCTGCTCATGGGCCTGTTTGCCTCCGGTGGGTTCAACTGAGCCACCGGAGCACCGATAATGAGCCCCATCCCGTTCAGAGCATCGCATAACATCGAGGAGCGACCTTGAGTTCCCTTCCTGCGCAAAACCAGCGCGTGGTGTCCGGCATGCGGCCCACGGGCCGGCTTCATCTGGGCCACTATCACGGCGTCCTGAAAAACTGGATCGAACTCCAGCATGCCTACGAGTGCCTGTTCTTCGTGGCCGACTGGCATGCCCTGACCACCCACTACGAAGACCCCCGCATCCTCTCCGAGAGCGTCTGGGACATGGTGGTGGACTGGCTGGCCGCGGGCGTGAGCCCTGGCGCCGCGAAGATCTTCATCCAGTCACGGGTGCCGGAACACGCCGAGTTGCATCTGCTGCTGTCCATGATGACGCCGCTCGGCTGGCTGGAGCGTGTGCCCACCTACAAGGACCAGCAGGAGAAGCTGCGCGAGAAGGACCTGGCCACCTACGGCTTCCTGGGCTATCCGCTGCTGCAGAGCGCCGACGTGCTGATCTACAAGGCCGGCCTGGTGCCGGTGGGCGAGGACCAGGTGGCGCACATCGAGATCACCCGGGAGGTGGCGCGACGCTTCAACCACCTCTACGGCCGCGAGCCGGGCTTCGAGGAGAAGGCCGAGGCCGCCGTGGACAAGATGGGCAAGAAGAACGCCAAGCTCTACCGCGACCTGCGCCGCCGTTACCAGGAGCAGGGCGACGACCAGGCCCTGGACGTGGCCCGGGCCATGCTGGAGACCCAGCAGAACATCTCCCTGGGCGACCGGGAGCGGCTGTTCGGCTACCTGGAAGGCTCCGGCAAGATCATCCTGCCCGAGCCCCAGGCGCTGCTGACAAAGACCTCCAAGATGCCGGGCCTGGACGGGCAGAAGATGTCCAAGTCCTACAACAACACCATCTCCCTGCGGGAAGACCCGGCGGAGGTGGAGAAGAAGATCCGCACCATGCCCACGGACCCGGCCCGGGTGCGGCGCACCGATCCCGGCGAGCCGGAGAAGTGCCCCGTGTGGGCCCTGCACCAGGTGTACTCCGACGAATCCACCTGCCAGTGGGTGCAGGAAGGCTGTCGCAGCGCGGGCATCGGTTGCCTGGAGTGCAAGCAGCCGGTGATCGACGCGGTGCGTGCCGAGTTGCGTCCCATCCAGGAACGCGCCCGGGACTACGAGGCGGACCCCGCGGCCGTGCGCACCATCATCAACGAGGGCTGCGAGGCGGCCCGGGACATGGCCCGCGACACCCTCGACGAGGTGCGTCGCGCCATGGGACTGGCCTACCGATGAGCATCGAGATCCACGGCCCCCACCCGGGCGGCGCGAGTCAGGAGGAGATGCCGTTCGCCATCGTGCGCGGTGAGCCCCTGAGCACCCCGCCCAAGGACCTGTACATCCCGCCGGACGCCCTGGAGGTGTTCCTGGAGGCCTTCGAGGGCCCGCTGGATCTGCTGCTGTATCTCATCAAGCGCCAGAACCTGGACATCCTCGACATCCCCATCGCCGAGATCACCCGCCAGTACATGAGCTACATCGAGCTCATGAAGGACCTGCGCCTGGAGCTGGCGGCGGAATACCTGGTGATGGCCGCCATGCTGGCGGAGATCAAGTCGCGCATGCTGCTGCCCCGGCCGGGCGCCACCGAGGACGAGGAGGACCCCCGGGCCGAACTCATCCGCCGGCTGCAGGAATACGAGCGCTTCAAGAAGGCCGCCGAGGACATCGACGCGCTGCCCCGGGTGGAGCGGGAGATCTTCCCGGTGTCCGCCGAGCCGCCGCCCATGGAGCGTGCGCCGCGCCTGCCCGACGTGGAGCTGAAGGAACTGCTGCTGGCCTTCCGGGAGGTGCTGTCCCGGGCGGACATGTTCACCCACCACCACATCCAGCGCGAACCCCTGTCGGTGCGCGAGCGCATGTCCCGGGTGCTGGAGGCGCTCAACGCCGCGCCCTTCGTGGAGTTCCACAAGCTGTTCACCGTGGAGGAAGGTCGCCGGGGCGTGGTGGTGACCTTCCTGGCCATCCTGGAGATGCTCAAGGGACATCTCATCGACCTGGTGCAGCGGGAACCCTATGCGCCGATCTACCTGAGCCTGGCGGGAAAGGCGCAGGAGTAAGTGCGAAGTGTGAATTGGGAAGTGGGAATGAAGGCCGCATCCCCTCGATCTGTTGTTCCTGGATCATGACCCTGGATTGCTATGGATACTGAGCTGCTTAAAAAGATCATCGAAGGCGCCCTGCTGGCCGCCAACCGGCCCCTGTCCCTGGAGCAGCTGGAGAAGCTCTTCGAGGAAGGCGAGCGTCCGGATCGCGGCGCGATCCGCGACGCCCTCAAGCAGTTGGGCGAGGACTGCGAGGGACGCGGCTATGAACTGAAGGAAGTGGGCAGCGGCTTTCGCTTCCAGGTGCGCGAGACCGTGGCGCCCTGGGTGTCGCGGCTGTGGGAGGAAAAGCCGCCGCGCTACACCCGCGCCCTGCTGGAGACCCTGGCCCTGATCGCCTACCGCCAGCCCATCACCCGCGCAGAGATCGAGGAGATCCGCGGCGTGGCCGTGAGCACCCAGATCGTCAAGACGCTCACCGAGCGGGAATGGGTGCGCGTGGTGGGTCACCGGGACGTGCCCGGCCGTCCCGCCCTGTTCGGCACCACCCGGCAGTTCCTGGACTACTTCAATCTGAAGACCCTGGACGAGCTGCCGACGCTCGCCGAACTGCGCGACCTGGACAAGCTGCACCCGGAACTGGACCTGGATGGTCCGGGGGAGGGCGTGGGCGGCAAGCCGGCCGTCGAGGAAGAGGCGGTGGAATCCACCGCCCCGGACGCCGGTGAGGTGGCCATGCAGGCGGACGACGTGCAGCCGCCCGAAGAGGAGCTGCCCCGCAACGCCGAAGGACATACGCTGCAATAGCTATGTAGGATGGGCAAAGCAACGCGTGCCCATGCTGACAGGGTGTGATGGGTGCGCTGCGCTTCACCCATCCTACGTCACTAGAGGCAAGATACAAGAGACAAGTCAGACATACTTGTCTCTTGTATCTTGCCTCTTGTATCTGCGCCTTATTTCTCGCCAAGCCGCGGCATCAGCATCACCAGGTTGCAGGGCATGTGGCGGTTGTCCAGCTGCTCCCTGATCAGGTCTTCCCAGCCGGTGCGGCAGGCGCCGGTGGAGCCGGGCAGGCAGAAGATGAAGGTGGCGTTGGCCACCCCGGCGATGGCTCGTGACTGCAGGCTGGAGGTGCGGATCTGCTGGTAGGAGATGGCCCGGAACAGCTCGCCGAAGCCCTCGATCTCCTTGTCGAGCAGGGGCGCCACCGCCTCCGGGGTGCCGTCCCGCCCGGTGATGCCGGTGCCGCCGGTGGTGATCACCGCGTTGACCGCCGGGTCCGCGATCCAGCCTGACACCACCGCGCGGATCTGGTAGATGTCGTCGGGTACGATGCGTTTTTCCGCCACCCGGTGACCGCTCTCCTGCACCGCCTTCACCAGGTAACCGCCGGAGGTGTCGTCGGCCTCGGTACGGCTGTCGGAGACGGTGAGCACCGCGATGTTGATGGGGATGAAGGCGCGGGTGTCGGACATGGAAGGCTCCAGGATTATAACTACGATTCAAAATTCAAGATTCAAAATTCAAAGGGGATTATGGGCCAGATTCCATTGAATTTTGAATTTTGAATTTTGAATCTGACCTTCCAATCGCCGGGAGGCGAATCATCATGACTGAACGACTGCAAAAACTTCTGGCCCGTCTGGGTCACGGCTCCCGACGGGAGATCGAACGCTGGATCGAGGAAGGCCTCGTCACGGTGAATGGCAAGGTGGCCAGCCTGGGCGACCAGGCCGGCCCCGATGACAAGGTGGCCATTCGTGGCCGGATGGTGCCCCTGGATGTGGCGCCCAAGCCCCGGGTCATCGCCTACCACAAGCCCGACGGGGAACTGACCACCCGCAAGGACCCGGAAGGCCGTCCCACGGTGTTCGAGCACCTGCCGCGACTGCGCAACGGCCGCTGGATCGCCGTGGGGCGCCTGGACTACAACACCTCGGGGCTGCTGCTGTTCACCACCGACGGCGAACTGGCGGCAAAGCTCATGCATCCCTCCGGCGAGGTGGAGCGCGAGTACGCCGTGCGCATCCTGGGCGAGGTCTCCCCGGACGCCCTGAAACAGCTCACCACCGGCGTGGAACTGGAAGACGGCCCCGCCCGATTCGAGACCCTCAGGGAGGCCGGCGGGACCGGCGCCAACCGCTGGTACCACGTGACCCTGCGCGAGGGCCGCAACCGCGAGGTGCGCCGCCTCTGGGAAGCGGTGGGCCTGACGGTGAGCCGGCTCACCCGGGTGCGTTATGGACCCGTGAGCCTGGGCCGCGACCTGCGCGCAGGCCGCTGGCGGGACCTGGAACCCGCCGAGATGGGTGCCCTGTATGCGGCGGCGGGCCTGCCCTGGACGCCGCCGAGGATCCGCCGCGAGGAACGCCGCCCGCCCAAGCCGCCGCGCACCGCGAGGCGGCCGAAGCGCTAAGGTCTCATGGGATGATCAAATGGACAGGATGAACAGGATTTTTCAGGATTAACAAGATCAAAGATGTGAGTTGACTGGACATTTGTCTCGATCCTGTCAATCCATAGACATCCTGTTCATCCTGTCCATTGCCTGTAGATCTACGGCACTCCCATGAACTGCCAGCGATTGCACACCGTATACCAGCTGCTGCTTGAGGCCCACGGTCCCCAGCACTGGTGGCCGGCGCGCACTCGCTTCGAGGTGATGGTTGGGGCGGTGCTGACCCAGAACACCGCCTGGCGCAACGTGGAACGGGCCATCGCCGCACTGAAGGCAGCGAATGCGCTTTCGCCCGAGGCCATGCTGGCCCTCTCCGATGCCGAGCTTGCCCGGCTCATCCGTCCTTCCGGTTATTTCAACGTCAAGGCCCGCCGCCTCAAGGCCCTGTGCCGCTGGTACCTGGACCACGGCGGACGGCGGCGCCTGCGCCACTGGCCTACGGAGAAACTGCGGGCATCCCTGCTGTCGGTGCATGGCATCGGTCCCGAGACCGCCGACGACATCCTGCTCTACGCCTTTGATCGTCCCGTGTTCGTCATCGATGCCTACACGCGGCGCTTGCTCGGCCGGCTGGGTCATCCATACGCGCAGGCCAGCTACGAGGATTTCAGGGTGTCACTGGAATCGGTCCTCGGCGCCGACACGGAGCTGTTCAACGAATACCACGCCCTGATCGTCGCCCATGGCAAGGACGTGTGCAGGCCGAAGCCGCGCTGTGAGCAATGCGTGTTAAGTGCGAAGTGTGAATTGGGATGTGGGACATGAAGTAAGAAGTGGGAATCCCCACTTCCCACTTCCCACTTCCCACTTCCCACTTCCCACTTCCCACTTCCCACTTCCCACTTCCCACTTCCCACTTCCCACTTCCTACTTCCTACTTCCTACTTCCTACTTCCTACTTCCTACTTCCTACTTCCTACTTCAATTGCGGGTCCACCTGCCAGGGCTCGGGGTGGGGCGGCTGATCGCACAGCCGGTCCAGCCATTGGCGGAATTCATTGCGGGGCATGGGCCGGGCGCCCATGCGCGCCAGGTGGGCCGAAGGGGTCTGGCTGTCGATCAGCGGGTAGCCCCAGCGCTCCAGGTGCCGGCACAGGATGACCAGGGCCACCTTGGAGGCGTCGCTCACCCGGCTGAACATGGACTCGCCGTAGAACATGCGGCCCAGGGACACCCCGTACAGCCCGCCCACCAGCTTGTCCTCCTGCCAGACCTCCACGGAGTGGGCGAAGCCTGCCTGGTGCATGGCGATGAAGGCCTGCTGCATGCCGTAGGTGATCCAGGTGCCGTGCACGCCGCCCCGGGGCTCGGCGCAACCCTTGATGACCTGCTCGAAGGCCTCGTCGAAGCTCACCCGGAAGCGGCCGCTCCTGAGCGTCTTGGCCAGGCTGCGGCTCACCTTCACCTCGTGGCTGAACAGCACCGTGCGCGGGTCCGGTGACCACCACAGGATGGGTTGGCCGGCCTCGTACCAGGGAAAGATGCCCTGCCGGTAGGCACGCAGCAGCCGCGGCAGGCTGAGATCGCCCCCGGCGGCCAGCAGGCCGTTGGGTTCGGTGAGTGCCCGGTCCGGGTGGGGAAAGGGCTCGTCCGCCTGTCCGGGATGCAGCCAGGTGAGGGGATGCATGGCTCAGGCTTCACCAGGCTCGGGCGCGGCATCGCCGCCCGGGGCGGCGCCTTCGCGAAACGGCGAGAGGCCCATGAGCTGCTGGCAGTGGCGTTGCATGACCTGCTGTTCCCGCAGGCAGAAATCCGCCACCGCCTGGCCCAGGTCCTGGTTGGCTAGCCAGTGGGCGGACCAGGTGGGGGTGGGCAGGAAGCCCCGGGGGATCTTGTGCTCCCCCTGGGCACCGGGCTCGTAGCGGCTGAGTCCCTCGCGGATGCAGTACTCGATGCCCTGGTAGTAGCAGGCCTCGAAGTGCAGGCCGTCGTAGTCCCGGGCGCAGCCCCAGTAACGGCCGTAGAGGGTGTCGTGGCTGCGGTAGCAGAGCGCCGCCGCCACCGGCTTGCCCTCGTGTTCCGCCAGCACCATGACCACGCCCCGGCCCAGGGCGCGTCCGGTCTCGCGGAAGAACTCAAGGCTCAGGGTGGGGATGCCCATCTTCTTCTCGAAGGTGTCCACGTAGAAGCCGTGGAAGGTGGCCCAGAGGGCATCGCTCACCTCGTCGCCATGCAGGATGCGCAGGCTCACGCCCTGGTCGGCCACCTTGCGCCGCTCCTGGCGCACGTTCTTGCGCTTCTTCGAGGCAAAGCGCGACAGGAAATCGTCGAAGTCCCCGTAGTCGTCGTTGCGCCAGTGGTACTGGCAGCCCATGCGCAGGTTCAGGCCCTCGGCGCGCAGGGCCTCCAGGTCCTCGGCGTCCGGGAACAGCCAGTGCAGGCCAGAGACCTGGTGCTCCCGGGCAAAGGCAAGGCCCTGCTGGATGAGCAAGCGGCGCAGCACGGGGCCGTCGGCATCCGGATGGACCAGCAGGCGGGGGCCGGTGGCGGGGGTGTAGGGGAGCGAGACCACCAGCTTGGGGTAGTAGCGAAGCCCGGAACGTTCCCAGGCGGATTCCCAGGACCAGTCGAACACGAACTCGCCGTAGCCGTTGGTCTTGGCGTACAGGGGCATGGCGGCCAGCAGCCGGCCGGCCTCGTCCTCGATGAGCAGGTGTCGGGGAAACCAGCCGTACTGGCTGCCAAGGCAGCCGTAGCGTTCCAGCCCCGCCAGGAAGGCATGGCTGATGAGCGGGTTTTCATGCCCGCCCAGGGCGTCCCAGGCCCCGGCGTCCACGGCGTCGAGTCGCTCGACGATGCGCAGGCGCACGGGGGCGGGGACTGGGTTCGGGAGATCCGCGCTCAGCGGTTCTCCTCCAGGAAGCGCTCGGCATCCAGGGCGGCCATGCAGCCGGTGCCGGCGGAGGTGACCGCCTGGCGGTAGACATGGTCCATGACGTCGCCGGCGGCGAAGATGCCGGGCACGCTGGTGGCGGTGGCGTTGCCGCCGGTGCCGCTCTTGACCTTGATGTAGCCGTTCTCCATCTCCAGCTGGCCGTCGAAGATGGCGGTGTTGGGCTTGTGGCCGATGGCGATGAACACGCCCATTAGCTCGATGTCCTTGGTCTCCCCGGACTTCACGTCCTTGATGCGCATGCCGGTGACGCCGGAGTCATCGCCCAGCACCTCGTCCAGCACGTGGTTCCACTCGATGGTGACCTTGCCTTCCTTCACTTTCTCGAACAGGTGGTCCTGGAGGATCTTCTCGGAACGCAGCTTGTCGCGACGGTGCACCAGGGTCACGTGGGAGGCGATGTTGGAGAGGTACAGGGCCTCTTCCACGGCGGTGTTGCCGCCGCCGATCACCGCCACCTTCTGGTTGCGGTAGAAAAAGCCGTCGCAGGTGGCGCAGGCGGACACGCCCTTGCCCTTGAAGGCCTCTTCCGAGGGCAGGCCCAGGTACATGGCGGAGGCGCCGGTGGCGATGATCAGGGCATCGCAGGTGTAACTGCCGGAGTCGCCGGTGAGGCTGAAGGGGCGCTTGGAGAAGTCCACGGTGTTGATGTGGTCGAAGATGATCTCGGTGTTGAAACGCTCGGCGTGGCGCTTCATGCGTTCCATGAGCTCCGGGCCCTGCACGCCCGCGTCATCCCCCGGCCAGTTGTCCACGTCGGTGGTGGTGGTGAGCTGGCCGCCCTGTTCCAGTCCGGTGATCAGCACCGGGTTGAGGTTGGCCCGGGCCGCGTAGACGGCGGCGGTGTAACCGGCGGGACCGGAACCGAGGATAAGCAGCCGGCTGTGCTTGGGATCGCTCATGTATACTGACTCCTGTTCTTGAGGCTTGAGTGTCTGAGGCTGAAGCGGGGCATGGCCCGGGGTGTTCACCCCCTGTCAGACAGGGCGGGCCGGGCAGGGTTCTTCCCGCGGCAAAGGGGGAGGGCACCGCATCGCGAAGGCCGTATTATCCGGATAGCCCCCCCTCAAGTCACCCGCCGCAATCCTGTTGAGGATATCAGGTACGACCCCATGAAGATCGGCATCCCTACCGAGATCAAAGCCCTGGAAGGCCGGGTGGGCCTGGTGCCCGCCGCCTGCGCGGAGCTGGTGCGCCACGGCCACGAGGTGCTGGTGCAGGCGGGCGCCGGTGCCCGCAGCGGCTACGCTGACGGCGACTATACGGCCGCCGGAGCCCGGGTGGTGCCCGATGCGGCCAGCCTGTACGGCGAGGCCGGGCTCATCGTCAAGGTCAAGGAGCCCCTGGACGGGGACCTGGCCCACCTGCGCCCCGACCACATCCTGTTTTGCTACCTGCACCTGGCCGCCAACCGGGATCTGGCAGAACGCCTGCGCGCCTTGGGGATCACCGCCGTGGCCTTCGAGACCGTGCGGGTGGGCCGGTCGCTGCCCCTGCTGGCGCCCATGAGCGAGATCGCCGGGCGCCTGGCGGTGCAGGTGGGCGCCCACCTTCTGCACCAGCCCCAGGGCGGCAAGGGCCTGCTGCTGGGCGGTCTGCCCGCCGCCAGCCGGGGGCACGTGGTGGTGCTCGGGGCCGGCGTGGCCGGCAGCGCCGCCGTGGAGGCTGCAGCCGCCCTGGGGGCCCGGGTCACGGTCTTCGATATCAGCGCCGAACGCATGGACGCCATGCGCCGGGTGGGCGGTAATGTGACCGCCCTCTACGCCTACCAGCAGGCCATCGGCGAGACTCTGGCCGACGCCGACCTGCTCATCGGCGCCGTGCTCCTGCCCGGCCGCCGGGCACCCCACCTGGTGACCCGGGAGATGTTGCGCGCCATGGCCCCCGGCAGCGTGGCGGTGGACATCTCCGTGGACCAGGGCGGCTGTCTGGAGACCACCCGGGCCACCACCTACGAGGCGCCCACCTACGTGGAGGAGGGGGTCACCCACTTCTGCGTCACCAACATGCCCGGCGCTGTGCCCCGCACCTCGTCCCAGGCCCTGTCCGCGAGCCTGATCCCCCACGTGCTGCGCCTGGCGCAGCCCGACTGGGAGGAGGACATGGCGCTCATGGAGGGGGTGAACGTGCGGGCGGGGGTGTACGTGAATGCGGCGGTGAAGGCGGAAATGGAGAACTGAAGTGGGTAGTGTGAATTGGGAAGTGCGAACTGGTCTTTATTCCCACCTCCCAATTCACACTTCCAACTTCACATTGTGAATCATACAATTACAAAAAATTCCTAAAGACGATACTGAATCTTGGCCCAGGCAACCCAGAAGAAAACAGAAGGTAAACCGCTCAGCGCCCACGTGGGGCGCGGGCTGCGCGAGGGCGCCCTGCTGGTGCTGGGCGCGGCGGCCGTGTACCTGCTCATCGCCCTGGCGAGCTTCAACCCGGCGGACCCGGGCTGGTCCCACACCGGCAGCGGGCTGCGCGCCAGCAACCTGGGCGGACGGGTGGGGGCCTGGTTCGCCGACGTGTTCTTCTACCTGTTCGGCTACCTGGCCTACCTGGCCCCGGTGATCGTGGGTTACAGCGGCTGGCTGCTGTACCGGGGCCGCACCGACACCGGCGAGCTGGACCTGCGCACCCTGGGCATCCGCTGGGCCGGCTTCGTCACCACGCTCGCCGCCGGTTGCGGCCTGGCCACCATGCACTTCGCCCCCGGCAGCCTGCCCCTGAACGCCGGCGGCATCCTCGGCCAGGTGCTCAGCACCCTGCTGATCTCCGGCTTCGGCATGGTGGGCACCACCCTGCTGCTGCTGGCCCTGTTCCTGGCGGGCGTGACCCTGTTCACCGGGCTTTCCTGGTTCGCGGTCATGGACGGGGTGGGACGCTACACCCTGCTGTTCATCGACTGGGTCCGGGCGCGCATCGACGAGGCCCTGGAACGGCGCGCCGGGCGCAAGGCCCGGGAGGCCCGGGAGGTGGTGGTGCGCACCGAGACCGAGAAGGTGCGTGCCCGGCCCAAGCCGCGCATCGAACCGGTGGTGACCAAGCCGGAGGTGAGCGAGCGGGTGCAGAAGGAGAAGCAGATCCCGCTGTTCACGGGCGAGCCGCGCGCCGATGCCCCGCCGCCCCTGGCCCTGCTGGACGCCGCCCGGCCCCACGAGGGCGGCTACTCCGAGGCGAGCCTGGAGGCCATGTCCCGCCAGGTGGAGATCAAGCTCAAGGACTTCGGCGTGGAGGTGGAGGTGGTGGCCGTGCACCCGGGGCCGGTGATCACCCGCTTCGAGCTGCAGCCCGCCGCGGGCGTGAAGGTGAGCCGCATCAGCGCCCTGGCCAAGGACCTGGCCCGGGCGCTGTCCGTGATCAGCGTGCGCATCGTGGAGGTGATCCCGGGCAAGTCCACGGTGGGCCTGGAGATCCCCAACGAGCAGCGCGAACTGGTGGTGCTCTCGGAGATCCTGCAGTCCAAGGTCTTCGACGGCGCCGGCTCGCCCCTGACGCTGGCGCTCGGCAAGGACATCGGCGGCGTGCCCATGGTGGCGGATCTCGCCCGCATGCCGCACCTGCTGGTGGCCGGCACCACCGGCTCGGGCAAGTCCGTGGCCATCAACGCCATGCTCCTGTCCCTGCTCTACAAGGCGCGCCCCGAGGAGGTGCGCCTGATCCTCATCGATCCCAAGATGCTGGAGCTGTCCGTCTACGAGGGCATCCCGCACCTGCTGGCGCCGGTGGTCACCGACATGAAGGACGCCTCCAACGCCCTGCGCTGGGGTGTGGCGGAGATGGAGCGCCGTTACCGGCTCATGTCCCACATGGGCGTGCGCAACCTGGCCGGCTTCAACCGCAAGGTGAAGGAGGCCGCCGACAAGGGCGAGCCCCTGCGCGATCCCTTCCACAAGCCGCAGCTGGAATTCGACAACGAGGCTCCGGCGCCCGAACTCAAGCCCCTGCCGTTCATCGTCATCGTGGTGGACGAGTTCGCCGACCTGATGATGGTGGTGGGCAAGAAGGTGGAGGAGCTGATCGCGCGTCTGGCCCAGAAGGCCCGTGCCGCCGGCATCCACCTGATCCTGGCCACCCAGCGGCCCTCGGTGGACGTGATCACCGGCCTGATCAAAGCCAACATCCCCACCCGCGTGGCCTTCCAGGTCTCCTCTCGTGTGGACTCGCGCACCATCCTGGACCAGATGGGCGCCGAACAGCTGCTGGGCCACGGCGACATGCTGTACCTGCCGCCGGGCACGGCCCATCCGGTGCGCGTGCACGGCGCCTTCGTGGCCGACCACGAGGTGCACCAGGTGGTGGATTACCTCAAGTCCCTGGGCGAGCCCGACTATTTGGAGGGGGTGCTGGACGAGCCCGAGGCCGGCGCCGCCTTCATCCCTGGCCTGGAGCCCATGGGCGAGGGCGATCCCGAGAGCGATCCCCTCTACGACCAGGCGGTGGCCATCGTGCTGGAATCCCGCAAGGCCTCCATCTCCTACGTGCAGCGGCGCCTGAAGATCGGCTACAACCGGGCCGCGCGCATGATCGAGGACATGGAGGCGGCGGGCCTGGTCAGCGCCCTGCAGTCCAACGGCAATCGTGAAGTCCTGGCCCCCGGCGGCCCCAAGGACTGAGGGACCTTTTCCCCGATTGCCTGTCCAATCCATCGAATCCCGTCAGACGAGAGACCCATGTTCCGATACCTGCTCGCGCCCCTGCTGGCGCTCCTGCTCGCCACCCCGGCCCTGGCCGCCGACGCCCGCCAGAGCCTGGAGCGTTTCTTTGCCGAGGTGAGCCGCTTCGATGCCCGCTTCGAGCAGCTGGTGATCAACGAGCAGGACGAGGTCCTGCAGGCCTCGGAGGGTCGCGTGCAGCTGCAGCGTCCGGGCCGGTTCCGCTGGGATTACGAGCAGCCCTTCCGCCAGCTGATCATCGCCGACGGGCAGTTCCTCTGGACCTACGACGAGGAGCTGGCCCAGGCCACCGCCCAGCCCATGGAGCGGGTGCTGGCCGGCGCCCCCATCATGCTGCTCTCCGAACCCCGCCCCCTGGAGCAGGACTTCGAGGTGAGCGTGGTGGGCGAGCGCGGCGAACTGAACTGGGTGGAGCTGACCCCCAAGGATCGCGACGCCGACTTCACCCGCATCCTCATCGGCATGGACGGCGACCGGGTGGGCATGATGGTGCTCTACGACCAGTTCGGCCAGCAGACCCGCATCCGCTTCTCCAACATGCGCATCAATCCCAGCATCCCCGCCGCCACCTTCCGTTTCGAGGCGCCGCCGGGGGTGGATGTGATTCGGCATTGATGGTCTGGCGCAAAAGGCAAAAGCGGACCGCAAAGGGCGCGAAGGTATGCGCGAAGATCGCGAAGTTGAAAAACGTTATATAAACCTTTGCGCCCTTCGCGCAGACCTTCGCGTACCTTTGTGGTTCGCTTTTGAATGTTGAGTCAGCTCCAGATTCCGTGACCGACGATCTCTTCGATACCGCAGCCTCCGTCGAAACCGGACGCCCCCTGGCGGACCGGATGCGGCCGCGCAATCTGGACGAGTACGCGGGTCAGTCGCACCTGCTGGCGCCGGGCAAGCCGCTGCGCCGGGCCATCGAAGAGGACCGCCTGCACTCCATGCTGTTCTGGGGGCCGCCGGGCACCGGCAAGACCACCCTGGCGCGCATGATCGCCCACTACTGCGGTGCCCAGTTCCTGACGATCTCCGCGGTGCTCTCCGGGGTGAAGGACATCCGCGCCGCTGTCGAGCAGGCGCGGGAATACCGGCGCATGCACGGCAAGCCCACGGTGCTGTTCGTGGACGAGGTGCACCGCTTCAACAAGTCCCAGCAGGATGCCTTCCTGCCCCACGTGGAGGACGGCACCATCGCCTTCGTGGGTGCGACCACGGAAAACCCGTCCTTCGAGCTCAACAACGCGCTGCTGTCGCGGGTACGTACCTACGTGCTCAAGGCGCTCACGGACGGCGACATCCGCGCCATCATCGACCGGGCCCTGGCGGACGAGGAGCGGGGCCTGGGTGGACGTCATCTGCACATGGCGGACGAGCTGCGTGACCGGCTGGCCAGGGCCGCCGACGGCGACGCGCGTCGGGCGCTCAATCTGCTCGAGATCGCCGCCGACCTGGCGCAGGAGGGGCCGCAGGGCGCCGAGATCACCGAGGCGACCCTCGACGAGGTTACCAGCCAGGGCCTGCGCCGCTTCGACAAGGGCGGCGAACTCTTCTACGACCAGATCTCCGCCCTGCACAAGTCCGTGCGCGGCTCCAACCCCGATGCGGCCCTCTACTGGCTGTGCCGCATGATCGACGGCGGCTGCGATCTTGTGTATCTGTCCCGGCGCATCGTGCGCATGGCCAGCGAGGACATCGGCAACGCCGACCCCCGGGGCCTGACCCTGGCCCTGGAGGCCTGGGACGTCTACGAACGCCTGGGCTCGCCGGAAGGGGAGCTGGCCCTGGCCCAGGCGGTGGTGTACCTGGCCTGCGCGCCGAAGAGCAACGCCGTGTACATGGCCTACAACCAGGCCATGGCCGAGGTGCGCGAGACGGGCACCCTGGAGGTGCCCATGCACCTGCGCAACGCGCCCACGAAACTCATGAAGTCCCTGGACTACGGCAAGGGCTACCGCTACGCCCACGACGAGCAGGACGGCTACGCCGCCGGCGAACGCTATTTACCCGATGAGATGGGTGAGCGGCACTACTACCGGCCCGTGAACCGGGGGCTTGAGATCCGCATCGCGGAGAAGCTGGAGGAGTTGCGCCGCCGGGACGAGGAGGCGCGCAAAAAAAAGTAGGAAGTAGGAAGTAGGAAGTGGGAAAGAAACCACCCTGACCCTCCCCCTGAGGGAGATGGAGCAGGTTTTACTTCGCACTTCCCAATTCACACTTCCTACTTACAAAAGCACCGCCGTCGCCACCGAGAAATAGATCAGGATGCCGAAGATATCCGCGATGGAGGTGATCAGCGGCGCGCTGGCGGTGGCCGGATCCATCCCAAGGCGGTTGAGGGCGAAGGGCAGGACCATGCCGAACATGCTGGCCATGACCACCACCAGCACCATCGCCATGGCGACCACCATGCCCACGTCCCAGCCGCCGAGCCAGATGCCCCCGGCCCAGACGGCGATGCCCATGGTGATACCCAGGGACAGGGAAACCAGCAATTCCTTGCCCCAGAGCCGGAACCAGTCCCTGGGCACTACGTCGCCGGTTGCGAGGGCACGCACCATCAGCGTGGAGGCCTGGGTGCCCGCATTGCCCGCCGAGGCGATCACCAACGGCAGGAAGAACACCAGGGCGACCACCTCCTCGATGGCGGCCTCGAAGATGCCGATGGCGGCACCGCTGAAGACGTTGACCATCACCAGGATCACCAGCCAGCCGATCCGCTTGCGGTAGAGCAGGCGCGCGCTGGCCTCCTTGAGGCTGAGATTGAGCACGCCCACAGAACCCAGTTTGTGGAAGTCCTCGGTGGTTTCCTCCTCGACCACGTCCAGGATGTCGTCCACGGTGATGATGCCGACCATGACGCCGTCCCCGTTGAGCACAGGCAGGACTTCCAGGTCATAGTGACGAATCAGCCGGACCGCTTCTTCCTGATCTTGTTCAGCCCCGATGCTGATGACATCGGTATTGATCAGGGTGTTGACCGGCGTGGCGGGTCTTGACAGGAGCAGGTCACGCAGCTGCACCCATCCCAGCAGATTTCCCTTGTCGTTGGTGACGAACAGGGTGTTGAGGGTTTCGCCCTTCTCCGACTCCCGGCGCACGTGATCCAGGCACTGCCGGGCGTCCCAGTCGGGGCGCAGGGTGATGAACTCAGGCGTCATCAACCGTCCGGCGCTCTCCTCGGGATAGGCCAGCAGGGTCTGCAGGATCTCCTGGTCCTCGGACGGCAGCATGTCCATGAGCAGCTCGGTATGCTCATCGGGCAGCTCGTCCAGCAGGGCCGCGGCGTCGTCGTAGGACAGTTCCCCGATCAGTTGCGCTTTTTCCTCATCGGTGAGGTCGCCGAGCAGATCCGCCTGCTGTTCGGTGCTCAGGTAGGCATACACCGACGCTGCCCGCTCCGGGGGCAGGAGTTTGAGCAGCAGGACCCAGTCACTGCGCTCCAGTGTTGGGACGACCTTGGCGATGTCCGGATCGGCCATGCCCTCGAAGATCTCCTTGAGGGCATCCCACTGGCGTTCGGTCATCAGGCTGGCGATCCTGGATGGATCGGCGGTCTCCACGTTGGCCTGGTTGGTGGTGATCTCGTTGTCTGTCGCTTGTGTCATTTACGGAACAGTCCTCCAGCCTTGGCAACTGCCAGGGGGGCTGGTGATTCGTCTTTTTCGGGTTCCAGGGTCCAGCTGACGGCCGTGACGGCGTCCTCCAGACTGAGCCGGCTGACCAGTTGCTCGAGCACCTTGTTCTGGGCGCCGAAGGCGTGCAATTCGGAATACACCCTGACCTTGTCGGTGCCGTCGATGCTCTCACTGTGCAGCCCGCGCATCTCGAGCGGACTGTTGCTGATCACGTGCAGCAACAGCGCCATGACAGTGTCGTGAATCACGCGATCCGTCCTAGGGTGTGGGGATGTGCAGCAGCCAGACGGCGATGCTGAAATAGATCAGGATGCCACCGATGTCCGCCACGGAAGTGACCAGAGGTGTGCTCGCCGTGGCCGGGTCGAGGCGGATGCGCGTCAGGATGAAGGGCAGCAACATGCCCACCAGGCTGCCCATCACCACCACCATGGTCATGGCCAGGGCCACCACCAGGGCGATCTCGGGGCCGCCTCGCCACAGTCCCAGGGCGGAGACCGCCAATGCCATGGTCACGCCAAGCCCCACGGCCACGGTCAGTTCCTTGCCGAGCAGTCGCAGCCAGTCCTTGACAGCCACGTCGCCCGTGGCCAGTGCCCGGATCATCAGGGTGGCGGACTGGGCGCCCGCGTTACCGCCGCTGTCGATGATCAGCGGCAGGAAGAACACCAGCACCACCAGGGCCTCGATGGTCTCTTCGTACTGGGAGATGAAGAACCCGCCGATCAGGTTCAGGAACACCAGGGCGAGCAGCCAGCCGATACGCTTGCGATACAGCATGCCGGGGCCTGCATCACGCAGACTCAGGTTGAGCATGCCGACGGCACCGATGCGATGGAAGTCTTCGGTGTCCTCTTCCTCAACCACGTCCATGACATCGTCCACGGTGACGATGCCCAGCAGGACGTTCTCGTCGTCCACCACCGGCAGTACTTCCAGGTCGTAGTGCTGCATGACACGCACCGCCTCCTCTCGATCGGCGGTTGCGTTGATGGAGATCACGGGGCCCGATACGAGACTGGAAACGGGGTCCTGGGGTTTGCCCAGGACAAAATGCTTGAGTGGCATGTCCGTGATCAGGTGGCGATCCTCGTCGGTCACGAAGATCACGTTCACCGGTTCGCCGCGTTCCTTCTGGGAGCGGATGTAGTCGAGGCTCTTTTGGACCGACCAGTCTTCCCGGATGGAGATGAACTGGGTGGTCATCAGACGGCCGACGCTGTTCTCAGGGTAGCCGAGCAGGGTCAGGGCACGACGGATGGCTCGGAAGGGCAGGAGTCTGAGCAGGCGACGGACCTCCTCCTGGGGGAGGTCTTCCAGCAGGGCGGTCAGGTCGTCCGGCAGCATTTCCGAGAGGATGTGCCGGGCGTCCGCGCTGCTGATCCTGGACAGCAACTGGTACTGGTAGCTGGGGTCCAGGTAGGAGAACACGTCCACCTTTCTGCCCCGGGGCAGGCTCGTGAACACCCTGGGGATCTGCTCATCATCCAGTTCCATGAGGGCATGGGCGATGTCCTGGATGCGCATCAGGTCCAGCACTTCCCGCAGGCGCGGCCAGTCCTGGCGCTCCAGCAGTTCCCGGATCTCGATCAGATACTGTTCGAATTCGTTGTCCATGCTAGATCCTGTGCAGGCCGCCCGGCGCATCAGCCATGGCGGCACCGGGATCGGAACGCATCCCAAGGGACGCCGTCAACCGGTTCCGGTCGGAATTGATCACTGGAAACGAAGGAAAATGCGCGCCCGGGAGGGCATGTGCGCCAGGTGCTTCGTTCCCGCCAGTCTGCTTGCAGCGGGAAGGGGCCTGGGTGTCCGAGAGGGGAGGCGGGCCTTACCGCTGAGTGGTGTCAGTTAAGGTACAACTGGAACTTTCCAAGGTAACGTGACCTCTCGTTTGGGACCTCGCCGATTATATAGACCTGCTGTTGACGGTCAAGGCGGAGCCCTCCCGTGAGGCCTGCTTCAGCACGCGCCGATACAGCGCCAGCATCTTCTCGGCCATGGCGGGTGCCGACCAGCCCTCGGCGAAGTGGCGGGCCTGCACGCCCAGGTTGCGTCGGCGTTCCCCATCGGTGAGCAGGGCCACCGTCCGGTCGGCGAAACCGGCCTCGTCCTCCGGGCACAGCACCGCGCCCAGTTCGGGCTCCACGATGTCCCGGGTGCCCATGACCGCCGTGGACACCACCGGCACCCCCAGGGCCATGGACTCCAGCAGCACCAGTCCCTGGGTCTCGGTGCGCGAGGCGAACACGAAGGCATCCCCCGCCCGGTAGCAGTCCAGGAGGGCGTTGCGCCGGTCCAGGTAACCCACGAAGTGCACGGTCTCGGCCAGCCCCAGTTTGCGTGCCAGGTGCTTCACGTGGGACAGGGCGGGTCCCTCGCCGGCGACGATCATCTGCGCCTGGGGCAAGGCCTCGCGCACCCGCGCCATCACCCGCAGCAGGAAGTCGATGTTCTTTTCAAAGGCGATGCGCCCCACGTGCACCAGCACCGGCGTCTCGGCCGGGATGCCCAGCCTTGCCCGGAAGGCGGCGCCGTCGCCGTGATTGAAATCCTCAAGCTCGATGCCCGTGGGCACGATCTCGCGATGGGTCTTCACCCCGTAGCGGCCGAGCACCTCGGACATGGCCACCGAGGGCACCACGATGGCGTCCATGGCATTGCACTGGCTGCGGGAGAAGCTGCGGGCGATGGCGCGCATCACCCCGTCGGGCAGCAGGGGGAAGTAGTGAAACAGGTATTCCTGGAAATAGGTGTGGTAGGACTCGATGCGCGGGATGCCGAGCTTGCGTGCCAGCCACAGTCCCTGGTAGTGGGCGATGAAGGGGGTCTGGATGTGCAGCAGATCGTAGCCGGTCTCGCGCAGCTGCGGCAGCAGGCGGCGGATGGCGCCGCGCTTCATCATCCGGTCTTCCGGGTCCAGGAACAGGTAGCGCGACGGGATGCGGATGATGTCGTGCTCGTCATCCGTGGTGCCGGCCGGGTAGGCCGGGGCGATCAGGGTGACCCGGTGGCCCAGGGCTTCCAGTTCCCGCTTGAAGGTGGCGATGGAGGTGGAGACCCCGTTGATGCGCGGAAAGTACACATCGCTGATCATCAGGATCTTCAAGGGTTCGCCCATGGACAGCCATCATAGGGATGTCATGTGGCGGTTTGATGACAGGCCATCAGGTACGAAGGATGAATTGGGAGGTGCGAAGTGATTGTCACTTCCCTCTCTACGATCCGCCTATCCGTTCTGTTCGGCCGCGTGTCCTGCGTGAGTCATCGAAACCCTGGATTCTTTGGTATTCGTCACAGAATGCCCCTGATGCTACCGGCAGCATCGCCTAGGTCATCATCTCAGGGAGGCATTCCATGGATTGGCGAATTCCAAGGATCGCGGCGTTGGTGTTGCTGGCATCGAGCCTCGGCGGCTGTATCGGGGATGGGGGAGGGGAGTCGGCCGTTGGCACCGCGACGGTGACCCTGACCTGGGTGGCGCCGACCCACCGGGCAGACGGCAGCGCGGTGGCGCTCTCGGACATCTCGGGTTACCGGCTCTACTACGGCCCGACACCGGATCACCTGCCCCACGTGGTGGAGATCGAGGGGCAGGACACCACCACCTATGAACTGGAGCTGCCCGTGGGCAGCGTCTACTTCCGCATCAGCGCCATGGAGTCGGACGGGACAGAGGGCATGAAGACCGAGGCCCTGGCCCACCGGCTTTGAACCGCAGGGAGCGACCCCATGAGACATATTTTTCCCAGCTTAATCGTCCTCGGCCTGCTGTCGCTCGGCAGTACCACCCAGGCCGAGATCACCTTCCTGGATTCCTTCGAGTCCGCCGACATGTCCGCACCCCATGGCAACGGCTTTCGCTGGGCGGGCAACAACCGCACCGCCGTGGTGACCATGGACCCGGGCCCCCGGGAGGTCTGGCGCAATGGACCGCGGGATGTGTCCGGGCCCGCGGGCGCCGACTGGTCGGCCATCGATGGCGCCCATTCCCTGGCCTTCTTCTATCCCGCGGGTGAGTTCTGGTCGGAGCAGCGTTTCAACCTGGGCCGCGCCTATCCGGAGATCTGGATCCGCTACTGGCTGCGGGTACCCAGCAACTTCCGTCACGGGCACACCCCTCCCACCAACAATAAGTTCTTCGCCCTTTGGATGGACGGCTATTCCCAGCACGGCGACGGCCCCACCATCGTGTGGAATTTCTGGCGCCAGGGACAGACCGACAGCAGCCGCTTTACCTACAGCCTGAACGAGACTGGGCAGCCGGACGGCGGGCATCATGCCCATTACGATTTTTTCATCCGTTCTCCCGAGGACCAGGGGCGCTGGATGCAGGTGGTGCTGTACGCGAAGATGTCCACTAACGCCACGAGCATGGACGGTGAGTCCCGCATCTGGCGGCGCTGGGAGGATGAATCGGAATTCACCCTGATCGGCCAGACCACGGGCAAGAACTTCAGCGCCCCGCCCAACGGTCCCAACGGCTGGCACGCCGGCTACATCATGGGCTGGTCCAACCCGGCCTACGCCGAGGATACCGTGTGGCTGCTGGATGGCTTCACGGTATCGGATACCAGCCTGCTGGATCCCAATGACACCAGGTCCAGGCTGTCGCCGCCGGGTGGATTTCAGGTGCAATGAGGGTGTGATCTGCTGTCATTGCTGTCCGCCTTGGTGACCCCTCTCCTGTGTTGGGTTGGAACTGTAGGAGGCCCGACTTCGGGCCGAACAGCGATGCCAGTCGAGGCCACGGCGTTTCGCGGCGAGGTCGCCGGCTCCTACGCTACCAGGCAGGTTGAAGCACGATGGTCTCATACCCCAGGGCCTCGTAGTCCTGATAGGTGGCCGTGCTCGACGGCACCACGTCCAGCTCGGGTGGAAAATCCCCCGCATCCAGGTTCACGTCGGCGGCGAAGGCGCCGCACAGGTGCAGGTCCACGTTGTCCATCTGCGCCAGGGCCACGGCCTCGTCCTGCAGGCCCGGGTAGTCGGCGCGCTTGGCATGGGACAGGGCGACCAGTTCCGGGCCATAGCTGATCACCGCCATGTGGGTGCCGGGCAGGCGGGCTTGCATGCGCTCGATGTAGTAGCGGGCCCGGGGCAGCAGTTCCACCAGGGCATCCTCACGCTCGTTGCGGATCAGGAACATCACCCCGTGGGGCGGGGGATTTGTCTCCAGCAGGGCATCCACCTGATGATGTTCGGGATAGAACTCCGGGGGCAGATCCGGGTCTGCCCATAGGCGCGCGGAGAATGCGAGCAGACAAACCAGGAGGACCTGGAGGAGTGGGGTGCCAGACAGACGAAGTGGATACCGCCATCCGGCACAGGTCGGTGCGCGGCATTGGCTCATGATCCTGAGCATAGCACCCCGATTGGCCATATCGTTTCCCCTGACCCCTGACGCCCTACCAAGCCCATGACTGATTCTCCACTCATCGAACTGCATGCCGTCACCCGCCGCTACGGGGAGGGTCAGCAGGCGCGCCGGGTGCTGGACAGGGTCGATGCCCGGGTGATGCCCGGCGAGATCGTCGCCCTGCTGGGGCGCAGCGGCTGCGGCAAGTCCACCCTGCTGAATCTCATCTCGGGCATCGACTTGCCGGACAGCGGCCGGGTGCTGGTAGAGGGCCTCGACATCGCACGCCTCGACGAGCGCGCTCGCACCCTGTTCCGCCGCCACCGCATCGGTTTCATCTACCAGTTCTTCAACCTGATCCCGACGCTCACGGTGGCCGAGAACGTGGCCCTGCCCCTGGAACTGGTGGGGCGGCGCGACGGGGGCGAGGTCGCGCGGCTTCTCGACCGGGTGGGCCTGGCGGGACGGGGCGACGAGGACCCGGACCGGCTCTCCGGTGGCGAGCAGCAACGGGTGGCCCTGGCCCGGGCCCTGATCCACGCGCCCTCCGTGATCCTGGCCGATGAACCCACCGGCAACCTGGACGCGGAGACCGGCGCCCAGGTCATGGACCTGCTCAAGGGGCTGGTGCGCGGGCAGGGGGCGACCCTGGTGCTGGTGACCCACAGCGCCGAGGTGGCCTCCGTGGCGGACCGGGTCTGGCGTCTGACGGACGGGCGCATCCACGACCAGCGGGACGAGACGCCGTGACACTCACCTCGCGCGCCCTGTGGCGGGACGCCCGGCGCCATCCCTGGCAATGGATCCTGGCGGTGCTGGGCGTGGCCCTGGGGGTGGCGGTGGTGGTGGCCGTGGACCTGGCCAACCACAGCGCCTCACGGGCCTTCGGTCTGTCCCTGGAGGCGGTCTCGGGCAAGGCCACCCACCAGATCGAGGCCACCGGCCCCGGGGGGCTGGACGAGGCCCTGTTCACCCGCCTGCGCATGGCCGGCATCCGTCCCAGCGCCCCGGTGGTGGAGGGCCATGTGCGCGTGGACGGCGAGACCTTCCCGCTACTGGGCCTGGAGCCCTTCTCCGAGGCCCCGTTCCGCAGCCACCTGACCGGCGTGCTGGATCCGGCGGCGCGGGAACTGGTGTCGCGGCCCGACACCCTGGCGCTCAGCCGTGGCCTCGCCCGCCGGCTCGGCGTCGAGGCCGGGGACAGCCTCACGGTCACCGCCGCCTCGGGCAGGCATGTGCTCAGGGTGGGTGCGATCCTCGAGTCCTCGGCACCCGGGGTGGAGGGCCTGCTGCTCACGGACATCGCCACTGCCCAGGTGCTGCTGGGGCGGGTGGGAAGGCTGGACCGCATCGATCTGATCCTGCCGGAGGGGTCCGATCCCGACGCCCTGCTGGCCGGGTTCCTGCCGCCGGGCGCCCGGGTGCTGGAGACCGGGGCGCGGGAACAGTCGGCGCGGCAGCTGACCCGGGCCTTTCACATCAACCTCACCGCCATGAGCCTGCTGGCCCTGCTGGTGGGCGGTTTCCTCATCTACAACACCCTCATGTTCGCGGTGCTGCGACGCCAAGCGCTGCTGGCCGCCCTGCGCACCCTGGGCGTGACCCGGGCCGAGATCTTCCGGCTGGTGTTGCTGGAGGCCACGGTGCTGGCCCTGCTGGGGGGGGTGCCCGGGCTGCTGCTCGGACTGCTGGTGGGGCAGGGCCTGGTGCACCTGGTCACGCGCACCATCAACGACCTCTATTTCGTGCTCTCGGTGACCGGCCTGCACGTCTCCCCCTGGCTGTTGCTCAAGGGATTGGGGTTGGGGCTGGGCGCGGCCTGGATCGCCGCCCTGGCACCCGCCTGGGAGGCGGCCCGTACCCGTCCCCGGGAAGGTCTACGACGCTCGGGCCTGGAGCGGCGCGCCCACCGGCTTATGCCCTGGCTGGCGCTGGCGGGCGTGGCACTGATCCTCGCGGGGTATGCCCTAGTGCCGGCCAGTCAGGGGCTGGTGGCCGGATTCATCGCCCTGTTCCTGATGATCATGGGCTACAGCCTGCTGGTGCCCCTGGGGGTCTGGCTGCTCTCAAGGCTGCTGGCCCGCCCCCTGGGCGGTGTGCTCGGCATCACCGGTCGTCTCGCGGCACGCGGCCTGGGCGCCGCGCTCAGCCGCACCGGCGTGGCGGTGGCGGCGCTCACGGTGGCGGTCTCGGCCACCGTGGGGGTGGGCATCATGGTGGACAGCTTCCGCACCACGGTGCAGGGCTGGCTGGGCCACACCCTGCAGAGCGCCCTCTACGTCACCTCGCCCGCGCCCGGCGACGAGCGTGCCGGCTCGCTGCTGCCCGAGGGGGTCATGGAACGGGTCGGCGCCGTGGCGGAGGTGGCGGCCTTCAGCACCGGGCGGCGCATCCGGGTGGCCTCCAGCCACGGCGATGTGGACCTGTTCGTCATGGACCCGGCACCGGCGAGCTTCGAGGGCTTCCGGTTCCGTGCCGGTTCACCGGCCCAGGCCTGGCCCCGCTGGCAGGCGGGGGAGGCGCTGCTGGTGTCCGAGCCCTTCGCCTGGCACCACCGTGTGTCGGTGGGCGATGAACTCAAGCTCCACACGCCAAAAGGCGAGCGGGTGTTTCCCGTGGCCGGCATCTATCAGGACTACGGTTCCCAGCAGGGCGTGGTGCTCATGGCCAGAGACCTCTATGAGCAACTCTGGGACGAGCGCCGGGTGGGTTCCCTCGGTGTCTACCTTGCGCCGGGTGTCGAGGTGTCTACCGGGGTGGAGGCGGTGCGCCGCGCCCTGGCCGATCTGCCCGAATCGTCCGGGCCGGTGCTGGTGACCGCCGCCGCCGAGATCCGCGAGGCCTCCATGGAGATCTTCGACCGCACCTTCGCCATCACCCACGTGCTGCGCCTGCTCACCGTGGGCGTGGCCTTCGTGGGCATACTGAGCGCGCTCATGGCCCTGCAGCTGGAGCGGGCCCGGGAGCACGCCGTGCTGCGCGCCACGGGCATGACCGCGGGGCAGGTGACCGGCCTCGTGACCCTGCAGGGCGCGCTGCTGGGCCTGGCCGCCGGGCTGCTGGCCATCCCCCTGGGCATGATGATGGCCGACGTGTTGATCGATGTGATTAACCGACGCTCCTTCGGCTGGAGCATGCAGCAGCACGTGCCGCCGGGCGTGCTGGTGGAGGCGGTCTGGCTGGCGGTGATCGCGGCCCTGCTGGCCGGCCTGCGTCCTGCGTGGCGCATGGGGCGGGTCAGACCGGCGCAGGCCTTGAGGGAAGAATGAAAGTGGCAAGTGGCAAGTGGCTAGTGGCAAGGGCCCCCACCCCAACCCTCCCCCGCAAGCGGGAGAGGGGGCAACAAAGTCGGCTTCCTTTCTCCCTCTCCCTCTCCCTCTCCCTCAGGGAGAGGGCCGGGGTGAGGGTGGTTCTCCTTGCCACTTGCCACTTGCTACTTGCCACTGCTCTCATTGCCTGTTCACCCCCACCCCCCGACGAATCCCTCGATGTGGCCATCGCCATGGGCGGCGACGACACCGTCGGTTTCCTGCGCGCCGACAGCCCCCGGGAATTCCGTTTCCCCGAGGACCACGGGCCCCATCCGGGATTTCGCAACGAGTGGTGGTACGTCACCGGCAACCTGGATGGCGAGGATGGCCGGCGCTTCGGTTTCCAGATCACCTTCTTCCGCGTGGCGCTCACGCCGGACGTGCCCGAAAGCCCCTCCGCCTGGGCCACGGATCATGTGTGGATGGGCCACTTCGCGCTGACCGATGTGGGCGCAGGGCAGCACCATGCCTTCGAGCGCTTCGCCCGTGGCGCGGCGGGGCTTGCGGGGGCACGATTGGATCCCTTCCGGGTCTGGCTGGAGGACTGGCGACTTGCGGCCGTGGCGGGCAATGACCTGCCCTGGCGCCTGCAACTGGAGGAAGCGGGCATCAGCCTGGATCTGGAATTCACGCCGCGCAAACCACCGGTGCTCCAGGGCGATGGCGGTATGAGCCAGAAGGGGGCCGGTGAGGGCAACGCCTCCTACTACTATTCCATGACCCGGCTCGACGCCGTCGGGCATGTGGGCCTGCAGGGACAGCGCCATGGGGTGAGTGGCAGCGCCTGGCTCGACCGGGAATGGAGCACCAGCGCCCTGGCCGAGGACCAGGCCGGCTGGGACTGGTTCGCGCTGCAGCTGGATGAGGGGCGGGAGCTGATGTACTACCAGATGCGCCGTCAGGACGGCAGTGCCGATCCCCACAGCAAGGGCCTGTGGGTGGACACCGACGCCAGCAGCCGGCTGGTGCGGCGTGAGGACGTGGACCTGGAGGTTCTGGATCACTGGCGCAGCCCGCAGACTGGCGTGCGTTATCCCGTGGCCTGGCGCCTGCATCTCAAACCCGAGGGCCGGGTATTCGAGGTGCGTGCCGTGCAGCCGGCCCAGGAGATGCGCCTGACCGTGCGCTACTGGGAAGGGGCGGTGTATGTGTATGAAGGTGGGCAGTCCGTGGGCAGGGGGTATGTGGAGTTGACGGGATACCGTTGAAGTAAGAAGTGTGAATTGGGAAGTGGGAGAGGAAGTACGAAGTGTGAATTGGGAAGTGCGAAGTGAAACGGCCTTTCGTTCGCACTTCCCAATTCACACTTCGTACTTCGTTAGAACCACCCCCGCCGCTTGAACGCATACAACATCCCGCCGGCGACCAGGATCATGATCAGCCACACCACCGGATAGCCGTAGTAGGCATACAGCTCCGGCATGGCCCAGGGGCTTTCCGGGTGTTCGAAGTTCATGCCGTAGACGCCCACCAGGAAGGTCAGGGGGATGAAGATGGTGGCGATCACGGTGAGCACCTTCATCACTTCGTTGAGCCGGTTGTTGACGCTGGAGATGTACACGTCCACCAGGCTCGAGGCCATCTCCCGGTAGGACTCCAGCAGGTCCATGATGTGCACCGTGTGATCGTAGACATCGCGCAGGTAAGGCATGGTGCCCGCGTCGAACAGCGCCGTGCCTTCGCGCATTAGGCGGCCCAGGGCCTCCCGGGTGGGCCAGAGCTGGCGGCGCAGGAGCAGCAGCTCCCGGCGCAGGTGATGGATGCGCGCCAGGGTTTCCTTGTCGGCGGAGGCAAGCACGATCTCCTCCAGTTCCTCGATCAGCGCGCCCAGGTCCTCCATGAGCGGGAACGCCTGGTCCACGACCAGGTCCATGAGGGTGTAGGCCAGGTAGGGGGCACCCATCTCGATGAAATTGCGGTTGCGCACCTGCATGCGGCGCCGGACCGGATCGAAGGGGTCTTCGTGACCGGAATGGAAGCTCACCACGTAGTTCTCGCCGACGAACAGGTTGACCTGATCGAGGGCGATCTCGTCGTTGACCCAGCGGGCGTGGCTCAGGATCACCACCACGTGGTCGTCGTAGACGTCGGACTTCGGCCGCTGGCCGGTGTTGGCCACGTCTTCCAGGGCCAGGGGGTGCAGGCCGAAGCACTGTCCCAGGTGGTGCAGCTGGTCGTGGGTGGGCGTGCCCTGGACATGCACCCAGATCACCTCGTCGGCGGCCGCCTCGGACCAGGTGGGCAGGGCTTCCTCGGGGATCGGCGTGAACTGGTGATCGTGGTAGCGCAGGGCGGTAATGCGCGCCGCCGGCGCCAGGGCCTCCCCCTCGGCAGGGCGCAGGCCCAGGGTGCCGGGCGCCGTGCCGGGCGGGTGATAGGTCTTACGGAAGAGATCGACCATGAACAAGCCTCCTGACTCTGTGCTCAACAAGGTACAGAGCGCGGGGGGTAAAATGCCAGTGCTTGTTGGCCGTGAGGGGCAAGGGGTAAGGCGTGAGGGGGCATCCCGACACGCCTACCTCCTCTCTCCTTACGCCTCACGCTCCGTGGCACCTTAATGAACTTGCTGGACCGACCCACCCATGACCATCCGCTGCATCACCTTCGACCTCGATGACACCCTGTGGGACTGCGCCCCGGTGATCGAGGGGGCCGAGAGCCGCTTCTATCACTGGCTCACGGAACACTACCCGCGCATCCCTGAGCGCTTCACCCCGGAGGCGCTCATCGAGCATCGCAAGGACTGGTTCGGCCGATACCCGGATCTGCACCATGACATGACCCGCCTGCGCAAACGCTGGCTGAGCGTGCTGGCCCGTGAAACCGGCTACGACGAATCACTGGTGGAACCCGGGTTCCGGGTGTTCTGGGAGGCGCGCAACCAGGTGTGCCTCTACGACGACGTGCTGGAGACCCTTGAGCGCCTGCGCGGCCGCTACCTGCTGGGCAGCATCACCAACGGCAATGCCGACGTGCACCACATCGGCATCGGTCATTACTTCGACTTCTCCATCACCGCCGCCGGTGCCGGCGTGGCCAAACCCCATCCGGCGATCTTCACGGCGGCGCTCGACGAGGCCGGCGTCGCGGCCCACGAGGCCCTGCACGTGGGCGACGACCCGGAGCGGGACGTGATCGGCGCGGCCCGGGTGGGGCTCAGGACGCTGTGGGTCAACCCGCAGGATCTGCCGGCACCGGAGGGCTGCCGGCCGGATGGGGTGGTCAGACGGGTGGGGGAGATACCGGAGTGGATCGAGGGATGGGTGAGAAGTGAGAAGTGAGAAGTGATGATGTTACCCCTCACGCCTGACCCCTCACGCCCGACCCCTCACGCAAGAGCGGTTTCGGCCGGTCGATGCCGTATCCCTGGGCATAATCGACGCCCAGTTCCCGCAGGCTTGCCAGGATCTCGTCGTTCTCCACGAACTCGGCCACGGTGTGGATGCCCATCACCTGGCCGATGCGGTTGATGGCATCCACCATGGCCCGGTCGATGGGATCGGTGACGATGTCCTTGACCAGGCTGCCGTCGATCTTCAGGTAATCCACCGGCAGGTTCTTCAGGTAGCCGAACGAGGACACGCCGGTGCCGAAGTCGTCCAGGGAGAAGCGGCAGCCCCGCTTGCGCAATTCGTTGATCAGGTTCATGGCGCGGGTGAGGTTGGCGATGGCGGCCGTCTCGGTGATCTCGAAGCAGATGGAGGTCGGGGGGATGCGGTGCGTCTCCAGCTGCTCGGTGACGAAACCCAGGAAGGTCTCGTCGTTGATGGAGGCACCTGAGAGGTTGATGGCATAGAGGCAGCCGGCGGCGGTGCCCCCGGCGCCATCCACGCCGCATTCTTCCCGGATGTGCTGTGCCATGGTGCTGAAGAAGCGCCGTATCACCCAGCGGTCGATGGCGGGCATGAGGTCGTAGCGTTCCGCAGCGGGGATGAAGGCGCCGGGCGGCACCAGGTCGCCCTTCTCGTCCACCATGCGCAGCAGGATCTCCATGTGCTCGCCCCCGCCGTCGGGGCCCGCCACGCCGGTGGCGACGATGCGCTGGGTGTAGAGGACGAACCGGTCATGGGTGAGGGCATCGGTGATGCGGTTGATGGCCTGCATCTCCACGTGACGCCGCTGCAGGTCCGCGTCTTCGGCGTGATAGACGTGGATGCGGTCGCGGCCCAGGTCCTTGGCCGCGTAGCAGGCCATGTCGGCGGCGCTCAGGACCTCGGCCAGATCCAGATTGCCGTCGCTGATCATCACCAGGCCGATGCTGATGCCGATCTGGAAGCTCTTGCCCTTCCAACTGAAGCGGAAGTCGCGCACCGTCTGACGCAGTTCCTGGGCGATCTCCCGGGCCTTGTCCAGGGGACAGTTCTCCAGCAGCACGCCGAACTCGTCACCGCCCAGCCGCGCCAGGGTGTCGCTCTCGCGCACCTTGCCCATGAGCAGGTAGGCGAGCTGTTTGAGCAACTCATCGCCGGCGCTGTGGCCGCAAGTGTCGTTGACCACCTTGAACTGGTCCAGGTCCATGTACAGCACCGCGTGATGGGCCAGACGGTCCCGCGCCTGGGCCAGGGCCTGGGCCAGGCGCTGCTCGAACTCGTAGCGGTTGAACAGGCCGGTGAGCGCATCGTGGGTGGCCTGCCAGGAGAGCTGGCGCGCCATCTGCCGGGTCTTGCTCACGTCGTGGAACACCAGTACCACGCCCAGGATCAGCCCGTTGCGGTCGCGGATGGGTGCGGCGGAATCCTCGATGGCCCGGGTGGCGCCGTCCCGGCTCATGAGCACCGTGTGGTTGGTCAGGGCCACGATGCGCCCTTCCTCGAGGCAGGTCTTCACCGGGTTCTGGGTGGGTTGCAGGGTGAACTCGTTGAAGATGCGGAACACCTTGTCCAGGGGCTGGCCGGCGGCATCCTCGTTGCGCCAGCCGGTGAGGCCTTCGGCGACTGGATTGAGGTAGGTGACAACGCCCTGGGCATCGGTGGTGATCACCGCGTCGCCGATGGAATGCAGGGTCACCTGGGCCCGTTCCTTGGCCTCGAACAGGGCAGCCTCCGCCTGCTTGCGCTCGGTGACATCGAGCACGGTGCCTCTCAGGCCGGTGATGCGGCCATCGGCATCGCGCAGCGCCTCCCCCTGGACCTGGATCATGTGCAGACTGCCATCGGGCCAGAGGATGCGTTGATCCAGTCGGTAGGGCTCCCCGTGCGTGCGGGCGGCCTCCACGGTTGCCAGCATCGCCACCCGGTCCTCGGGATGCACGAGGCTCAGGTAGCTGTCATAGCTGGGTGTGAACGACGCGGGAGACACCCCAAAGATGCGGTAGACCTGGGCAGACCAATACAGCTCGCCGGTCTGGATATCCCATTCCCAATCCCCCATCTGCCCCATGGCCTGGGCCCGTTCCAGGCGCTCGGCATTGTCCTCCAAGGCCTTGCGCGCGGCCTGGATCTGCTCGGCCATGCGGTCGAAATCCTGGCCAAGCCTGGCCAGTTCATCCCGTCCGCTCAGCCCGGTACGGACGCCCAGCTCGCCTTGTCCGAGCCGTCGCGTGGCCTGCAGCAGGCGGTCCATGCGACGGGTGACCAGCCGGTGGCTGAGGAACCCGCCCAGCAGCGCCACCAGCAGCATCACACCCACGAAGGTCAGGGCCTGGCGTTCCACCAGATGCCGTGCCATCTGCTGGTAGCGGCCCAGATCCGCCTGCACCACCAGCAGGCCTACCTGGGTGGGACGCAACTCGCCGGGTTCGCTGCCGAGCACCAGGGGATAGAGTCCGAGCAGGGTCGTCCCGTCCGCAGAGACCCGCACCGTACCGGCGGTGATCTGGCCGGGCGCCTTCAGCCAGTCCGCGGCCTCGTCCTGCCACTGGGGCAGGAGCCGTTCATTCAGCAGCTCGGCAGCCGTGCGGACCTGGTCCGCCCGATGCATGGAGCCCAGCACCCGGCCCTGCGTGTCGGTCACCAGGGCGAGATTCAGGTGCGGTTCGACGCTCAGCGCCGCCATCTCCTCCTGGACCCGGTGCCTTCCGTCATGGCGCAACAGGTATTCCAGGTTTTCCTGCAGCCGGTTCATCAGCCGGCGCAGGTTCTCCGTCTCGCTGGCCTGTACCTGCGCCAGGGCCGCGTGGGTGCCGCTCTGATATGAGAGCAGTCCGGCCACCAGGGCAAGACCCACCAGAAGCGCAGGGATCAGGGTGCGCAGCGGCATATCAGCGTGCCGCCCGTTGCTGAACGGCGTTGAGCAGATCACCCCGAATCAGCCCGGAGACCTCCACCGGCCCATCCAGCAACCCCTCGCGAATCATCAGCTCCATGATCTCCGTGAGTGTCAGCTCCAGGGGCGGGGGATTGCCCTGCATCAGCCGAAGGTTCTGCGCAAGGTCCGGTAACTCCAGCTCGTCCAGTGCGCGTGCGAACTCCGTCTCGCTCATGCTCACCCGGGGCGCCATGCGTTGCACGGAGGATGCCGGGTCGCGACCAAGGTGATCCAGGGCGCCGAACAGTCCGGTGAGGAGGTGGGCCACGGACTCACCCCGGTCATCGAGGACGCGTTTTCTGACCACCAGCAAATCCACGATCTCGCCGGGGATCAGGCTGCTGTCGAACAGCTGATGCGCCCCCAGGACCATCAAGGCCTCACGTTGCGGGGCAAAGGTGATGACCGCATCCACCCGGCCATCCTCGTAGGCCCGGCTGTGCTCGCTCAGTTCCGTGGGTACCAGCTGCACGTCATCCTTGGTCAGCCCCGCGAAGTGCAGCACCCGGCTCAGGAAATAGGCCCCCAGGGCGGTGTTCTCCACACCGATGCGCTGTCCGCGCAGGTCCGACAGGGACGTGATCTCCGGACGGGCCATGACCACGTCGATGCCATTGGACACATCCAGCACCGCCACGATCCTCGGGTTGTAGCCCTGCCGGGCCAGCAGCAGCACCTCGTCGGCGGTCAGCGCCGCTCCATCCACCACGCCGTTGCGGTAGGCCCGCAGGCTCTGGGAGCCGGGCGCGTACTCCACCAGCCGGACCTGATCCGGATCCAGCAGGCCCAGCTCCCGGGCCAGGTACAGGGGTTCGTAGCCGGGGAAGGGGCCGGCGGCGATGCGTAAGGGTTCGCTCGGGGCAGGGGTGCAGGCGATCAGGACGAACAGCAGGGTGATCAGAAGGCCGAACAGTCCCAACTGTCGTGACGGTGATGCTGGGTAGCGTGCTGGGTGCTTGGCCGCAGCCATGGGTCCTGTCCGGGAAGAATGGGGGAATGGCTCTAACATGCAGGGAAACGCCCTGACAGGCAAGGGTTTGGGGGATGCCTTGGGGTGTGAGGTGAAAGGACAAAGGCATTTCTCTCGCAGAGGCGCGGGGGCGCGGGGGAAAAGCGCTTTGAATAGGCCTTCCCCGTGCCTCCGTGGCCCCGTGAGAGGACCGGTTTAGGCCTCAAGTGTCTGTAAATTCAAAGGCCTGGGTCTCTCGCCAAGCCGCAAAGACGCGAAGGAAAGATATAGAACTGGGTTTCTTGGCGCCTTCGCGCCTTCGCGAGAGATCAAGCTTTTGCCTTTCCCTCGCGCCCCTGCGCCTCTGCGAGAGGATGGTTTTGACTTTGGGTTTCGGCGGGACAAAGGCTAAAGGCGATCCTCTCACGGAGCCACGGGGACACGGAGGAAACCCTTTGCAAATAAGCCTTCCCCGTGTCTCCGTGCCCCCGTGAGAGGACCGGTTTCGGCCCAAGATGACGGCAAAACCCAAGGCCTGGGTCTCTCGCCAAGCCGCGAAGCCGCAAAGGAAAGACATTCGAAATGGGGTTTCTTGGCGTCTTCGCGCCTTCGCGAGAGATCAAGATTTTGCCTTTCCTCCGCGCCCCTGCGCCTCTGCGAGAGGATGGTTTTGACTTTGGGTTTCGGCTGGTCAAAGGCGAAAGGCGATCCTCTCGCGGAGGCGCTGGGACGCGGAGAAAAGCTGTTTGAATAGATCCTCCCCGTGCCTCCGTGGCCCCGTGAGAGGACTGGTTTAGGCCCTGGTGACGGAAAAACCAAAGACCCGGATCTCTCGCCAAGCCGCGAAGCCGCAAAGGAAAGACATTCGAAATGGGGTTTCTTGGCGTCTTCGCGCCTTCGCGAGAGATCAAGATTTTGACTTTCCTCCGCGCCCCCGCGCCTCTGCGAGAGGATGGTTTTGACTTTGGGTTTCGGGGGAAGACGAAAGGCGATCCTCTCACGGGGCCACTGAGGCACGGGGAAGGCATATTTGAACAGGATTTCCTCCGTGCCCCCGTGGCTCCGTGAGAGGACAGGTGTTGACCTCAGGCGACGGTAAAACCAAATGCCTGGATTTCTCGCCAAGCCGCAAAGACGCAAAGGAAAAACATTCAAAATGGGTTTCTTGGCGGCTTCGCGGCTTGGCGAGAGATCGGTTTTTGCCCTGTCCAGTGTCTCGGTGCCCCCGCGAGAGAAGCGTCCAGGGTCACAGTGCCACCCCGGTCTCGCGGGCGATCCGGACGATCGGACGGTTGTCGCCCGGCGTCTCCACCACCACATCCACCTTGCGCTCGCCCAGGCGCAATTCAAGCAGGGTCAGCATACGCAGTTTGCGGCGCAGCAGATCATCTGCGCGAGCAGGGTGCACCAGCAGGTCGATATCTCCGCCCCGCTTGTGATCGTCTACCCGGGATCCGAACAGGGTCACGGTCGACCCCTCCCCGAAGGCCTCCTCGGCGCTTTTGCGGATGATGTCGATCTGTTCTGTGGTCAGGCGCATGGGGCCATTATAGACGGTGAAAGGCATTTCTCTCGCGCGAGCGATCAAGCTTTTGCCTTTCCTCCGCGCCCCCGCGCCTCTGCGAGAGGATGGTTTTGACTTTGGCTTTCGGCTGGTCAAAGGCGAAAGGCGATCCTCTCGCGGAGGCGCAGGGACGCGGAGAAAAGCTGTTTGAATAGATCCTCCCCGTGCCTCCGTGCCCCCGTGAGAGGACCGGTTTCGGCCCAAGATGACGGCAAAACCCAAGGCCTGGGTCTCTCGCCAAGCCGCGAAGCCGCAAAGGAAAGACATTCCAGTTGCTGGCCGACTTCTGGTCCGATGTGGACCAGTGGAGACGACCATGAGCACCGTCACCCTGTCCGTTGCCAAGCGTGAAGACGTCACCCGCCGTGCCCTGGCCGCCTTCGAGGGCAAAAAGCAGGGGGACCGCATCACCTTCACCTCGGTCGAACTTCTCTGGCAGACCCTGACCGGCAAACGCTGGGCCTTGCTCAAGGCCATGACTGGCCAAGGCGCCATGAGCATCCGCGAGGCCGCCCGGCGCGTGGCCCGCGACGTGAAGAGCGTGCATCGGGATGTTCACGTGCTGCTGGATGCGGGCATCCTGGATCGTACCGAGGACGGCAAGATCATCTTTCCTTACGATGCCGTGCACGTGGATTTCACTCTGACAGCCGCTGCCTGATTGGCTCTCAGTGGCAGAGGTTACAGAGTTAGCACTTGCCACGAAGGGCACGAAGAGAGCAATTTTCTCTCGCCAAGTCCGCCAAGCGCGCCAAGAACCTCCAAGGGATCTCCTTTCATAAGGCATTAAGGTTTTCCTTTGCGTGCTTAGCGGCTTCGCGAGAGATATCCTGCCCCGTTCGGATGGACAGAATCGGGAAACTTGCTGAATAATGGCACAGGCCAAGCACGTGCTCCTGTACCGGTGTTTCGGAGCGATAAGCGAGTCCGGCATCCGTGATCAAGTTTCGAGGTCCTTGCGATGATTGAATTGAAAGATATCCATCCTCAGTTCATCACGGACGAGAATGGCCGCAAAACTTCCGTCGTACTCCCCATAGACGCATTCGAAGCCCTGATCGAGGACATCGAGGACTTGGCCGTGGTTGCGGAAAGGCGGGATGAGCCGACGGTGTCTCATGAAGAGATGGTTGCAGAGCTGAAAAGGGATGGCCTCATACAGGATTGAATGGAAGCAGTCGGCCAGGAAGGAATTGAGAAAGCTTGATCGGCCCCTTGTCTCGCGGCTACTCAAAGCTATCGAGTCCTTGGCCAAGGAACCCCGTCCGCCAGGTAGCAAGAAGCTTCTCGGGAGCGATCATACCTACCGGGTCCGGATCGGGGAGTACCGAGTCGTCTATTCGGTCCTCGACAGTATTCTGATCGTTCAGATCGTTGCCGTAGGACATCGCAGGCAGATCTATCGAAGGCTCCCGTAACGGGGAACAAGCCCATCCGCATTACCTTGGAACGTCGATTTGGGGGCAGAAATTGCGGCTTTAAGACCTCATTGCGGCCGATTTTCCGGCTCTTTATCAAGCGAATCAGTCGGTTGCCGTGGTCCGACCCGGTCATCCGGAGCACAAGGCCTTGGCCGAGGCACAAGCGCGTATAGAACGCTTGTTGCCCTGAAGTGATAACACGCCGTTGGTTCGGCTCGTCCACTGGCTGAGAGCGAACGATGGTCATCAGGCCCCGATGAGCGGCGCTCTTCCCCGAAATCATCCCTAAAGATTTCCCCCAAGCGGCCGATCAATGCCCTGTAAGCGGCAAAGTCTTGCCGCCAAGGGGCCCGCCAGTGTGGCCGGCGGGCTGGACCAAGGCTCTGGATAGACGCGGGAAACCACGATGGCCCAGATCATCAACACCAACGTGTTGTCGCTCAATGCCCAGCGCAACCTGACCAACTCCCAGAGCGCCCTGCAGGCCTCCCTGCAGCGGCTGTCCTCGGGTCTTCGTATCAATAGTGCCAAGGACGATGCCGCCGGTCTGGCCATCTCCGAGCGCTTCACCACCCAGATCCGCGGTACCAACCAGGCGATCCGCAATGCCAACGACGGCATCTCCTTCGCCCAGACGGCTGAAGGCGCCCTGTCCACCGTGGGTGATGCCCTGCAGCGTATGCGCGAGTTGGCGGTGCAGTCCGCCAACGACTCCAACAGCGCCTCCGACCGCCAGGCCCTGAACAACGAGGTGCAGCAGCTGATCGCCGAGATCGTCCGGGTGGCCAATGCGACCGAGTTCAACGGCCAGCGGGTGCTGGATGGCAGCCTGCAGGATCTGTTCTTCCAGGTGGGTGCCAACCAGGGGCAGACCATCGCCGTGAGCGGCGTGGATGCCCGCACCACCCAGCTGGGCGCCTCGGAAGTGGCTGGTGTAGCAGGTCTGACCCAGACCCAGATCAACGACGTGGGTATCGCCAGCATCGCTGATATCGCGATCGACTTTGATGGTACAGTTTCCACAATCCTGGTAGACATGACCGGTGTGACCTCCCTCGAGGATGCCGTGCGCGAGATCAACAGCGCCATCCGGACGGGCGCGGCTGTTGATACGGTCATCTCCGACGCCAACCTGACCGCCTCCCTGCGGGTGGACAATGAGGGCAACACCACCATCGTGATCAACGGCAAGTTCGAGGAGAATACGGAGGACACGGCGCTGTTCACCGTCGAGGGCGGAGCGGTCGAACTGGCCGACGGTGACCCCGACGCTGACCCCGCCGTCTCCGGCACCGTGATTGAGTTGTTCGGCGATCAAGCGGTGGACTCTACGCAGGTGAATCTCACCGAGCTCAATGTTTCCACCCGCATGGATGCCTTCAAGACCATCGCCGCGGTGGACGGTGCCCTGACCCAGATCAACGGCCTGCGCGCCGAACTGGGTTCCGTGCAGATCCGCTTCGAGAACACCATCGCCAACCTGGGGGTCTCCGCGGAGAACCTCGCGGCCGCCCGGTCCCGTATCCGGGATGCGGACTTCGCCGCCGAGACCGCCGAGCTGACCCGCGCCCAGATCCTGCAGCAGGCCGGTATCTCGGTGCTGGCCCAGGCCAACGCGGTGCCCCAGAGCGTGCTGGCCCTGCTGCAGTAAGCGACCGGGCCTCACGCCAAACTGGATCGACAGCAGTGGCAAGGCAATAGGGGCGCACCCGGACTCCGGATGCGCCCCTCATTGTTTGTGGCCAACAGAAGTCGTGTCGCTCAAGTACAGGACTGATTGAGTCGCGCGATCATGATGGTCCTTGCGGCAACCCCGTGTTCTTGGGGCGGTGATCAATGGCGTAAATATGTACTCTCGCGGAGGCGCAGGGGCGCGGAGAAAGGCCTATTGAATAGGCCTTCCCCGTGCCTCCGTGGCCCCGTGAGAGGACCGGTTTTGCTTCTTTCCCGAGGCCGCCGGCGACGAACGGCCGGATTGCCGGTACGAACGGCACCTGAGACGCAAAATTTTTCCTAAATCCCCCTAAAGCTTCCCCACGAGCCGCCGATACATGGCCTGAAAGCGGCACAGTCTCGCCGCCCGGACACCCGCCAACGAGGGCGGTGGACTGAACCAACTCTCTGATTAAGAAGGGGAACTGTCATGGCCCAGATCATCAACACCAACGTGCTGTCGCTCAACGCCCAGCGCAACCTGACCAACTCCCAGAGCGCTCTGCAGACCTCCCTGCAGCGGCTGTCCTCGGGTCTTCGCATCAACAGCGCCAAGGACGATGCCGCCGGTCTGGCCATCTCCGAGCGTTTCTCCACCCAGATCCGCGGCCTGAACCAGGCCATCCGCAACGCCAACGACGGCATCTCCTTCGCCCAGACGGCGGAGGGTGCCCTGTCCACCGTGGGCGATGCCCTGCAGCGCATGCGTGAGCTGGCGGTGCAGTCCGCCAACGACTCCAACAGCGCCTCCGACCGCCAGGCCCTGAACAACGAGGTGCAGCAGCTGATCGCCGAGATCGGCCGCGTGGCCAACGCCACCGAGTTCAACGGTGGGCGTATCCTGGACGGCAGCCAGACGGACCTGTTCTTCCAGGTGGGTGCCAATCAGGGCCAGACCATCGCCGTGAGCGGTGTGGATGCCCGCACCACCCAGCTGGGCGCCTCGGAAGCGGAAGGCACGAGCGGTCTGACCCAGGCGCAGATCAACGATGTGGGTATCACCAGCATCACCAACATCACGATCGATGTTGATGGTACAGCTACCACAATCACGGCCAACATGACCGATGTCACCTCACTTGAGGATGCCGTGCGCGAGATCAACAGCGCCATCCGGACGGCTGCGGCTCTTGATACGGTCATCTCCGACGCCAACCTGACCGCCTCCCTGCGGGTGAACAACGAGGGTGAGACCACCATCGTGGTCAACGGCAAGTTCGAAGAGAACACCGATGGCACGGATCTGTTTAGAGTTGTCGGTGGCCAGGTCACGCTGGTTGGCGGCACCACGGTTGATCTGTTCGGAGCAGGTGTTGATTCCGAGCAGGTCAACCTCACCGAACTCAACGTGTCCACCCGCGAGGATGCCTTCAAGACCATCGCCGCGGTGGACGGTGCCCTGACCCAGATCAACGGCCTGCGCGCCGAACTGGGTTCCGTGCAGATCCGCTTCGAGA
>NZ_KB898924.1:72185-122117 GCF_000377945.1 Thioalkalivibrio sulfidiphilus
GCCCAGATCCTGCAGCAGGCCGGTATCTCGGTGCTGGCCCAGGCCAACGCGGTGCCCCAGAGCGTGCTGGCCCTGCTGCAGTAAGCGACCGGGCCCAGCCTCGACACAGGATGATGGCGCGCCAGGGAAGGCGCGAAGGGTGGGTCCGGTTTGCCGGGCCCGCCCTTTTCCCTGTAATCCGTTGAGGGAATGAACATGAAGGATATGCTCATCAACCCCATGCCACAGGCCTCCGTGCCTGCCCCGGCACCGGCGAGGAAGCCGGAGGCGGCGGCCCAGGCAGTGGCCCAGGCAGTGGCAGCGGGCGGCAAGACCGAACCGCCCCCGGCAGCGGCGGCCGGCAAGGACCTGCCTGTCCCCTCGGCACCGGAGATGCCCGAACTGGATCTCTCCGGGGTGGTGGAATCGCTCAACGACTATATGCAGTCGGTGAGGCGGGACCTGCGTTTCTCGGTGGATGATTTCAGCGGCAGGACCGTGATCACCGTGCTGGACTCCGAGAGCCAGGAGGTGATCCGCCAGATCCCGCCGGAGTCGGTGCAGGCCCTGGCCGAGTACCTGCGCGACCAGGGTGGCCTCGACAGCTTCGGGGTGGCCGAGAAGGCTTAGTGGCACAGATGTTGTATTCGATGAATAGGAAAGAGGGAATCGGGAGGTGGGCGCCCAGGACCATCTCCCGGTTCCTGTTTCCGTTGTTGTAGGAGCGGCGACCGCGCCGCGAACAGCGCAGTATCATCGGGCCATGGTGTTCGGCCCGGGGTCGGGCCTCCTACACGGGGGGTGAGACCTGAGATGTAGGAGCGGCGACTCGCCGCGAACAGCGCAGTATCATCGGGCCACGGCATTCGGCCCGGGGTCGGGCCTCCTACGGGGCTGACCACGCATAGAGAGAGGTATTCACCATGGCCATCGGCTCACTCGGTATCGGTTCCGGACTGGATCTGTCGGCACTGGTCAGGCAGTTGGTGACGGCCGAACGTCAGCCGGCGGAAAACCGCCTGCTGCGGCGCGAGGCGAACCTCCAGGCCCAGCTTTCCGCCTTCGGCACCGTCAAGAGCGGGCTTTCCGGCCTCTCGAGCGCCCTCGACGCGCTCAAGACGCTGCAGGTCGGGCGCACCGTGTCCTCGTCCGATTCCACTCGCCTCACCGCCACCGTGAGTCAGTCCGCCGATCTGGGCAGCTATTCCATCCAGGTCAATGCCCTGGCACGCGCCCAGTCCCTGGCCTCGGAGTTCCGTTTCGACAGCGCCGATGCCGAGGTGGGTACCGGCACGCTGACCCTGCAGGTGGGCGACGGCAGCAGTGTCGACATCGTCATCGACGAGGACAACAACAGCCTGCGTGGCGTGCGTGACGCCATCAACCAGTCCGGCGCCGGTGTCCAGGCCAGCATCGTCAACGACGGCACCGGCGCCCGCCTGGTGCTGACTTCCAGCAGCACCGGCGCCTCCAACACCATCAGCGTCACGGTGAGCGATGAGGATGGCGACGATGCCGATCTGGCCGGTCTGTCCCGCCTGGCCTCGAACAACCTGGAGCAGGTGGTGGCGGCCGCAGATGCCGAGGTGATCATCAACGGGCTGACCGTCACCAGTGCCAGCAACACCCTGGACAACGCCGTCGAGGGCCTGACCCTGAACCTGCGGGGCACCACCCAGGAGGGTGTGCCCCTGACCGTCACCGTGGGCGAAAACCGCGCCAGCGTGCGCAATGCGGTCAATGCCTTCATCGAGGCCTACAACGGGGTGGTGGACCAGGTCAGGGAACTCACCAAATACGATCCGGAAACTCAGCGGGGTGCCGTATTGGTCGGAGATGGCACCTTGCGCAGCATCCGCAGCCGGCTTTCCGAGGGACTGCTGCAGGCCGGCGGCCTGGAGGGCTCGGAGCTGACCAACCTGGTGAACCTGGGCATCCGCTCCGACCGCAACGGCAAGCTGAGCCTGGATTCATCCGCCCTGGATGCGGCCATGAACCGGGACATGGAAGGCGTGGTGGCTCTGCTCAATGATGTCTCCGGCGGGCTGAAAGAACGCGTCGAGGGGTTTTCCCAGACCGGGGGCCTGCTGGACAACCGTTCCGAAGGCCTGCGCACCCGCATCCGCGACATCGACCGCCAGCGGGAGGTGCTCGAACTGCGGATGGAAAAGTTCGAGGCCCGTCTGGTGCGCCAGTTCAGCGCCATGGACGCCATGGTGGGGCAGCTTCAGAACACCAGCCGCTACCTGGACCAGCAGCTGGGTGCCCTGAACGCCATGCTCAATCAGAGCAGGACCAGGAACAGGTAAAGGTCAAGGAGGTGCTTTGTGCTTGGTAATTGGTACTTTGACAAAGCACAAAGCACCAAGCACCAAGCACAAAGCACAAAGCACAAAACCACATCACACGAGGTTCCGCCATGTACCAGACCGGCATCCACCAGGCACTGAACCAGTACCGCGACGGCGCCCTGGCCGAAGTCAACGAGGCCAATCCCCACCGGCTCATCCAGATGCTGTTCGACGGTGCCCTGGAGCGCATCGCCACCGCCAAGGGGGCCATGCAGCAGGGCAACGTGGCGGTGAAGGGCGAGCGCATCAGCAAGGCCATCGGCATCATCGATGGTCTGCGCGCCCACCTGGACATGGAGAAGGGTGGCGAGGTGGCTGCAAACCTGGACGCCCTGTACGAATACATGGGCCGGCGTCTGACCGAGGCCAACCTGCGCAACGACCCGGCCATGCTGGACGAGGTGGCCAATCTGTTGCGGGAAGTGAAGGCCGGTTGGGACGCCATCCCCGCCCAGCAGGCCGCCGAAGGCGAACGTGGCTGACAAGCCAGACCCGTCCTCTCCTCCCGTAGGAGGCACGACCCCGGGCCGAATGGAGGTTGCATCCCCTATCGCTGTCCTGACCCGTAGGATGGGCAAAGCGCAGCGTGCCCATCGAACCGAGTCCGGCATGGGCACGCTGCGCTTTGCCCATCCTACGGTGTTTTGAGATCGATCATGGAAGACGGGGAACGGATAGCGAAAGAATCCCAGCTCGGCGACGGCACTGCGCCTACGGGGGACCTGCACGAAGGGCTTGCCCTGGCCATGGCCCACGTGGAGGCGGCGCTGGCCCATGCCCGCGCGGGCGAATGGGAAGCCGCCGGCGAACGGGACCGACAGTGCCGCGCCCAGGTGGAAGCCCTGGTGGACAATGCCGGGAATCTCGACCCTGAACCGCTGGCCGACGGTCTCTCCACCATCCGCGAACGCTACCGTGATCTGCTCACCCTGGCCGAGACCGAACGGGACCGGCTGGCCAACGACGTGCGCCAGTCGGTGAAGGGCAGGGTGGGGACGCGGGCGTATGAGGAGAATCGGTAGTTGACTGGTTTGTCCGTTGTCAGTGGTCCGTAGTCAGTTGTTCAAAACCTTGAAATACGCATCGCTGGCTACACGATCCTGACAACTGACATCAATTACTCCAGCCTGTCATTCGGTCATGACTCTTTGCCCCAAGGCTTATCGTCCTGCCCAGTGACATCTCTGCTGCCGTGCATGACGGCGAGGATCAGAACACGGTCCTTGTCCAGCCGATACATCACTCGATATTCAGGTAGCGCTTCTCCATGTCCTCCTGCAAGGTCAGTTCGCCTCGTTCTGCCGCTTCCAGCGAGCGGGCAAGTTTCTGTCGTACGTAGAGGGCGTGCATCGCGTCGTCGAGGGTGGCCTGCTCTGGCAGGTGATCTGCCACATCGTGGACGATATCTTTTACGGTCTGCATGAGCTGTCTCTTGATGCTTAGATCGGTTTGACTATATAACGGCACGGCCTCTTTTAACACACGATCACGAAATCTCGGCCGCATACCTCCTTCGCTGACCACATCCACATCGCAGCCGAGCAGATCCTTGAGATCCATCAGCAGACCACCGTGGTCCAAGAGGCTGCGATTCTGATCAAAACGCACAAGGAAATCCACGTCGCTCTGTGGCCCTGAATCACCTCGAGCGACGGAGCCGAAAATCCGCACATCACGGGCTCCCCATTGCTTCGCTAACCGGAGAATGTCTTCCCGCTGTGCTCTCAGTTTTTCAATCGTGATGGTCATTCAAAAGTAATCCGGCGTTTTGACAGTCAGGATCTATTTCACCTGATAAATCAATTGGGTGGTTGGTTATCCGCTTCTCGCTTTTTGTGCTATCTCGCATTCCAATTTCAAGCCTTAGCTCTCGTGAAATGGATGATCAGTTGGGAGCGCGTTCAGGTCAGGGTCTTCCGGTTGTATTAGGCTGAGGGCTCAAATGGACCACGGTATTCAACAATGCTTCCACGCAAGCGCTCCAGCGGACATCGCCGATCCTTGCGGAAGCGGCGAAGTTCGACAGTGGGCCGTCCGTTATCGGTAACGACAACTGTCTCGCCTGTGGCTTCGACATGGCGCAGGTATTCGAGTGCCTTGGCCTGGAATTCGTATCTGGAGACTCGGGTTGGTGCCATGCTTGATACCTTCAAAGTGTCCGGCTTGCAAACTCCACAATGACTATAGGATGTGGCCATGAGGCGGACAATAGAAATAGAAATAGAAATGGAAATGGGGTCGGTGACATTTTTCATTCGCATAGGGCGGCCCATGGCCGCCATCAGCCCTTGGATCTGACACAATGGAGGCGGCGGGCATGGCCCGCCCTATGGTGGGGCGATGTGGGAGGTTGGCGGGCATGGCCCGCCCTATGATCCTGCAATGGCTGGGAGGCGGGCACGGCCCGCGCAACGACGGACGAGCGACGCATGACAACGGACAACCCCCTGAATGAAGGCCTGGTCCACGAGGACGATCTGCCCCTGGCCTGGACCGAGGTGGAGGCCTTGCCCTCGGAGCAGCGTCTGGCGGCGATCAACGTGACCAACGAGGCCCTGATCCGGGCCTGCGAGGGGCTGGAGGAGTCCCACCGGCCTTCGGAGGAGTCTCCGGAACTGGCCCACGAACTGGCGCGGGTCGAGGCCAAGCTGAACCTGGTGCTGGAGCTGCTGGGCGACTGGCTGCGTGTCCAGGGCGGGCAGCCGGAATCCCGCCGGGTGCGCTTCAATGCCCAGGGCCTGGAGTGGTGGGCGGATCAGGGGCCGGACCCGGGCGGGCTGGTGCGCGTGGAACTGCATGTCTGTCCGTCCTTTCCCAGGGCGATGACCCTGTTCGGGCGGGTGGTGGCGCGCGAGGAAGGTGCGGACGGGGTGCGCACGGTGCTGGCCTTCTAGGGGCTGTCCGAGGCGGTGCGGGACGGGCTGGAGCGCATGATCTTCCGCCGCCACCGCCGCGAGGTGGCGCAGCGGCGCGGCAAGGCGTAAAGGCCTTGTTCTCTCGCAGAGGCGCGGAGGCGCGGGGAAAATCAAAGACAATATTTCTCGCAAAGACGCGAAGCCGCAAAGGAAAAGCTTTTTTGAGTTTCAGCTTATTCAATGCCTTTCTTGGCGTCTTCGCGTCTTCGCGAGAGACCATGCTTTTGACTTCCCCCGCGTCTCTGCGCCTCCGCGTGAGAATGGGTGTTACGGTTTTGATGTCCGAAACGCCTTCCCCGTGTCCCCGTGGCTCCGTGAGAGGATGAGTATTGGCTTGGACCACTGACCACTGACAATCGACCACTCACCATCCACGCCTTGCCCCGGGCTTCGCAAACCACCTAACATAGCGCCGTATTCCTCTTAACCCTCCGGTATTCATGATTCGAATGGCCTTGGTGCGACGTCGTCTCCCGGGAGTGCTTGCATGAGCCTGCCTGAAGAGGTGATGCAGACGGACGGCACGGTGAGCGTCGAGCTCCCGAAACGCATCATGGTGCTGGCCGCCGACCCGGAGCGGGCCAGTCGGCTCGAAACCGTGCTCGACTTCCTGGAGTGCGAACCCCGCCTGCACACCTCGCCCCCAGACCAGGTGTCCGTCGGGGAAGGCTGTCTCGCCTGGCTCATCAGCAGCTGTCTGGGCGATGCCCTGGAAGACCTGCTTAACGAACTGCCGGAACGGGCGCCCGGCATCCCCGTGGTGCTGGTGGGCGAGGAAGCGGAATTCCCTTCGCTGACCCAGGCGGCCCGGACCCAGGTGGTGCGCCGGGTCTCCTTCCCCGTACGCTATCCCCAGCTCTCCCACGCCCTGCAGTGCGCCCGCCACGCGGTGGCCAACGGCGGGCTGGACGGGGCCCGTTCCCTGGAACTGTTCCGCTCCCTGGTGGGGCGCAACCCCATGGTGCAGCGCATCCGCCGGCTCATCGGCCAGGTGGCGGCTACGGACGCCAACGTGCTGGTACTGGGCGAGACCGGCACCGGCAAGGAAGTGGTGGCGCGCAACATCCACAGCGCCTCCAGCCGCCGCGAGCGGCCCTTCGTGGCGGTCAACTGCGGCGCCATCCCCGCCGACCTGCTGGAAAGCGAGCTGTTCGGCCACGAGAAGGGCGCCTTCACCGGCGCGCTCACCAGCCGCCAGGGCCGCTTCGAGCTGGCCCAGGGCGGCACCCTGTTTCTGGACGAGATCGGCGACATGCCCCTGCCCATGCAGGTGAAGCTGCTGCGGGTGCTCCAGGAACGCACCTTCGAGCGGGTGGGCAGTAACCGCAGCATCCAGTGCGACGTGCGCATCATCGCCGCCACCCACCGGGACCTGGAACTGGCCATCGACGAAGGCACCTTCCGGGAAGACCTCTATTACCGCCTCAACGTGTTCCCCATCGAGGTGCCGCCCCTGCGCCACCGCCGCAGCGACCTGCCCCTGCTGATCAGCGAGCTGACCGCGCGCATGGAAGGCGAGGGGCGCGGCAGCGTGCGCCTGGGGGAATCGGCCATGCGCGCCCTGTCCGTGTACGACTGGCCGGGCAACGTGCGCGAGCTGGCGAATCTGATCGAGCGCCTGGCCATCATGCATCCCGGCGAGACCGTGGAGGTCTCGGACCTGCCGGCCAAGTTCCGCCGGGAAGGCGACGAGGAGCTGGCGGAACTGGCCCAGGCGGAGATGGACGGCGAGGGCCTGCCGCCCGGCTATCTGCCCGGTGCCCCCGGCCTGCCCAGCGAGGGCATCGATCTGAAGGAATACCTCAACGATCTCGAGATGGGCCTGATCCGCCGGGCTCTGGACGAATCCAACGGGGTGGTGGCCCACGCCGCCAAGCTGCTCGGCATGCGCCGGACCACCCTGGTGGAGAAGATGCGCAAGTTCGGCATCTCCCGCCCCGAGGACGCGACGGAAATTTGACTTCCCGTTGCGGGCCTTTTCTTAGCCCACTGATAATTCAACAAAAAATACTCCTGGCATCATTCCTGCTTTGCATGGGCTGAGGCGGCCGGTGCGTCGGCGCACCGTCACCGCCACGGTTTCAAGAACCCCTGCAAGGGAGTCCAGTGATGCGAGGAGTGTCCCGATGACCCAGTCCCTGACCGTGCTGCTCGTGGAAGAGGATGCGGGTCTGCGTGCCCAGGTCCGCGAACACCTGCTGGCGGATCGTTGTCGCGTGCTCGAGGCGGATCACGGCGATGCCGCCCTGGATCTGCTGGGCCGGGAACCGGTCAGTATCGTGTTCGCCAGCCGCGAGACCCGACCCATGGACGGCCTGTCCCTGCTGCGCCGCCTGCGCCGGGAACAGCCGGACCTGCCGGTGGTGCTGACCAGCGGCGACGGCAGCATCCACACCGCGGTGACCGCCATGCGCGAGGGGGCCACGGATTTCCTGGTGAAGCCCTTCCGGGTGGGCGCCGTGTCCGAGCGGGTACGCCAGCTCACCGTGCGCACCCCCACCGACGGCATGGTGCTGGAAGACCCCCGCAGCCGCGAACTGCTGGACCTGGCCGCCCGGGTGGCCGGTTCCGAGGTCACCGTGATGCTCAACGGTGAATCCGGGGTGGGCAAGGAGGTCTTCGCCCGCTACCTGCACAACCATTCTTCCCGGGCCGCCGGTCCCTTCGTGGCGGTCAACTGCGCCGCCATCCCCGAGAACATGCTGGAGGCCCTCTTGTTCGGTTATGAGCGCGGCGCCTTCACCGGCGCCCACGAGTCGCGCCCGGGCAAGTTCGAGCAGGCCCAGGGCGGTACGCTGCTGCTGGACGAGATCACCGAGATGGACATGGGCCTGCAGGCCAAGCTGCTGCGCGTGCTGCAGGAACGGGAAGTGGAGCGCCTGGGCGCCCGCAAGACCCTCAAGCTGGACGTGCGCGTCATCGCCACCTCCAACCGGGACTTGCGCGAGGCGGTCGCCGCGGGCCGCTTCCGCGAGGACCTGTTCTATCGCCTGAGCGTGTTCCCGCTGCTGATCCCGCCCCTGCGAGAGCGCCCCGGCGACATCCTGCCCCTGGCCCGTGCCTTCCTGGAACGCCATGGCCGGGGCATTGATACCGCCGATCTGGCCCCCTGCGCGGCGAACCGCCTGATGAACCACGGCTGGCCCGGCAACGTGCGCGAGCTGGACAACGTGATCCAGCGCGCGCTGATCCTGCGCCGCGGCCGCCAGATCGACGCGGCCTGCATCCGTTTCGAGCATGTTTCTCCGGGCGCCGTGGAGCCCCGGGTGAACGCCGGCGTCGAATCCCTGGCACCGCCCCAGGCCGTGAACGGGCAGCGCGCCGCCCGGGCCCTGGACGCCAGCCTGCGTTCCCGCGAGGAGCAGCTGATCCTGGACGCCCTGCGCTGCGAACAGGGCAGCCGCAAGGAGGCCGCCGCACGGCTGGGGATCAGCCCGCGGACGTTGCGGTACAAGCTGGCGCGGCTTCGTGAAGCGGGTGTAGCCATTCCCTGAGTTTGGCTTGCGTCTGCGCGGGCTGACAGTGGCAAGTGGCTAGTGGCTAGTGGCAAGGAAACAGAAAAGATGTCTGATTCGAGGAGGTTCAAGATGCAGAGCACATGGTTGAATTCACCCGGCAGCGCGCCAGCGCAAGGTCTTCTCTTGCCACTAGCCACTAGCCACTTGCCACTGCTCATGCCGACCTCCGTCAGGAGGTCGTCATGAGCGACATGCAGATCAACCAGGTGCTCGCCCAGATGCGGGCGCTGGCGGCGAACTCCGGTCTCAACGCCACGCCTGCCCAGGAACCGTCCGGGGTCAACTTCGCCCAGATGCTCAAGCAGAGCCTGGACCAGGTGAACCAGACCCAGCAGGCCTCCCGGGAGATGGCGCAGGCCTTCGAGATGGGTGATCCCAATGTGAATCTGGCCCAGGTGATGGTGGCCATGCAGAAGGCGAGCGTGTCCTTCGAGGCGGTCAACCAGGTGCGCAACCGCCTGCTGAACGCCTACCAGGAAATCATGAGCATGCCGGTCTGACCGGCGCGGGATAGACGTCTATGGCGAATTCGATTGCAGTCTTCAGCAACCAGGTCAGGGGCTTCGGCAGGCTGCCCATGGAGCGCCAGATCGGTCTGATCGTGGCGCTGGCGGCGGCGGTGGCGCTGGTGTCGAGCATCTTCATGTGGATGACGCGCCCCAGCTACACGGTGCTGTATCCCAACCTGGCGGAGCAGGAAAGCGCCCAGGTGGCCGAAGCCCTGGGGCGTCACAACATTCCCTACCGTCTGGATTCCGCCACCGGCGCGGTCACCGTACCTGCCCGCCATGTGCACGACGCCCGCCTGAAGCTGGCCACCGAGGGCCTGCCCAAGGCCAGCGGTTTCGGCTTCGAGCTGCTGGAGCAGGACCAGGGCCTGGGCACCAGCCGCCTGATCGAGAACGCCCGTTACCACCGCGCCATCGAGGGTGAACTGGCCCGCTCCATCGCCACCCTGAGCAGCGTGGAGAGCGCCCGGGTGCACCTGGCCCTGCCGCGCCAGTCGGTGTTCGTGCGCGACCGTACCAAGCCCAGCGCCTCGGTGCTGCTCAACCTCTACGCCGGTCGCACCCTGGACGAGAGCCGCATCGCGGGTATCGTGCACCTGGTGGCCTCCAGCGTCCCAGACCTTGAGCCGGAGCGGGTCACGGTGGTGGACCAGCGCGGACGCCTGCTGACCCAGCCGGCCGGTGACGTGGACGGCATCATGGCCAGCACCCAGCAGCTGGATTTCACCCGCCGCATGGAGGAAAGCTACGTGCGGCGCATCATGGACATCCTGAGCCCCATCCTGGGTCCCGACGCAGTACGCGCCCAGGTGGCGGCGGACCTGGACTTCTCCCGCATCGAACGCACCACCGAGGCCTTCGATCCCGAGTTCTCCGTGGTGCGCAGCGAGCAGATCTCCGAAGACGAGAGCCGCGGTAGCGGCATGATGGGCGTGCCCGGCGCGCTCACCAACCAGCCCCCCGAGGCGGGCGTGATCGCCGAGGAAGGCAACGGCACGAACGGCCAGGCCCTGATACCCGGCTCTACCAGCCGCCGCACGGTGCGCAACTACGAGGTGGACCGCACCGTCAGCCACATCCGCGAGGCCCCGGGCGGTCTGCGCCGTCTTTCCGTGGCGGTGGTGGTGGACCACAAGGAGGAACGCAACGAGCAAGGCGAGCTGGTCCGTGTGCCGTTCACCGAGGAGGAGATGGAACGCATTACCACCCTGGTGCGCGAGGCGGTGGGTTTCGATGTTCGCCGCGGCGACAGCATCAACGTGATCAATGCCTCGTTCCGACCGGTGGAGGCACTGGAACTGCCGCCTGAACCGCCTATCTGGCAGGAACCCTGGGTGGTGGATCTCGCCAAGACTATACTGGCGGTGGTGATGGTGATCGTGCTGGCCCTGACGGTGGTGCGCCCGCTGCTCAAGGGACTGGCCGAGAAGGGCGCGGCCGCCCGCCGCGAGGATCAACTGGGTCACCTGGCCCTGCCCGAGGGTCAGTTGGGCGGGGAACAACTGCAACTCGGCCAGCAACCCCAGGCCCAGGGCGCGCTGCCCGGCCCCGGCACCAAGAAGACCTATGATGACCAGCTGGATTCTGCCCGCACCCTGGTGCGCGAGGATCCCAAGCGGGTGGCCCAATTGATGAAAACGTGGATCGCGAGCGATGGCGCAGGCGCCTGAAAACAGTAAGTTCACCGGCACCGAGCGTGCCGCGGTGTTCCTCATGAGCCTCGGCGAGGAGGCCGCCGCCGAGGTGCTCAAGCACATGGGGCCGAAGGAGGTGCAGCGCCTGGGCACCGCCATGGCCACCCTGGCCAACGTCTCCCGGACCGAGGTGCAGAAGGTGCTCGACGAGTTCACCCAGGCGGTGGAAGAGCAGACCGCCCTGGGCGTGGGCACCGACGAGTACATCCGCAAGGTGCTCACCTCGGCGCTCGGCGAGGACAAGGCCGGCGGCCTGATCAATCGCATCCTGCTGGGCCGCAACTCCAAGGGCCTGGAGGCGCTCAAGTGGATGGAGCCCCGGGCGGTGGCCGAGGTGATCCGCCTGGAGCACCCCCAGATCATCTCCATCGTGCTCTCTTACCTGGACCCGGATCACGCCGCCGAGGTGCTCTCATTCCTGCCCGAGCGCACCCAGCCGGACATCCTCATGCGCATCGCCAGCCTTGACGGCATCCAGCCCAACGCCCTGCAGGAACTGGACGAGATCCTGGAACGCCAGTTCTCCGGCAACAGCAACGTCAAGTCCTCGGCGGTGGGCGGCATCAAGAGCGCCGCCAACATCCTCAACTTCATGGAGCCCTCCAAGGAGGCCACCATCGTGGACCGCATCCGCGAGGTGGACGAGGATCTCAGCCAAAAGATCGAAGACCTCATGTTCGTGTTCGACAACCTGGTGGATGTGGACGATCGCGGCATCCAGGCCCTGCTGCGGGAGATCTCCACCGAGTCCCTGGTGCTGGCCCTCAAGGGTGCCGAGGATGCCCTCAAGGAGAAGATCTTCAAGAACATGTCCAAGCGCGCCGCCGAGATGCTGCGCGACGATCTGGAGGCCAAGGGCCCGGTGCGCCTGAGCGAAGTGGAAGGCGCCCAGAAGGAGATCCTCACCGTCGCCCGGCGCATGGCCGAAAGCGGCGAGATCGTGCTGGGCGGCAAGGGCGGAGACGAGTTTGTATGAAGGCGCCAGAGGCAAGAAATGAGAAGCTGAGTTCATGAGTCAGCGCATCATCAGTGGCGAGGAGGTGGAGACTGCGCGGCGCTGGGAGGCGCCGGCGGTGGGTGATGCTGCGGCGGCATCGCGCAAGCCGGGTGTCCAGGCGCGTTCCGAGGCCGTGACGGACCGGCCGGCGCTGCCGACCGCCCGGGAGATCGAGGAGATCCGGCGGGCTGCCCGGGAAGAGGGCAGGGCCGAGGGATTCGAGCAGGGTCTTCAGGAAGGCAGGAAGGCCGGCGAGGCGGCGGTGCGCGCCGAGGCCGAGTTTCTCAAACAGGTGCTGGAGTCCCTGGTGCCCAGCGTGCAGGCTCTGGACCAGCAGCTGGAATCCGATCTGCTGCACCTGGTCACCACGGTGACCCGTCAGCTGGTGCGCCGCGAACTGCGCGCCGACCCGGGCCAGATCGTGGCCGTGGTGCGCGAGGCCCTGGGCGTACTGCCCAGCACCGAGCGCACCATCCGCCTGCACCTGCATCCCGAGGACGCGCGCATCGTGCGCGACGCCCTGCACCTGTCGGAACTGGCACAGCCCTGGAAGGTGATCGAGGACCCCACCCTGAGCCGTGGCGGTGCCCGCCTGGAGACCGAGACCTCCCGGGTGGATGCCACCCTGGAGACCCGCCTCAATGCCCTGATCGCGGAACTCTGGGGCGGCGAACGCCGTCAGGACGAGCAGGGTGATGAACACGAGGCCATCGATCGCGGAGCCGGCAGCGATGCCGGAGACGACCATGGTGCTCCCTGAACGACTGGACCCGGAACTGCGCCTGGCCCGGCTGCGGGACAGCCTGCGCCGGGGTGCCCGGCGCGTAGAGCAGGCCAGACCGCTGACCGCGGAAGGCCGGCTGGTGCGCATGGTGGGCCTGACCCTGGAGGCCGAGGGCGTGCGCATGCCCGTGGGCGGCCGTTGCCGGGTGGTGAGCGCCGGCGGCGCCGAGGTGGAGGCCGAGGTGGTGGGCTTCTCCGGCGAGCGGGTGTTCCTCATGCCCGTGGGCGACATCAGCGGGCTCACCCCCAATGCCCGGGTGATTCCCACCCAGCATGCCCGGGAGGCCCGGGTGGGCGAGGCTCTGCTGGGTCGCGTGCTGGACGGTGCGGGCCGTCCCCTGGACGGTCTGCCGGCGCCGGACTGCGAGGCCAGCGTGTCCCTGAACGGCCGGCCCATCAATCCCATGGCGCGGCGTCCCATCCACGAGCCTCTGGACGTTGGCGTGCGCGCCATCAACGGCCTGCTCACCGTCGGCCGTGGCCAGCGCATGGGCCTGTTCGCCGGCAGCGGCGTGGGCAAGAGCGTGCTGCTGGGCATGATGACCCGCTACACCAATGCCGATGTCACGGTGGTGGGGCTGATCGGCGAGCGCGGCCGAGAAGTGAACGAATTCGTGCAGAACATCCTCGGACCCGAGGGCATGGCCCGGGCAGTGGTGGTGGCGGTGCCCGCCGACCATCCGCCGCTGATGCGCCTGCACGGCGCCATGCTGGCCACCTCCATCGCCGAGTACTTCCGCGACCAGGGCCTGAACGTGCTGCTGCTCATGGATTCCCTGACCCGTTTCGCCCAGGCCCAGCGGGAGATCTCGCTGGCCATCGGCGAGCCGCCCGCCACCAAGGGTTATACGCCGTCCGTGTTCGCGCGCCTGCCGCACCTGGTGGAGCGGGCCGGCAACAGCGACCGGGGCGAGGGCACCATGACCGCCTTCTACACCGTGCTGACCGAGGGCGATGACCAGAACGACCCCATCGCCGATGCGGCCCGGGCGATCCTCGACGGACACGTGGTCCTGTCCCGGCGCATCGCCGAGGCCGGTCGCTATCCCGCCATCGACATCGAGGCCTCGGTGAGCCGGCTCATGAACGAGATCGCCGATCCGGGCCAGATCCAGGCCGCGCGCCTGTTCAAGCAGATCTACGCCACCTACCAGCAGAACCGGGACCTGATCAGCGTGGGCGCCTACCAGAAGGGCGCCGACCCCAGGGTGGACGCCGCCATCCAGTACTATCCTCACCTCGAACAGTACCTCTCCCAGGACATGCGCGAGGCCGTGGATTTCAAGGAAAGCCTGCGGGCGCTGGACGCGCTGATGGGAGATCGTGAGGAGTGAGGTGAGAGGTGTGAGGAGTGCTCAAGCGGGGACGACCAGGTAGAGGTGGTCTCACAGCTCACGCCTATCCCCTAACTCCTCACCCTTAACTTGTATCTTGTCACTAGCAACTTGTCTCTGCCCCGGAGGGGCTTTATGACCCGTTCCAAACGCATGCAACCCGTGGCCAACGTGGTCCACAACCGTCAGCAGAACGCCGCGCGCGTGATGGGCGAGCGGCAGCGGGCCCTGGATGATCAGCAGAACCGCCTGCAGGAACTCAACAACTACCGCGACGAATACGCCAAGCGCTTCGAGGACGGTGCCGAGTCCATGGCGGGCATCAACATGCGCGACTACCGGCTGTTCCTCTCGCGGCTCAACGAGGCCATCGAGGAGCAGGCCCGTCGGGTGGAGCAGGCCCGGGCCGCCCTGGAACAGAGCCGTGGCCAGTGGACCGCCACCCGGGTGCACAGTGACGCGGTGAACAAGGTGGTGGAACGCATGCAGGCCGACGAGCGCCGCGCCGAGGACCGGCGGGAACAGAAGGAAAACGACGAATTCGGTCAGAGGCCGCGTGGCAACAACCAAGACTAACTCTTGGCACGTATCTTGATGCACAAAGCACAAAGCACAAAGCACAAAGCACCTGACACGGGACGACACACATGCAGCTTGCCGCCTTCCCAATGAATCTGCCGGGGCCCCTGATGCAGGCCCTGGGCGACCTGGATGCCATGCCGGACGGGGCCCGTGCCCTGGGCGAGCAGGGCGACTTCTGGATGCGTTTGGCTATCCATCTACAGGGCCTGGAGCAGGTGGCCGAGGCCCTGCCCGAGGAACTGGACGCCGAGGGCCTGGCCGCCTGGCTGGCCGCCAGCCTGGGCAATGACGAGGCCCTGCCGGTGGGTAGGCCCTTGCCGCAGGACGGCAAGAACTTGCCGCCCCAGGCCGCCTTGATGCAGGTCGCGACAGGGAGCGCGGATGCCGACACGGCTGACACGGAGCACCTCTCCGGTGCGGCGCGTATGCGCGAACACCTCATGGCGGCCGCAGTGCAGGCGGCGGCCATGTCCGCGGACGATGAGATCGTCGGCAAGCGCGCCCTGAGCGTGATCGCCTCCCAGGGCAAGGTCGCAGACATCCAGGCCAACATGGCCAACGCGATCAGCCTGGAGACCACCCAGGCTGCCGCCGCCACGCGCACAACTCCTCGTCAGCTGAGCCTCGATATCCCCATGGGGCAGCCGGGCTGGGACCGTTCCCTGGGCGACCGGGTGCAGTGGATGGTCAACCAGAAGGTGCAGGTGGCAGAGCTGCGTCTCAATCCGCCCAGTCTGGGTCCCATCGAGATCCGCGTGCAGGTGGACGGGGATCGCACCCAGGTGAACTTCGTCGCCCCCCAGGCGGCTGTCCGTGAGGCCATCGACGCCGCCCTGCCGCGACTGCGGGAGATGTTCGCCGAGGGCGGCATGACCCTGGATGTGTCGGTGTCCCACCAGGATGCCCGCCAGGCCCGGGGCGAGTCCGACGGCCAGGGCGCCGGCGGTGGTACCCAAGCGGGTGAGGGTGCGGATCAGTCCGGCGTGCCCGGCGAGGCCCAGGCCGCGCGCCAGGGGCATGGGTTGGTGGATTACTACGCCTGAACCGGGCCAGAGCCGGGCTTAAGGACGGATGGAGACAAGGCACCCGGGACAATTCCGGGCGCCTTTTTTCATTGTGGGATGTGCTGTGTGTTATGAGCGGACCTATCCGCGGGACGAGTGGAGCCATCCGGGCCTGGGCGATCCGTATAATGCCGCCCCTTGTAGTGACTTAAGTTTGCGTGACAGATGTCGCTACAAGGTTCACAAGAAGCAAAATCAACGAAACAGAAAAATAAGGCTCGGGCCGCCCGTGATCCAGGGCGAGCAAACGGTCGCACCGGACTCTCAGAGGTCATGCTCCATGTTCAACAATCTCAAGATCAGCGTTCGCCTGCTGGGCGGCATCGCCATCCTCCTGTTACTTACCGTCGGTCTCATGCTGCCGGTGGTGCTCTCCAGCCTGGGCCAGATGAGCCAGCGGGCGGAGGAACGCCAACTCCAGGATCTGTTTGAATCTCTACGTGCTGCCATCGACGCCCAGTCTCAGCGGGCCGAGGCCATGGCCGCCACCGTGAGCAACATCCCCGAGATCCAGGCCGCCTTCGCCGCCCGGGACCGTGAGCGTCTGACCGAGTTGACCGTGCCCATCTTTCAGACCATGGGCCAGAGCCACGGCATCGACCAGTTCCAGTTCCATCTTGCCCCTGCGACCTCATTCCTGCGCGTGCACCGCCCGGATCGCCACGGCGATGACCTGTCCGCCTTCCGCAACACCGTCGTGGAGACCAATCGCAGCCGCCGCCCGGTTCAGGGTCTGGAACGCGGCGTCGCAGGTCTCGGCGTGCGCGGCGTGGTGCCCATGTTCCACCAGGGGCAGCACACCGGCTCCGTGGAGTTCGGCCTGACCTTCGGCCAGCCCTTCTTCGATGATTTCACCCGTCAGTACGGCGCAGGCGCCGCGCTGCACATCCCCGGCGATGCTGGCGCCTTCAACCGCTTCGCCAGCTCCATCGGCGAGCAGGCCCTGCTGACTCGCGATGAATTGGGTCGTGCCCTGCGCGGTGAGACCGTACTGCGCCAGGCCGAGCATCGGGGTACCCCCGTGGCCGTCTACGGCCGGGTGATCAACGATTTCGCCGGACAGCCTGTGGGTGTGCTGGAACTCATGGTGGACCGCAGCGAGTACGTGTCCGGTTACCGGGAGGCCCTGTTCTCCGTGCTGGGTGTGGGCCTGCTGGTGCTGGTGCTGGGCATGGGGCTTGCCTGGGTGATTGCCCGCAGTATCGTCAAGCCCCTGTGCGAGACCGTGGCGCGCCTGGATGACATCGCCCAGGGCGAGGGTGACCTGACCCAACGTCTGCCGGTGGAAGGCAAGAACGAACTCACTCAGCTGGCGGTGGCCTTCAATGCCTTCGTCTCCAAGATCCAGGACGTGGTGCGCCAGGTGGCGGGTGCCACCTCGCAGCTGGCCGCCGCCTCCGAGGAGCTGTCCGCCACCGCGGAGCAGACCACCAACCAGGTGCGCCGCCAGCAGAACGAGACGGACCAGGTGGCCACGGCCATGAACGAGATGACCGCCACGGTACAGGAAGTGGCGCGCAACGCCACCGAGGCGGCGGCCGCCGCCCGGGAGACCGACCAGGAGGCCAACGCCGGCCGCGACGTGGTGGGTGCCACCATCCGCTCCATCGAGGCCCTGGCCTCCGAGGTGGAGAACGCCGCCGGCGTGATCCAGCGCCTGTCCGCGGACAGCGAGGAGATCGGCAAGGTACTGGACGTGATCCGCGGTATCGCCGAGCAGACCAACCTGCTGGCCCTGAATGCCGCCATCGAGGCGGCCCGCGCCGGCGAGCAGGGCCGGGGCTTCGCCGTGGTGGCCGACGAGGTGCGCACGCTCGCCTCCCGGACCCAGGAGTCCACCCACACCATCCAGGAGATGATCGAACGCCTGCAGGGCAATGCCAGCAGCGCGGTGACCGTCATGGAGAAGGGCCGTGTCCAGGCCAGCGGCAGCGTGCAGCAGGCCGCCAAGGCGGGAGAGTCCCTCAAGACCATCACCGGCGCCGTGGCGCGCATCACCGACATGAACACCCAGATCGCCAGCGCCGCCGAGGAGCAGTCCGCCGTGGCCGAGGAGATCAACCGCAACGTGGTGAACATCAGCCAGGCCGTGGACGAAACCGCCTCCGGCTCCCAGCAGATCAGCACCGCCAGCGACGAACTGGCGCGCCTGGCCGCGGAGCTTCAGGGGATGGTGGGGCAGTTTAAAGTTTAAGGGGCAGATTCAAGATTCAAGATTCAAGATTCAAAGGGAATGGCGGGACTCGCCGGCCTAATGTAGGAGGCCCGACCCCGGGCCGAACAGCGGTGCGTGAAGAAACTCCGCTGTTCGCGGCGGGGTCGCCGCTCCTACGACACAACCCTTTGAATTTTGAATTTTGAATGTTGAATGCCTTTCACAGATACGGCGTCAGCAACCTTGCTGCGCCGTTCCTGAGCCGCACGGGCAGGGATCGCCCCAGGCTTTCCTCGAGCGTCAGCAGGCGCGCCTCGCGCTTGCGTTCCTCCACCCAGTCCTGCATCTGCCGGCCCAGTGCCGGGTCCAGGCATTCCAGGTTGAACTCGAAATTGAGCCGCAGGCTGCGCGGGTCCCAGTTGGCGGAGCCGAGCAGCACCCACTGGCCGTCCACCAGCAGCAGCTTGGAGTGATCGAAGGGGGGTGGCGTGAGCCAGATGCGGCAGCCCCGTTCCAGCACCATCCAGTGCATGGCCTCGGAGGCCCATTGCACCAGGGGCAGGTTGCCCCGTGCCGGCAGCAGGATGTCCACCTCGAGACCCCGCAGGGCGGCGCTGTTGAGTGCCGAGATCAGCGAGCCGTCGGGCAGGAAGTAGGGGGTCATCACGGTGATGCTCTCCCGGGCCTCGGCGAGCGCGGCGAGCATCAGCTGGCGCAGGGTCTCGAAGTGCTCGTCGGGCCCGTCGGGGACGCCGCGCGCGGGCACAGCGCCCACGGGCGGGAGTTCCGGGAACCAGTCGCCGCCTTGCAGTGTTTCGCCGGTGGCGAAGCGCCAGTCGTCGGCGAATACCCGCTGCATCTGCGCCACCACCGGTCCCTGCACCTGGAAGTGCAGGTCCTGCACCGGGTGGCGTACGTCCAGGTCGATCCGATGTCCGGCGCGCAGGTTCATGCCGCCGGTGAAGCCGGTGTGTCCGTCCACCACCAGCAGCTTGCGGTGGTTGCGCAGGTTGAAGGCCGCGAGCGTGCGTGGCAGGTGCATGGGCAGGAACAGCCGCGCCGGCACGCCGGCACGGCGCAGCGCCCGCTGCATGCTGCGCCGGCTGTAGCGCACACCCACCCCGTCGATGAGCACGCGCACCGCCACGCCCCGTTCATGAGCGCGGATCAGGGCGTCGCGGAATTCCTTGCCCGTGGGATCGTGGTCGAAGATGTAGGTGGCCAGGGCCACACTGTGCTTCGCGCCGTTGATGGCCTCGAGCATGGCCGGATAGGCGGCCTCGCCGTTGACCAGGGGTTCCAGCCGGTTGCCGCCGGTGTAGGGGAAAGGGCTCAGGGCATCCCCGGCGCGCACCAGGGGCCGCCAGCGCGCATCGATGGGTGCCGGCACCACGGTTCGTGGCAGCGGTGCCTGTGGGTGCCCCGCCGCCTCGCGCAGGGCCCGGGCGCGGCTCTTGATGCGGTTGACCCCGAGCAGCCAGTACAGGATCGATCCGCCCAGGGGCAGGAGCATGATCAGCCCCACCCAGGCGATCACCGCCCGGGTGTCGCGTTTGTTGAGCAGGGCATGTGCCGCGCTGTAGAGGGCGATGCCCAGCACCAGCAGGGCGGAGAGGCTCGCGATGAGGGCCTGCAGGGTGTCCATGGCTGCAAGGATGAGGGAGGAAGGGTGATGGATGAAAGGGGTGAGGGGTGAGGGGTGAAACCACCCTCACCCTGGCCCTCCCCCATGAGGGGGAGGGGACTCATCAATCTAGCCCGCATATCTCACCGGTATCGCGGGAGCAGGCGAAGGATTCGCGTTCGTAGGCGCCGCTCTGGAGTGAAACCCATAGCCGTAGCTATGGGTTGAGTGAAGAGCAAGCCTACGAACGCGAAGACGAGCCTGAACCGCGATAGGACACCGGCGGGAACAGTCTGTCATGCTGAGGCTGCCGACCATTTCAATGTATTCCACTGATGTTTCGGCTTGTTGCGCGCCCGCCGGTGTCCGACCGGTGAGATATGCGGGCTAGTGTCGTAGGTTAGGGTTCGCTGCGCTCACCCCAACCTACGATGCCGCCTTCTCCACCGGCAGGCCGGCGTTCTTCCATTCCGGGTAGCCGTCTTCCATGCGCCGGGCGCGGAAGCCCTTTTCGCGCAGGTTGTGGACCGCGTCGTAGGCGAGCACGCAGTAGGGTCCCCGGCAATAGGCGATCACCTCGCGCCCGGGGTCCAGCTGGCCGAGGCGGGCCTCCAGTTCATCGAGGGGGATGTTGATGGCGCCGGGCACGTGACCGGCTTGGAATTCCGCTTCGGGGCGCACGTCCACCACGGTCACTTCGCCCCGGCGAATGCGTTCCAGCAGCTGATCCACGGGCACCGGTTCCATGGCGTCCCGGGGATCCAGGTGCCGGTGCACCAGGTGATCCACGTCGGGGATGTGCTGCCGGGCCACCCGGCGCAGGGCATCCATGAGGGCGACCACGTCATCGCCCGCCAGGCTGTAGAGCACCCGCTGACCCTGGCGCCGTGACTGCACCAGGCCCGCCTGGCGCAGCTGCTGCAGGTGCTGGGAGGTGTTGGCCACGCTCTGGCCGCTGAGGCCCGCCAGCTCATCCACACCCCGGGATCCCTGGGCCAGGAACTCCAGCAGCTCCAGGCGGTTCGGATGGCTCAGGGCCTTGCCCAGTCGGGCGAACTGGGCCAGCAGCAGGTGCTTGATGTTCGCGCTTGACATGGGGGCATTAGAGCGCGAAACTGCGCCACAATCAATATTCAATTGATTTATTGAATATTGCCCGGGGTGAGGAGAGAGGCGTAAAGCGAGAGACGTACGGTTCGTATCGTCAAGCTAGCCCGCATATCTCACCACCGTTCGTAGCGAGGGCGTCGAGATGCCGCTGTGACGGGGCGCGCGGAGCGCAAGACGGCGCCGGCGTAGCCGACACTACGTCAAGCCGGCTGAAGTGAGCACGCCCCGTCACAGCGAGCAGATCGGCGGCCGCAGTAGAACGGTGGTGAGATATGCGGGCTAGAACCATGTCGCCTCACCCCTGACACCTCACGCCTCACGCACTCTAGAGAGTCCGCCATGACCGAATGGATCACCGCCAACGAGGCCGCCCTGCGGCTCGGTTTCTTTCTGGGCATCCTGCTGCTGCTGGGCATCGCCGAGGCCCTGTTGCCCCGGCGCCAGCGTCTGCTCACCCGACTGCAGCGCTGGACCAGCAACTTAGGGATCGTGGTGATCAACACCGTGCTCCTGCGCCTGCTGTTCCCCGCGGCGGCGGTGGGCATGGCGGTGTTCGCCCAGTCGGCGGGCTGGGGGGTGTTCAACACCTTCGAGGTGCCTTTCTGGATCGCGGTGCTGGTGTCGGTGCTGGTGCTGGATTTCATGATCTGGCTGCAGCACGTGATGGTCCACGCGGTGCCCGCCCTGTGGCGCCTGCACCGGGTGCACCACGCGGACCTGGACTTCGATGTCACCACCGGCCTGCGCTTCCACCCCCTGGAGATCATCCTGTCCATGGGGATCAAGTTCGCCGTGATCGCGGTGCTGGGCCCGCCGGTGCTGGCGGTGATCCTCTTCGAGATCCTGTTGAACGCCACCTCCATGTTCAACCACAGCAACCTGCGCCTGCCCCTGGGTCTGGACCGGGTGCTGCGTCTGTTCGTGGTCACCCCGGACATGCACCGGGTGCATCATTCCGTGGCCGATGACGAGACCAACTCGAACTTCGGCTTCAATCTGCCCTGGTGGGATCGCCTGTTCGGCACCTACAAGGCCCAGCCCCGGGAAGGTCACGAGGGCATGACCATCGGCATCGACACCTTCCGCGATCCCCGCCAGTGCGACGGCCTCAAGGGCATGCTGCTGATGCCCTTCGTGGGCAAGGTCACCGACTACGCCATCAACCGTCGCCAGTGGGAGAGGAAGCCGTGAGAAGCGGCAGGGTGTGGCTGCGCATCGGCCTGGGCCTGCTGGTGCTGGCGGGCATCGTGCTCGCGGTCCTGTATCGGGATGCCTTCACCGTAGAGGCCCTGGAGACCCGGATGGCAGAACTGGGCTACACCGCGCCGCTGCTCTTCATGGGTCTCTACGCCCTGGCGGCGGTGTTCTTCCTGCCCGGCTCGGTGCTGACCCTGGCCGGCGGGGCCCTGTTCGGTCCCGTCTGGGGCACCGTCTACAGCCTGGTGGGCGCCACCGTGGGCGCGACCCTGGCCTTCCTGGTGTCCCGCTATCTGGCCGCCGACTGGACCCAGCGGCGGGCCGGTGGCCGGCTGTCGATGCTGGTGCGCGGCGTGGAGCAGGAAGGCTGGCGTTTCGTGGCCTTCACGCGGCTGGTGCCCCTGTTCCCCTACAACCTGCTCAACTACGCCCTGGGCCTGACCCGCATCCCGTTCTGGCACTACGTCCTGGCTACCTTCGTGTGCATGGCCCCGGGGGCCTTTGCCTACACCTGGCTGGGCTACGCCGGGCGGGAGGCGGTGGCCGGCGGCGAGGGTGTGATCCAGACCGTGCTCATCGCCCTGGCGATCCTGGCCGCGGTGATGTTCCTGCCGCGCCTGGTCACCCGCATGCGCCGGGGCCGGGACCTGTCGGTACAGGAACTCCACGAGCGCCTGGATGCGGGACGGGTCACCCTGCTCGACGTGCGCGGCGCGGACGAGTTCGCCGAGGGACATGTCCAGGGCGCGGTGCACATCCCCGTGGACCAGTTGCTCGCCGATCCCCAGCGGGTGGCCGAGGCCCATGGCGGTCCGCTGGCCATCATCTGCCGCACCGACCGGCGCTCCGCCAAGGCCTGGCAGGCCCTGGCCAGGGCCGGGGTGGTGGATGCCCGGGTGGTGGCCGGCGGCATGGAGGCCTGGACCCGGGCCGGCCTGCCGGTCAGCCGCTGAAGCCTGCGCATGGATCGTCGCGAGACACCCTGGCTGTCGGTGGTGATCCCCGTGCTCAACGAGGCCGAGGGCATCGGCCAGCTGCTGGAGCAACTGGCGCCCCTGCGCGAACGTGGCGCCGAACTCATCCTGGTTGATGGCGGCAGCAGCGACGGCACCCGCGAAATTGCCGCCGGCCGGGTGGACCGTCTGCTGCAACGGGGGCGGGGCAGGGCGCGGCAGATGAATGCCGGGGCCGCGGTGGCCCGGGGCGAGGTGCTGTGGTTCCTGCACGGCGACAGCCGCATTCCCGAGGAGGCCGATGAACACATCCGCGAGGCCCTGTCCCGGCGGGCCTGGGGTCGCTTCGACGTGCGACTCTCCGGTGAGCAGCCGATGCTGAGGGTGGTGGAGCGGGCCATGAACCTGCGCTCCTGCCTGACCGGCATCGCTACCGGCGACCAGGGGATGTTCCTGGGGCGTGAGGACTTCCAGTCTCTGGGCGGTTTTCCCGCCATCGAACTCATGGAGGACATCGCCCTCAGCAAGCGCCTGAAGCGCGCCCTGGGCCGCCCCGCCTGTGTGCGCGTGCCGCTCACCACCTCCAGCCGACGCTGGGAGACCCGCGGCATCCTGCGCACCGTTCTGCTCATGTGGTGGCTGCGCCTGGCCTATGCCCTGGGCGTGAAGCCGGCGCGCCTGGCGAGGTGGTACCGGTGACCCGCATCCAGGTCTTCGCCCGCGCGCCCCGACCCGGGCAGACCAAGACCCGGCTGATCCCGGCCCTGGGGGCCGAGGGGGCGGCCGCGCTGCATGCCCGGCTCGTCCATCGCACCCTGCGGGTGGCCCGGGAGGCCGCGCCGGGGACTGTTGAACTCTGGTGCAGCCCCGATGCCGGGGATGATTTCTTCGGGACCTGCGAGGATCGTTACGGGGTAGTGCTACGGGAACAGCCCGAGGGTGACCTGGGGGCGCGCATGTTCGCGGCGCTCCGCGATGCCCGGGCGGCGGGCGAGCATGCGGTGCTGGTGGGCACCGACTGCCCGGCACTCTCGGCGGACCACCTGCGCCGTGCCAGGGACTGGCTCGAGTCGGGCGCGGACCTGGTGCTGGGACCCGCCGAGGACGGCGGTTACGTGCTCATCGGCGCGGGGCGGCCTGAGCCGGTCCTGTTCACCCACATGCCCTGGGGGACGGAGCGGGTGTTTGCAGAGACGCTCGCACGGGCCCGCGACGCGGGGCTTGCCGTACAGTGCCTGGAGCCGCTGGCCGACCTGGACCGGCCCGAGGACCTGCTGCGGGTCAATCTCGACGCCCTGGGCGACTGACGGGCCAGGCATCACGGGCATCCTGGTGCCCGCTTGTGTACAATCGCGCCCCATGAAAGATCGCGCCCTCAGATTCATCGACAGCGTCCCGCTGATGTTCGCCCTGTTCTTCGGTATCGGCCTGGGCCTTGCGCCCTTCGTGCCGGAGCCCCACCTGGTCGAGAAGACCCGCATGCTGTTCGAGGGCACGCTCACCCGGCCCCTGGACATCTTCGACCTGTTCATGCACCTGGCCCCCGTGGTGCTGCTCGCCCTCAAGCTCTGGCGCCTGGCCTGGCTCAAGCAGCACGGCGCCCAGGGCTGAAGCCCGCCGTCCCGTAGGTCGGGCTTCAGCCCGACAGCCGGTGTCTATCGAAGCCCCGCCCATCGGCCTTCAGGCCGACCTGCGGGAACCCCGTCGTCATGCCTCCACCGCCTCCAGATACCGCCCGTGCACCCACCCCTCCAGGTCCGACAGCCCGTTGACCGCCTCCAGCACGCTGACCCGGCGCCAGTCCCCGTCCTGGTCTATCACTTCCAGTTTCACTCCCAGGGGTAGCGGGCCGCTGGGCAGCAGCGGGTGCCTCACGCCCGGGCCGCTGCGGATGTTGAGTCCCGTGGTGGTGCGCATCACCGGCAGGCTGTCCTCCTGTCGGCCCAGCAGCCGGGCGCGCAGCGAGCCCATGGGGAAGGCGGGGCCCGGGTCGGACTTGCGGCCCGGGGAGATGTCTTCGTGGCCGACGATGTCCTCCAGGCCGTAGCGGGCGAACAGGCACTGGGCCACCTCCAGGGTGGCCTCGATCTGCTCCCGGGTGTAGAGCTGCCAGCCGCTGGGCTCCGTCTCGTGCTTGTGGCGGGCCACCAGCACCTCGTCATCGTGGTAATCCCGTCCGAACCAGGATCGCCATTGGTCCCCGTGGGGCTGCAGGCGCCCGGCGTTGTCCAGTTCGATGCCGATGCTGTGTCGGTTGAGGCCGCTGAGATCGTTCCAGCGGCTCGCCCCCGCGTGCCAGGCCACGGTGTCGAAGGGCACCATCTGGGTGATGTGGCCGTCCCGGTCGATCACCAGGTGCGCCGAGGCCTTGGCCTGGGGGTTGAGGAACCAGTTGATGGAGGATTCCGCGCTGGCCCCGGCGGTGAAGTGGATCACCAGCAGGCGCGGTGTCATCTTGCCGCCTTGGCAGGGGCTCTTGCGGTATTCGCAGGGGTCGTTGTCGTGCAGATGCAATCGGTGTCTGACGATTTTCATAGTTGAACCACTCCTTGTGGAATCTGGTCGCTAGATAGTCCAGGGTGAAAGAAACCCAATCAGTGATGCATAGAGCCTAGCAGGCTGTTGAACAACCGCCTGCCAGACGCATTTCAGGAGGTCAACATGCGACTCAAGAACAAGATCGCGGTGGTCACCGGCGGTGCCAGCGGCATCGGCGAGGCCACGGTGGTGGACATGATCAACGAAGGCGCCCGGGTGGTGATCGCCGACATGGACGAGCAGCTGGGCGAGGCCCTGGCGCTGAAACTCAACGAGCGGCAGGAAGGCTGCGCCACTTCCAGCCCGTGGACGTGAGCGACGAGACCCAGGTGGAGACCCTTTTCGAGACCACCGTCTCGCGCCTGGGCACCGTGGACGCGGTGTTCAACAACGCCGGCATCGGCGGCATGGCCGCGGCGGAGAGCTATCCGCTCGAAGACTGGCAGCGCATCATCGACATCAACCTGACCGGCGTGTTCCTGGTGGCCAAGCACGCCCTCGGCCACATGAAGCGTCAGGGCTCAGGCAGCCTGATCAACTGCGCCTCCATCCTCGGCAACGTGGGCCAGTCCATGACCGCCGCCTATTCCGCCGCCAAGGGCGGGGTGGTCAACCTCACCCGCACCCTGGCCCTGGAGATGGCGCCCCACGGCGTGCGGGTCAACACCGTCTCGCCCGCCTACATCGACACGCCCCTGCTGCGGGACCTGGACGAGGCCACCCTCAAGGCGCTCATCGCCCTGCATCCCATCGGCCGCCTGGGCCGTTCGGAGGAGGTGGCCAAGGCGGTGAGCTTCCTGGCCTCTGATGATGCCAGCTTCATCACCGGCGCCAACCTGCTGGTGGATGGCGGCTTCACGGCGGGCAAGTCCTAGCAAGCTGTTGAAAAACCCTCGGGCGGCGCCATGCTGCGTTGGAAAGCGGCTCAAAATGCTCATGTACTCGCCTGTACACTGCGCTTTTTCGCCGCTTTCCGCCTTGCCTGGCATCCGCCGGAGACTTTTTCAACAGCCTGCTCGCGGCCGGTTCCCCGCGCCGGGCGGTGCTGTTCAAAGCCGCCCGCGTGGGGTTTAATGGCAGTCATTGATCCGAATGACTTCGAGGTGCAGGTGCGCGCACGCTCCCGGACATCACGACTGACCCACCGCGCAGGCCGCTGGCTCGGCCTGCTGGCGGTGTGCCTGCAGTTGCTGATGCCGGTGCTGCACGCCATGCCGGCGGGTCAGGACGATGCCCTCTGGCTCGCCAGCCTGCACGGCGAGTTCTGCGGACAGCCGGTGTCCCTGGACGCGGCCGATCCGGATCATGCGAATCAGCAGGCGGGCCACGAGATGCCTGTGTGCGACTGCCTCACCTGCAAGCTGTTGCAGGCGGTCGTGCTGCCGCCCGGAGTGCCGCCCGCCGCGCATGCCGGGGCCGTTGAGACACCGACTTCAGGCAGCATCGCGCTGCCAGCGCTCGCGCCGGTCCACGAACGACCGCCCGTGCGCGCCCCGCCCGCTGTATGAGCACCGGTCCCGGTGACCGCTATCAGGATTGCACGACATTCCGCTCAATACAGCACACGGTACAACCGATATGAAAAATCTCTTCATCAGCCTGCTGCTCGCCAGCCTTGCCTTCGCCAGCCCCGTGTTCGCCCATCATGCCGTCTGCGATGTCGAGGTGGTGGGGGAACCCTGGGTCCGTTCCACGCCCCCCAACATGAAGATCACCGCCGGCTACATGAGCCTGCGCAACATCTCCGACACCGACCGCCGACTGGTGGCTGCCCACTCTCCGGTCTCGGGTCGGGTGGAACTGCACACCCACGTGCACGACATGCAGACCGGCATGATGCAGATGCGTCACGTGGAGCACATCGACCTGCCCGCCGGCCAGACCGTGGCGCTGGAGCCCGGCGGCCTGCACATCATGCTCATGGACCTGAACACCGACCTGCAGCCCGGCACCGACGTGCCCCTGACCCTGGAGTTCGACGACGGCAGCACCCTGGAGATCATGGCCCCCGTTCGCCGCATGACCATGGGCGGTCACCACCAGGGTCACGGTCAGCACCAGCAGCACAATCATCACCGTCATTGATCTGATGTGTACATGAAAAAGGCCGGCGTGATCGCGGATCACGCCGGCCTTTTTCTTTGTCCAGTCATCGCGCAGGCGCCCCGACCCCGGGGCGAGTGATGCTTGGCTTGTCAGCGGTAGCCTGGGCTGAGCACCGCCAAGCCCAACGGGGCGGTGTGACCGGTATTGCCCCTGTTGGGGTTCACGCTGTTCACCCCAAGCTACGCACTTAACCCGCATATCTCACCGGTCGGACACCGGCGGACGCGTAACAGGCTGAAATGCAAGTGGAATACACTGAAATGGTCGGCAACCTCAGCATCACAGTCTGTTCCCGCCGGTGTCCTATCGCGGTTCAGGCTCGTCTTCGCGTTCGTAGGCTTGCTCTTCACTCAACCCATAGCAACGCTATGGGTTTCGCTCCAGAGCGGCGCCTACAAACGCGAATCCTTCGCCTGCTCCCGCGATCCCGGTGAGATATGCGGGTTAAGCCCTCGGCACCCAGGCGCTGCACCAGCCGGCCGCTGCTACCAGCTTGCCGGGGAATACTGCGCAGGGCCCCCATTCGGCGGCATCGGCATCGGTGTACAGCTGGCAGTTGAGGCAGGTCTGGCCTTCGCGGTAATCGGGGTGGTCCGTGGTACTGGCGTCGTGGACATAGCTCAGCGCCCGGGCCTGGGGGTCATCCTCGCTCAGCCGTTCGCTGGCCATGGCGGGCATGAACATCAGGGGCGCGGCGGGTACGGCCACGAGGCCTGCAAGCAGACGGCGGCGGGTGAGGTTCGTGTCGCGATCACCCATGGCGATCCTCCTTTCGGGTCTGATGAGTACCTCACCACCCTAACAAGGATCCAGGCGCAAGTTCAAAGTCGATCCGGCAAAACGCGATCTATGCCCACGTGTTCATGGTGGTTGGGGTGAGCAAAGCGAACCCCAACGAACCAAACGGCGATTCGCCACAGAGGGCACAGAGGTCACAGAGAAAAGTCTCTTACACCGTAGGCCGGATAAGCGCAGCGCATCCGGCGTACCACGTTGGCAGATCTGGCGGCGCAGAGATCGCCGCGCAAAGGCCGCAAAGATTTTTCATCACGGAAGAAAGCTTTGCGTCCTCTGCGTCTCTGCGCCCTTTGCGTTATCGAGAACACATACAAAGACTGCCGGATGCGCTGCGCTTATCCGGCCTACGATGTGGTCGATGTAGGAGGCCCGACCCCGGGCCGAACCGGCTACCCCTTGATGCACACCAGCGGCTCCACCCGCGCCACCATCCTCGCCAGGCCCGCCTGGTGAGTCGCCTTCACCACCTCGCTCACGTCCTTGTACGCCCCCGGCGCCTCCTCGGCCACGCCGCGCAGGCTGGGGCTTCGGATCAGGATGCCGCGCGCCGCCAGCTCATCCACCAGCGCGCGGCCGCGCCACTGGCGGGTCGCCGCATGCCGGCTCATGGCCCGGCCCGCGCCGTGGCAGGCGGAATTGAAGGACAGCCGCTCGCTCTCGTTGGTGCCCACCAGGATGTAGGAGGCCGTGCCCATGGAGCCGCCGATCAGCACCGGCTGGCCCACCGGGCGCAGGGCGTCGGGCAGGTCCGGGTGGCCGGGGCCGAAGGCGCGGGTGGCGCCCTTGCGGTGCACGTAGAGCTGGCGGGGGCTGCCGTCGATGCTGTGGGTCTCCACCTTGCAGGTGTTGTGGGAGACGTCGTAGAGCAGGTCCAGACGCGCCTCGGGCAGGACCTTCGCGAACACGCGCCGGGTCAGGTGGGTGAGGATCTGGCGGTTGGCCAGCGCGCAGTTGATGGCCGAGCGCATGGCGCCCAGGTAGCGCTCGCCCAGCTCCGAGCGGATGGGCGCGCAGGCCAGTTCCCGGTCCGGCAGCTCGATGCCGTGGCGGTTCGCCGCCACCGCCATCTCGCGCAGGAATTCGGTGCCGATCTGGTGGCCCAGGCCCCGGGAGCCGCAATGGATGCTCACCACCACCTGGCCCACGGCCAGGCCGAACACCTTGGCCACGGCGGGATCGTAGATCTCGGTGACGTGCTGCACCTCGAGATAGTGATTGCCTGAACCCAGGGTGCCCATCTCGTTGCGCTGGCGCTTGCGCGCCTGCTCCGAGACCGCGTGGGGATCGGCGCCGCCCATGCGGCCGTGTTCCTCGATGCGTTCCAGGTCCGCCGCCTCGCCGTAGCCCTGTTCCACCGCCCAGGCCGCGCCGCCGGCCAGCATCTCGGTCATCTGCTGGTCCCGCAGGTGGATGTGGCCCGTGCTGCCCAGCCCCGCCGGGATGGTCTCGAACAGGGCATCGGCCAGGGCCGGCTTGAGCTTCTCGATCGCCTCCCGGGTCAGCCCCGTGTGCAGGGTGCGCACGCCGCAGGAGACGTCGAAGCCCACGCCGCCGGCGGAGACCACGCCGCCCGCGTCGGCATCGAAGGCGGCCACGCCGCCGATGGGGAAGCCGTAGCCCCAGTGGGCGTCGGGCATGGCGTAGCTCGCCTGCACGATGCCGGGCAGGGTGGCCACGTTGCTGGCCTGCTCGGCCACCTTGTCGTCCATCTCCCGCAGCAGCGCCTCGCTGGCGTAGAGGATCGCCGGCACGCGCATCTTGCCCGTGGGTTCAAGCTGCCAGGCGGTGTCGGAGAGTTTCGTGAAGCGATTCGGGTCCATGGGGGGTCTCCGAAATCAGGAAAGGCGGTTCTCTCGTGGGGGAAAGTCAAATGCATGGACTCTCGCAGAGGCGCGGAGGCGCGGGGAAAATCAAAACACTATTTCTCGCAAAGACGCGAAGGCGCGAAGGAAAAGCGTTCTTGAGCTTTAACTTATTCAATGCCTTTCTTGGCGTCTTCGCGCCTTCGTGAGAGATCATGCCTTTGACTTTCCCCCGCGTCTCCGCGCCTCCGCGAGAGAACAAGGTTTTCAGATATCCAGCACACACTGCGCCATCCATTGCCCGTCCGGCTGCCGGGCCACCTGGAGCTGGGTGAAGGTGGCGCCCTTGACCTCCACCGCCGGCTGGTGGCGGGCCACGTCCACCGCTTCGCCCCAGGCCGTGGCGCTGAGCTTCTCGCCCTCGATGCGCACCTCGAAGCGGGAGAACAGGCGCTTGCCCACCGCCATTTCATAGACCAGGGCATTGAGAAAATCATAGAGCAGGATCTCGGCCTCCGGTGCCTCGCAGTGGATCTCCAGCGCCTCCCGGGGCTCAATGCCGGCGGGATCGGTGACCACGGCGGTCATCGCCATCGCCGCCTGCTCAAAGGCCTGGGCCAGGGTCTCCCCATGGCCGCGCACGCCCATGTCGGCCTGGTGGGGGAAGTGCTGCCAGTGGGGGAGGGTGGGCATGGGGGCGAGGATCGGCATCGGGTGATGGGATAACGATAGATCCGATGTGTGGGTGTGTCACTGTCCGGTTGAGTATCGCTTCAAATGTGTTTCCTCCGTGGCTCTGTGTCTCGGTGAGAGAAAAAGCTTGTTGTCCTCTCACGGAGGCACGGAGCCGCTGGGAATGCCAGAAGATAGGCAGATGATGCGGCAGGTCAATGGTTGATCCGGCGTCCGTTTTGGGCCTTAATGAAGGTCACGACATGCCTGACATAGCAGCGCCGCTGATGTTCCTGAATCGCATGTTTCTCCAGTTGTCTCAAGTGGTTATCGAATAATCGCAAGGCTGCGCGGGAACTGGCAGGGATGACTCCGCCTAATTTGAACTCTCCTTCTCGCAAATCCAGGCATGTTGCCCGGGAGATAATTGCGTTCAATTAGATGCCGGGCAGGCACTGCCGCTTGGCCTCACTGATAGATTTCGAGGAACTCCTGGATGAGTACAGGGCCACTAAAAGATAAAATCCGTTCCCGCATAAACTTTGATGGGGATGAAGGCGATATTGCGTACTACTACGCATTGCTTCTCGAAATCGAGTACCTCACGAAGGTGCTAGTTTCAGGAGTTATATCTTGTCTAGGTGACGATGCTGATCGTAGCCGTTACTCCCTCGAGTATGAGCTTGTCCGTGCAGACAGTATTGGGGATTGGGTTGGGATTCTGCAATCTGCGTTGACTGGGCCGTCGGCGCAATTCTTCCGCCCTCAGACCACGCACATTTCACGCGAACTCACAGAGCGTGTTCCAGAGGGAGACTGGAGATTTACTGTAGTGCAGATAATTGCTGGCGCCGCAGAGCGGCTAGGCATAAACGCAAAAATTGGAAACAGAGTCGCATTGCGACAGTTTTTCGAGTTCGCTGCAGCGGTTCGCAATCGAACGAGAGGGCATGGCGCAATCACGACTGAAAAGTGCAATGAGCTTTGCCCGTCCCTCAATACGGCGATAATCATGCTTTGGGATAATTGCGAGTTATTCAAGCATGATTGGGCGCACCTGCATCGCAATCTTACCGGAAAGTATCGTGTGTCTCCGTTGCTGGGGGAGTGCACAAAATTTGATCACTTAAGGAGCACAAAAGATATTGTTCTTGAGAATGGAGTGTATGTGAGTATTGATGGATTGCATCATGTCCCATTGCTCGCATATAACCTGGGTCAGAGAGGCATTTTCTCTAATATTAGCGATATTTGTTCTCTGACCCTGTTTCTTCCTGTTTCTTCGCTTGCGCGCTTGATGCGGTTTCCCACCTGTTCCGCACAATCAACATTTCGTCTGTTCAGTATTTGCCCCCTGGCTGCGGCGGGTAATGAAATCTAACTATGTGCTCAACCGGGCCTGCGGGGAAATGTTACGTTCAAACCAACCACTATCGGCCCGCGGCCGGTTAGCACGGTTAGGTTTCCAGGAGAGCTGGTGCAAACTGATTCAGAAATAAACAAGCTCATTAAAACGAAGCTTGCTTACATTGACCAAGACTGCGAGAGCGAGACTCGCAAAGAAGTTAATGATCTGTATTCGAATATCAAATACGAAAGCGGGCGGCTTCGTGTACCCGATTTTCAGAGCGTGGCGAATATTATGGTTTCGGTCATTTCATGCAAAGAAAAGCGGTTTAATGCTGAGATATCGCGAATCCTAAGCACCTCCGGTGGATTCCATAACACGGATGAGCTGGAGCGCGCCAAGAAGCATGTTGCAGGCTACTTTGAGGGGGAGCGGTATCTTCATAGATTTGAAGGTTTCCTTGGAGGTGTTGAACGGGCGGCAGCACGCTACGGGCTAAAGTTTAACCGTCGAGCATATAGAACCGATATTGCGTCATCGCTGTTCGAGGCAGGGGTACAAAATTCAACGCGGCGCGCATTGGCTTCAGTTCACGCGGAGCTCGCTATTCACCTGCGCAATGATCGGGTTAAAACCCCGGAAATTTTGCCTGGAGCAAACGATATCGTCGATCTGAAACCAAACTTCATGGGGTTGGGAATAAATTTCAATGCGCTAATAAAACGGATACAAGCGAAGTGCCGGAAGGGGAGAAGGGGATAACGGGGTCGGTCCACGGCAACTAACTGAAAAACAAGAGAATTTATCGGTAAATAAGGCGCAAACGGCCCTTAAACGCCCACTTTTCACACCCAAATGATGCGTCCAAGCCATCACCACACGCCTCACCCATCCCCCACCTCCACCAGATCCGTATGCCCGAACCCCTTCGAGTAATCCAGCACCGAGATCACCGTCGGCGTGACACGGAATATCCGGACGTCCTCCGGGGTGGGCATTTCAATATCCAGTTTTGACGTGTCCTGTTCGGGATACGCCTGGGCGAGCAGGTCCAGGACCTTCTGGGCTTCGTCCCGATCACCCACCGGTTCCGCATGGGCCGCCATGGAAAGTCCACTGATGGCCATCAGGTCGGCGGTGTCGTGGTCGATGGTCAGGGACACCCGGTTGTCATGGGCCAGGTTCCGGGCCTTCTGGCTGTCCAGGCCGCACAGGAAGTAAAGCGTCAGGCCATCGTGCACGTAGCCGACGGTGGTCACTTGGGGCCAGCCATCCGGGCGCAGGGTGGCGACGCTCATGATCCGGTGTTCGTCCAGCAGGTTCAGGATCTTGTTTCTGAGTGCTTCGTCCATCGGGCACCTCCCGGGATGCGAGGATTTCAAAGCGGAGGGGTTGTTCAGTGGCCACACCACGAATTGGGGGTCGCGGGGATGAGGCCGAGGCTTGAGACTGGAATATAGACATTTTTTCCATGGACGGGATTGGTGATCAGGGTTGTCAGCGTGGTCACTCGCGCCTATGAACGAGATATGGTTTGATCGTGGGCAAGCATCTTTCTTCCCGACACAGCAGGTTGTTGGCGGACATGCAGAAGACTATCGATGACCTGGCGGACGTGAACGCTGATCCGCACGAGGCCGTACGGGTCGACACCGGGGTGATGGCCTGGGAGCCGAGCCCCAGCGGCACGGTATGGCGCAAGCCGCTCTACCGGTTTGGCGGCGAGTTTGGACCGGTGACCAGCCTGGTGCGTTACGCGCCGGGTGGGGCATTCCGTCCCCACAGTCATCCCGAGGGCGAGGAGATCCTGGTGCTGGACGGGGTGTTCGCCGACGAGCACGGCGAGTACCCGGCCGGCACCTGGTTCCTGAGTCCGGACGGCAGTAGCCATGCACCGCGCTCGGAGCCTGGCTGCGACCTGTTCGTGCGGCTTCGTCAGTACCCCGGCCGCGAACGGGCCGCGCGCTGTCTCGACACGGACCGGATGGACTGGGCGGAGACCGGTGTGCCGGGGGTCCAGGAGAAGGTGCTCTACCGGGAGTCGGGCTATCCTGAAGATGTGTGTTTGATGCAGCTGGCCAACGGTGCCTCGCTGCCGGTGCCGGGCCACGGCATCATCGAAATCCTGGTGCTTGAGGGTGAGTTGCGCGGTCCAGGTGGCGTTGTCGCCGCAGGTACCTGGATGCGCGCACCAGCCGCAGGTGCAGGTTCCTGGCAGGCGGCGGGAGACTGCCGGCTGTACCGGCGTATCACCCAATCATAGGGTCGGCGACGATTGATTCTCTTTTGTCACCGACCCCATTTTCAGATGCCTGGCTGACCCAGGCAGGGGCCCCCATGCGATCGTTGAAACTGAGCAAGGCCTTCACCCTCATCGAGCCCGGCCCCGTTGTCCTGGTCACCACCCATGACGGGAAGCAGAACAACATCATGACCATCTCCTGGACCATGGTGATGGACTTCACGCCCAAGTTCGCTATCACCACGGGGGCCTGGAACTATTCCTTCCGCGCGCTCAAGAAGACCCGGGAGTGCGTGATCGCGATCCCCACCGTGGACATGCTGGATAAGGTGCTCGGCATCGGCATCTGCTCCGGCGCGGATACGGACAAGTTCACCCGGTTCGGGTTGACGGCGGTGCCGGGGAAGTTGGTCAAGGCCCCCTTGATCAAGGAGTGCCTGGCCAACATCGAGTGCAGGGTGATCGACATCGTCAGAAAGCACGACATCGTGGTGCTGGAGGCTGTGGCGGCATACGTGGACACGACGCGCAAGGAAATGCGCACCGTGCATGCCGTGGGTGATGGGACATTCATCGTGGATGGCAGGACGCTGGACCGCAGAAAGCTGATGTCATCCAAGCTGCCAGCCGGTGTTTAGCGGCAAATCAAAGGCATGGTCTCTCGCGGAGGCGTTGAGGCGCGGAGGAAATCAAAAGCACTGTTTCTCGCAAAGACGCGAAGACGCGAAGACGCAAAGAAAGGCATTGAAGGGGTAAAAACTCAAAAAGCTTTTCCTTCGCGGCTTTGCGCCTTTGCGAGAGACCCTGTTGTTGACTTCCCCAGTGCCTCCCCAGAGTTCATGAATGGGGGTGGTGATTAACGAGCATTGTATTTCCCCGGCCCCTTGGGTTTTTGACGGTTTCGGGATCGGCTGCTACGAAAGGGGGTGACCAACGACGCTCCGGTCTATGCCGGAAGGAGGTGGCCCATGAACACCGATACGGGGTTTCCCAGCGAACCCGGTTCCGAGACCTTCCTGACCGAAGGCGGGATCGAGACCGAACTCATGTATAAGTGGGGCTTCGAGTTGCCCCATTTCGCGGCCTTCCCCTTGCTTGAAGATCCCAAGGCGCTGGATGTGATGCGCGACATCTACCGTCGTTGCCTGGACGTGGCGGCGGCACAGGGCCTGTCTGCCATGCTCACGGGTCTCGATTACCGGGCCAGTCCCGATTGGGGGGCGCTGCTCGGGTATTCGCCTCAGGGGCTGGCCGACGCCAATCACCAGGCCATCGAGTTCCTGCGCGATGTGGCGGCGGAATACGAGGGGGACATCGAAACCACCCTGGTGGGCGGTATCGTCGGGCCGCGGGGTGACGCCTATCAGCTGAACCGGGATATCACGGCTGCCGAGGCCGAGGATTATCACTCGGTCCAGTTGTCCACGCTGCGCCAGGCCGGTGTGGATTTTGCTTGTGCCATGACCTTCAACAACATCGAGGAGGCTGTGGGTGTGGCACGTGCTGCCGCCGGTGCCGGTGTCCCCCTGGTCATGTCCCTGACGGTGGACGGCACGTCACGCCTCAAATCCGGTCCATCGCTGGCTGAGGCCGTGGCGGCCATCGACGAGCAGACCGATGCCGCGCCGGTCTGCTACCTGTTGAATTGCTCCCATCCCGTGGAGTTCGAGCCGGGCCTCGAAACGGGCGACTGGATCCAGCGCATGAGGGGGTTCCGGCCCAATGCCTCGAAGATGGAGAAGATCGCCTTGTGTCAGCTTGGCCACCTGGAGGAGGGCGACCCGGAAGAGCTCGGCCGCCTCATGGGCGGCCTAGCGCAGCGCTATCCGCACATGGACATCTGGGGCGGCTGCTGCGGCACCGGGCATGTGCACCTGGAGGAGATCGCTCGCAACGTGCGCCAGGCGCGTGAAGCGACCCAGGCTTGAATGCAGGTTGGCCCATGACCGGCAGGGACCCCGTATGTCCGGCAAGGACGGGTGTTTCCACACCGACATCGATTCCATCAGCCAGTGACCGGAGCGGCAGGCTTGATGGGGCTGTAACCTTAGCGCTCACCCAGGGCCTGACGGAGCCGGAGTGATGATGTCCGATCTGCGCGTTGATGACCTGTCGCCTGAACAGCAGGATCTTTGGAAGCGGGTCAATGATCTGTGGGCCCTGTCCGTGGAACGCAACGCCGAGAAGATCCGGAGCACCTTGCATCCCAGGTACATGGGCTGGGATATGAACAGCCCGGTGCCCCACGACCGGGACACCGCAGTCCAGTCCGTACTGGGTGACTCACCAGTGGTGGAGGACTACCAGCTCAGGCCGCTCAGCATCGAGGTCTACGACCACGTTGCAGGCATCGTTCACTACACCTACTCGGCCACCGTCGCGCCAAAGGGCGCGACGTCATTTCGTGTCACCGGAAAGTGGACCGAAATCTATCTCAAGCAAGGGGATCAGTGGGTGATGATCGGGGTCAGCGGCAGACCGGATCATTCGTCGGACGCTTCTGATGCTTCAGCCTAGATGTGTGAACGAATACGCTTAGATCTAGTGTCTCCGGCTCCATTGTCTCTGACTTCATTGGAGTGGCCTTGAGGTGATCCTGCCATGCGTCCTCGTGATCTGATCCCGTTTCTTGCCATCACCTTCCTGATCTCCTGGGGGATACTCGCGCTCTATGTCTTCGCGCCGGGACCGATGGCCGGAATGTTCGGTGATCTGAGCGGCGAACACCCCCTGTTCTATCTCGCGGTATACGCGCCGGCCATTGCCGCGATGGCAGTGGTTCTGTATCGATATGGGTTCGCGGGCCTGCGGGGGTTTCTCGCGCGGCTGTTGCTGTGGCGTGCGTCGGTTTACTGGTACATCCTGCTGCTCGTTGGCGTGCCGTTGGTATTCTACGTCTCGGCGTTTTTCAAGGAAGGCACGTATGACACGCTGTTTCCGTTTGCGTCTGTGCAGGCCTATCTGCTTGCGCTGCTGCTCATGGCCATCAAGGGGCCGGTCGAGGAAATCGGCTGGAGAGGGCTGGCGCTGCCGCTTCTGCAGCGCAGCATGGCGCCGATCTGGGCCGCCGTGGTGCTTGGCGCCATCTGGGGCCTCTGGCATCTCCCGGCCTTTGTGCTCAGCGGCACACCCCAAAGCGCCTGGGCGTTCACCCCGTTTTTCGTGGGCACCATTGCCATCAGTGTCATCATCACGCCGCTGTTCAACAGCACCCGCGGAAGCATCCTGCTCCCCGCGCTGCTTCACCTGCAGTTGATCAACCCGCTGTGGCCGGACGCGCAACCCTACGACATCTGGCTGTTCGCGGCGCTTGCCGTGGTGGTGGTATGGCTCAATCGGGATTCCATGTTTACCCGCCGGGGCGCGGTCACACAGGTGCTCCCGAAATGAAAGTGATGCTCTGGATGGTCTGCGTCGCCGCAGTTGCGGGCTGCGGCACGATTCCGTCTGACGACCATGCGGGACGATTCCAGGGCGAACTCGACCGGGTGCGGGCTGAGTTCGGCTTTCCGGGCATGACGGCCGCATACGTCTTGAACGACGGCTCAAGCGGCACGGTGGCATCCGGCATGGCCGACCTCGAGGCCGGTGAACCGATGACGGTGCACTCCCGCATGCGCGGCGAGCATCGGCAAGAGTTTCGTGGCCGCCCTGTGCGTGCAGCTTGCCCTGGAAGGACAGCTGGCCCTGGATGATCCGGTGTCCCGCTGGCTGAGTGCCAATGACTGGTTCGACCGGCTGCCGAACCACGCGTCCATCACCGTGCGCCATCTGCTCACCCACAGCGCAGGGCTTCCGGATCATGTGTACACGGAGGCATTCGCAGCGGCGTTCGTGAGCGCCCTGCACGAGTCCGACAACCCGTTGCCTCCGGATCGTCTTGTGGCCTTTGTGCTTGACGAGCCTGCGCTGTTCCCGCCGGGACAAGGATGGGCATATTCGGATACGGGCTACATCATCGCCGGACTGGTCGTGGAAGCGGTCACCGGGAAGCCCTTGTTCGACGAGATTCGTGAGCGGTTCCTGCTTCCACTGGCGATGTCCGATACATCGCCTGCCGATCGTCGCGAGTTGGGCGGACTGGCTGTCGGATACATCCACCAGGACGGTGCCCTCGGCTTGCCTGCCAGGACGCTGGACGAACGTGGCCGCTTGCTGTGGCACCCCGCATTGGAATGGGCCGGTGGCGGACTGGTCAGCACCTCCCTGGATCTGGCCCGCTGGGGAGAGGCCCTGTTCACCGGACGGGCCATGGCCGGCGACTACCTTCCTGAGTTACTCAGGTCGGTTCCGATCAACAAGGCGAGGGGCGACAGCCAATACGGTGCCGGTGTCGCGGTGTCCTCAAGCCCTCGGTTCGGACCCGTGTATGGTCACGCCGGCTGGATACCGGGTTATGTGTCCAGTCTGCGTCATTATCCGGAGTACGGCCTGACGATTGCGTTCCAGATCAATACGGATAGGGACATTGTCGACAGTGATGAGGACGTGCTGGGGGTTATCGAGGAACGGCTGGCGGGTCTCCTGGTCGAGGGCAAGACATCCGAGCAACGCGGCGGAATGAGATGAGATGAGACGAAGATTGCTGACGGCCCTGATCGCAGTCCTGGTGCTTATTGCTGCGCTCCTCCTGGCCATGCAGGCCTGGCGGCTGGCGGATCTGCGGGCCTCCGACGCGGCCTGGACGCAGTTGCAGGCCGAGGCGCCTGGGCCCGTCGAGCTGTTCGACCCTGCCATGGTCGAGGGGCTGCCCGAGGCTGCAAGGCGCTACTTTCTGTACACCATCGCTCCCGGGACGCCGCTGCATCCCGTGAGCGAGATCCGGATGGTCGGTGAGATCGGACTCGGCGACCGGGAGGCTCCGGCCTATCAGCCGATGCGGGCTCGCCAGATCCTCGCGCCGCCCCATGGCTTCGTCTGGCGGCTTGAGTCGGCGGGCTCAGGGGCGCTACGCATGAGCGGTTCGGATGCCATGGTCGGCGAGCGGTCGTGGACCCGCTTCTGGCTGCTCGGGACACTGCCGGTGGTGCGGGCGGGGGCCGATGCGAACCACCTGCGCGCCTCATTCGGCCGGGTGGTGGCGGAGGCGGTGTTCTGGGCACCGGCAACACTGCTACCCCGGGACGGTGTGCAGTGGGAGGAGGGCGACGCGCCGGGCCGGGCACGGGCGCTGTTGACCCACGGGTCCCTGACCCAGTCGCTCGAGATCGAGGTGGCAGAGGATGGGCAGCCGCTGTGGGTGATGATTCCGCGCTGGAGCAACGCGAATCCGGAGGGGAAATGGCGGGTACAACCGTTTGGAGGCACGCTCGACGGTTTCAAGGACTTCGGCGGCTTCGCCCTGCCAACTCGGGTCGAGGGTGGCAATCACTTCGGCACCGGGGACTACTTTCCGTTCTTCCGTGCCAGGGTGGAGGATGTCCGGTTTCCTGCGCAGTGACACGATGTCGGCTGTCTGATCCGACATCGGACTAATCGACGCCCTCGCTACGAATGCGCTGACGTTCGTACCATTCGAACGCTTCCTTGAGGTCCCTTTCCGCTTCCTTGCGAATTCGTAACATGCGGATCAGCGACTCAGGATGCGTTCCTTGACGTCATGCCAGGGAGACCCGAGATCCGGGGCTGCGTGGTAGGCCTCAAGCCTCGCATCGAGCTCCTGTTTGTGCCATTCGGGTACCTGGACCGATTCTGGCAACTCAAGGATCGAGTCCCAGATGTCCTCGACCAGTTGGATACGCTGCTCGACGGGCATTTCAGCAATATCCGAGGCAGTCAGTTTTTTCATGGGCATTTAAGAGATGAAGTGGCTCTGCACAGTAGATTGCGGACAGAAGTCAGTGTCAAGGAGTTGGGAGGTTTGGGACACCCATGGTTTGCAGGGGGAAAGGCAAACAGCAGGGTCTCTCGCGAAGGCGCAAAGACGCCAAGGAAGACATCAAGCGATTAACAATCTGATTCCTTTGCGACTTCGCGACTTCGCGAGAGACCCAGTTTTTTGACTTCACCCGCGCCTCAGCGCCTCTGCGAGAGAACCCCGTCTCAGGTCTCGGTCGCATCACGCACGCTGTCGAACAGATCGATGTCCCAGGCCACCAGGTCGCGGCGGATGGCGTCGGCCCGGGCGCGGGGCAGGATGCGGGCCAGGTCCACGCCGCCCAGTACGCCGGTCAGGCGTGAGCCGCTCCCGGAGCGCGCGTAGTCGAGCGCATGCCAGGCCAGGATGGCGGCGCCGACTGCGGTGGGGAAGGAGATGTAGGTGGCGCCTGCATAGGGCGTACCGATCAGACCCGGATAGCGCAGGTAACTGAGCCCGACGGTCTCGACCACGGTCTGGCGCTCGTTGCGCACGGTCTCCGAGATGCGGATCTCGGCGGCGGCGGCGAAATGGGCCCGCCGGATCACGCCGTCGCGCAGGAAGGCCTCGATGCGGCGGGGCTTGTTCATGCCGGGCAGGATGGAGCGCACCAGCGCCTCCACGGTGAGGTCGGGCCGATCCGGCAGGGTGCGCTTGGAGAGCAGGTTGAGCTGGAACAGCGCCTTGAGCAGTTCGACCTCGGAGCCACCCGTGTAGACGCCGATGGATTCCACCTCGGGAAAGGCGCGGTGCAGCGCGAGCAGCTCTTCCTGGTACAGGGGGTACTGACGCGTGGGTTCGGCCTCGTGGGGGAAGTGGTACTCCCGCGCGCCGGAGAACGGGTCCAGCACCTGCAGCAGGCCGTTGCGGATGACCCGGGGCCGCTGGGCCATTTCTTCCAGGGCCACAATGGGCGACCAGGAGAACACGATGGAGTCGGAATCGATGTCCTCGAGCAGGAATAGATCAATACTCTCCACCTCCAGGTCCTTGCGGTCGGCGGTGAGCAGGTCGTGCATCCGCCGGCCGATCAGGAAGTCGGTGGCGCCGGGGGCGATGCCCAGGTTGATCAGGGCGGCGATGCCGCGCTTGCGCAGTTCGGCTTCGTAGCGGTACTGGGGGAAGGTCAGGCTGCGCTCGGTCTCGGTGTCGTACATGTCCGAGGCGAGGCTCACGGTGTGGGCACCGATGCGCAGGGCCAGTTCGATCATCGGCAGGTCGAATTCCGGCAGGGCCGCGTTGATCAGCACCGTGGCCCCTTCCAGGCTCTTGACGTGTTCGGGTGCCAGGGCGAACACCGGGGCGAACTCCGGCAGCTGGATGAACTCGATGCGCTCGAACAGGCGCTCGGCGTGGAACAGGGCATCCCTGGCCGCCTCGGGGTCGCGGGTGTAGACCACGAAGTGGATCGGCACCGCGTCCCGTTCCGCCAGTTCACTCAGGCAGATGAGCATGGCGGAGCCGACGGCGCCGAGGCCGAAGAACACGACCTTGAACGAGGTCGGTTGCGGGGTGTTGCCGGGGGAGCTTTGCTGGGGCATGGGTGTCGAGCCTGTCCGAATGATCGGCCGCGGTGGGGAAACTGGCCCGGACTTCCCTGCGCCGATTGCAGGCTCAGATTAATCCTGCAGGCCTGCGCGGCTCAATAGGGCGTCACAGTCTTCAGTAGTGATAACGAAGTTGTGCGATAAACACACTGTCATCGTCAGTCCGGTAAACGATGCGATGCTCAGCGAATCAGCCGCCTGCGGATCAGGCGCGTCGCAATCATCAGGCCCGCCACCCCGTAGGCCGCGATCACCGCGAGATGCAGCAGCACCTGCGTCGGCATGGTACCGGTCAGCAGCGGACGCACCAGTTCCACGGTGTGGGCCAGGGGCAGCAGGTAGGCGAGCATCTGCACCGGGGCCGGGAACTGCTCCAGGGGGAAGAACACGCCGGAGAGCAGCAGCGTTGGCGTGATCACCAGGGTGAAGTAGTAGAGGAAGAAGTCGTAGCTCTTGGAGAAGGCGGTGACCACCATGGCGCAGGCGCCGAAGGTGAAGCCGGTGAGCAGCAGCACCGGCAGGGCCAGCAGGGCCCAGGCGTTGGCCACCAGGCCCAGCACCGCGGCCACCACCAGGATCGCCGCCGCGCTCATCAGTCCCTTGGTGGCCGCCCAGGCCACTTCGCCCAGCACGATGTCGTCCACGGTGAGCGGCGCGCCCAGCATGGCGCTCCAGGTGTGCTGCACGTCCATGCGGGTGTAGGCGGAGTACATGCCCTCGAAGCTGGCCGTGAACATGGCGCTGGAGCAGATGATGCCGGAGGCCAGGAAGACCATGTAGGGCATCTCGCCCAGATCCCCCACCAGCATGCCGAAGCCGTAGCCGAAGGCCAGCAGGTAGAGCACCGGCTCGCCGAAGTTGCCCATGATCGAGGGGATGAGGATCTTGCGCCAGACCTTGAGGTTGCGGCGCCAGACGTGGAGGAAGCGGAGGTTGGGGGACATGGGGTGGCGTTGTTCAGAGCGGCAGGATGTTGAGTTTCGGTTGCTTCGGAAACAGCGTGGATTGAAGTGCGAAGTGAGAATTGGGAAGTGCGAGGAAACCACAGGCGTACCGGCTTAGGCGGTATAGGGTTTGTTGCTCTTTGTCCCACTTCTCAATTCTCACTTCGCACTTCAATTCGTACTTCCCAATTCACACTTCACACTTCAATCAGTCCCGCAGGTCATGCCCGGTGAGTTTCAAAAACACGTCCTCCAGGTTCGCCGGGCGGTGCAGGTAGCGCAGGCCGTCGGCGTCCAGGCGTTGCAGCAGCGGGCGCGGGTCGTGGGTGTAGATCAGGGCGATGTCTCCGACCCGGTGCAGGCGCTCGCCCTCGGGGAGTGCGCCCTGTTTGTCCAGCCACACGGTGGCGGCATGGCCGGAGAGTTCCACCACGTGGGGCTCGATGTGGGCCTGGATCAGTGCCCGGGGGCTGTCGCAGGCGATCACCCGGCCCTGGTCGATGATGGCCAGGCGGTCGCAGAGTCGTTCGGCCTCTTCCATGTAATGGGTGGTGATGATCAGGGTGGTGTCCCGGGACAGCAGGGTGCGCAGGCGGTGCCAGATGTGGTGGCGCGCCTGGGGGTCGAGGCCCGTGGTGGGCTCGTCCAGGACCACCAGGGCCGGCTGGTTGATGAGCGCACGGGCCAGGGTCAGGCGTCGCTTCATGCCGCCGGACAGGGACTGGATGTTGACGTCTTCCCGGCCCTTGAGGCTGGCGAATTCCAGCAGCTCCTCCACCCGCCGCGCGAGGGTCTCGCCCTTCAGGCCGAAGTAGCTGGCGTAGGTGATGAGGTTCTCCCGCACGGTGAAGTCCGGGTCCAGGGTGTCGAACTGGGGTACCACGCCGATGCGGGTGCGGGCCTCCCGGGCGCGCTCGGGAATGGGTTCGCCCAGCACCGTGAGCTCGCCGGCGTCCGGCGGGGTCAGGCCCAGGAGCATGCGCAGGGTGGTGGTCTTGCCGGCGCCGTTGGGGCCCAGCAGGCCGAAGCATTCGCCGGTGCGCACCGTGAGACCCACGCCGTCCACCACGGTGCGCCCGTCATAGCGCTTGGTCAGGCCGTGGGCCTGGACCAGGGGATGATTGGGGCTGCGGGCTGGGGTATCGCTCGGCTGGGCGGCCGCCATGAGTCAGGGTTCCGATCGCTTGCGTGTCCCCGGATGGTACGCGTCTGCCCCGGGGCTGTCAGCGTCTGTCGGGTCATTTTGCGCCCGCCGGCGCAGGGATTCTGTGGTGTCAATCCTGCTTATCCGGGGCTCGGCTGATACCATAGGATGCTTCAACCCATGCCTCTGAACCGCCAGGACGCACGTGCCCTCGATGATCCCCAGCCCCGCCACCAGCTCCGTACCCACCCCCTGGAATTCCGCCCCATGAGCGCTCCCGCCGCCGCTGCCCGACCGGCCGCCCTGCAGTTCAAGGGGCGCATGATCACGGTGACCGTGCTGCGCCTGCTGGATGCCTCCCCGGAGGTGCTGTCCCGGGAACTGGACGCCTGCCTGTCCGATGGCAGCGGTCTGCTCGCCGGGCTGCCCACCGTGCTGGACCTGGAAGCGCTGGGGGAGGCCGCCGGGGGGCTGGATCTGGCGGCCCTGGCCACCCTGCTGCGGGAGCGGGGGGTGACCCTGATCGGCCTGCGCGACAGCGGCGAGGCGATCCGCGCCCGGGCCAGTGCGGCCGGACTGGCGGTGCTCAACGTGGATGGGGGCCGGGCCGCACCCCGGCGTGAAGCGGAGGCTGCAGCCCCCATGGCGGCCGAGCCGGTGCGCAGCCTGCTGGTGACCCAGCCGGTGCGTTCCGGTCAGCAGGTCTATGCCCGGGGCGGGGACCTGATCCTCACCGCGCCGGTGAGCGCCGGGGCCGAGGTGATGGCGGACGGCAATATCCACGTCTACGCGCCCCTGCGGGGCCGGGCCATGGCCGGGGTCCTGGGGGACACCGGCGCACGCATCTTCTGCCAGCGTCTGGACTGCGAGCTGGTGGCGGTGGCCGGGCATTACCGCCTGAGCGAACAGATCAGCGATGCGGAGCGCGAGGGGCCGGTGCAGATCCGCCTGGAGGGCGAGAGCCTGTTGATCGAGCCCATGTAGCGGGTGGGCCCGCAGGCCTCATGTTCAATTCTTTTTGTTTGTGAGAAATGTTTCTCAACTAATTGATTTTAAAAACTTACGGAGATAGTCAGTGGCGAAGATTGTCGTTGTGACCTCGGGCAAGGGCGGGGTGGGCAAGACCACCACCAGCGCCGCCATTTCCACCGGACTGGCCCAGGCCGGGCACCGCACCGCGGTGGTGGATTTCGACGTGGGCCTGCGTAACCTGGACCTGATCATGGGCGTGGAGCGCCGGGTGGTGTACGACTTCGTCAACGTCATCAACGGCGACGCCAACCTGAAGCAGGCGCTGATCAAGGACAAGCGGGTGGAGGGGCTCTACGTCCTGCCCGCCTCCCAGACCCGGGACAAGGACGCCCTGACCACCGAGGGTGTGGAAAAGGTCCTGAACGAGCTGGCCGAGGAGTTCGACTACATCGTCTGCGACAGCCCCGCCGGCATCGAGCGCGGCGCGCTGATGGCCGCCTACTTCGCCGATGAGGCCATCGTGGTCACCAACCCGGAGGTCTCCAGCGTGCGTGACTCGGACCGCATCCTGGGCATCCTGGCCAGCAAGACCCGCCATGCTGAGCAGGGCAAGGGCTCGATCCCCGGGCGGCTGCTGCTGACCCGTTATTCCCCGGAGCGGGTGGTCAAGGGCGAGATGCTGAGCGTGGAGGACGTGCAGGAGATCCTGGCCGTGGACCTGCTGGGGGTGATCCCCGAGTCCCAGGCGGTGCTCAACGCCTCCAACGCCGGCACCCCGGTGATCATGGACGAGAATTCCGATGCCGGTCAGGCCTACCAGGATGCGGTGGCCCGGTTCCTGGGCGAGGATAGGGAGCACCGCTTCCTCACCGTGCAGAAAAAGGGCCTGTTCGGCCGCCTGTTCGGGAGTTAAGCGATGAATTTCTTCAACTACTTCCGATCCCAGAAGAAGAAGTCCGCCCAGGTGGCCAAGGAACGGCTGCAGGTGATCGTGGCCCGGGAGCGGGTGCACCGGGACGGCCCGGACTACCTGCCCCGACTCCAGGAGGAGATCCTCAACGTGATCCGCAAGTACGTGCAGGTGGACGAGGACGCGGTGAGCATCCAGCTGGAGCGCGACGGCGACTGCGAGGTGCTGGAACTCAATGTCACACTGCCGGAGCATCGGGCCTGATCGAGACCAGGAGACGCGCATGAAGGTCGGCTACATCGGACTGGGCATCATGGGCCGCCCCATGGCGGCGAACCTGCTGAAGGCCGGCTACCCGGTGTGCGTCTGGGCGCGCCGGCCGGAGAGCCTGGAGCCGCTCAAGGCCGCCGGTGCCGCGGTGGCCGCCTCGCCCGCCGAGCTGGCGGGGCAGGTGGACGTGGTGTTCACCAACGTCTCCGACACCGCGGACGTGGAGGTGGTCCTGCTGGGCGCGAACGGCGTGATCCACGGCGCCCGCCCGGGACTGATCGTGGTGGACCACAGCACCATCGCCGCCGGCGCGTCCCGGCGCATGGCTGAAAAGCTGGCGGCGCAGGGCATTCAGATGCTCGACGTGCCGGTCTCCGGCGGCGAACAGGGGGCCATCGATGGCACGCTTACCCTGATGGTGGGTGGCGAGGCCGAGGCCCTGGAGAAGGTGCGGCCCCTGCTGGAAGTGGTGGGCGGCACCATCACCCACGTGGGCGGCCCCGGCGCCGGCCAGATCGCCAAGACCTGCAACCAGATGATTGTGGCCCAGAGCCTGCAGGCCATCGGCGAGGCCTTCACCCTGGCTGAGGCCGCCGGCGTCGATCCCGCCCGGGTGCGGGAGGCGCTGCTGGGCGGTTTCGCCTACTCGCGCATCCTGGAGGTCCACGGCCAGCGCATGCTGGACAGGAACTACCGCCCCGGCTTCAAGGCCCGGCTGCACCGCAAGGACATGGGCATCGCCCTGCAGACCGCCGCCGAACTGGGCGTGGCCACCCCCGGCTCTGCCGTGGCCACCCAGTTCATCAACGCCCTGGTGGGCCAGGACATGGGTGAACTGGATTCCTCGGCGCTGGTGGAGATGCTGCGGCGGTTGAATGGTCGCTAGACAGTTAAGGTACTCAACGTAAAAAGCTTTCAACGCAAAGACGCGAAGACGCAGAGATCGCAAAGTTAAATAAATAAGTAAAACAAAAACTTATTAATAGTAAGTGCTATTTTGCTTTAAATATTTTTAGCGCTCTTTGCGCCTCTGCGTCTTTGCGTTGAAGTCTTTTCGAGCTTTTCGGATACCCTGAACCCACCATGCCAGATTCCAAAACCAATCCCGAGATCTACGTCTCCACCGACATCGAGGCCGACGGTCCCATCCCTGGCCCCCATTCCATGCTGAGCCTGGCATCGGTGGCCTATGATCCTGAGGGTAACGAGCTGGGCAGTTTCTCCGTGAATCTGGAGACCCTGGAAGGGGCCGAGGCCCATCCGCGCATGGTGGAGTGGTGGGCGCAGTTTCCCGAGGCTTGGGACGCGTGCCGCAAGGACCTGGTGGCGCCGGAGCCGGCCATGCAGGCCTACGCGGACTGGATCGAGGCCCTGCCCGGGCGGGCGGTGTTCGTGGGCTGGCCGGCGGGGTGGGACTTCATGTGGGTGTACTGGTACCTGATGCGCTTCACCGGCCGGCGCCCGTTCCACGAGAACGCCCTGGACATCCGCACCTACGCCATGGCCCTGCGCCGGCTTGAATACCGCAAGAGCGGCAAGAGCTACCTGCCCAAGCGCTGGTTCTCCGAGCAGCGCCCCCACACCCACGTGGCGTTGGACGATGCCCGGGAGCAGGGGGAGCTGTTCATGCACATGCTCCGGGAAAACCGCCGGGACGAGACATGACCCAAACCCTCAATGGTCACAGGGAGGCGACCATGGATACAGCAAGACAGGTCCTGCGGGACACCTTCGGCTACCCCGACTTCCGCCCCACCCAGGGGGAGATCGTCGAACACCTGGTGGCGGGCAACGAGGCCCTGGTGCTCATGCCCACCGGCGGCGGCAAGTCGCTGTGCTACCAGATCCCCTCCCTGGTGCGGGAAGGCACCGGCATCGTGGTCTCGCCGCTGATCGCCCTGATGCAGGACCAGGTGGACGCACTCCGGCAGGTGGGCGTGCGCGCCGCGTTCCTGAACTCCAGCCTGGACGCCCGCACCGCCCGGGAGGTAGAACAGGCCCTGCTGGCCGGGGAGCTGGATCTGCTCTACGTGGCGCCTGAGCGGCTTATGACCGAGCGCATGATGGACCTGCTCACGCGCAGCCGCCTGGCCCTGTTCGCCATCGACGAGGCCCACTGCGTGTCCCAGTGGGGGCACAACTTCCGCCCCGAGTACCTCAAGCTCTCCGCCCTGCACGAGCGTTTCCCCGAGGTGCCCCGGGTGGCGCTCACCGCCACCGCCGACGCACCCACCCGCCGGGAGATCGCCGAGCGCCTGGGTCTCGTGGATGCGCGCCATTTCATCAGCGGCTTCGACCGGCCCAACATCCGCTACCGGGTGACCCAGAAACATGCCGGCACCCGCAACGAGCTGTTGCGCTTCATCAAGGACCACCACGAGGGCGAGGCGGGCATCGTCTACTGCCTGTCGCGCAAGAAGGTGGACGACACGGCCCAATGGCTGGAGGGCAAGGGCCTCACCGCGCTGCCCTATCACGCCGGTCTGGCCCAGGAGATCCGCCAGGACCACCAGTCCCGCTTCCTGCGCGAGGAGGGGGTGATCGTGGTGGCTACCATCGCCTTCGGCATGGGCATCGACAAGCCCAACGTGCGCTTCGTGGCCCACCTGGACCTGCCCAAGAGCCTGGAGGCCTATTATCAGGAGACCGGCCGCGCCGGCCGCGACGGCCTGCCCGCCGATGCCTGGATGGCCTACGGCCTGCAGGACGTGATCATGCTGCGCCAGATGCTGGAATCCTCCGAGGCGGAGGAGACCCACAAGCGCATCGAGCGGGCGCGGCTCGAGGCCATGCTGGGCTACTGCGAGCTGACCACCTGCCGCCGCCAGCGTCTGCTGGAGTACTTCGGTGAGCGCCTGCCCGAGCCCTGCGGCAACTGCGACACTTGTCTGGAACCGCCGGAGACCTGGGACGCCACCGTGGCGGCCCAGAAGGCGCTCTCCTGCGTGCACCGCACCGGCCAGCGCTTCGGCGTGAATCACGTGCTGGACGTGCTGCTGGGCAAGGGCAGCGAGCGCATCCGGCAACTGGGCCACGACAAGCTCTCCACCTACGGCATCGGCAAGGAGCTGGATGCCCACCAGTGGCGCGCCGTGTTCCGCCAGCTGGTGGCCGCTGGCCTGCTCACCGTGGACGCCGAGGGATTCGGCGCCCTGAAACTTACCGAGGCCTGCCGCCCCGTGCTGCGCGGCGAGCAGGAGGTCTGGCTGCGCAAGGATGCCCGCCCGCCCCGGGGCGGGGGCCGCAAGGAGCGTGTCAGCAAGCGGGCGTCTACGGGCCCCGTGGACGGACCCGGCGAGGCCCTGTTCGACGCCCTGCGCGCCCTGCGCCGCAGTCTTGCCGACGCCCAGGACGTGCCCGCCTACGTGATCTTCAACGATGCGACATTGAGGGAGATGGTAGCGGTCCAGCCCCGCACCCTGGACGAACTGGCGGAGGTCTCCGGCGTCGGCCAGCGCAAGCTCGCCCAGTACGGCGAGGACTTCCTGTCGGTGATCCTGGAGCATGCCGGGGCCGGGGATGACAGCGGTGTCAGCGACACGGTGCTGGAGACCCTGTCCCTGTTCCGCCTGGGCTTCGACGCCGAGGCCATCGCCGCCCGGCGCGGGCTGACGGTGGACACCGTCTACAACCACCTTGCCCGCTCGGTGCAGGCCGGGGAGATCCCCTTGCGTGAGGCGGTGGGGTTGTCTGATGCCGAGCTTCGACAGGTGGAAGAGGCCTTTGACACCCATTTCGATCCGGCGGCGCCGGCGTTGAGGCCGGTGTTTGATGCGCTGGATGGGGTGTATTCGTATGGGGTGTTGCGGTGTGTGCAGGCGGGGAGGGGGTAGGGGGCGGTTGGGTTGATTTAACGTCAAAGGCTTCCGATCCCCGTTGCACGGGGCTCGGGTTACTTTTGTTCGGCGCGTCCATGCGCCTCACCCCTTCGGGGCTTGCGCGCAAAATCGCTCCCGGCGATTTTGTCTTGCTTGTCCAAGAAAAGTAACCAAAAGAAGGACACCCCGATGCCGCACC